>JANOQJ010000001.1:0-165697 GCA_031414805.1 Comamonadaceae bacterium
CCCTCCTGGATGTCGAAGCTGACATCGTCGAGGGCTTTCAAGGGGGCTTTATTGGAGCCGCGGCTGGCGGCGTAGGTCTTGGTGACCGACTGGAAGGAGATGGCGGGCATAAGGGGAGGATGGGAGCCGGGATTTTACGGGCACGGCGCCTAGCCCGTCGGGAGGCGCTGCCTTGTCCCCTCTCCCGCGTGCGGGAGAGGGCTAGGGTGAGGGCTGCCGCGCCACATGATTCGCCACGTTTACTCCCTGGCCCTGTGGCTGGCCCAGCCCTTTTTGAAACGAAAACTGGCCCGCCGTGCCGTTGCCGAGCCCGGCTACGCGCACGCCGTTCCTGAGCGATTCGGCTACTACGACAGCGACTCCGATGCCAACTCCCTCCCCTCCCGGGGGAGGGCAGGGGTGGGGGCACGAGCGGGCACCCCCCCAAAGGAAGAGCCACTGTGGCTACACGCCGTCTCACTAGGCGAAACGCGTGCTGCCGCCGTCCTGATTGCAGCCCTGCGAAAGCAAAACCCCAACCTGCGCCTGCTGCTGACCCACGGTACCGCCACCGGCCGCGCAGAAGGTGCCACGTTGCTGCAACCCGGCGACCAGCAAGCCTGGCTACCGTGGGACACGCCGGGCGCAGTCAACCGCTTCCTGGCCCACTTCCAGCCGCGCATCGGCGTGCTGATGGAAACCGAGGTCTGGCCCAACCTGGTGCGTGCCTGTCATCAGCGCGGCGTGCCGCTGGTGCTGGCCAACGCCCGCCTGAGCGACAAATCGCTGCGCCAGGCCCAGCGCCTGGCCTGGCTGGCCCGCCCCGCGTACCGCGCCCTCACAGCGGTGTGGGCGCAAACCGAGGCTGACGCGCAGCGTCTGCGCATGCTCGGCGCGCCGGTGCAAGGCGTGTTTGGCAACCTGAAATTCGACGCCACGCCCAACCCGGCGCAGCTCGCGCAGGGCCGCGCCTGGCGGGCCCAGCGGCAGGCGGGTGGTCAGCCGCCCGTGCTCATGCTGGCCAGCTCGCGGGAGGGCGAAGAAGCGATGCTTTTGGCACTTTTAAAGCCAAATCGGCCACTAGCCCTTGTAAGTACTGCTCAAGCAGCTATTGATTCAATAGCAATTAACCCGCCGCCTATCCAGTGGCTCATCGTCCCCCGCCACCCGCAGCGCGTGGCCGAAGTGGCAGCACTCATCGAATCACACGGTTTTGCAGTCAGCCGCCGCAGCCAGTGGCCCGACAGCGGCCCCCCGCCATCCCACATCCCCACCATCTGGCTGGGCGACACGCTCGGCGAAATGCCCTTGTACTACGCGCTGTCGCACGCAGCTTTGCTGGGCGGCAGCTTCGCCCCGCTGGGCGGGCAGAACCTGATTGAAGCGGCGGCTTGCGACTGCCCGGTGGTCATGGGGCCGCACACGTTTAATTTTGATGAAGCCGCCCAGCTGGCTGAACAAGCCGGTGCCGCGCAGCGGGTCGTTGATATGGCCCAAGGCGTCGATACGGCGCTGGCGCTTGTCGCAGATTCACCGACGCAGTTCGCCCAGGCCGCGCAGCCATTCACCACTGCACACCGGGGCGCGGCCAGCCGCACGGTGGCAGCCTTGCTGGCCCTCATCAATCCACAGGTGTGAAGATCAGTTCCAGGGGTTGAGCAGGGCAACGCCGCAGGGCTCGAAGTCGGCGGTGTTGCGGGTCACCACCGTCAGACTGTGCACCAGGGCGGTGGCGGCAATCAAGCCGTCCCGGATGGGACGTGGGTCGGGCACATGCAGGCTTGCAGAGCGCAGCGCCACTGCAACATCTACTGGCAGGATGCGCTCTGCAAACGCCGGTAAAACCGAATGGTTCAACCACATGCGAAACATGGCACCTTGGGGCGGGTCCCGCCGTTCGCTGAGCAAAACACCTATTTCCAGCTCCTGGATGGTGATGGCCGACACGTACAAACTGGTCGCATCAACAGAGTCAGCCCATGCCGCGACCCGTACATCGGCCCTTCCCAGTCGGACTTTGCGCAACTCGGAGACCACATTGGTATCGAGCAGCCACATCACAGCTGAGCGGCCTGCGCCAGGTCCCGCATGGGTGGAATAGCCAAGTCAGCGTCCAAACCCTGAGGCATCGCCAACAAGTCGGCAATTTTTGTTCGCCCGCCGACCAGTTTGCGGTAGTCATCGATGTTCAACAACACATGGGCCGGACGGCCCCGGTCGGTAATGAATACCGGCCCATCCAAGGCCGCTTTTTTGGCACCGCTGGCATCCTGGTTAAACGCTCGGCTGGACAGGGTGGTGATCATGTTTGTGCTCCTTGAGGTGAAATGTAGAAATGTTACTACATCAACCGCGCAAGGTGTGCATCGCCGTTTGTGTGAAAGAAGGAAATTCCCGCTTTTTCCCAGGTATTACCTACTCAAGTAGCTATCGATTCAGTAGCAAATAAAAGCGGCGTTACCTCGCCAACAACGCGTTAATCGCCTTCAAATCATCCGCCACCAGCGTCCCATTCGCCTGGCGCAAACGCAAATTGCCTAGCAGCACGTTGTAGCGCGCCTGGGCCAGGTCGCGCTTTGTCTGAAACAGCTGGCTTTGGCTGTTCAGCACGTCAATGTTGATGCGTACGCCCACCTGGTAGCCGAGTTTGTTGGCGTCCAGCGCCAGTTGACTTGATTGCTCGGAGGCTTCCAGGGCTTTGACCTGGCCGTTACCCGAGACCACACCAAAGAATGCCGTGCGGGTGGCTTGCGCAACGGCGCGGCGGGCGACTTCCAGGTCGGACAGGGCCTTTTCTTCCAGTGACAGGGTTTCCTTGATGCGGTTTTGCACGGCGTAGCCGGTGAACAGCGGCCAGTTCAGGTTCACGCCCACGCTGGCGCTGGTGTTGCGTGAGTAACTATTGGGCACCAGCGTGGCGGGACTGCGCGAAAGGCCCAGGCTGCCGACCGCGTCTACCGTGGGCAACTCACCGGCTTTGGCTTTGTCGGTCTCCAGCTTGGCCACTTCCAGGTTGAGGCGGGCCGAGCGGATGGACGGGGAGGCGTCTTCGGCTTGTACCAGCCAGGCGCCCACTTCTGCGGGCACGACGGGCGGCAACGAAACGGGCAGCGCCAGCGGTTTGGGCTGGGTGTCCGGCTTGCCGACCAGGGTGTCCAGCGCCAGGCGTTTGACGCGCAGGTCGTTATCGGCAGCAATCTCCTGCGCCACCACCAAGTCGAAGCGGGCTTGCGCTTCGCGGCTGTCGGTGATGGTGGAGGTGCCCACTTCAAAGTTGCGTTTGGCCGAAGCCAGTTGCTCGGCCACCGCCGTTTTTTGGGCTTGTACAAACACCAGGCTGTCTTGCGCAGCGAGCACGTCAAAGTAAGCCTGGCTGACGCGAATCACCAAGTCTTGCGCGGCGGCGGTGAGTTGTTGTGTGGCCAGCTCGGCCTGACGTTTGCCTTGGCTTGCGGTGGCTTTGTTGGCCGGGCGATACAAGGGCTGCGAGCCGCTGACCGACACGCTCTGGTTGTTGCTGGTGCGGCCACTGTCGGGGCTGCTGGTTTCTGAGCGGGCGAGGCTGGCACCCGCTGACAAAGCGGCTGATGGCAGCAACCCTGCGCGGGCCTGCTCGGCGCGAAACAAATTGGCGTCGTACTGCGACTTGGCCGATTGGTAAGTGGCGTCAAACCCGCGCGCCAGGTCGTACAGCTCGAGCAGGTTTTGCGCTTGCGCCGGTGCGGCAAAAGCCAGAGCAATGCAAGCGGGAAGGTAGAGACGTCGGTTCATGGCAGTCCTGTTGAAAGTGCGTGAGGGTTCGCGAAACGGGTAGTCAATACGTGGGCACGCTGGCGTCCAGCTCGTGTGACCAGGCGTCAATGCCACCCGCAATATTGGTAACCTGTTCAAAACCGTTATGAGCCAGAAAATGCGCTACCTGCAAGCTGCGCACACCGTGGTGACACAGGCAAGCCACGGGTTGGTCCAGCTTGAGCTCGCTCAGCCGGGTGGGAATTTCGCGCATGGGAATCGACACCACCGTCGCACCGTCTGGCTCGATGCGAGCGGTTTGCAGCTCCCAAGGTTCGCGCACATCCAGCACCACCGGTGCTGTGGGAAGCGATGCCACCCAGGCCATAAAGTCAGCAGGACGAACTTGAGCAATCATGTTGGTGGTTAGAAGCTGAAACGCGAGGGTTCAGGAAAATGCAGCAAGCGTGCCGTCAGCGTGTCCCACGGCTGCACCGAGGTGTTGCCGCTGGTGCTGTGGGTGACAAACGTGGCACGCATCATGGGCTCGTCACCCACGATGGCGGCCAGCCGACCACCCGGCTTGAGCAAGGCCAGCAGCGCGGGTGGCACTTGCGCCACTGAGCCGCTGAGCAGAATCACGTCGAATGGGCCGCCCGAAATCTTGTCTTTGGCCCCATCGGCATGGCGAACCTCCACATTGCTGATGCCCGCGCGCTGCAAGTTGGCCCGAGCCAGGCGAGCCAGGTCAGCGTCAATTTCCAGGGTGACCACGTGCGCTGCGCTGTGCGCCAGCAGTGCGGCCATGTAGCCCGAGCCCGTGCCAATCTCCAGCACGCGCTCATTTTTTTGTAGCTTCAGGTCTTGCAGCAGTCGCGCTTCGACTTTGGGGGCCAGCATGCATTTGCCCTGCGCAACGGCGCGTTCGCCACCCTCGGCCAAGGGAATTTCCATATCCACAAACGCCAAAGCCTGATGCGCGTCAGGCACAAATTCTTCGCGCTTGACCACGTTCAGCAGGTGCAGCACTGCCGCGTCCAGCACCTCCCAGGTGCGGATTTGTTGCTCGATCATGTTGAAGCGGTTTTGTTCGATGTTCATGGCGTTGTGCTTGCAGCGGAAGTGACGGAAGAGGCCGAAATTTTAGGCGGCGCTTTGGAGCCGAAGAGTCGTTGGAACCACTGCGCCAGATCGTCCATGTAGCAGTAGACCACCGGCACCACCACGAGGGTCAGCAGAGAGGAGGTGATCACGCCGCCAATCACCGCCTGCCCCATGGGCGCGCGCTGCTCAGAGCCCTCGGTCAGTGCAAAGGCCAGCGGCACCATGCCAAAAATCATCGCCAGGGTGGTCATCAAAATTGGGCGCAGGCGCACTTTGGCGGCCAGCAACAGGGCCTCGGTGCGCTCCACGCCGTCCTCCCTTGCACGAATCGCAAAGTCCACCAGCAAAATCGCGTTCTTGGTCACCAGTCCCATCAGCATCACGACCCCAATCACCGAAAACATCGACAGCGTGGAGCGGAACAGCAACAAGGCCAGTACGACGCCGATCAATGTCAAGGGCAGGGCGGTCATCAGCGCCAGCGGTTGCAAAAAGCTCTTGAATTGGCTGGCCAGAATCATGTAGATGAACACGATGGCCAGCACCAGCGCCGAGATGGCGTAGCCAAACGATTCCTGCATGTTTTTGGTGGAGCCGCCAAACTGGTAGCGGTAGCCCGGCGGGAAGCTGATGCTGTCCAGCACCTTGCGAATGTCTGCCGACACCTCGCCCGCCGCGCGCTCGTACACGTTGGCGTTAATGGCGACCTCGCGCGTTAAATCACGCCGGTTGATCTGGTTGGGCCCGACACCGTCGCTGATGGTCGCCACCTGGTTCAAGCGCACGATGCGCGGACTGCCATCGGCGTTCTGGCCAACCGTAAACGGCAGGCGCTCCAGGTCTTGCGGTGCGTTGCGGGCGCCGGGTGCCAGGCGCACGTTCACGTCGTAGGTCTGGTCATCCGGCGCGCGCCAGTTGCCCACGGTCTGGCCGGCCACCAGGGTGCGCAGCGGGTTGGCAATTTGGGCGACTGTCAGGCCCAGGTCACTCGCGGCTTCGCGCTTGATGTTCACATCAATTACGGGCTTGTTGGGCTTGACGCTGGAGTCCAGATCGACCAGACCGGGAACATCCCGGATGCGCTCCATCACTATGCGTGCCAGGCGCTCCAGTTCTTGCTGGTTGGGCCCTTGCAGCGAGAACTCCACCTGCTTGTTGCCACCTACGGCATCTGTCAGGCCCACATGGGTGATGCTAATGCCGGCGACCTTGAGCAAACGTTCGCGCAAGTCGCCCGATAGTTGGTCGACATTGCGGCTGCGCTGTTTGCGGTCTACCAGACGCACATACACCGACGCATAAATTTTGCCCTGCGCATTGCCACTGTTGATGGTGGCCAACGTGTAGCGCACCTCAGGCATCTCGCGCACGATGGCTTCGACCTGCCTGGCCTTGGCTTCGGTCACCTCCAGAGACGAGCCCACGGGTGTGTAGAAGCTGATGTTCGTTTCCGAAAAATCAGCCTTGGGCACAAACTCGGTACCCAGCAGGGGCACCATGAAGACGCTGCCCACAAATATCGCCAGCGCAATACCCAGCGTCGCCAGCTTGTGAACCAGCGACCACCGCAAGATGCGCTGGTAGCCGCGCGCCAACGACTCGGTGGCATCGTCAAACCAGTCCGTCACACGGCCAATGGTTTTGTCGTAAAAAGTTCTGTGTTCGCGCGGCTTGCCGTGGGCATCAATGGCGGGGTCGTGCCAGATGCTGGAGAGCATCGGGTCCAGCGTGAAGCTGACAAACATCGAGATCAACACAGCCGCCACGATGGTGATGCCGAACTCGTGGAAAAACTTGCCAATGATGCCGCCCATGAAACCAATCGGCAAAAACACCGCCACGATGGACAAGGTGGTGGCCATCACCGCCAGACCAATTTCCTGCGTGCCGTCCAGCGCGGCCTGAAAAGGCGTTTTGCCCATTTGTATGTGGCGCACGATGTTCTCTCGCACCACGATGGCGTCGTCAATCAGCAAGCCCACGCACAGACTTAAAGCCATCAGGGTGATGTTGTTGATGGTGAAACCAAAGATGTTCATGAACAAAAACGTGCCGATGATGGAGATCGGCAAGGTCAAACCGGTAATCACCGTGGAGCGCCAGGAGTTCAGGAACAAGAACACGATCAGTACGGTGAGCAGCGCGCCTTCAATCAAGGTGCGGCGCACGTTGTCCACTGCCACCCGAATGGGCCGTGAGGCGTCGGCAATCGGCTCCAGCCGCAAGCCCGGTGGCAGCTCGGCTTCCAGGGCTGTGATGGTCTTGCGCAGGTTATCTACCACCTCAATGGTGTTTTCGTCTTGCGCTTTTTGCACCGTGAGCACGAGGGTGCGCTGGCCGTTGTACAGCGCCAGGCTTTCGGCTTCCTGCGCACCGTCAGAGATGCGGGCAATCTGGTTGAGCGTGATGGCGCCCGTCGCACCGGTGGCACCCATGGCCTTGCGCGCCACGATGATTTGCCCAAAGTCTTCTGGTCTTTTCATGCGGGCATCGATCTGCACCACGCGTTCTTGTTTGAGCGAGCGAATCGCGCCCACCGGCAAGTCCTGGTTTTCGTTGCGTACCGCGCTGGTCACCTGGTCTGCGGTGATGCCCAGCGACTCCATGGCCTGAGGATTCAGGTAGATGTTGATCTCGCGCTTGGTGGCACCCACCAGCGCCACCGAGCCGACGCCGCGTACGTTTTCCAGACGCTTTTTAAGTGTTTGATCGGCCCAGTTGGTCAGCTCGACAGCGGTTAGTGCTTTGCCTTTGGCAGGATCTGGCAAAACGGCCAAAGACCAGATCGCGCGGCTGGCCGGGTCAAAGCGCAGCACGCGCGGTTCTTTGACCTCGGTGCGCAGCGTGGGCCGCAGCGCGGCCACTTTTTCGCGCACGTCTTCCGCCGCTTTGCGTCCGTCAATTGACAGCTGAAAGCTGATGATGACCACAGCCTGGCCCTCGTAGCTGCGCGAGGTCAGCGAGTCGATGCCTGCAATGGAATTGACGCCTTCTTCAATCTTCTTGGTGACTTCGCTTTCGACAATCTCAGGCGAAGCACCGGGGTAGTCGGCGGTGACCACGACCACCGGAAAGTCGATGTTGGGGAACTGGTCGACCTTTAAGCGTTGGTAGGAAAACAGGCCCAACACCACCAGGGCCACCATCATCATGGTGGCAAAAACTGGATTCTGGAGACTGACTCGCGTGAACCACATCAGGGTACCTTTACGGGCTCAGCCCTTGTCGATGCTGCTGCAGGCGCTGTAAATTTGATAGCAGTTCCTTCGCGCAACGTGCCCACGCTGCCCTGAATCACCACTGCATCAGCGTTCAGACCCTTCACCGCCACCCAGGTCTCGCCGCTGGTGTCTTTCCCGTCGGTTCCGCGTGCGCCCAGTTCCACGTTTTTATGGGCAACCATATTGTTTTCGACCGTCTGCACGTACACCTGCGGCTTGTCGGTGCGCACGGCAGAGATTGGCACGGCTACACCGGAGAGCTGCGCCGTACCGAGCGTGCCCTGGGCGAACAGGCCCTGGCGCAGGCCTGTGCTGTCGTCCATCGTCAGGTAGATCAACACGCTGCGGCTGCCCGCTTGCGCGCTCGGATTGATACGCGCCACGCGAGCCGAAACCGCACGGCTGCTGCCTTCTATTTGCAGGCTGGCGGCTTGGCCCACCCGAACGCCTACCGAGTCCGCTGCGCTCAAGGCCGCCTCCAGTTCCAGCTGGCTCAAGTCCACGATTTCAACGATGCGCGCGTCCACACCGACGCGCTCGCCCGGTTGTGCCAGGCGCGCAGCCACCACGCCCGAAATGGGTGCGCGCAGCACGGTGTCCTGCATGCCTTTGCGCGCCAGGTCTACCGCGGCCAACGCCGCCCGGTGGTTGGCCTGCGCCGCGCTCAGGTTGTTTTGCGAGGTGTCGAGCGCAGTTTTGGAGATGAAGCCCTGGTCTACCAGCGCCTTGTTGTTGTCCCATTGGCGTTGGGCGGTATCGATTTGGGTTTTGGCTGAATCCGCTTGTTGCTGGGCCTGGGTTAGCCTGGCTTGCGAATCTGCCGGGTCGATACGGGCAATGACTTGCCCGGCCTTCACCGCGTCGCCTTCGCGCAAGGTCAAACCTTGCAGCTCGCCCGCCACACGGGCCTTCACCACCGCCGAATTGGCCGCTTTCAGCGAGCCCGACAGCGGCAAACCTTGAGCCAGATCGCGCACTTTGGCTTGCAGCACATCGGACGCGGCCAACTCCACCACGGTTTGGGCTTTGACCACCGGCGTTTGCGACTTGGCCATGCGTGGCAACACCACACGCTGCACAAGTAGACCTGTTACCGCGACAACCACCAAAGCAGCGACGACCCGCCAAACTACGCGTTGATTCATGTTTTTAAACTTTCACCTGGTTGCCTAACGCACAAACCATGCAACAACAAATCCACCTGATTGGCAATGTACTGCTCGGGCACGAGGGCCGGCATGCCCGCAGGTTGGCAAGCCCCCAGTGAATGCTTCCACATGACCAAAAATGTCAGCGGCGCAATGACGCTGAAGATGGTGTAGGTCCAGTCCATCTGGCGAAATTCCCCGCGATCCGCCCCGCGCTGCAACACGCGGCCAATTAGTTGGTGCGCGGGCGTCATCACTTCCTGCTGATAAAAAGCGGCGAGCTCCGGAAAATTGCCGGCTTCGCTCATCATCAGCTTGGTAATGCCCGATGCCTTGGTGGCGCCAATGCGTTCCCACCAGGTATTCATGCAGTAGCGCAGCATGTCGGCGGTGTTGCCTTCAAAGGTTTCAAATTCCGCGTTCCATTCATTGAACCGGCCTGAAATGCTTTCGCGCACCACCGCTTTGAACAGCTCTTCTTTGCTGGGGAAGTACAAAAACAAAGTGCCTTTTGACACGCCTGCGCGGGCTGCCACTTCTTCGGCTCGGGTGGCGGCAAAACCCTTTTCAACGAACAGATCCAGCGCCGCATCCAGCAACTCACCCGGCCGCGCCTCCTTGCGCCGCTCGCGCCGGGGAGCGTCTTCGGACTTCGTGATGGATAACAGACGGGAAAGCGGTGGCATGCGGTTAATGACTGATTGGTTAGTAATGTAGTGCTCAGCGCGCTGGGTCGTCAAGTCAAGGGCCGGTAAACGTGATGAATGGCGGGGCCGCGACAGCAAAAAAAAACCCACTGCTACCGGCATGGCAGCAATGGGACCTTATTTAGATGGGGTGACTGATGGGGCTCGAACCCACGACAACCAGAATCACAATCTGGGACTCTACCAACTGAGCTACAGCCACCGCAGAGCCGCGCATTATAGCGGGCTGATTCTTTCAAACAGGTATCAGTTGACCATCACCAGCTTGCCCATCACGCCGCGCGAGCCCATGTGGGCGTAGGCGGCTTTGAGTTGCGCCATGGGCATGGTGCGGTCAATCACGGGCTTGATCTTGCCGTTGCCGTACCACTGAGCCAACTCGCCCATCATGGCGGCGTTGGCCTTGGGTTCGCGCTTGGCAAAGTCGCCCCAGAACACGCCCACCACGCTCGCACCCTTGAGCAGCATCAGGTTAAACGGCAGGGCAGGAATGGGGCCGCTGGCAAAGCCCACCACCAGGTAGCGGCCGCGCCAGGCAATGGAGCGAAACGCGCTTTCGGCAAAGTCGCCGCCCACCGGGTCGTAAATCACGTCGGGGCCTTTGCCGCCGGTGGCGGCTTTCACAGCTTCACGAAATGCAGTGGGCACGCCGTGCTCGGTGTAGTTGATGGTCACATCAGCTCCGATGGACTTGCACAGCGCGCATTTTTCATCGGTAGAGGCCGCTGCAACCACCGTAGCCCCCAGGGCCTTGGCGATTTGAATGGCCGCCGTGCCCACGCCGCCTGCAGCGCCCAGCACCAGCACGGTTTCGCCTGCTTTCAGCTGCGCCCGATCCACCAGCGCGTGGTGCGAGGTGGCATAAATCATGATGAAAGCGGCTGCATCCACATGCCCAAAACCAGGGGGCAGCGGCATGCACAGCGCAGCCGGTGCCAGCGTGTGGGTGCCAAAGCCTCCCGTGCCTGACAGGCAGGCCACGTTTTGCCCGACCTTCAAATGGCTCACGCCCTCGCCCACAGCCTGCACCACACCGGCGTACTCCGAGCCTGGCACAAAGGGCAGGGTGGGCTTCATCTGGTACTTGTTTTGCACGATCAGCAGATCGGGAAAATTCAGACTGGCAGCTTTGATCTCGAGCAACACCTCGCCCTTACCAGGCTGCGGTGTGGGCAATTCTTTCCAGGTAAGCGCGTCAACGCCAGTCGGGTTTTCGCAGAGCCAAGCGTGCATGGTGAATTCCTTCAGAAAATGTGGGCTGGATGATAGGAGCCGGGCGCAAGCCTGCAATGTCCCTGCCGCGACCGCTGCCTACAATTGAAAAGGCAAGCTGCAATCCGTCATTCCCGCGCAGGCGGGAATCCACCTTTAGCGCCCTGGATTCCCGCCTGCGCGGGAATGACGGCTTAAGGCATGTATCTAATCGGAAAATCAATCGCGTAACCCCATGAAAATTCTTGTTTCCAATGACGATGGTTTCCAGGCACCCGGCCTGGTGGCGCTGTATGAGGCGCTGAAAGATCTGGGTGAGGTGGAAGTGGTGGCCCCCGAGCACAACAACAGCGCCAAATCCAACGCGCTCACCCTGCATTCCCCGCTGTATGTACACCGCGCAGCCAACGGCTTTCGCTATGTGAATGGCACGCCGGCTGACTGCGTACACATTGCACTGACCGGGCTGCTGGGCTACCGGCCCGACCTGGTGGTCAGTGGTATCAACAACGGTGCCAACATGGGCGACGACACGATTTACTCAGGCACCGTGGGCGCGGCCATGGAGGGTTATTTGTTTGGCGTGCCTGCGATTGCTTTTTCACAGGTAGAAAAGGGCTGGGCACACATTGACGACGCGGCTCAGGTGGCGCGCCAATTGGTGCGGCAACTGATCGCCGAAGGCTTACCCCGCGCACAGCCCGACCATGCCGCCTGGCTGCTCAATGTGAACATTCCCAACCGCCCACAAGCCGATCTCAAGCCCTTGCAGGTGTGCCGCCTGGGCCGCCGCCACGCGGCCGAGCAGGTCATCAGCCAGACCAACCCGCGTGGCGACACCATGTATTGGATTGGCAGCGCAGGCGCGGTGAAAGACGACGCGGACGGCACTGATTTTCATGCCACTGCACTGGGCCATGTGGCGCTCACGCCGCTGCATGTGGACTTGACCGAGCACCAAAGCCTGCCCGCCTGGACGCGTCGGGCTCGGGCGTTCGCGCCACTGGCCTAGCGTGCAGCCGATGGTGCAACGCCCCAGCTTTCCGGCCCGTATCGACTTGACGTCGGGCAAGCCCACCCCGGTCAAGGCGTCTGCCCCGGTGCTGCCTGTTCTCTCTGTATCTAAAGCGATTGCTCCTAAAAATATAGCTGCTTCAGCAGTATCTACAAGGGTTGTCGGCCTGAAAGACTTAAAAACTGACCTCAGTCTGCCACTGGGCACTGCTGCCGATTCGCGTGCGCTGCTGGTCCGTTTGGTGGCCGTGCTGGCCGCGCAGGGGGTGACCGACCCACGTGTGCTGACCGCCATGGGGACGGTGCAGCGCCACACGTTTGTCGACACGGCCCTGCAAGCCCAGGCCTATGAAGACACCAGCCTGCCCATCGGCCTGGGGCAAACGATTTCCAAGCCCGGGGTGGTGGCCCGCATGTTGGAGCTGCTGATGGCGGCGCCCATTTTCGCCGGTGCCAACACAGGGCAAAAAGCATTGGGGCGCGTTTTAGAAATCGGCACCGGCTGTGGCTACCAGGCCGCGGTGCTCAGCCTGCTGGCAGCCGAGGTTTACAGCATCGAGCGCCTGCGCGGCCTGCACGACAAAGCACGCGACAAACTGCGTCCACACCGCCTGGCCAATGTGCACCTGCTGCTGGGCGACGGCATGCTGGGCTACCCCAAAGGCGCGCCGTATGCGGGCATCGTGGCGGCAGCCGGTGGCGACGCGATTCCACAGGCCTGGTGCGATCAGTTAGCGGTGGGTGGGCGCATCGTGGCACCCGTCGCTTCCAAGGCAGGAAGCCAAGCCCTGACGGTGATTGACCGCACCGCCCACGGTTTCACGCACAGCCTGCTGGAGCCGGTGCTCTTCGTCCCCCTAAAATCCGGCATTGCATAAAGGGAAAACATCAATGGACTGCGTGAATCAATCAGCTCGGAAATTGGGTTTTGCCGTGGCATTGTTGCTGGTCGCCGCAACCCTTGCAGGCTGTGCCAGCAAATCCATGACGCCCGCCCCCGTGGAAGACCGCAGCACTGGCGGCCGACCGCCCCCGGTAGCCACGGCTTCGCCATCGGCTCCCAGCGGCAGCGTGACCACGGGTGCCGAGCCGCTCAAGCCACTGCCGGGCGCCGAAAACGCGGGCAAGCCGGGCTACTACACCGTCAAACCCGGTGACACGCTGATTCGCGTGGGCCTGGACAACGGGCAAAGCTGGCGCGACATCGTGCGCTGGAACAACATTGAAAACCCCAACGTGATTGAAGTCGGCCAGGTGCTGCGTGTACTGCCGCCGGGCACTGCGCCAGGCGAAACCGTGGCCGTGGTGCGACCCGTGCCTCCGCCCCCCAGCACCACCGCAGCGCCAGCCAGTGCGCCGCGCCCGGCCGCGTCTGCCGCTTCCCCTGCCGCTGCATCTGGCACGCCCACAGCGGCGCCCGCTGCGCCGGTGGCCGCACCAACCGCGGCTTCGGAAGACGACTTGGCCTTTGTGTGGCCCACCTCGGGCGCCTTGATCGCCGGGTTTGACGAAGCCAAAAACAAGGGTCTTGACCTGGCTGGCAAGGCAGGCGACCCCGTCATTGCGGCCGCCGATGGCCGGGTGGTGTATTCCGGGGCGGGTTTGCGCGGCTACGGCAACCTCATCATCTTGAAGCACAACAACACTTACCTCACCGCCTACGCGCACAACCAGACCCTGCTGGTCAAAGAAGACCAGAGCGTGCGCAAGGGTCAG
Source organism: Comamonadaceae bacterium (assembly GCA_031414805.1). Taxonomy (GTDB): domain Bacteria; phylum Pseudomonadota; class Gammaproteobacteria; order Burkholderiales; family Burkholderiaceae_C; genus JAAFIW01. Next base: position 13,834 of record JANOQJ010000001.1, read on the forward strand.
AAAATTGCCGAGATGGGCAACAGCGATGCCGACCGTGTGAAGCTGCATTTCGAGATTCGCAAGCAAGGCAAACCGGTCGACCCGGCCAAACTGCTGCCAGCGCGGTAGTGACGGTCTTTTTTAAGCGAAATCGGCCTTCAGCCCTTGTAAATACTGCTCAAGCAGCTATTTAATTAATAGCATCTGTCATGCGTTTCGCGTGTGACAACTCAGCCGAAGGTGAACTATGAGCTGGCCCGTACTCGTCTTCGACATTGAAACAATCCCTGACGTGGCGGGCCTGCGCGCCCTGCGGCACGACCCGCCGGCGTTCACCGACGCGCAAGTGCACGCCGCCTGGGTGCAAGAGCGAAAAGACAAAGGGCAGGGCGATTTTTTGCCTCTGCACCTGCAGCGCGTGCTGTGCATCAGCGCCGTGTTTCGCAACGCCGAGGGCCTGCGCATCCACAGTTTTGTGGACCGCGATGGCCACAGCGAAGGCAAGATCATTCAAACCTTCTTCAACACGGTGGAAAAGCATGTGCCCCAGCTGGTCAGCTGGAACGGTGGCGGCTTTGATTTGCCGGTGCTGCATTACCGCGGTTTGATGCACGGCGTGGTGGCCAGTAAATACTGGGATTTGGGTGACGATGACCGTGACTTCAAGTGGAACAACTTCATCAGCCGTTACCACCTGCGCCACCTCGATTTAATGGACCTGCTGGCCCTGTACCAGCCCAAAAACAACGCCCCGCTGGACGCCATGGCCAAGCTGTGCGGCTTTCCCGGCAAGTTGGGGCTAGACGGCTCGCAGGTCTACAGCGCCTTCCTGGACGGCAAAACCGAAGAAATTGCCCAGTACTGCGAAACCGACGTGATGAACACCTGGCTGGTGTACTGCCGCTTTCAGAAAATGCGCGGCGGGCTCACCGAGGCTGAATACGAGCAGGAAATTGAGCTGGCCAAAACCACTCTGGGCAACTTGGCGCCCAACCAGCCGCACTGGAACGAATATCTGGCGGCTTGGGGCTGACCCCACTGAATACAAACATGTCCAAATCCCCTACCCAAAACGCCTTGTTTGACGAGGCACCACCTGACGCATCATCGGCACACAGCCTGGTCATCGTGGCTGCGCAACTCGCCCCCGAGCAGCAGCTCTTCAACCAGCTGCTGGCCAAGATCGACAAGCTACAAAACGGCTTGCAAGACATGGCCACCCTGGTCAGCGCCCACCGCCCGCTGCGCGCCAAAACCCTGCAGCCCCTGCAAACCGAGTTCGACGCCTTGCAGCGCAAGATGATCGTTTTTCTGGACGAACGCCTGCAAACCCCCAAAGGCCTGAGCAAAACCGCACAGCAAACCGCCGCGCACATGATTTGCAGCCTGGCCCTGGGCCAGCTGGAAGGCCCTGAGGGCGCCGCCATGCAGGCTATTTACGAGCGCCACAGCCAGGTAGACCTGGCCACCAGCCGCGCCCAAGCGCTTGCCGACATGCAGGCCATGGCCGCCAGCTCGCTTGGCCTGGACGCCGACGAGGCCGCGCAGCTGCAAACGCCTGAGCAGTTGCTGGCCGCCGCCATGCGAAAAATGCAGGAAGAAGAAGACGCTCGCCAAGCCCAGAAAGAAGCCCACCGCAAAGCTCGGCCCACCAAAAAATCGGCCAAACAACAGCAAGCGGAGCAAGACGATGTGGACGCCAGCAAAGCCCTGCGCGACATCTACCGCAAACTGGCCAGCGCCCTGCACCCCGACCGCGAGCCCGACGAAAACGAGCGCAAGCGCAAGACCGATTTGATGGTGCAAGTCAACGCCGCCAACGACAAAAAAGACCTGCTGGCCTTGTTGCAACTGCAACTGAAAATCGAGCAAATTGATGTGGCGTCGGTCAGCGCCGTGGCCCAAGACAAGCTGCGCCACTTCAACCGCGTGCTGCAAGAGCAGGTGCAAAGCCTGCAGCAAGAATTTGCCCATGCCCGCGAAATGGCCCGCGACGAATTCGGCATCCCCTACGGCGGCGTCAACCCCAAATCCCTGCAAGCATCCCTGCGCCAGGAAGCCGGTGCACTGGAATACGACCTGCGCCACATGAAGGACGATTTGCGCACCATTCACGACGACAAAGCCCTGAAAGCGTGGCTGAAGGAACAGAAAGAGCAGATGTACGGGCAGGTGCTGCTGGAAGAAGCGCTGGGGGGCGGGAGAGGGTTTTATTGAAGCGGCAGCCGCCAAAGCAAATGTGTAGTCGTCTTTGTGGACGGTCAACGCGAAGCAGCGCTCCTGGCCCGCACGGATCGTTTGCCATGTTGTGCAGTAGCCGCTCTCCGCCGTGCGCCAGGTGCCGGTATCGCTCGATATCCCGCTGAACTGGTCTTGCAGCCTCAAGCCTCCGGCGTCCCGGTGTCGTTGTCGCCCCGTTCAAGGTCTTCCCGGGCGGAGGCTGCCAGCAGCCGGTACTTGCGGCGAAAGGCGTCAAGTGATTCTTCTTCCAGGTCTTCGAGATCGAGCAGCGCGTTGTGTGCGCCTTTGGTGGTGCGAATCAATTCGTCCAGCTTGATTTGTATGGCTTCGGTGTCGCGGTTCTGGGTGTTTTGAATCAGGAACACCATCAGAAAAGTAATGATCGTCGTACCTGTGTTGATGACGAGCTGCCACGTGTCGCTGAAGCCGAAGATCGGGCCGGTAACGATCCAGATGGCGATGATGGCGACGGCAAGTGAAAAGGTTCGCGGGCGACCGCAAAAGTGCGACGCCGATTTGGCGAAACCTGTGTACCAAGTGGTCTTGCGCATGTAGGGCCCTCGTTGATGTTCGGTGGGTTATACGCTTAACACTATTAATTTGATAGCTGCTTGAGCAGTATTTATAAGGGCTGAAGGGCTTTTTCTATATAAATCCAGCACACTGGATGGCTTAGCTCCCCCCTTTTGGGGAAGGCTGGGATGCGGGCATGAGCGCTACAACCGTTTACCAGTGTGTTCGCCCGCAAGCCCCAACCCAATTTTCCCTCAGCCTTCCTACCGGTACTTTGCCGCCGTGATGAACTCACTGAAGGTCTCGCACCAAACAATCACCGTTGAGTAGTTGGCGGGGGCTATGCCAGGCGGAACGGGTACCAGGAAGTTTTCGAAGGTTTTGACGTCGCCGACGCGAACCATGCGCGCCTTGAGTTTCTTGAAGTCCGCTTCGGTTTCGACGAACTCGGGGGACAGGTAGAGCTGGTAGTCAGGGCCAGGGGACAGCTTGCCGGCCAGCGTGATCGCACTCGGCGCGATGGACACCGTTCCTTCGCCCCAGTGCAGCGCATCGCTGTCCTTCAATGCCCGCTTGAATTGACCTGTGAATTGAACTTGCGCCGTCGCAGCTTTCAACTCGGCAATCGTTGGTGCGGCGGGGGCGATCAGGATGGGTAAAGCGTAAATACCAGCCGCAAAACCGACCAGCGCGACGATGGCGTGAGAGGCGACGAGAAGGAGGGCTGTGCGGGGCTTCATGGCGTTACTTCAAAATGATAGCTGCTTGAGCTTGATTCACAAGGGCTGGCGGCCTATTTCACTCTTTTTTGGTAACTACTCAGCTGCCTGGCAGCGATCCGATGACAAATGACAGCCGCCTGCGGCGTGCATGACGCAATGACGGGTACGTCACTTGCCTGCGGGGGCACCGGGTCATTTGTCATGTCGGTGCGCAGCACCGACAGTCATCTGTCATTGTTGTACGAGTCGACCTGAGTAGCTACGTTTTTTGCAAGCGCAAGCGGTCCTCCGGTCCATCACCCCGCCTTCACCGCCCCACTCGCCACCGCCGCCGCCTGCACTGCCGCCGCCCGGCGAACCTTTACATCGGCTTCCACCCGCTCGGAGTAGCGGTCGTTCAACATGGTGGTGTGGGGGCGCAGGAGCACGGTCATGCGCACCAGTTCTTCCATCACGTCGACGATGCGGTCGTAATAAGCAGAGGGCCGCATGCGCCCTGCGTCGTCGAACTCTTTGTAGGCCATGGGCACGCTGGACTGGTTGGGAATGGTGAACATGCGCATCCAGCGGCCTAGCAGGCGCAGGGTGTTGACGGCGTTGAACGATTGGGAGCCGCCGCTGACCTGCATCACGGCCAGGGTGCGGCCCTGGGTGGGGCGCAGGGCGCCCAGGCTCAGGGGCAGGTGGTCGATCTGCGCTTTCATCACGGCGGTGATGGCCCCGTGCCGCTCGGGGCTGCACCACACCTGGCCTTCCGACCAGAGTGCGTGCTCACGCAGCTCGTGCACGGCGGGGTGGTCGTCGCCTTCCACCTGGTCGGGCAGCGGCAGGTCGTGCGGGTCAAAAATGCGGGTCTCCGCACCGAAATACTGCAGCAGGCGGGCGGCTTCTTCGGTGGCCAGGCGGGAAAACGACCGGTGGCGCAGGGAGCCGTACAGCAGCAGGATGCGCGGGGGGTGACCGAGCACATCGGGTAGACCTGCTGCCACGGGCAAAGATGCGTGTTTCAGGCTGAGGGCGGGCAGGTGGGTGGGCACACTCAGCGTGCGCAAGCGGGTAGAAGCAATTGTCATTCGGGAAATTCAGTCTCAAGCAGTCGGTGCAGGCCCCAACCGGCTGCCGCGCCCACACATTGGGCCAGCACAAACCCCAGCGCGCTGGCAGGCGCAATGCCGGCAAAGCTGTCGCTGAACATGCGGCCCATCACCGCCGCCGGGTTGGCAAAGCTGGTGCTGGCGGTGAACCAGTAGGCCGCGCCGATGTAGCAGGCCACCAGCGCGCTGGCTTTGGCGTGTACGCCAACTGCGCTGCTGCGCAAGATCACAAAAATCAGCCCGGCAGTCGCCACGCTTTCGGCCACCCATTGGCCCCAGCCCCCGCGCAGTTTGCTGGCGGTGTGCAGCACGGGCAGGTCAAACATGAGGTTGGCCAGAGCGGCACCGAGCACGGCGCCGATCAACTGAAACACTATAAAAACAATAGCTGCTTGAGCAGTATCTACAAGGGCGGAAGGCCGTTTTTGCTTAAAAAGCACGATCACCGTCACCAGCGGGTTGAAATGCGCACCGCTGATGGGGCCCAGCGTTTCAATCAATACATATAAGGCAAATACGGTGGCCAGCGTATTGGCCAGCAGCGCCACGCCATCGTTGCCGCCGCTCAGGCGCTGGGCCATGATGCCGGAGCCAATCACCGCGCAGAGCAGGGCCGCGGTGCCCAGGCATTCGGCCAGCGCTTGTTGCCACAGCGCGGGGCGGGCGGGTTGGCGTTCCCCGCTCATGTTTTGCAGCAGGCGGGGCCGAACATCGACAGCACCTGCGCCACAAAGGGCTTGTGCGCGGGGTAGGCGCTGCCGTCGTACAGGCCCACCTGCGCAGGCGAGGCCTTGCCTGCCGGGTTGTGAAACGTGCCAAACACTTGGTCCCACACCACCAGCGCGCTGCCAAAGTTGCAGTCGCCTTCGGTACGTTGGCGGCTGTGGTGCCACTGGTGCAGGGTGTTGGTGCTGAAGATGTAGTTCAACCAGCCGTGGCGCAAGGGCAGGTTGACGTGTTGCAGCATTTGCACCGGCTGGGTCAGCGCGATGTAGGCCAGCAGGGCGTCGGGCGGTGCGCCCAGCAGCATCAAAGGCAGCATGCTTAACGCGTGCTTCACGACATATTCCAGCGGGTGCAGCCGAAAGTTATTCAGGGCGTAAAGCCGCTGGCTGCTATGGTGCAAGGCGTGCAGCCACCACAGCGCCCGGTGGGTATGGTGCCAGCGGTGGCCCCAGTATTTGCCCAATTCAGCCAGCAGCGTGACCAACACCACCTGCCAGATGAACGGCCACTCGGTGGGAAATAGCCCGGTGGGTTGACCCACCCAGCCATACACCGCCACCACAGCGACCGGCGAGAGCCACTTGACCAGCGGCTCGACGCCGCCAGCCAATGCTGCAAAGCTCAGGCCGTCGGTCCAGCGGTCACCCTGAGCTTGGTTCCATTCGGGGCGCTGCGGCATCACACGCTCCATGATCATCGCCAGGCCCAGGGCCAGGATGCTGGGCCACAAAATCGCGGTTTCCAGGGATTGGCCGGTTGCCCGGGCGTAGCTGAATGACAGCACGCTGACCAAAACGGCCACCGGTAGCAGGGCAGTGAGCGCCACCTGATGCAGCCAGGGCGCTGGAGAGTGGGTACGGGCGGTCATGACTTGGCCAGGCCCCGTGCATGTTTTTCCAACATCAGCTTGTTCACGCTCGAAGCGGGCAGGCTCATGAACAGTTCCAGGCGGAATTTCATCGCGTAAAGGGTTTTGCGAAAGGCTTCCAGCCGCTCTTCGGGCGTGCCCTGCACCTCCGACGGGTCGGGGTAGCCCCAATGGGCGGTGGCGGGCTGGCCGGGCCAGTAAGGGCAGACTTCGCCGGCGGCGTTGTCGCACACGGTGATCACCAGGTCCATGTGCGGCGCGGTGGGCAGGGCGAATTCGTCCCAGTTTTTGCTGCGCAGGCCGTCGGTGGGCATGCCAGCGTCTTTCAGCACCTGCAGGCCCAGCGGGTTGGGCTGCTGGTTCTCGCGCGGGCTGCTGCCGGCAGAGTAGGCCTTAAAGCGGCCGTGCCCGATTTTGTTGAGCACGGCCTCGGCGATGATGCTGCGCGCCGAGTTGTGGGTGCACAGAAACAACACGTTGATGATCTTGGCGGTTGCGGTATCCGTCATAGCAAGTTCTCCTGAAGTGGGTTAAAAACATCGGTCAATTCGCACGATTCGCCCTGGCAGCAGTTGGCTGTCAAATACGTCAAAAGGGAGGTCATCTGCTCAAAATTAGCCCGGTAAATCAGGTTTCGGCCCCGCGATTCGGCGCTGACCAGGCCGGCGAAGCTCATCTCTTTCAAGTGAAACGACAGCGCGCTGGGCGTGATCAGCAACTGCGTGGCTATCACGCCCGGCGTCAGGCCTTCGGGGCCAGCGGCGACCAGGGCGCGAAACACCCGCAGCCGGTGAATCTGTGCCAATGCGCCCAGAAAACGCACAGCGGTCGCTTCGTTGAGGTTGATTGATTCCATGATTCAACGATAGTTGAAACAATGAAATATCGCAAGAATAATTTCAACTGCTATAAATTACGTAGCTGCTTGAGCAGTATCCATAAGGGACAAGTACAATTTCTGACACTGAAATGACACAAAATTGCCATGCCAAAGTCACCTTCTGAGCCGAAACTGCCAGCTTCCACTGAGAGGAGCGACCCGATGAATGAATTGCCTAATCCGACCCAGCCTTTGTCGCCGGTGTCTTTGCCCCGGGGGTCACTTCACCGGCCTCATCAACACCTCGATGGCGCGGGCAGTGAAAACATCAGTCAAAGTGGGCGCGGCAGTATTTCGGTTTCGTGGGCCCAACACCTGGACGAAGTTCGGCAAGCGCAGCGGCTGAGGTTTGCGGTTTTCGCAGGCGAAATGGGTGCCCGGCTCAACACCCCGGTGCCCGGCCACGACATTGACCTGTTTGACGATTACTGTGAGCACCTGCTGGTGCGCGACGACGCCACACAAGAAGTTGTGGGCACCTACCGCGTGCTCACCCCCGCCCAGGCCAAGCGCGTGGGCAGCACCTACAGCGACACCGAATTTGACTTGACCCGCCTGCGCAGCCTGCGCGAGCGCATGGTGGAGCTGGGGCGCAGCTGCGTACACCCCGAGCACCGCCACGGCGGCGTCATTCTGGCTTTGTGGGGCGCGCTGGCCGAGTTCATGGTGCGCAACCAGCTGGACACCATGATTGGCTGCGCCAGCATTCCCATGCAGCACGGCGGCCACGCGGCAGCCAGCATCTGGAACCAGGTGCGCCAGACGCATCTGGCACCTATCGAATACCACGTCATGCCCCGGCTGCCGCTGCCGGTGGAGCAGTTTGATGGCAGCTTGCACGTGGAGCCACCCGCGCTCATCAAAGGCTATTTGCGCCTGGGCGCCAAGGTGCTGGGCGCACCCGCCTGGGACCCCGACTTCAACACGGCCGACCTGCCCATGTTGATGCGCATTGCCGACTTGCCCCCTCGCTACCGCAAGCATTTTTTAGGCAACTAATGCATACCGCATTCGATGCCACAGTCAACGCAGCAGTTGGCTTCAGCTCCAGCATGCCCGATGCGCTGCTGCGTCCGCCTGCGGTGGCTGAAAACGACGACGAAGACGCGGGTCGCAAGCGCTACCGCACGGTGTTTGTCTCCGACATTCACCTGGGCACGCCCGGCTGCCAGGCCGATCAGTTGCTGGACTTTTTGAAGCATCACCCCAGCGACTATTTGTATCTGGTGGGCGACATCATTGACGGCTGGCAGCTGCGCCGCCGCTGGTACTGGCCGCAAGCGCACAACGACGTGGTGCAAAAAATGCTGCGCCGCGCCCGCAAAGGTTGCCAGGTGATCTTCATTCCAGGTAACCACGACGAATTTGCCCGGCAGTTTTTCGGCCAGCAGTTTGGCGGCATTGAGGTGGTGGAAGAGGCGCTGCACCTGACCGCCGATGGCCGCAAGCTCTGGGTGATTCACGGCGACTACTTTGACGGTGTGATCCAGCACGCCAAGTGGCTGGCCCATGTGGGTGACAACGCGTACGAGATCGCCCTCAAGCTGAACCGTTACCTGAACAACCTGCGTGGGCGACTGGGTTTTCCGTACTGGTCGTTGTCGCAGTACCTGAAGCTCAAGGTGAAAAGCGCGCTGAACTACGTCACGTCGTTCGAAGAAGCTGTGGCCCACGAGGCGCGCCGCCGGGGTCACCAGGGCGTCGTATGCGGCCACATTCACCGGGCAGAGATGCGCGAGATCAACGGCACGCTGTATTGCAACGATGGCGACTGGGTGGAAAGCCGAAGCGCGCTGGTCGAGCATATGGATGGCCGCCTGGAACTGATCTTCTGGCAACCGGATTTCGAGAACCAGTCGCGTGCGGCGAAAGCGACAGCCGACGCCAAGACCGAAGTCACAACCAACGAACTAGCCGCATGAAACTCGCCCTGGTAACCGACGCCTGGCAGCCGCAGGTCAACGGTGTGGTGACCACTTTGGTGGAGCTGGTTCGCGAGCTGAGCAAGCTGGGCCATGAGGTCACCGTGATTCACCCGGGTCTGTTCAAAACGGTGCCGTGCCCTGGCTACAAAGGCATTGACCTGGCTTTGCTACCTGGTCGCAAGCTGTCGCAGATGCTCAGTGCGATGGCACCAGACGCGATTCACGTGGCGACCGAGGGCCCGCTGGGCTGGGCGGCGCGCAGCTATTGCAAGACGCGCAAGCTGGCCTTCACCACCGCGTTTCACACCAAGTTTCCGGAAATTTTGTACGCCGCGGTCAAGTTCCCACTGAACTGGGGTTATGCGGTGTTCAAGCATTTTCACAAGGCATCGGCTGGCGTGATGGTGCCCACCGACGGTGTGCTGCGCATGCTGGAAGCGCGTGGTTTTGGCAACCTGCGCCCGTGGACACACGGTGTCGATACCGACTTGTTTGAGTACCACCCGCAGCCGCGTGTGTATCCGCCGCTGGGCGTGCTGGCGCGACCTGTGTCGCTGTACATCGGTCGCGTGTCGTACGAGAAAAATATCGACGCGTTTTTAAAGCTTGATTTACCCGGCAGCAAGGTGGTGTGTGGCGTGGGGCCACTGGAGCAGCAGCTCAAGCAGGGGTTTGCGCAAGTGCATTGGCTGGGCATCTTGCCGCGCCCGGAGCTGGCCAAGCTGTATGCAGCGGCTGACGTGTTTGTGTTTCCCAGCCGCAGCGAAACCTTCGGCTTGGTGATGCTGGAAGCCATGGCGACCGGCACGCCTGTGGCTGCTTTTCCGGTGGACGGCCCGCTGGAAGTCTTGGGCCATACCGACGAAGCTGGCGTGATGCACGCACGTGGTGGCTCCATGAAAGACGACCTGCAAAGCGCCTGCTACAACGCCCTGGCGGTGCCCCGGCACGAGGCCCGCAGCCGTGCCATGAACTTCAGTTGGCGTCGGGCCAGTGACCAGTTCTTGGGACACTTGGTCAACGCCTTGCGCGGTACTTCGGCCAATAGCCCCACACCGGTGCATCCTGTAGGGACCAAGCTGTCATCCAGCAGTTAAGCTCATCGCCGTTTTGTCATATGTACGTCACGATGCAACCCGTCCCGATGGAATCTCTGGCCCCTGCGCTCACACCCTCCCAAGCCCTGCCTGTTGCGACCTTGCTGGATCGCGACCACAGCATTCTGGCGTTTAACGAGCGCGTGCTGGACTGGGCTCGCCGCCCCGATGTTCCGCTGATTGAGCGGCTGAAATACCTGTGCATCGTGTCGTCCAATCTGGACGAATTTTTTGAAGTACGGGCTGCACCGCACATCATCGCCATGCACAGCGGCGACCGCAAAGGCGAGTACAGCGTGGCCTCGTTTCAGGCGCTGGCTGTGGCTGCGCACGAGCTGGTGGCCCAGCAATATGTCTTGTACAACGACGAGCTGATGCCAGCCTTCCAGCGCGAGGGTATCCGCATCGTGGCGCATGGCGAGCGCGATGAGGCCCAGCGTCGCTGGGTACTCGGCCACTTCGAGCGCGAGGTGCGCCCGCTGCTGGTGCCCGTGGGCCTGGACCCGGCACATCCGTTTCCGCAAGTGGCCAACAAGTCGCTCAATTTCATCGTTCGCCTCAGCGGCCGCGATGCGTTTGGCCGCGAGAACGAGATTGCCATCGTGAAAGTGCCGCGTGTGTTGCCGCGGCTGATTCGCATGCCCGAGCGGGTGTCGGGCGGGCAAACCTTGTTTGTGTCGCTGTCCAGCGTGATTCGCGCACACCTCGATTTGCTATTTCCAGGTCGGCAGGTGGGTGAGTTTTCGCAGTTCCGCGTGACGCGCCATTCAGATTTAGCCGTCGATGAAGACGAGGTAAAAAACCTGCGCACCGCGCTACGCCTGGGCTTGCAGCACCGCCACTACGGCCAGGCTGTGCGTCTGGAGGTGTCGGCGGGCTGTTCCGAGTATTTGTCTGATTTTTTGCTGACCCAGTTCAACCTGCCTGCCGACGCGCTGTACCGTGTGCAGGGCCCCGTGAACCTCGCACGGCTGATTCAGTTGTCTGACTTGCTGGACGCGCCGCAATTGCGATTTGCGCCTTACCAGGGCTGTTATCCCCTGTCGCTGGTGGTGGGCCAGTCGTTTTTTGAACGACTCAAGCAAGGTGATGTGCTGATTCACCAGCCGTTTGAGAGTTTTGAGGGTGTGCTGGCCTTTTTGCGGGAGGCGGTGAGCGACCCGGATGTGCTGGCGATCAAGCAAACCATTTACCGCACCGGTGCCGACTCGGAAATGATGACCTTGCTGCGCGAGGCGGTGCGGCGCGGCAAAGAAGTCACCGTGGTGGTGGAGCTGAAGGCCCGTTTCGACGAGGAGGCCAACATCAACTGGGCCGAGATGCTGGAGTCCATCGGCGCGCAGGTTTTGTATGGCGTGGTGGGCCTGAAAACCCACGCCAAGATGCTGTTGATCACACGCCGCGAGGGCAAGCGGCTTGTGCGCTATGCCCATTTGTCTACCGGCAACTACAACCCGCGCACCGCCAAGCTGTACACCGACCTGAGCTATATCACTGCAGATACACAGCTGACGCAAGACGTGGAGCAGGTGTTTTTGCATTTGGCCAGCCAGAGCAAGCTGCCCAAGCTGCACCACCTGCTGGTGGCACCATTTCAGCTACATCGCAAGATGATTGAAAAGATTGATGCGCTGTGCGCAGAACGCGGGGGGACCTTCCAAGAGGGCCGCATCGTGGCCAAAATGAATGCCCTGACCGACGAGGCGCTGATCGCGTCGTTGATCAGTGCCGGGCAGCGTGGCGTGAAAATTGACCTGATCGTGCGCGGTGCCTGCATGCTGCCCGCGCAGGTGCCGGGGCTGACCGACAACATCCGTGTGCGCTCGGTGATTGGCCGGTTTCTGGAGCATTCCCGGGTGTTTTACTTTCGTGGTGGCGACGTGGAAGAGTTGTTTTTGTCCAGTGCCGACTGGATGAACCGCAACATGCTGCGCCGGGTGGAGCTGGCCTGGCCCGTGAATGACCCGGTGCTGCGCCAGCGCATTGTTGATGAATGCTTGGTGGCCTACCTTCATGACGGTTGTGACGCCTGGGATCTGGGTGGTGATGGCCGCTACCGCCGCGTGGATGCAACTCGCCGCGCCTCGAAAGGCATCCAACGCCCGGTGCACAGTGTGCAAAACGCACTGATGGCCCGCTATGCCGCGCGCAGCGGCGCACAAGACGAGTAACACGTATGGATTTGATCTTATGGCGCCATGCCGAGGCGGTGGACTGGGTGGAGGGCTGCGACGATCTGGGCCGCTCGCTGACCCAGCGCGGCGAAAAGCAAGCCACCCGCATGGCCGCCTGGCTGGACCGGCAGCTACCCGAGGGCACCCGCATTGTGAGCAGCCCGGCGCGGCGCTGCGAGCAAACCGTGTTGGCCCTGGGCCGCAAGTACAAGCTGCGGGTCGATCTGGCGCCGGACTCTTCGCCAGCGCAATTGCTGGAAGCCGTGCAGTGGCCCCTGGCCAAGCAGCCGGTGCTGGTGGTGGGGCACCAACCCGTGCTGGGCGAAGTGCTGGCCCAACTGCTACACCTGCGCCACGACGGCTGCCCGGTGCGCAAAGGTGCCGTGTGGTGGGTGCGCACCCGCGAGCGCGACGGGCATTCTCAGACGATTGTGGTTGCGGTGCAGTCGCCAGACAGTCTGTAGTAACGAAAATGGCCGCCAGCCCTTATCAATACTGCTCAAGCAGCTATATTAATTATAGCAATCCAGAAGCTTAATCAGCAGCCAGTTTGTTTGGCCGACCTGTTTTCACCGCAGGCACCGCCTTCAAGGCAGACAAAAATCCCGCGTCACTCATTGCAGCCAGCGCCTTCACGCCAGCGCGTAGCACTTCACTCTTTTTGGCTGGCGAAGCCAGTTTGGCGGCGCGCGCTTTGAGTTCGTCCAGCACCAGGTATTCGAGTTTGGGAATGGTGAAGCTGTCGCGCACCAGCTTGGGTTTTTTGGCTGCTTTTTCGGCTTTGCTGGCGGCGCTGTCGGGCGTTGCCGCTGGGGTTTTGGCTTTGGTAGCTGCAGGTTTGGCCGCTGTGCGGGGCGAAGCAGATTTTTTGGCAGGTGTTCCAGCGGTTTTAGCCGCGACTTTTACGACGGGCTTGGCCGCTGATTTCACCGCTGCGGTGGTTGCCGTGGGTGTAGTGCCATCAATTACCAATGCCGTCAATGTGACGGTCGGGATTTTTTTTGCAGTTGCCATGTGAACATCTTGATAAGTTAAACGATGTATATAGTTTATATCGTTTAACTGGAGGTATTCCATAAGCCAGCGACACCTCGCTTATTGCTGAGTCAGATCAAGCGACCAAGGTGTTTTTTGCCACGCCAGCACCTCTTCCGCCAGCAAGTGCGCCGACTGCGGAAACTCCAGTGCCCAGTCGACCCTGCATTCCATCGTGATCTGGTGGCTGCCGATGCCGCGTTGCAGTTGCAAACCTTTCAAATCAGGCTCACGCCGGGCATGGCACAAGATCACTGCCACACGCAGGCACAGCAGTTGGTGCACAAACACCTCGTCCTCAAAGTCTGCGTCCAGCTTGCGCAGCTTGCCGCGGTGGCCCAGCACCAGCAGGCTCAGGCGGTGCAACTCATGCTGCGCAAAGCCCGGTGCATCCGAATGGTCCAGCACGTAAGCGCCATGCTTGTGGTAATCGCTGTGCGAAATCAGGCTGCCAATTTCGTGCAGTTGTGCGGCCCACAGCAATTTGCGCAGGTAGCGATCCAGCTGAGCGGCGGGCTCGTCCGCGCGCAACTGGCGCAGCAGATGGCAGGCGACCTTGCCCACGCGTTCGGCCTGCACCGGGTCTGCCTGAAATTTGGTGGTCAGCCGGTTCACGGAGTTGGCACGCAAGTCGGTTTGCGGCAGATCGCGCTCCAGCAGGTCGTACAGCACGCCGTGGCGCAGCGCGCCCTGGGCGGCATGCATTTCGTCGATTTCAAGCAGGTCAAACACCGCGCGCAGCACGGAAAGGCCGCCGCCAATCACCGCGCGCCGGTCTTCTTTCATGCCTTCCAGGCGCACGCGCTCGGCACTTTGGGCGCGCATCAAGCGCTCGCGTAGCCATTTCAAACCCTCACGGCTCACCCGAGCAGCGGGCCAACCGGCGGCTTGCAGCACATCGCCCACCGCGCCGATCGTGCCGGACGAGCCGTAGGCCACATCCCACGCGTCGCGCCGGTAGGTGTTCAGCGCTTCATCCAACACGGCTTTGGCAGCAATTTCGGCCATCTGGAAAGCATGGCTGGTGAATTGACCATCTGCAAAATAGCGCATGGACCAGGCCACGCTGCCAATGCGGTACGACTCCATGACCTGCGCTTCCAGCGCCTGGCCAAGAATCAACTCGGTGGAGCGGCCACCAATGTCCACCACCAGCCGCCGCTCGTCTGACTGCGGCAACATGCGGGCGACACCCTGGTAAATCATCCGCGCTTCCTCACGACCCGAAATCACATCAATGGGGAAGCCGAGAATTTCATGCGCCCGCCCGAGAAAATCATCGCGGTTGCGGGCTTCCCGCAGGGTTTGGGTCGCCACGGCCCGCACGTGGGTGTTTTGAAACCCCGACAACCGTTCGCCAAAGCGTGCCAGACAGTCCCAGCCGCGGGCCATGGCGTCGGCTTTCAGGTTGCGCTGTTCGTCCAGCCCACCACCCAGGCGGACGGTTTCTTTCAGGTATTCGGTTCTGTTGATCTGCCCTTGATCCAGGCGACCTATTTCCAGCCGGAAGCTGTTGGAGCCCAAGTCCACAGCGGCGAGGCGCGTGCCGTTTTGCATTGTTCTTAAAAGAGGATGGCGAAGCGGCGCATGGTACTGCGCGGCATTTCCAGGCGACCACCCGGGTCGAAAGCTACCGACAACAGTCACTACAAAAAATATAGCGGCCTGAGCGCACAAGGTGTGCACGCAGGCCGCATTTGATACAAAAAAACAGGGCCAAAGCCCTGCTGGACTTAACGACGCACGGGTGGCAACAACACCGCGTCAACCACGTGAATCACGCCGTTGGTGGCGTTCACGTTGGCAGTTTGAACCACGGCATCTTCCACCGTCACAAACTCGCCAGCCTTGGAAAATGTGACTTCAGCGCCGTTCACCGTTTTGGCTTTGCCTGCTTTCACGTCAGCAGCCATCACTTTGCCAGCCAGCACGTGGTAGGTCAAAACACCTTGCAGCATGGCTTTGTCCTTGCCCAGGGCTTCCATCGTTTTGGCGGGCACGGCTTTGAACGCATCGTTGTTGGGCGCGAACACGGTGAACGGGCCAGTGCCTTTCAACGTGTCTACCAAGCCAGCTTGAACCACCAGGCTGTTCAGCGTGCTCAGGTTGGGGTTTTTAGCGATGGTTTCAGCCACAGACAGGGGGGCTGGGGCTGACGCGCAGCCAGCCAGAGCGGCAACGACAGCGGTGGCAAAAAGAACGCGGCGGGTAAACATACTGACTTCTCCAGGTTGATGAATCGCGCAAGCGTAGGGCTTGTTTGTGACAAAGAAGTGAAAAATAAATGACAAAAATAAGTCAATCCTGGCGCGATTCCCAGGGCATTTGTCACGCCTTCGTCACAAAGCGTTCTTACATTGAGGCAAGTGTTTTTTTTCAACCTAAAGGCAATTTCCATGAAATTCAGTTCCCTCATTCTTTCTGCTGGCATTGTTGCTGCCTCGCTAGCCACTGGCGCGACTGCACAAGAAATCACGGGTGCCGGCGCGACGTTTCCAGCCCCCTTGTATTCAAAATGGGCTTCGGAATACAACAAAGCTACCGGTATCAAAGTGAATTACCAATCTGTTGGATCCGGCGCTGGCATTCGCCAGATTGACGCCAAGACGGTAATTTTTGGCGCTAGCGACATGCCGCAGACCGACGCTGTATTGGCAACCAAAAGCCAGGTGCAGTTCCCGACTGTGATTGGTGGTGTGGTTCCTGTGATCAATATTCGTGGAATAGCCCCCGGTCAACTCAAGTTGACTGGGGCTATATTGGGCGATATTTACTTGGGAAAGATCACCAAGTGGGGCGACCCTGCAATTAAGGCGCTGAATCCGACTGCGGCCTTGCCAGACGCATCCATCGCAGTAGTGCGCCGTGCAGACGGTTCCGGTACGTCATTCCTGTGGACCAATTACCTGAGTAAAGCAAATGCAGAGTGGAAGGCCAAGGTCGGTGAGGGTACTGCCGTTAACTGGCCAACTGGTGCTGGAGGAAAAGGCAACGAAGGCGTAGCTGCATTCGTGGGGCGGTTGCCAAACTCAATTGGTTATGTAGAAAATGCCTATGTCAAGCAAAACAAGTTGACTTTCACACAGGTGCAAAACAGTGCTGGCAATTTTGTTTCCCCAGACGACCTCACCTTCAAGGCGGCTGCTGCTGGTGCCGACTGGGCACGCAGCTTCTATCAAATCCTGACAGACCAGCCCGGTGCCAATTCATGGCCCATTACAGGCGCGACTTTTATACTCATGCACAAATCTAACGACAAAGCCGCTGACGCTGCTGCTGCCCTGAAATTCTTCTCATGGGCTTACGCCAATGGCGACAAAATGGCAGATGATTTGGACTACGTGCCAATGCCTCCAGTTGTGAAAGCACAGATTGAAAAATCATGGGCTGAAATTAAAGACACATCGGGTAAGGCGATTGCATTCAAGTAATCAAGATCAGATGATTAGAATCGCCAAAAAATAACTGACCGAGGGTATCGCTGTGTCATCAACACTCCCCGCCAACGGGCTTCCTTCAAGTGCTATCGCGAAGGGTGCCCCCAAAACTAACACAGGCAACCAGCCGCCGCGTCAACCGCGAACCGGCTCTTTGGCTGACGCTGTATTCGGCGCCTTAGCCAAGAGCGCTGCAATTTTGACGCTGTGCTTGCTGTTTGCCATCATGGTGTCTTTGGTGATTGGTGCATGGCCAGCGATATCTAAATACGGGCTTAGTTTCCTGGTGAACACCACTTGGGATCCTGTCAAAGAGGAGTTTGGTGGTCTGGTGATGATCTACGGCACGATTGCCACGTCGCTGATCGCGTTACTTATCGCAGTACCTGTGAGTTTTGGTATTGCGCTTTTTCTCACTGAGCTATCTCCCGCATGGCTCAAGCAACCACTGGGAACCGCGATTGAGTTACTCGCTGCAATTCCTTCCATAGTGTATGGAATGTGGGGCTTGCTGGTGTTCAGCCCCATTTTGTCTAAATATGTTCAGGAACCACTGCAGGCCATGTTTGGCAATGTGCCCATATTAGGGACGTTCTTTTCCGGCCCACCGGTGGGCATTGGAATTCTGTCAGCAGGTATTATTCTTGCAATCATGATTATCCCTTTCATCGCATCGGTGATGCGTGATGTTTTTGAGGTAACGCCCGTATTACTGAAAGAATCTGCATACGCTTTGGGTTCTACAACTTGGGAAGTTGTTTTTAAAATAGTTTTGCCGTACACAAAATCGGGTGTGGTCGGTGGAATTATGTTGGGGTTGGGGCGTGCTTTGGGTGAGACGATGGCTGTAACGTTTGTGATCGGCAATTTTAATCAGCTGGATTCTCTAAGTCTGTTCACAGCGGCAAACAGCATTACTTCCGCTCTAGCAAACGAGTTCCAGGAAGCCTCGGCAGGCCTGCACCAAGCCTCGTTGATTTACTTAGGCTTGATACTTTTCTTTATTACCTTCGTCGTGCTGGCCCTGTCCAAGCTAATGTTATCTCGCCTGTCCAGGGGCGAGGGGAAACGGTCATGAGCGCCAACGCAAAAATCTCAAATTCGGCAGCTTCAATCAAAGCTGCGCACGAATTGCGGCTATCGAAGTTCGCAAGCCGTAAACGCGTCAATTCAATTGCGCTGGTGTTATCCCTTTGCGCCATGGTATTTGGCCTGTTTTGGCTTACCTGGATCTTGATTGAAACCATCCGACTGGGTATCGGTGGAATGAACGTCGCTACCCTGACCCAGATGACGCCGCCGCCGAACGAGGCTGGCGGTATTCTTAATGCTATTTTCGGGTCGTTTCTAATGGTGTCATTGGCCACGCTGGTCGGTACGCCCATCGGAATTATGGCGGGCATCTATCTGGCTGAGTATGATCCTAAGAGCTGGCTGGCTGAAGGTACCCGGTTTGTGAACGACATTTTGTTGTCGGCACCCTCTATCGTGATTGGCTTGTTTGTCTACGCTGTGGTGGTAGCGCAGTTCAAGTCATTCTCGGGTTGGGCCGGTGTAATGGCGCTGTCGCTATTAGTTATTCCGGTGGTTGTGAGAACCACTGAAAATATGCTGCAGCTCATACCGTCTGCCTTGCGCGAAGCTGCTTACGCTCTGGGCGCGCCGAAGTGGAAGGTCATCTTGAGCATCACGCTCAAAGCTGCACGTGCTGGCGTGATCACGGGTGTTCTGCTGGCAGTTGCACGTATTGCTGGAGAAACAGCGCCGTTGCTCTTCACAGCCCTAAGCAATCAGTTCTTTACAGCCAGTCTGAGTGAACCTATGGCCAGCCTGCCGGTGACCATTTTCAAGTTTGCGATGAGTCCCTACGAGAACTGGCAAAAACTGGCGTGGGCCGGTGTGTTTGTGATCACCGTAACGGTATTGGCTCTGAATATTCTGGCGCGCTATTTGTCCAGAGTAAAAGTTTGATCGATTTCTCAAAGACTTAAACAAAGACCTAACATGAATACTATGACTGCACCCGCTGAGAAGTCGAAAATCTCTGTCAAGAACCTTGATTTCTACTATGGCAAGTTTCACGCACTGAAAAAAATCAATCTAGAGATTCCAGAGCGTAAAGTAACCGCTTTTATCGGCCCGTCCGGTTGCGGCAAGTCAACCTTGCTGCGAATTTTCAACCGCATGTATGAGCTGTATCCGGAGCAGCGCGCAGAAGGCAAGATCACGCTGGATGGCGAAGACTTGCTCAATACCAAGAAAGACGTGGCGTTGCTGCGCGCCAAGGTCGGCATGGTGTTTCAGAAGCCCACGCCGTTTCCGATGTCGATCTATGACAATATTTCTTTCGGTGTGAAGCTGTTTGAGAGCCTGAGTTCGGCTGATATGGACGAGCGAGTGGAATGGGCGCTGAAAAAGGCCGCGCTGTGGAACGAGGTGAAAGACAAATTGAATCAGAACGGTGCAAGCTTGTCGGGTGGTCAGCAGCAGCGTCTGTGTATTGCGCGCGGTATTGCGATCAAACCAGAAGTCTTGCTGCTGGATGAGCCGTGTTCCGCGTTGGATCCGATTTCGACAGCCAAGATCGAAGAGTTGATCGCTGAGTTGAAAAATGACTACACCGTGGTCATTGTGACCCACAATATGCAACAGGCCGCGCGCTGCAGCGACTATACGGCCTATATGTACCTGGGTGATTTGGTGGAGTTTGGTGCAACCGAGCAATTGTTCTTCAAGCCCACCCGCAAGGAAACCGAAGATTACATTACCGGTCGCTTCGGTTGATACACTGACATATATAACTGGCAATAGCCTAAGGAATTCAATGCCCGATAAGCATCTTTCGACTCAGTTTGACGTTGAGCTCAATAGCGTGTCGTCGCGCGTGATGGAGCTTGGTGGTTTGGTCGAATCACAAATTCGCCAGGCCATCTATGCTTTAGCTCAGTTCAATGGCGCTGCTGCCGATCAGGTGATCGAGATCGAAGCACGCGTGAATGCGATGGAAATTGAAATCGACCGTGAGTTGTCGTCCATCATTGCCCGTCGTCAGCCGACCGCAAAAGATCTTCGTTTGCTGATCGCTATCTCGAAAACCACGGCGAATCTGGAGCGAGTGGGTGATGAGTCGGCAAAAATTGCGCGCATGGTCAAGTCAATCATCGAAAGTGGATCAGCCCGAGCGTTGCCGTCGTCTGAATTGCGGGTTGCAGCTGATTTGGCTTCAGGTTTACTGCGCAAAGCGCTGGACGCTTTTGCAAGGCTGGATACTGCGCAAGCGGTTGCAATATTGCGAGAAGACGACCAAATCGACCGTGAATTTGATGGCTTTGTGCGCAAGCTGGTTACTTACATGATGGAAGATCCTCGCAAGATATCGGCGAGTCTAGATCTTCTATTCCTGGCAAAGGCCATTGAGCGTATTGGCGACCACGCCAAAAATATCGCTGAGTTCGTTATTTATATTGTCAAAGGTGCCGACGTGCGGCATACCAGTGTCGAGCAAGTCGAGTCTGTGGTGCAATGAAGAATCAGCCACGTGTCCTGATTGTTGAAGACGAGCCCGCAATTGCCGAATTGATTGCGGTCAATCTGCGTCACAACGGCTTTCAGCCTATCTGGTCTGAAGATGGCGTTTCTGCCCAGCGTGAGCTTGATGCAGTATTGCCTGATGTGATTTTGCTGGACTGGATGCTGCCCGGCCAGAGTGGCGTGTCTCTCGCCCGTAAATGGCGTTCTGAAGCACGTACCAAAGCCATTCCGATCTTGATGTTGACCGCCCGGGGCGACGAGCCCGACAAAGTTGCGGGTCTGGATGCGGGTGCCGATGACTACATCACCAAGCCCTTTTCCACGCAAGAAATGTTGGCTCGCATTCGGGCGGTGCTGCGTCGCAGGGCACCCGAACAAGTCAGTGACAGCGTCAGCATTGCCCAGCTGGTGCTGGACGCCTCGACGCACCGCGTGTCGTGGCAAGGGCAGGCACTGAAAGTTGGCCCCACAGAGTTCAAACTGCTTCATTACTTGATGAAGCATTCTGAGCGTGTGCACAGCCGGTCACAGTTGCTCGACAAGGTCTGGGGCGACCACGTGTTCATCGAAGAGCGCACGGTGGATGTACACGTGAAGCGCTTGCGGGAGGCGCTGGGCACCGCCGGTGCCATGGTGGAAACCGTGCGTGGCGCGGGCTACCGTTTGACTATCCAGGCCCGCATACCCACATCCGCATCGGCCTGAGCTTCGGCTTGAATCGCCGCTGGCTGCGTGCAGCTGGTGTTTCGGTTTAAGCTGTTTGTTTGATACAACCCCCGCATGTGGTCGCGCATTGCCAGTTATTTGATCTGCCAGCTGGCATGCGCCGCCGTGGGCTGGCTGGTCGCGCGCAACGGCCAGGGTTCGGGCTGGGATGGCGTTGTGATCGGCTTGGTATTTGGCGGCTTGCTGTGGTTCTCGCTCGATTTGATGCGGGGTTTGCGGGTGTTGGGCTGGGTTCGACGCGCCGATGGCAACGACGCGCCTGTGATGTCGGGCCTGTGGGGCGAAGTTGCCGACCGGATGCGCCGACAGTTGCGCATTCGAGATAACCTGGTTGTCGATGCCCAAACCCGGCTGCAGGAGTTTCTGGCTGCCATTCAAACGTCTCCTAACGGGGTGGTGTTGCTGGATGCCCAGGGTCGCATTGAATGGTGTAACCAGACAGCTGCCGACCACTTTGGGTTTGACGCGCAGCGCGATGTGTTGCAACTGGTCGGTAACTTGGTGCGTGACCCCGTTTTCGCAGCCTATTTTGCCGGCGGAGACTACGAGCATGAGGTGGTCATGGACGGGCCGAACAGTACGATGGCGCGCCCCGTCAAGCTGTCGATCCACCTGCATCACTATGGCGAAGCTCGCCGCCTGCTGCTGTCGCGCGACACCACCGCTTTGGAACAAGCCGAGATCATGCGGCGGGACTTTGTGGCCAATGTGTCCCACGAAATCCGCACCCCGCTGACGGTGCTGACCGGCTTCGTGGAAACGCTGCAAACCCTGCCGCTGTCGCCAGACGAGCAAACGCGCTATTTGGCGCTGATGGCACAGCAATCCCTGCGCATGCAGAGCCTGGTGAACGACCTGTTGACCCTGTCGCGGTTGGAGGGCAGTCCGTTGCCGGGGGTCACCGAATGGATGTCGGCACAGAGCCTGATGGTGCAGTGCGAGCAAGAGGCTTATGCCTTGTCTAACCTCCTGGGCAGCACCCATGGCAAGGTGCACACATTGAGCTTCGAGATTGATGCCGATATGGAGTTGGCCGGATCTCAGACAGAAATCATCAGTGCCATGACCAACCTGGTGGGCAATGCCTTGCGCTACACGCCGTCAGGCGGAACCATAGGCGTCTGCTGGTCGCGGCTGGCGGATGGAAGGGTGGAGTTCTCGGTAAAAGACACAGGCCCTGGCATTGCCAGCGAGCACCTGTCCCGCTTGACTGAGCGCTTTTATCGTGTCGACCGCAGCCGGTCCCGGGAGACGGGCGGAACGGGGCTGGGACTGGCCATCGTCAAGCATGTGGTGCAACGCCACGGAGGGGATTTGAAGATAGACAGCCACATCGGCGTGGGCTCTATCTTCACGCTGCATTTCCCACCGAACCGGGTACGCCCGATCACACGACATGCGGGTTTGTTGCCAGGCTATGCGGGTTGAATTAGACGAAATATTGCTATTAAAATAATAGCTGCTTGAGCAGATTCCATAAGGGCTAATAGCCGATTTGGCTTAGAAACCTTATAAACTCGGTTAATCGCTGCGTTCAAACACCAGAACGTTCTCGTTGCTGTCGGTGGCCCGGTTCACCGTTGCCACCAGTGTCCATTGCCGCATGTCCAGCACCACATGCAGGGTGCTTTGCGCACCAGCATCCACCACCAGCCAAGGGCACTGCGCCACCACACCTGGGTTGCGCAGACTCAAGCCACCGTGGTAGCGGTAGGCGGCAATCTGGCCGCGGCTCAAACCCAACACCTCGACGCAGCCGGGGCGGGTGATCCGGTCTGCAACGACGCGTGCCGTGTCGCTGTGGCTGCGTGCGTAATCCAGCACGGGAAGCCACAAAGTCAGCAGTAGCAGCCAGCCCAGCGCCGCGCCGCTGGCAGGCAGCACCAGGCTTTTCCAGATCACGGTGCGGTGTCGGCCTGCGCGCCATCTCACCAACCAGGCCCAGGCCAGCGTTGCGGCCAGCGCCACGGCAAACCCCAGCGCAGAAAACCCTGGCACAAAGCCCGGTACCAGCCGGGCCACATTGGCCGCGGGTTGCGCTGGAACGCCAGTTTGCAGGGCAATCCACACCACCCAGATCACCACCGCGCAGCCGCTGAAAAATAGCAAGGTAAACCAGTCAATCAGCGCCGCCACACTGCGCCGCAGAGTGGGCAAAGCGAATGCAGCCAGCGCAGCCAGCGCTGGCAAGCCCAGCAACAGTGATCGCTCAGAGTTGGGTGTAACCAAAGCCATCACGGTGCACACCCCCACAAACCAAAAGGGCAGGGCGACATGACGGCTGCTTAACTGCCGCCGCCAGCGCCACAGCGTCCATACCGCCAGGGGCCAAGCAGGCCAGGTAAACCAAATCAGCAGCCGCCCCGCACTGCGCCAGTCACTGCCCGCGCTGCCGGACAGCCCGATTCGCCAGCGCCACACATCCAGTTGAGTTGCCACCAAGGCCGCACAGGCCGTCACCAGCAACACAAACAAGGTCCAGCGGCGCCGAATGCGGTGCGGCTGCGTTGCCGGGTCAGTGGCTGCATCGCTCAGTCCGCTGGTCAATGCCACGCCCAGTCCCAACAGCATCGCCAGCGTGGGTGCGCCGCTGGTGCTCAACCCAACCAGGCTCACCACCAGCGCAATACAGGCGCGCATCAAATGATGTGGTGCCGCCGCGGCAGCATAAAAAGCAAACGCGGTAAACGCTAGTTGTGCAACCGACGGTGTGGTCTCGTGTGACAGCAGCGCCAGTCCCAGGCATGCGATCAAGGCGAGCAGCCCGCCGTCAGCCATCGCCCGCGCGTAGTCAATGGGCTGCGCCTCGCCACCAAATGCAAACGCTACGGGCTGTGCGCGTGGGCTGCGCGCTAAGTAATAAACGGCGTACCAGGTGGCTAACAGGGTTGCGCCGAGGAGCATCGCAAACGGGACGCGCGCTGCAAACGCAGAAGTGACCCAACCGGGTGCAACTTGAATGGCCCAGGCGCCCAACCAGTAAGGCAGCAACGCATCAAACTCTGGGGCCAGCCCGAGCAGCTGGGGCGCCAGCCAGCTGCTATCTCCAGCAGCCAGCGCCGCCATGTAGCCAAAGGCCGCAATGTCAGCGTTCTTCCACGGCTCCCGCCCCACGAATCCTGGCAACACGTAAGCCAGACACAGCAGCAGCAGCGCCCAGCGCGGCAGGCGGCGCACAGCGCTTTGGGCGACGATGGCGGGTGTGGGCTGGTTCACTGGGGCGATGGTAGGTTGCGAGTCGTTTCTCGGTTTCTTGCGAAACGGCTCATGAAAAAAGGGCAGCACGGAGGCCCGAGCTGCCCTTTTTCGCGAAACGCGTGGCGATTAACGTCTTGGAAAACGCGTGACGTTTACTCTGCTGTTTTGGCAGGTGTCTTGCCGAAGCGGTTGCGGAATCGCTCCACACGACCACCCATGTTGTCGACCGACTTCTGCGTGCCCGTGTAAAACGGATGCGACTCGCTGGATGTGTCCAGCTTGTACAGCGGCAGCTCGCGGCCATCATCCAGCGTGATTTTTTCTTTGGCGTTCACGCATGAACGGGTGACGAACTTGAAGTTGTTCGACAGGTCCAGGAAACAAACTTCCCGGTAGTTGGGGTGAATGCCTTCTTTCATGATTTTCCTTGAGGTTTCAGCTGCGGTAGCCGCACCAGCCAGTCTGGTGTACTTTCCGCAAAAAAGCCTACGATTATACAAAGAATCGATTCACGCCTGGCGGGCGAGCGGTGATGTAACACCTCGTTGCCAAGACACAACAGCCGTTTGTTCGTTCGATCTCCAGCCCATGGTGGGGTTGTCAAGCCACAAAAAGCCCATAAAGACACAAATGAGGGTTTACGTTACAAGATTTATCTTGTAAGGTCTTTGGAAGTTTTTGGAACCCGTAAGACGCAAATCATTGTTTGAAGCGTTTGCATTCTTGAGGATGACATATATTGATGTTATAAGCACGCCATTTAGAAACCGGGTTAAACATAAAATTAGAATGATGAATTCAATCAAGACTTTAATGCGTGTTATTAATTTTCTGGCTTTTTTGACAGTTGCGAGCTTGCTTAGCGCTTGTGCCATGTCGCCAGGTACCTCCATCAGCGAAAGCCTCAAAGACGGTGGTTTGCGACCCAATGCCAAATTAGGTGGCGCGCCTTCTTCAGACCAGGGATTGAGTTGGCCCAGCTGGTTGAGACTCAATCCAGTCACAGCTAATGCTGACAGCACGTCAACCGCTGCCAGTACGCCACCGCCCGGCAAACTCATCAGCATTACCCCCGATCTGATTCTTAAACAAAACGCTGCCAAGTCGACCGAGCTTGGCCAGGACATCAAACGCCTGTTTGGCAGCCCCAGCGGTTATCGAATCGGCGCTGGCGATGTACTCAGCATTGTTATCTGGACACATCCCGAGTTAAACGCGCCTCCTTCGGCCGCAACTTCATTGGATCCTTCAGGCCAAAGCGCGCTAGGCACCGGTTTCAACGTCAGCTCCGACGGCTTTATTCAGTTCCCGTTTATTGGCGTCATCCGGGTTGGCGGTTTGACGGAATATGGGGCGCGCACGTTGCTGCTGCGCGAACTGAGCAAGTACCTCAAAAACCCGCAAATTACCGTTCGGGTTCAGGGTTTTCGCAGCAGCCGCATTTATGTTGACGGCGAGGTGAAATCGCCAGGCTTGCTGGCACTGACCGATATTCCGCTAACCCTACCCGACGCTTTAAGCCGTGCAGGCGGGCTCACCACCGGCGCTGATCGATCAGCCGTAGCCGTCACGCGCGGTACTGTTACCACCATCATCAGCATGCAGCAACTCTCTGAGTTGAATGTCAACCCCACCAGCATCGTGTTAGCCAACGGCGATTTGGTGCGGGTATTGAGCCGCGACGACTCGCGTGTTTATGTTTTGGGCGAAGTCAACCGGCCGACACCGCTGGTCATGCGCAATGGGCGCATGTCATTAGGCGAGGCGCTGGGCGAGAGTGGCGGCATCAGCCAGGTGTCTGCAGACCCGCGTCAGATATATGTTTTGCGCAACGCAGCCGTCGGCAACGCCGAAATCTACCACCTCGATGCACGTTCACCCGCTGCATTGGCCATGGCCGACAGCTTTGATTTGAAACCGCGCGATGTGGTGTATGTAGACCCAGCACCCATCGTTCGCTGGAACCGCGTGATCAGTTTGCTATTGCCATCGGGTCAGTTGGTGAACACGGCACGCGACATTGTTAAATGAAGCATATTCTGGTCGTGTGCACGGGCAATATATGCCGAAGCCCCGTTGGGCAAGGCATTCTCAGCGCACGCTTGCCCAATCACAACGTGTGGTCTGCTGGCTTGGCGGCCTTGGTGGGGGAGCCAGCTGACCCGGCCTCTGTGAAAATTGCGCGTGACCACGGTATTGACATATCCAAGCACCGCGCACAGCAAGTGGTCAGCTGGATGTGTACGCAGGCTGATTTAATTCTGGTGATGGAACTGGCACAACAACAACAGTTGCTGAAACAATATCCTTTAACCAAGGGCAAAGTTTACCGATGGGGTGAGTTTGGAGATTTTGATGTGCAAGACCCGTACAAACAATACTACGCAGTATTTCAATCAACCCACGCACAGATTGAGCGTGGCGCTACCGAATGGATCAGCCGCTTGCAAAAGATGGCTTGATTCTTCGCTTCACCGTTCGAGAATTTCAGGAATTTTTAGTTAAATGGACACCCAACCGCAGGGCCACCAGCCACCCCCAAGACAGGAAGCGCCGAATCAAGACGGCGACGAGCTGGACTTGTTGGGGCTGGTCGGCGCACTCATTGAAGCCCGCTGGCTCATATTGCTCATCACCTTGCTGGCCTTGTTGGTCGGCGGCAGTTATGCGGTGATTTCCCAGCCGATTTTTGAAGCCAACACGCTGATTCAGGTCGAAGAGAGCAAGCCCGGTGCCGGCAGCGCATTGGGCGAAGCCGCCAGCCTGTTTGAAATTCGCTCCCCCGCTACGGCCGAAATTGAAATATTGCGTTCGCGCCTGGTCGTGGGCGGCGCGGTCGACGACTTGCAGTTGACCGTGGTGGCGGTCCCCAAGTTATTGCCGGTGGTCGGCCAGTGGCTGTCCCGCCGGGCCACAGAGTTGTCTGAACCCGGGTTTTTTGGGCTGCCCGGCTATGTCACAGGGTCTGAATCCATCAAGCTGGGTGCTTTGGAGGTACCGGAAGAACTGGAGGGCAAGCGCCTGGTACTCGTCACGGGTGAAAACAATGCCTATACCCTGTTTGACCACAACGGCAATCCGTTGGGGCAAGGTGTGGTGGGCACGCCGCTGGCGCTCGGCGACGCCAAATCGCGTGCGCGCATCCTGGTCACCCAGCTGGCCGCAAAGCCTGGTGGGCAGTTTTACGTTGTTCATGAGTCCAAGCAAAAAGTCATCAGCGCGCTGCAACGCAACCTCACCATTGCCGAGCAGGGCCGCCAGTCAGGCATTATTTCCGTCAAGCTGCAAGGCACCGACCCGCAGCGCCTGGCCCGTACCCTGGTGGCGATTGGCAGCGGCTACGTGCGCCAAAATACCGAGCGCAAAGCCGCCGAGGCAGAAAAGACCCTTGTATTTCTGGGTAACTTTCTGCCCCAAATCAAAGCCCAGCTGGAAGGCTCGGAAAACCTTTACAACAAATTTCGCAACCAGAACAGCACCTTTGATTTAAGCAACGAAGGCAAACAGTCTTTGCAGTCGTCTGTTGAAATTGAAACCAAGCTGTTTGATTTGCGACAAAAGCGCCGTGAGCTGGAAAGCCGGTTTACCGCCGAGCACCCCAGCATCCAGGTCATCGACCAGCAAATCAACGCCGTGTCTCGCGAAGCCAGCGCCTTGTCGGGCCGAATTAAAACCCTGCCCAATCTGGAGCAAGACTTATTGCGCTTAACCCGCGACGCAAAAGTAAATAATGAGCTGTACGCCAGCCTGCTCAACAGCGCACAGCAATTGCGCATCGTGAAAGAAGGCCGCGTGGGCAATGTGCGCGTGGTTGACGGTGCAGTAGAACCCGAAGACCCGATCAAACCCCAGCGCTCGGTCATCGTGGCGGTAAGCGGCTTATTGGGTTTGGTATTAGGCGTTGCCTTGGCCCTGCTGCGCAATAGCTTGAATGCAGGTGTGCGGGACCCGGCAGAAGTGGAAAGCGCCACCGGCATGCATGTATTTGCCACGGTTCCCCGCTCCAAAGCGCAAGACGCGTTGTCTAAAGCAATTAAGTCCCAAGCACCCGGCGTGCATTTGCTGTCGCTCAGTGCGCCAGACGACCCGGGTGTGGAGAGTCTGCGCAGTTTGCGCACCGCCCTGCAATTCGCCATGCTGACGGCGCGCAACAATATCGTCATGTTTACCGGCCCAACCCCTGGCGTCGGTAAATCATTTACCAGCGCCAACTTTGCCGCACTACTCGGTGCCGGTGGCAAGCGGGTATTGTTGATTGACGCTGATCTGCGCCGTGGACACATTCACCAATACTACGGCGTGGAGCGTTCAGGCGGCCTCACCGAACTGATCACCGGTGGCCACACGCTGGCCCAGGTATTGCGCCGTGGCGTCAGTGCCAATGTAGATTTGATTACCACTGGTGTGCTGGCTGTGAATGTGGGCGAGTTATTGCTGCTGCCGTCCCTCAAGCAAATGTTTCGCTCCTTGTCTTCCCACTACGACCTGATATTGGTCGACACCCCGCCGGTGCTCGCCGTGTCTGACGCGCAAGTTATAGCGCCCAACGCTGCAACCGTGTTCATGGTCATGCGCGCCGACATCAGCACCTTGAGCGAGTTGCGAGAAAGCACCCGTCGCCTGGAGCAAGTGGGCGTTACTGTGAAGGGCGTGATCTTTAACGATTTGAATCTGGACAGCCGCCGCTACCGCTACGGCTACAAATACTCCAGTTACCAATACGTCAATTACAACTACAACGCCAAATCAAAAGCACTCATCAAGCGGGCGGCTAAATGACGCTGCCCCGTGATTGAGTCTTTAATTCAATCCGTCGTGTTGTGCGGCGGCTCCGGCACGCGCCTGTGGCCCCTTTCGCGCAAGTCTTTCCCCAAGCAGTTTGTACCCTTGATCGACGGCTGCAGCCTGTTGCAGCTCACGTTGCAGCGCACCGCGCACCTAGGCTCTGCCAAAACTGAAATCCTGTGCGTCGCCGCCGACGAGCACCGCTTTCTGGTTGCCGAGGCCATGCAGGCTGCAGGCGTCACTGGGTGCACCATTTTGGAGCCTGTTGCCCGCAACACCGCTGCAGCCATGGCCATTGCCGCCCTGTCCGCGACCGATACCAGCCAGTTGCTGTTGTTTTGCCCAGCCGACCACCACATTCCCGACGCCGCGGCATTCGCCGCCACCGTGCAGCGCGGCGTGGCGACCGCCACCGCGGGTGCCATGGTGACCTTCGGCGTCATGCCCAGCTTCCCCAGCACCGCCTACGGTTACATACAGCAGGGGCCTGCAAACCCCGATGGCAGCTACGCGGTAGCCCGCTTCATCGAAAAGCCCGACGCACCGCGTGCCCAGGCGCTGCTTTTGCAAGGCAACGTGTTGTGGAACGCCGGCATATTTTTGTGCCAGGCCCAAACATTGCTGGATGCCCTGCAACAGCATGTCCCCGATATTCTGGCCTCGTGCCAGCAAGCCATGGCCCAAGCCACAACTGACCAGCAGTCAGGCCAGCAATTCATTCGCCCCCACGCAGCAAGCTTTCAGGCCTGTCGCGCCGAGAGCATTGACTACGCCGTCATGGAGCACCACCAAAACATCGTGGTCGTGCCCTTTGCCGGTGCCTGGAGCGATGTGGGCAGCTGGAACGCCGTGGCCGAGCTCACGCCCGTCGACGAATCGGGCAACCGCATCAGCGGTGCGGGCGTGGCCGTGCAGGCCCAGCGCACCTACATTCATGCCCCCCACCGCACCGTGGTGGCCCTGGGCACGCAAGACTTGATCGTGGTTGACACGCCCGACGCCGTGCTGGTGGCTGCCGCCTCGCATGCGGAGCAGGTCAAAGCCGTGGTGGCCGAGCTGGAAGGCCGCAACCAGCCCGAAACCGCGCTGCACCGCAAAGTGGCGCGCCCCTGGGGCTGGTACGACAGCATTGACAACGGCGAGCGCTTTCAAGTCAAGCGCATCGCCGTCAAGCCCGGCGCATCGCTCAGCCTGCAAAAGCACCACCACCGCGCCGAGCACTGGATTGTGGTGAAGGGCACGGCCGAGGTCACCCGGGGCACAGAAGTGTTTCTGCTCACCGAGAACCAGTCAACCTACATACCCATTGGTGAAGTGCACCGCCTGCGCAACCCCGGCAAGCTCGACCTGGAAATGATTGAAGTGCAGTCGGGCAGCTATTTAGGCGAAGACGACATCGTGCGGTTCGACGATTCTTATGATCGACTCAATGCTTAGGTGGGCACCAGCTTCCTAGGTAGCCTGCGTTCGAATTGACAGCACTAGGTTTGCTTTTGTGGTGGTTACAGACATTGCTGGCGAGTCCTCTTGCAAGGACTTCCCACTTCTCAATTCTTCCAAATGCACCCAATCCACAACGCTACCTTCAGGCTGATACCCGGGAACAACTTGCTGCAATAGCAAACGGATCGCCGCTACGTCGTTGGCCTCTAAAGCAGACCTGAGCGTCACCAAATATTCGTCAAGCGCTTCCCACGGCAAAAAATCTTCATTCGCCTTGAATATTCGCGGGTGTTGCGTCGTCAGTGGGTTGTCGCCAATCAGCAGCTCTTCATAAAGCTTCTCGCCAGGGCGCAAGCCTGTCACGTTTATTTCTATATCGCCGCCCGGCTGGTCATCGCTGCGCACGGTTAGCCCCGACAGCTCGATCATTCGGGTGGCCAAGTCAACAATGCGTACAGGCTGCCCCATGTCCAACACAAATACATCGCCTCCCTGCGCCATGGCACCAGCCTGTATCACCAGCTGTGCGGCTTCGGGAATACTCATCAAGTATCGCGTAATATCTTTATGCGTCAGGGTCACGGGGCCACCCTTTTTAATCTGATCCCTAAAAAGCGGCACCACAGAACCCGAAGAACCCAATACATTACCAAACCGCACCATGGCAAAACGGGTTTGCCATCCACGGCTGCCCGCACCCGCTGCCAGCGCCTGCAAAAGCATTTCAGCCAGGCGCTTGCTGGCACCCATCACGCTGGTGGGCCGCACCGCTTTGTCGGTGCTGATCAAAACAAAATCAGCCACTCCATGCGAGGCCGCAGCCAGTGCCGCGCTCAAAGTCCCCAGCACATTGTTTTTGACACCTTCGGCCGGGTTGTGCTCCACCAGCGGTACATGTTTGTAGGCAGCCGCGTGGTAAACCGTCTGTGGCTTCCAGGTTCGCATAATCTCGTGCATGCGATCATCGTCGCGCACCGAAGCCAGCAGCGGTACAAGGGTCACCTCGCCATCGGGCCGCAGTTGCAGCAACTCCTGGTGAATGCTGTACAGCGCGTATTCGTTCAGCTCAATCAACAGCAGCGTCAAAGGCCTAGACCGAATAATCTGCCGACACAGCTCACTGCCAATCGAACCGCCAGCCCCCGTCACCAGTACCACCTTGCCCATGATATTTTTCTGTAACAGCTGTGCATCGGGTGGCACCGTGTCGCGCCCCAGCAAGTCTTCAATGTCCAGCTCGATCAAATCATTTACGTGCACATTGCCCTGCGCCAGTTCCATCAAACTGGGAATAGAGCGCACCGACACCCGTACTTCGCGCATGCGCTGGAGAATTTCATTGCGCCGCTGGCGGCTGGCCGACGGAATGGCCAGAAGCACATCGCTCACTTTCAATTGATGAATAACCTGATCCAGGTTTTTGGGGTTGTAAATGCGCAGACCGTTAATTTCCTGGTCATGCAGGCGGGCGTCGTCGTCTAAAAAGCCAACCGCCTGCATTTGGCGGCCGCTGCGCATGGCGTCGATCAGTTGTCGGCCCGCTTCGCCCGCACCGTAAACCAATACCTTTGACGTATTGCCCTGTCGCACCTCTCTCAAATAAGTGCCACTCAAAATATACCGTGCCAATACCCTCGAAGCGCCCACCCCCAGCAGCAGCAACAAGGGCTGAATAAACCCCACCGAGCGCGGCACGCCGGGCAATGCCACCGTGGTCAACAGCGCCGCATAAATGGTGCCGTATATCACCATGGCCTTGGTCACGGCCAGCAGCGCCACAGAATTAGCATGCCTGAATATGCCGCGGTACAAGCCCGAAAGCACAAATACCGGCAATGCAAATGCCAAAGAAAACCCCACCGCAATCCAGTGATTGGTGTGCATGGTCACCACTTCATCCAGCCGCAAACACAGCGCCAGCCATACTGTCAATATGCACAGTAACGCGTCGGCCGTCAGCGCCAGTAGTCGCTTGATCGCACGGGGCAGCTCTAATAAATTCACACGGTTTAACTTATTCAGGATTTACGCAATGCCCTGCAGAGCATATTCCCCCGTCATCCCCGCGCAGGCGGGGATCCAGGCGCGAGGAGTGTGGGGTTAAGGGGCTTTGCATTTTTAAGGTGGATTCCCGCCTGCGCGGGAATGACGGAAACGGGTTGTTGGCGTCGGTGTTATTCAGTAGCGTGGCCCGCTGACGCTTCACTCAATACTTGTGCAATCACAGTCACCGTTTTGTCAATCTCGGCTGCCGTCAAAGTGGGGTGTACCAAAAACATCAGGCTGGTCTCGCCCAACTCTTGGGCAACCGGCAGCCTGGTTTCGGGGCGCCAGCCTGTGCCATCAAAAGCCTTCTCCAAATACACCTCGGAGCATGAGCCTTGAAAACACGGCACGCCTTGCGCGTTAATAGCCGCCGCAATGCTGTCCCGCGTCCACCCCGCAGCCAGTTGGTCGGGCTGCACATACACATAGCATTTGTAGGCCGCATGGTTGCAGGTGGCGCGCAAGGCGCAGTCGGCCGGGCATTGGGTGGTGTTACAGCCAAAGCTTGGCACCCGTACCGCCGCATGTGGCTGGCAGGCCGCCCAAATAGCTTGCGCATTGGCGAGGCGCTTCGCCGTCCATTCACCCAGCGCGCGCAACTGAATGCGGCCAATCGCACCTTGCACCTCCAGCATGCGCCAATTGGTGCCAAAACTCTCGTGCACCCACCGAAAGCCCGGCGGGTGTTGGCGCTCATAAACGGCCGAATAATCCTTGCCATGGTCTTTGTAAGACCACATGGCCTTCCACAAGGCTTCATCGTTGGTGGTGACCATGCCGCCCTCGCCACCCGTGGTCATGATTTTGTCTTGGCAAAACGACCAAGCGCCTACGTGACCAATCGACCCCACGCTACGGTTTTTGTAGCGAGCGCCGTTGGCCTGTGCGCAATCTTCAATCACCTTGATCTGGTGCGCATCGGCCAGTTTCATGATGGGGTCCATATCGCATGGCCAGCCACCCAGGTGAACACAAATAATGCCCCGGGTGCGCGTTGTAACCACCCGCGCAATGGTTTCGGCGGTGATGTTGCCCGTGTTCCGGTCAACGTCTGCAAAAACCGGTATGGCACCCGCATTCACCACGCACGAAATGCTCGCAATAAAGGTGCGCGGCGTCACCACCACCTCGTCACCCGGCCCAATACCCAGCGCTTTCAGCGCCAGATCCAGCGCCAAGGTGCCGTTGGCTACCGCGACGGCATGCTTGGTTCCTGACCAGGTGGCAAATTCTTTCTCGAATTCGCGGCATTCGGTACCTGTCCAGTAATTGACGCGGTTGTCCAATACGACTTTACGAACTGCATCGGCCTCTTCAACCGAAAAGCTTGGCCAGGGAGAAAATTTAGTATTCAACATATATGAAACAAGATAAATTTATGGCCTAACCCGAGCCGGGTTGCCCGCTACGGTAGACCCTGGGGGCACGCTTCTGGTAACCACCGCACCCATTCCCACAACTGAGCCGCGACCAATCACGATGGGGTGCCCTGGTTTCCCGTTTTTCAAGATAGCGCTGGTGCCGATATACACATGATCTTCAATCACCACATTGCCATTGCAATGCACGCCCGGTGCAAAGGTTACATAGTCGCCAATCACGCAATCATGCGTCACATAGCTGTATAAGTTGGCGTGAAAATGCTGGCCAATCTTTATATTACAGGTCAGCGTCACAAACGGACTCAGCAGTGCGCCAGGCCCAATTTGCACATCGTCCATTACAACCACATTGGCAGCGCGCACCTCAAAAAACTCAACACCATCAGCGGTACATCGCCGTGCGAGCTTCTCGCGCACGTCACCATTTGAAATGGCCAAGCTGATATGCCGCGACTGTGCAGGTTCCATCAGCCACTGTGCATAAGTCACCACGCGATGCCCGTTAATTTGTGCAGCAGTAGGATGATCGTCAACAAATACCAAATCCCAGGCTTCGGTATGCGTCTGATGCAAATGTTGGCGCACGATGGGCATCACCTCTCGCCCGTGTCCCCCGGCCCCAAAAATAGCAAACCGCTTCATTTTTCTCCCACCTTAGTTTGTTTCTTGCGTTTCGCCAGTAAATTTGGTCATGGTAGCTTCACCCACTGCGCTAATCCCATCTTTAATAATCACCTTGCGCACCGTTTGCCACAATATTTTTACATCAAGCCACAGCGTGCGGTTGTCCACATACCAAACATCAAGCGTGAATTTGTCCTTCCACTCCACTGTGTTCCTGCCATTAATCTGCGCCCACCCCGTAATACCAGGGCGCACATGGTGCCGCCGGTGCTGCTCCGCAGAATACAAAGGCAAATACTCCATCAGCAGCGGGCGCGGCCCCACCAGACTCATGTCGCCCTTCAACACATTCCACAGCTCGGGCAGTTCGTCCAGGCTGCTGGCGCGTAGCAACTTGCCAAAACGGGTCAGGCGCTGCGCATCCGGCAGCAGCTCACCGTCTCGCCCGCGTGCATCCGTCATGGTGCGAAATTTCACCATCTCAAACGGTTTGCCATGCAAGCCAGGGCGCGTTTGACGAAAGAGCACCGGGCTACCAATCCTGCGGCGAATCAGCCAGGCTAAAAACAACAGTGGCAAGCCAAGCAGCAGCAGGCCCAGCGTGCACAAAACAAGGTCAAAAAGGCGTTTCATTGGCAGTTAACAAATTGAGGTGAAGATTGTTTACTATAAAAATGATAGCTGCTTGAGCA
Organism: Comamonadaceae bacterium; assembly: GCA_031414805.1. GTDB lineage: Bacteria > Pseudomonadota > Gammaproteobacteria > Burkholderiales > Burkholderiaceae_C > JAAFIW01. The sequence goes on from JANOQJ010000001.1 coordinate 48,952, forward strand.
ATATCTATAAGGGCTGATGGCTTAAAACACCATGAGACGAGCTTTAAACAATGCCCATTTCCCGCAGCATCACCGCGTTAACTTTGTGCACGTCGTACTTGTCTTGCGCCATCTGGCGGGAGCGCAGGCCCATGCGCGGTGCCAGCGAGGGATCGTTCACAAACTGCAGCATGGCCTGCTCCAGCGCATCAACTGATTTGACTGGCACCAGAAACCCGTTGTCTCCATCGGTTACGGTTTCGCGGCAACCGGGCGCATCGGTGGTGATGATGGCGCGGCCCATGGCCATCGCTTCCAGTACGGTGCGCGGCGTGCCCTCGCGGTACGAGGGCAGCACATACACGCTGCAATCGGCAATGGCCGGGCGAACGTCAGCCAGCCGCCCTAAAAACTCAACCGTACCGGCAGCCACCCAAGCGTCCAGCTCTTCGGGGTCAATTGCATCCGGGTTGGAATCAATCCAGCCCACCAGTGCGCACTGCACTTGCGGGTGCACGGCGCGAACCCGGGCTGCGGCCTGGGCATATTCACGCACGCCTTTGTCGCCCAGCAGGCGCGCAATGAGCAAAAAACGAATGGCACCGACCGAAGCTGCAGGCGGCAGAGGTGTCACGGCAAAGCTGGTCACGTCGACCCCGGAGCCATTGACCACGCACGCGGGCGCGCCAGCCGCCAACATGCCGCGCTGGCGAAACAGGGCCAGGTCGTCCGGGTTTTGAAAAAACACCTTGTGCACGTGCGCCAGGGCCACGGCATAAAGCCACTGCACCAGCGCCTGAAGACGAGCCCGAGGCCCTACCTGCTCACCACCCAGAAATGCATAACCCAGTCCGGTCACCAGCGCAAACCGCCTGGGCACGCCAGCCAGCCAGGCGGCCAGCGAGCCGTAAATCACCGGTTTGATGGTGTAGCCCAACACCAGTTGGGGCCGCACCCGGCGCATCAAGCGCCACAAAGCCCACAGGGTTTGCAAGTCGGCCAACGGGTTGGTGCCTGTGCGCCGCATGGGAATGTTGTGTACCGCCAGGTTGCGCGCCTCAAGAGCCAGCCGGTTTGCGTGGCCAGCAGGCAGGTCGGGTGCGGCTACATGCACTTGCAGACCAGACGCTTGCAAAGCCGCAATCAAGGGGCCACGAAAGTTGAGCAATGACTCGGCCAACCCGGCGATGAGTAGGTATTTCATGCTTTGCTCGTCCGCGTTTGCTCCGCCAGCCAAGCCTGAAACATCAAAACGCACCACAAAGGGTGCTGCCAGTTGCGCTGCCCACTTAAATGTTCCGCCCACTTCTGGCGTATGGGCGCAGGGTTGAAATAGCCTTCTTGCCTCAACCGGGATTCGCCCAGCAAGTCTTCGGCCCAATCGCGCAGTGGCCCGCGCAGCCAGCTGTCAATTGGCACACCAAAGCCCATTTTGGGCCGCTCGATGAGCTCTCGTGGTACGTATCTGTACAACACTTGCCGCAGGGCCCACTTGGTGGTGAAGCTATTGTTTTCACGGCGCAGCTTGTATTCCATTGGCAAAGTCCACGCAAATTCCACCACCCGATGGTCGAGAAAGGGAACGCGTGACTCCAGGCTGACGGCCATGGAAGCGCGGTCTACCTTGGTCAAAATATCGTCTGGCAGGTAGGTCAGCATGTCCAGCGCCATCATGCGTTCCACGTCGCTCAGGCCTGCCAGGGCGGGCTGTAGCCCAGTGAGCAGCGTCGAAGGCTCGGTGCCGCCAATCACCACATCTGCGGGGTCAGGCCATTGGGAAACCATGCCTCTGTATAAATCAGCAGCGCTGCCGGCAGACATCACACCCGCGCCCTTGTGCAGCTTCTCGCCCATGTTGGCCCAGCGGCTTGAAGCGAGCGTGTGGCTGGCCAAGCTGTTAAGCCTGTGCGGCGACAAGCGAGTCAACCCCCAGGCTAGGGCGCGGCGTAGGGGAACCGGCACGGCAGCCAGCTTTTTCCACAAACTGGCTGTGAGTTGGTAGCGGTTGTAGCCACAAAACAGTTCATCGCCCGCGTCGCCAGACAGCGAAACCGTGACGTGCTGGCGCGCCAACTGGCTGACCAAAAAGGTGGGAATCTGCGACGAATCAGCAAAGGGCTCGTCATACATGGCCGGCAAGCGCGGAATAACAGCCAGAGCTTGGTCAGACGTGACATATAGCTCGGTGTGGTCAGTGCCGAGGTGAGCAGCTACAGCCTTCGCATGCACCGCTTCGTTGTAAATATCGTCATGAAAGCCGATGGTGAAAGTCTTCACTGGGCGACTCGCCTGCGCCTGCATCAAGGCCACCACGGTGGAAGAATCCACGCCACCTGACAAAAATGCGCCCAGCGGCACATCAGCCATCATTTGTTGATACACCGCATCTTTGAGCAATACCTCCAGCGCATTTACCGCTTTGTCTGCACCGCCAGTAAATCGGTGGGCCACCCCTTGCTCGGCAACCTGCGCACCTGACCAGTATTGCGTGACCACTGGTTCGGGCGATTGCTGCGAAACTGTTAGTAGACTTGCGGGCGGCAGTTTGTATATGCCCTGATAGATAGAGTGCACACCGCCCACGTTGTTGTGCCGCATATACAAGCACAGTGCGTCACGGCTAATCGGCGCATTAAAGGCTTGGTGCGCGCGCAGGGCTTTCAGCTCTGAGCCGAACAGGAAAACTGCCGAACTGCCGCTCCCTTGCCAACCGTAATACAAGGGCTTTTCGCCAAGACGATCACGTGCCAGGGTCAATGTGCGGGTTTGTTTATCCCAAACCGCAAAGGCAAACATACCGATTGCGCGCTGTACTGTCCCTTGAATACCCCAAGCATCGAAACCCGCCAGCAGCGTTTCGGTGTCTGAATGTCCACGCCATAAAGCTATATGTCCGCATTTATTCAGTTCGACCCGTAGCGCTGGATGGTTGTATATCTCGCCATTAAAAGCAATTACATAACGGCCACCCGCTGAAGTCATCGGCTGCGCGCCTGCAGAAGACAATTCCAAAATAGCTAAGCGGCGGTGCCCGAGAGCGATAGCTGCATCAGCATTTAGCCAATGGCCCTCTGAATCTGGGCCACGGTTGGCAATCAAATCGGTCATGCACTTGAGCTGGGCCTGCGCTGTATCGCCCAGCCATCGGCCACCAAGAAAACCGGAAAATCCACACATATTTAACTAAGGCTTCCCGCGGCCGCTCGTAGCAGCAGGGCTGTGCGCGGGCCTGTTTTTTGAATGCAATACTCGTTTTCTACCAGCTGCCGCCCTGCTGTACCCATTTGCCGACGCAAAGAGGGGGATTGAAGCAACTCGACTAACTTAGTCACCCATTCATCCGCCGTATTGGCGACAAAGCCGTTTTCGCCGTGACGCACAATTTCAGGATTGACGCCAACGCCGGATGCCATTACGGGCAAGCCGCACGCCATGTACTGGATCAGTTTGTAGCCACATTTGCCGCGCTCCCACAGTGAATCCTGCAAGGGCATCACGCCCACCTGACAAGCACTGATGTTTTCAACCTCAGTTGCTTCAGTCCAAGGTAAAACTTCTACCTGGACACCAGGTAAATCGACCACCCCACCCCCTATTACACGCAACACGAACGGCTGCCGCGCAGCCAGTGCCTGTAGCGGCTCGCGAATCAGCTGCAAGTAACGCACCGTAGAAGGCGAACCAATCCACACTATGCGCGGAAGTTGAACATCAACCAGCGGCCCAGCCAGCGTTTGGGGTTTGGGGTAACGCACCAAATCAATCACTGTGGGCACCACCTCCACCCACGGAGCACCTGCATCGCGTGCCCGCTGTGCAAGATAATTGTTCCCCGCTACCACCAAGGTCGCTTGAGCCATTAGTCCATCAAGCCGCCTACCAAATAAGCGACGCACCCATAAATAAACATGCTGGTCATAGTTGTGAAAAATAGCATCGTCGTAATCCAATACGTACGGCACACCGCGCAGCATTGCTAACTCAAGCCACAGTGGCCACCAGGGCAAAGCCTCTTTTTCGATCCACAGCACATCAAACTGTCGGCGCGCCATCAGAGCGCGTAAACGGGTGGCGTATGCATTCAGCAGCGAAAGGCCATAAACACCGTGCTTGTAGCGCGCCTGAAGCAATCCATCTGACAACAAAGGCAGAGAGGTGACCACAACATCCGAATACTGCAGCCATGGAAGATATTGCATTGAACGGAGTCGCGACGAAGCCCCCAGTCTGTCGTATCTAGTCAAAGATAATACTCTTATCACTTAATTTGATAAAATTTAAGACTGCAAAAATGGGGAAAGCAAACCGAAATTCAAAACTGAAAAAACAGTGTATGCGAAAAATAGAATTACTAAAGAATAGAATAAAAGTTTATTTAAACCAGATAAATAAAATCCAGAAATTAAAATTAATAATGCATGATTTTGTATTGTCCTTGCAAATGTAGGAAATAATATGTAGCTTAATACATAAAATACAAGGCAGTATACAGAAAAAAGGTTGCACTGTAAAAATTTTTGTCCTTGATTAAGGAATACAATTAAAATTAAAAACCAAAATACCAACCCTAACCCAGAGCCTTTGACATCTTCAAAATCTGCTGACGCATAACCCTCCGCTTGCCTAACCCCCAAGCTAGACCCAACATATGGGATTAGTAAAATAGCCGCAACACAAAGCACAACAAAAACTACTATATTATAATATATGGGGGAGGCATATTTTCTAGACATCCATTGAAACAGTAATAAAAACAGAGAGATATAAAAAGAGGTGTGAATAAGGGGCGCAAATCCAATTAATGCAAACTTGATGTAATTATTTTTACTGAACCAACCCGTTAAAAAAAAAGCAAGAGCTACTCCTTGGCGTAGAGATAGAATGTAATTGCCATAAACTGACGGCAATAACAATATTACTACGCAAGCAGCAAAGCCACCACCATTTTTCAACGTTAAATAGGCTGCTTGAAAAGCTGAAAATAAAATTAGTAGCCTTACAGTATTTTCTGGATTTCTTGTAACTATATTAACGGACCAATTTATTAAAAGAAACATTGGCTCATTTACAAATGCAGAAAATATTGATTTTTCCGAATAATAACCAAAAACATCCTTCGAAAATTCTGCATAATAAATATAATTTGCTCTATCAAGGATGTCAGTAAAGTAAGTGTTCGAGTAAGTGTCGGCATACACCAACAGAACAGCGTATAAAAGAGCTAGCAGACAAAAAAATATTTCCAGCAAACTTGTGTTATTTGCCCAGCCGATCTTTTGGCTTTTCCTAGCCGAAGTTGTATGTAACATTATTCAGTTGCGAAAGGCATTTGCTCAAAATATAACGATACTTCATTGATAAAGCTTGAAGCATTGCTTAAATTTCTTTCCTGTTCGCATTGGATACGTTTCATGAATAGATTTCTAGTTGATTTTGATCTTTCCAAGTTTTCAAAACCATAAGATACGCCGTATCGGTCAGGCGGGCTAGGCATCCATTGCTCCTCGGTAACATTTTCATCTGGAATCACCACAGATTCACACCCGCAGAGTACGGCAAAGCCGGAGTATGCGGTGTACACGTCATAGGAAATGAATTGTTTAGCTTTTTTGAATATCTCTGCTATCTCTTTGTGCGACTTACCATCTATCAAAATAGAATCAGCCAAGTCATGGACAATGGCTTTCCCAGCCCCCTTGCGTACGCAATACGCAGTGCCCATCCTGTTTGGCGATACACCTGACTCATTATATAGATCCAAAGGATAATGAACTATTCTTAGCTCCGATGGTGATAAACGCGAAAACGGTGACTCGTACGGCCTTATCCCGGAGTGATACCGAAAATACAGTTCATTCTGGCCATAATAAATGGCACCGGTAATATGCCCAGGATGATGAAGAAACCAGCGAACGATATGCTTGGCCTTCAAAGGATTGCCGAAAACTACTTCTGGGTAAACAACTATCCAATCATTCCAATTTCTAATTTCTGAAATACTATTTAAGACAGGAGTTAAAAACTTAGCGTTAACCTTGAAAGGTAAAATTCGTCGTACACGTTCCTTAGCAAATTTAAAAAGTGGTTTTACCCAATTTCCAATTCCAAACTCAAAATTATCTACGTATGGAAACAGATAAGCATTGCCACCTGCTCTGTTGATCTGATCACACAGTTTGTGCAGCACGATGTACCCCCCATCATTCTCACTGTACGATTGAGTTAATATCAAGAATTTTTTCATTTTCAAAAATTATTAGCTAATTTGCAGCATGTTTTTTGGTAAAATATTTACGCCATTTACTGTAGATAAATTCTCTTATGACTAAGGAGCTTGCTGCTGCCATCATAAAGAATATTATGGCCGTCAGCGCTATTACTGAGGCAACTTGTGAGCGTTCATCTGGCCATGGCACCAAAAGATATATAAGCCCTGAACCACATCCTGTTATCAAAGCTATTGTGCCTACATCGCGCAGCAGCCATGGGGCATGCAATCCCCGTACAAAGCGCCTGTGCACCAATGGTACCCAAACAAAAAAATAAGCTGCATTCGCACCTAGCCACGCATAAGCGGCACCGACAGCGCCATATGTCCATGTTGCCCAAACCAGCGAAGGAATCAGCAGCAGCACAAAAATTGCATTACCGACAACGTGCAACTTGAGATCACCTTTTGAGAACTGAAGGTAATACGGAAACGCAGATAGAGCCAAAAAGCCGTTACCAAGGGCGTACAAGCGCAGTACGGGCGCGGCTTGAGTGGTTGCACGAGCATCGCCAGTCCACACCCACAACACTTGCTCAGCAAAAAAAGCGAGTACCAGGCAGGCAGGTATTGCGATGACGGCTACCAGTTGAGTGGCGTTGCGGTACAGGTTGATCAGCTCCGCTTCGTTACCTTCTGCTTGCAGACGGGCCATGCGCGGCATAAGTGCGCCGCTGATAGGGCCGCTGATCATCATTACGCCGCTGGCGGCTAGCACAGCCAGGGTGAAGTAGCCATAGTCAGCCAGCGGAAGGAGCTTAGAAAGGATCAGTTTGTCGGTCTGCGTAACCAGCACCCAAACCGATGAGGTAAAGGCGATGGTGAGAGAGAACTTCACCACGGGCTTGATTGGATTGAACAATGAAGCTGGTGACCAGCCGAGTTTTTCATGCGTCGGCAATGAGGGGAATAAACCGAAGGCCTTTACTGCTAAGCCAGCCAACTCGACCACCGCTACCAACAACTGGTAAGTGAAAAACACTTCGGGTGAATGCCCTACCCATATCAATACAGGCAGCACTCCAACGAACCGCAGTGTGGCGATAAGGGAATTGAATCCGCCTAACCACACCAGCCGCTCTGATCCTGAAATGCAGCCACGGTACAAGCCAGACATCCAGCGCAATGCCACACCGACAGCCATCAGTTGCAAGGCAAGTTGAACTTGCGCAAGTAGTAGCGCCTGAACCTTGAGCCAGCTCCCAGCAATTTGCCCAGAAAATAAAAACATGGCACCACCACCCACCATGGCAACCGCAAAGAAGATAAGTTGCAGGGCGCGCAGCAGTCTGCGGTAACTCAAGGCATCGGTAGCACCACCTCTGAAGCGGGCGGTTTCACGCGCTACGGTCGGGCTGAGGCCCATGTCAAGGAGGTTGAACCAGGCTTGTAGCATGGTGAAAAATCCAACCAATCCATACGCCTCCGCGCCCATGTACTTCAAGTACAAGGGTAAACATAGTATGCCTACCAGAGTGACATATATCTGGCTTGCATAGCTCGCCAATATGTTTTTCTTAAGTGACACTGATTAAATTCGTGTTCATGCTTGGCGCAAATCGAGTAAGGCAAACCATACCTGTAGTCAAAAACCTTTCCAATAGTCAACAAATCCATCATTGTTTGATATAAACCAAACATTTTTGAGTTCAGTATTAATTGCCTCAATAGTCGAAATATGATTTTTGCTCTTGAAAAGAATCCAGCACTTGCTTTGCGGGCAGTACGTTGAGCAGTTGTATCCCCATTGTTTCATCAAGACATTCATGCTTTTGTTGGTATGAAACGCTGTATGAACTGGTGGGCGTAAATAAAACCACTCGGGATCTTTTGGAATATTCTCACATATTACCGTATGAAGTATCAAGCATCCATCGAAGTCGACAAGTGCATTTACTGAGTCTAAATCATCCCGCGTACGCACATGCTCGAACATTGCAGAGTTAATAACGGTTTTATATTTTGCCGAATTCAATGTTTCAACATATACATTCGAGCCCGTATTGTCACTTACAAAGGGATCGTAGATGGGCAATGTGTCATTATAATACTTCTTCAAAATAGTGCTCAAGGTGCCATATCCAGCAGCAAAATCAAGAATGGAGTCTGTATTGATAATTCCATTTTTTTTGAGTAACGATATCATTAACGCCTGCTCTGCATAGGGCGGTTGATTAATGTTATTCTTAACTGATGGGTTTTCAATATGATGATGAAATCTATCGTTTAGAGTTTGCCAAGTCTTGCAGTTTAACTCCGCATGGGTTTTTGACAGCACAAAGCCGCACTCAGTGCATTTGTAGTATTCAACCGGGCCGATTTCATGCATGAACTCGTCAAACGGAAATTCTCGATACTGTTTTGAAAAATAGTAAGTTGCCTTGGATTTGCAAATAATACAGTTCATATCGCGCCTCTAGTTCAGGTGCCAATTAGGGCTTCGTGTTTTCAGAACGCGTCCGGGAGATCCAACAATGGTTGAGTTAGCTTCCATCGATTTAATCAAGACAGTGCCCGCGCCTACAACAGACCAACCACCCACTTGAACATGCGGTATTGCAATTGAGCCAGTGCCAACATCGCATCCTTCACGCAATGTGACGTTGCCAGAAATGTTTACACTAGGGTTCAAAGTTACATAATCTTCAATCAAAGCGTCGTGCCCAATGGTGCATCCAATATTGATATGAACATGACTGCCAATCGTGATATCAGTTGTGATGAGCGCACCGGCGCACACGATCGTGCCGGGCCCTATCGTGACTCTCGCTCCTATCCAAGATCTTGGATGTACCAGTGTTGCAAATGCACGAGGCCGTGATTGCAATAGTCTTGAGGCAATCTGATGTCGACCTGCAGAAGAACCAACAGCTAGAACAAGGCTTACTTCCTGATGCGTATTGATCCAATCTGGATCTTTAATGACTGGCAAATCTCGAATTCTTTCCGATGCATCAATGTGCGGGTCAACATAAAAGCCAACTGGTCTCCAGGTTGGTTTTATGGAATTGATATCGACAATAACCTGTAAGACTTCACGAGCAAAGCCTCCAGCACCGTATATGAGAATTGGAGCAGTCATATGATCGAAGCGCCCTTGATCAAATCAATAATTTGAAAGATATTATCAGAATGTAAAGCGGGGTATATCGGTAAGCAAATTACTTGTTGTGCGGCCTGTGTCGCAATGGGTAAATTTTCAGGCTGCGCCGATGGCATGCCCCTATACATCGGGAAATCGGTGATCAATGGATAGAAGTAACGACGAGCATATATATTGTTGTTCTTGAGTTTCTGGTACAAGGCATCGCGACTAACGGGATATTCAGGCCCTACCAAGATCGGGAAGTAGGCATAGTTAGCTGTCTGCTCGTCAGCGTTTTGCAAACAGCGAATACCTGGAATGTTGTGAAGCGCTTCCCGATAAGTAGCATCAATACTCTGTCTTTTTTGTAATGCAACGCCAATGTGTTGGAGCTGTAACAAGCCGAACGCGGCATTTATCTCACTCATCTTGCCGTTAATGCCTGGCGCTACCACCGTTGTCTCGTCTACGAAGCCAAAGTTCTTGAGTTGATCAATGCGTGCTTTTGTTTTTGCGTCTGGGCAAATGATTGCGCCGCCTTCAAATGTATTAAAAACCTTGGTGGCGTGGAAGCTTAAAACCGACAAATCGCCATGTGTGAGCACACTACCGCAATGACATTTCACACCAAATGCGTGTGCCGCGTCATAGATAACTTTGAGGTTGTAGTTGTCAGCAATTTTTTGTATGGCGTCAACATCACACGGGTGTCCATAGCAATGCACGGGCATGATGGCTGTCGTCTGCGAGGTAATAGCCGCTTCAATTTTGCTGGGGTCTAGGTTCAAGGTGTTTGGGTCAATATCTACGAAGACGGGTTTGATGCCGTTCCACAAAAGGGAATGCGCAGTGGCCACAAAAGAATAGGGCGTGGTGATGACTTCGCCCGTGATGCGTAACGCCTGAAGTGCAGTTACCAGGGCAATCGTGGCATTTGTGAACAATGAAAGGTGTTTAACGCCTAAGTACTCACACAGCGCTTTTTCCAACTGTTGATGAAATGGCCCACTGTTAGTGAGAATTTTGTTTTCCCATATTTTTTCTAAATAGGGAATGAACTCCTCCAGCGGGGGGAGGGCTGGTTGGGTAACGTATATCGGTTTGCTCATGGGTTAAGTGGCATGTGATGCGGCAATATTGTGTGACGCTGCGGTTGAATAATGTGTGGTGATCCACTCCCGATATGCCCCGCTTTGCACATGCGCCACCCACTCAGCGTTCGCCAAATACCACTGCAGGGTTTTCCGAATACCGCTTTCAAACGTCTCTGCAGGTGTCCAACCCAGCTCACGCTCCAGCTTGCTGGCGTCAATGGCGTAGCGGCGGTCGTGGCCGGGGCGGTCTTTGACGTAGGTGATTTGAGTGGTGTAGCTGGTTGCGTCTGCTTTGGGGCTTAGTTCGTCTAGCAGGGCGCAAATGGTTTTGACGATGTCGATGTTGGGCTTCTCATTCCAGCCGCCCACGTTATAGACCTCACCTGGCTGGCCAGCCTGGAGCACGCGGCGGATGGCGCTGCAGTGGTCTTTCACGTAGAGCCAGTCGCGCACCTGCATGCCATCGCCGTATACAGGCAATGGTTTACCGGACAGGGCGTTGACGATCATCAGCGGGATGAGTTTTTCGGGAAAGTGGTAGGGGCCGTAGTTGTTGCTGCAGTTGGTGGTGAGCACTGGCAAGCCGTAGGTGTGGTGGTAGGCGCGCACCAAATGGTCGCTGGCGGCCTTGCTAGCCGAATACGGGCTGTTGGGCTCGTAGCGGTGGGCTTCAGTAAAGGCTGGGTCGGTTGCGCTCAGCGAGCCGTAGACCTCGTCTGTGGACACGTGCAGGAAGCGGAAGGTGGATTTACGGTCGTCTTGCAAACCACCCCAGTAAGCGCGCACGGCTTCGAGCAGTCTAAAAGTGCCCACGATGTTGGTTTGAATGAAGTCTTCGGGGCTGTGGATGGAGCGGTCTACATGGCTTTCGGCTGCAAAGTTGAGCACGGCGCGGGGCTGGTGCTGCGCGAGCAGGCTGTCTACCAGCGCTTTGTCTGCAATGTCGCCCTGCACAAAGATGTGCCGGGGGTTGTTTTGCAACGGGGCCAAGGTTTCCAGGTTGCCTGCGTAGGTGAGTTTGTCCAGGTTCACCACGGGTTCGTCGGACTGGGCAAGCCAGTCGAGAACGAAGTTGGCACCGATGAAGCCGGCGCCGCCGGTGATGAGAATGGTCATGCTGGAACAGTCTGCGTGTTTTCTACATACCAGGGCATAGCTAACTCCAGCCCTTGCGCAATTCGCTGGGTGGGTGCGTAGCCCAGCAGGTTTGCGGCTTTGCTGATGTCGGCCAGGCTGTGGCGCACATCGCCCGCGCGAAAGTCTCGGTACACGGGCTGGGTGCCTTGCAGGTGCGGGTACAGCGGCAGCAGGTTGTGGTGCAGCTGGGCAAACAGTTCGTTCAGCGAAGTTCTGTCGCCCACGGCTACGTTGTAGACCTGGTTGACGGCTTGCGGGTTTTGCGTAGTGGCGGCCAACAGGTTGGCTTGCACGGCGTTGGCCACAAAGCAAAAGTCGCGGCTGGTTTCGCCGTCGCCGTTGATGTGCACGGGTTCGCCTTTGATGAGGCTGGCTATCCATTTGGGAATGACGGCCGCATAAGCCCCGTCAGGGTCTTGGCGGGGGCCAAACACGTTGAAGTAGCGCAGGCCAATGGCGTTAAAACCGTAGCACCGGGCAAATACCTCGGCGTACAGCTCGTTGACGTATTTGGTCACGGCGTAGGGGCTGAGCGGTTTGCCGATGTCTTGCTCTACTTTGGGCAGTGCCGGGTGGTCGCCGTAGGTGGAGCTGCTGGCGGCGTAGGTAAAGCTTTTTACCTTGGCGTCGCGGGCGGCCACCAGCATGTTCACAAAACCGGTGATGTTGGCTGCGTTGGCGGCAATGGGGTCTGCCAGGCTGCGGGGCACGCTGCCCAGCGCGGCTTGGTGGAGCACGTAGTCAACACCGGTGTTATCTATGCCCGTGCAAGCTTGCTGGCAATCGGCCAGGTTGCAAATGTCGCCCTCAATGAACTTGAAGCGTGCCCACTGCGCGGCAGTCACCAGAGTTTGTACTTCGGCCAGGTTGTGGCGGTAGCCGGTGGCCAGGTTGTCCAGGCCCACCACTCTTTGATCCAGCTTGAGGAGGGTTTCCAGCAGGTTGGAGCCGATGAAACCGGCCACGCCGGTGACCAGCCAGGTGGCGGGCTGCTGGGCAAGGGTGGTTTGCAGGGTTTGGTAGGGAGACATATTTACTATGATTTTAATAGCTGCTTGAGCAGTATTTATAAGGGCTGGTAGGCGATTTGACTTGAAAGTGGGCTAGTGAGTGTAGGCTTGCCAACCGCGTGTTAACTAATAAGGTCTATGCGTTCCATATTGTGGGGTCGAGGGTTTGATACACCGCAGCAATCAACTGGCGTCTGCGCGCAGTTTCGTGCGGGCTAGCTCGATGGACTGGTGCAGCTTGGCTTGCAATATCTCGCGCGGTGGCAGCAAAGTGAGGTAGTCCGCCACGCGGATATTACTTTGGGGTAGCTGCAGCAGTTCAATGTGTTCTTCGCTTTTGCCAGCAAGGTGAGGTTTGGCGATATTTGACCCAGGTTGCGCAGCTGACTGAGGTCTTTTCGAATGGTTTCTTCAGGCTGCTTTGAGATGGCGGTGCGCTCAAAGAGCAGTGAGTTGATGCGTTCTTGCAGTTGCCGCACGCTCCAACGCTCTACACGACAGATGTCGAGGTAAAAATCGCGCTTAAGAGGTTCGTCGACGTAAATCAGTGCTTTGAGATGCGACCATGACAATTCTCTCCGCACTGTGGAGAGAATTTGCTCATCAGGATAAGTTTCGGCAAAGCGCAAGCAGTGGCGCAACTGCTGCTCGCTCCAACCCCTGCCAAACTCAGCCGTAAGCTGCCTAGCCAGTTCTGCCACCACCTGTTTGCCGTATTCGCCGCGCTGCCCCAAAAGCAATTCGGCGCTGATGCGGCGACCAATATGCCAGTAAAGCTGCGTGAGTTCAGCATTGACCGCGCTGGCCACACGCTGGCGGGCGGCGTCGATCAACTCGCGCACCTCGGCTAGCAGGGGTTGTGGGTGAAGGCGGGTTGGGTGCATTGCCATGTTAAATGGAGAAGCGCTTTTGCTATTATTTTAATAGCTGCTTGAGCAGTATTTATAGGGGCGAGTGACTGTTTTGACCATAAATTGGCGTAAGGATTCCTTAAAGCCTCAAGTCGCTGTCATCTTTGCTAAATACGTACTTCAAATCAAACAATACATGCTTGGCTTTGCCTAATGCACGCACAGCGCTTGCGCCCATGGCTTTGAACTGGTCATGTGCCACGGCCACGATGATGGCGTCGTAGGTGTCGGCTACGGGCTGCTCAATGGGGGTGATGCCGTATTCGTGTTGCGCTTCTGCGGGTGATATCCACGGGTCATACACATCGGCTTGCACATCGTATTCACGCAGTTCGTTCACGATGTCGACCACGCGGGTGTTGCGCAGGTCGGGGCAGTTTTCTTTAAAGGTCAGGCCCATTACCAAAACGCGGGCACCCCGCACATGAATCAGGCGCTTGGTCATGGCTTTGACCAGTTGGGTGACCACATAAGGACCCATGCTGTCATTCAAGCGGCGGCCCGCCAGAATAATCTCGGGGTGGTAGCCAATGGCCTGTGCTTTGTGGGTGAGGTAATACGGGTCGACGCCAATGCAATGCCCGCCCACCAGGCCGGGACGAAACGGCAGAAAGTTCCACTTGGTGCCAGCGGCTTGTAAAACGGCTTCGGTGTCTATGCCCAGCTTATTGAATATCAGTGCCAGCTCGTTAATGAGGGCGATATTCACATCGCGCTGGGTATTTTCAATCACCTTGGCAGCCTCTGCTACCTTGATGCTCGGGGCTTTGTGCGTGCCTACCGTGACGATTTCGTTATACAGCGCGTCCACCATGTCGGCTATCTCGGGCGTCGAGCCCGAGGTAACTTTTTTGATGTTGGTCACGCGATGGGTCTTGTCGCCAGGGTTCACGCGCTCGGGGGAATACCCTGCAAAAAAGTCGACGTTAAATACCAAGCCGGAGTGCTTTTCGAGCACGGGAACGCATTCTTCTTCGGTAGCACCGGGGTATACCGTCGATTCATAAATAACGGTGTCGCCCTTCTTGAGCAGTTTGGCGATGGTGGCGCTGGCGGATACCAAGGGTGATAGGTCAGGGCGCTTGTGTTCGTCAACCGGGGTTGGCACCGTCACGATGAAGATGCTGCAAGCTTTCAGTTCATCGGTGTTGGTGGTGAAGTTCAGGTGCGCGGCCTGCTGCAGTTCTTCAGATGAAACTTCTAGCGTGTGGTCGTGTCCAGACTTCAGTTCGGCAACTCGTTTGGCGTTGATGTCAAAACCCACTACGGAGCGCTTTTTTCCAAATTCAACGGCCAAGGGCAGGCCTACATAGCCTAGGCCGATGATGCCAATGCGGGTGTCGGGTGCAAGTTGAGTCATGTTTTCAGGTATTCATGCAGATATTTTTGAATAGCGTTACTTATATAGAGTGAGTGTTTCGAGGCAGTGGGGATTTTATTTAATTAGGCAGGCTACCGCAGTGTTTCGAACAAAATTCAAAACACAATCTGCGTGCTCAAGCCCTCAAGTCATTGCGTACGTGTTACGCACGTGCGTGATGACTGACCCCCGTTGGGGTGTTACGCGATTTCCAGTTGGTGGTGGCCCACACGCATGTTGTGCTCGCCACCCAGCAAATGAATCAAAACGTTAACACGCCTGGAAGAAACCGAAGTGACAAGGCCTTCAAGCCCCGTCAGGCTTTTACTGGTCAAACGAACCAACTGGCCGGGCTGAAACGGACTCAGCTGGCTCAGGGTTTCGCTGTTACGCTGGGTTTCCAATTGTTTTATTAAATCCAAAGTGTTCGTTTTTACGGTTGCTATTTGGCATCCGAACGAGAGAACCGTGCTGACACCGCGCGTTGATTTAGCCGTCGCCAGCGATTTTCCCACACCCGGTTTGAAAAAAATGTAGCGTGGAAACATCGGTTCTGACTGGGTGAGGGGTCCGTCAGGTGACTTTTTTAACGTTCTGTACAGGGGTAGGTAGGTCTCAAAGCCTTGTTGCATGAGGTTTGTTGCGGCCACATGCTCCCGTTTGGGCTGCGTGTAGGCCACGTACCAGCTGTCCGCGTGCGAGGCGTCGCTGTCGCTCCCAAAAGACGAGTTTTCCGCTTGATCCCGTAACATTTATCTGACCCTCTTGTTTGCGATTCGGCGTCATCGGGCGATGTACGCATATACAGAATCCAACGACTTTTTTTGCAAATTGTAAGGATGATGAAGGGTAAACCGGCCCAAAGTAGGGTTGCCCTCCCTTAAATTGGGTAGAGCGCACGTCGGTTACCCGCCACATTTCTGCGTGTGTGAGCCTAGCGGATGCCGGTTAGATGCACGTTGCAGGTGGTGTCAATCAAGTGCACCGTAGTTACACTCAGCCCGAGAGTTTAGATTTTTATCTCCTGCGGTGAGGTTCAAAAGGTTCAAAATGAATTCAAAATTCTTACTAAAAATCGGTGGAATGGCGGTGTTGGTGGTGTCCACCGGGGCGGCACAAGGGCAACAAACGGGTGTTTCATCGCTCGGTGTGACGGGGGGATTGGTGATTCCCAGCGCGTTTGTGCTGGAGCCGGGCACCCTGGTGCTATCTGCTGGCAACTACCGCGAGCCCAAATTTGGGGTGACGGGTCGCAACCGAAACTACAGCCTGGGTGTGGGATTGGTGCCCTATGTAGAAGTATTTGGGCGGTTTGCCGACTACACCG
Source organism: Comamonadaceae bacterium (assembly GCA_031414805.1). Classification (GTDB taxonomy): domain Bacteria; phylum Pseudomonadota; class Gammaproteobacteria; order Burkholderiales; family Burkholderiaceae_C; genus JAAFIW01. The sequence goes on from JANOQJ010000001.1 coordinate 65,123, forward strand.
ATCCTATTCCCGGGTCTATTTTGAGCAGCGGCGTGCGCGATCTGTCGGCCAACGTCAAGGTGCAGCTCCCACCGTTCTGGTCAACCTTGCCCAATCTGGCACTGGGCGTGAACGACATCAGCGGGGGCGCGTCGTTCTTTAAATCAACTTACGTGGTGGCCAGCGATCAGATGGGGCCGCTGCGCTGGTCTTTGGGCTTTGCATCGGGCAAGCGACCGTCCAACGCTGCCGGGCAAGCCGCAGTTTTTAAGGGCGGCTTTGCCGGGGCCGAGTTTTTTCTGGGAAATACCGGCGCTTCGGCGCTGGCCGAGTACGACGGGCAGCAAAAGCACCTCGGGTTGCGCTACTACTCGCCCAAGTTGGCAAGCTTGGGCGATGCGAACGTGGTGGCAACGCTGCAGCGCTCGTTTGGTGCCACGCGTGCGACCGGGCAAAAAGCTGATGCGTCGAGCGTCGCGGTGAGTTTGGTGGTGCCGCTGGGAGCTGTCGAAAAGCAAGCCGAAGCAGCACCTAAAAATGCGCTGCCGCCGCTGGATGCCAAACGCGAGTCGGGCTTGGTGGCTACTTCTGCAGACCGGATGGACGCTTTGCAGCGTGCGCTGACGGCGGTGGGCCTAGAGCGTGTGCGGGTGGGCACGCTGGCGAACAACCTGGTGGTGGAATATGAGAACCAGCGTTATGGGCACAACGAGGCCGATGCGATTGGTGTGGTGCTCGGCTTGGCGGCTGAGCATGTGCCAGTCGGCGTGCAGCGGGCCTACGCCGTTAGCTTGAAGGCCGGTTTGCGAATTCATGAGATTTCGGTGGACATTCCCAGCTACCGGGCTTTTTTGCGTGACGGTGATGCATCAAACGTGCGCGCCAACATGAGTTTTGACCGGGCACCGGCTTATTTGCAAACTGACGTGAAGTGGGTGAGCGCGCAGCCTTCGCGCCGCTCGCCGGTGCGCGTGGAAATCAAACCCGACTTCAATTACACCGTGGCCACCGAGGTGGGTGCCATTGATTACTCACTGGCCGCCAATGTGCAGGGCATTTTGCCCATCTGGTCGGGTGCCGAGCTGTACACCAGCTTTGTGCAACGTTTGACCAATACTGACAACGCCGATAGCGGTCGAGTGTTTGACAACATCCGCCAGCAAAATGGCCTGAAATCTGCGGCTATCCAGCAGTCTTTCTGGGTGAGCGACAGCATGATGGCCAACGTGGGCGTGGGGCGTTTTAACTATGGTGCGTTTGGCGTGCAAGCGGAGTCAACGGTGTATTTGCCCAATAGCCAGGACGTGGTCCGGCTGCGCGGTGCGAGATACAACCGGGCCATTGTGGAAGGTGCCAACACCAAAGGCGCTTATTCAGGCGCATACCGCTGGGTTCAAAGCCCCAATACCTGGCTGGAAGCTGGCTATCAGGCCTACAGCGACGGCACCAAGGGGCCTGCACTGTCGATGACGCGGTGGTTTGGCGATGTGGGCGTGCAAGTGTTTTACCGCAAGGGTGGCGAGCGTCAGTTTGCGGGCCTGGAGCTTTCGATTCCCCTTACGCCGCGGCAGGGCGACACGCCGTCCACAATTCAGTTTTCTGGCACGCAGCGGTTTGAAAAGGGCATTCGCACACGCATCACCGACAGCAACTCTGCTGCCAACGTGGTTGATATCAATGCCGTGCGCGACACGCAGCTGGATTACAACGCAGAGGTGCGGCAACTCAATTCGGGTCGTGTCGGGCAAGCCTACTTTGCCAACCAGATCTACCGCATGCGCGAAGCGTTTTTCCTGTTTGCGCGGCAGCACGCGGGGCAGTGAGGCGGCAGGTTTTACCCCTTCCCGCCTTTGGGGGAAGGTCGGGATGGGGGCTTGGGGGGTAACACGCTGGGAAAATTTGTAGCGCGCTTGCCCCCATCCCCGCCTTCCCCCGGAAGGGGAAGGAGTCAAACCAAGCCATCGCCCGGGCAGAGTGTGATTCCTGCTATTTATGCTCAAAATGCCGGTCAGCCCTTATCAAACCTGCTCAAGCAGCTATGATTTGAGGAGCAAATAAAAATCGCATCACGACCATGATCCTCACCCCCGCCTACACCTACCCCGACCAATTGCCCACCGCCCTGCGCCAGCAGGGCTACGCAGTGCTGAGCTCGCAAGGCACTTGCGAGCTGGCGCAGTGCCAGGCCGGTGACCTGCACGCGCTAAGCGAAACCTGGGCCGACTTGCCGGCCGATGCTTATCTGAAAGACGGGGGCCGCTACCGCCGCCGTCGCCATGCCTGCTTTGTGGTGGATGGCGATGCGGTGCAGCAGGTGCCGCACCGCGCGCACTGGCAGCCGGTGGAATACAACGCCTTGCACGGCGGCATGCAGCGCTGGTTTGAGCCCATGCTGGCGCAGGCGCTGGCCTCACCGGCGTGGAACGCGCTGCTGTTGGCCCTGGCGGCGCAATGCTCGGCACTGCGGGGTGCACAGCCCTGGTATGTGGAGGCGCACCAGTTCCGCATCGACACCGAAGGCGGCATTGGCCGGCCCACGCCCGAGGGCGCGCACCGCGACGGGGTGGACTTGGTGGCGGTGTTTCTGGTGAACCGCCAGGGCATCAAGGGCGGCGAAACCCGTGTGTTTGAAGCGCAAGGCTCACGCGGCGAGCGCTTTACCCTCACGCAGCCGTGGAGCCTGGTGCTGCTGGACGATGCGCGGGTGATTCATGAGTCAACGCCGATCCAGCCGGTCATGCCAGATGAAGGGCAAGCGGCGTATCGGGACACGCTGGTGGTGACGTGCCGGGCAGGTGGGTTTCAGGGGGGATTAGACGCTCCTCTATTTATAGCTGCTTGAGCAGTATTCATAAGGGCTGTTGGCTGATTTGGCTTGAGTTTCTTGAATTTAGCAACAACTCCTTCCCCCGCTGGGGGAAGGTAGGGATGGGGGCATGCGTGTGAAAAATCTCGGCGGCGCGCGGGCCCCCATCCCCGCCTTCCCCCAAAGGCAGGAAGGAGCAAGACAGCTCAAAACGGAACCGCGCAACTCAGCAACACGTCCTGCCCCGTTTGCGGATGCACAAACCCCAGCTCGCAGGCATGCAACAACAAGCGCGGCGCACGTTGTTGCACCTCAGCAGGCGCATACAAAGCGTCTCCCACAATCGGGTGACCCAAAGCCAGCAAATGCACGCGCAACTGGTGGCTGCGGCCGGTCAGCGGTGCCAGCTGCAGCCGCGTGGCGTCGGGCCAGACGGGTTTGCTCAGGTCTTGCGATACACGCCAGCGTGTGAGGCTCGGTTTGCCAGATTCCAGGTCGACTTTTTGCAGCGGGCGGTTGGGCCAATCGGCGATCAGCGGCAGGTCAATGAGGCTCCAGCCCTGCTCATCGGGCGTTTCAACCGGCTTGCCTGCCACAACCGCTTCATACCGCTTGTGTACCTGGCGCGCCGCAAAGGCTTTGCTCAGGGCGGTTTGCGCCGCGGGGTTGCGCGCAAACACGCACAGGCCCGAGGTGGCCATATCGAGCCGGTGAACCACGAGCGCGTCGGCGAACTGGGCTGTGACGCGCCGCCCCAAGCAATCTTGTTTGTCTGGCCCGCGCCCGGGCACACACAGCAGGCCCGATGGCTTGTTGACGACCACCAGGGCCGCATCGGCATACACCATATCGACATCAAAGGCTGCACAATTCACTATTAAATTCATAGCTGCTTGAGCAATATTTATAAGGGCTGGTGACCGATTTTGCTTGAATAGAAACATGCCTCCGACGTCTACGGATCCGTGGATTCCCGCGCAGGCGGGAATCCACCTGCGCGACTGACAAACCTTGCCTTCTGCGCAGTCCCCGCGCCTGGATTCCCGCCTGCGCGGGAATGACGATCTAAGGCGCCTGAAAACAGCTCACTGCGAAATCTTTTTCGCCTCTTCAATCTGGTATTCAAAGTAGCGCTGAAAGCTGAACACGATGCTGGCCATCAGCACGGTGGTGCCCATCAGCAGCGACAAGACCACGGCGAAGATGGTGGGCCAGCTGGTCTGGCCAGCCGGGGCGTCGAGCGCGGCGCTGGGGTTGTGGCGGGCGTTCCATTTCTCGGGGGTGGACAAGCCGTACAGGATGGCGGTGAGCGCACAGCCGGCGATGGTGAAACCCAGCAGCGGAATCAGCGCCCAGCTGAGTTGGTCGTCCAGGCCAAATTGCTGCACCCGCTGAATGCCATACAAGCCAATGGCGGTGGGAATCGGCAGCACCCAGCCCCACATATCGGAGAGGCCGTGCAGGTAAAAGCGATGCAGGCCCAGCGGGCCACCGATGAAGGCGAGCCAGGCGGCGATGGTTTTGTTTTTCATGTGTTTTCGGGTGACGTGCTGTCGCCCTCGCCCAATACTTTTTCCATCAAGACCACATCGCGCCATTGGCCAAATTTCCATCCGCACGACTTGAGCACGCCCACGTGCGTGAAGCCCAGGGCCAGGTGTACGCCTACCGAGCCGGCGTTGGCCGAATCGCCAATCACGGCAATGAGTTTGCGCACACCCACCGCCTGCGCTTGGGTTGCCAACGCGGTCAGCAGCAAGCGGCCCAGGCCTTTACCAGCGGCTTCGGGGGCGAGATAGATCGAGTCTTCGGCGCTGAAACGGTAGGCTGGACGCGGCTTGAACCAGTTGCAATACGCAAAGCCCAGCACTTGGACAGCCTCTTCGGCCACGAGGTAGGGCAGGCCACGCGAGAGCACGTCGGCGCGGCGGGCGGTCATGTCGGCCAGCGTTGGGGGTTCGGTTTCAAAAGTGCCCGTGCCATGCAGCACGTGGTGGGCGTAAATGGTGGTGACGATGGGTAGATCAGCGTCCTGGCAGGGGCGAATGGTGGGCATGTGGTTTGAAATGAGGTCAGGCCAATGTGTGACTGGCTATAATCATGGGCTTTTCAGCGTGTCGCTGGCCGGGTGGTCATAGCGCGTGTCTCAACGTTGAAATCACCCCCCAAGCGTTTTTGCTCCCACCCGAAGGATTCATTATGGTCGTTATCCGACTTGCTCGCGGCGGCTCCAAAGCCCGTCCATTTTTCAACATTGTTGTGGCTGACAAACGCGTTCGCCGCGATGGTCGCTTCATCGAGCGCATCGGTTTTTACAACCCGATTGCCCGCGGCGGCGAGGAAAGCATCCGTATTGCCCAAGACCGCCTGACGTACTGGCGCAGCGTGGGCGCCCAAGCGTCGCCAACGGTGGAGCGCTTGATCAAGCAGGCGGCTGACAAAGCGCCTGCCGTCGCCTAAGCACGCATGTTGCCCGGCCTGGAGCCTGCTGAACTTCCAGCAGATGCCATCGAAGTCGGGCGCATAGCCGATGCCTGGGGCATCAAGGGCTGGTTCAAAGTCCTGCCCTACAGCGCCTCGCCCGAGGCGCTTTTTTCTTCCAAACGCTGGTATTTGCTGCCCACCGAAAAAGGCCTGAAAACCTTTGAAGGCGCAGCTTTGCTGCGCGTGCGCGAAGCCAAAGACCACTCAGGCACGGTGGTAGCCAGCGCGCAAGAAGTAGATGACCGCACAGCCGCTGAAGCCCTGCGCGGAGCCCGCATTTTTGTGCCGCGCACCAGCTTTCCCACCGCCGCCACCGACGAGTATTACTGGGTTGATTTGCTGGGCCTGGACGTGGTCAACCGCGAAGGCGTGGAACTGGGTCAAGTGGCCGATTTGCTGTCTACCGGCCCGCAAACCGTGCTGGTGCTGAGCTTTGAGGCCGACGGCAAGCCGCAGGAACGCATGATTCCGTTTGTGGCCGCGTTTGTGGATACCGTTGATCTCCCAGGCAAGCGCATCACTGTGGACTGGCAACCTGACTATTAGTGTTCATGCGGTTTGACCTGATCACGCTGTTCCCCGAGCTGTTTGCGCCGTTTTTCACCAGCGGCATCATTCGCCGCGCGTTTGAATCCGGCCAGGTGCAGGTGCACCTGTGGAACCCGCGCGACTATGCGGAAGGCAATTACAAGCGCGTAGACGACCGCCCGTTTGGCGGCGGCCCCGGCATGGTGATGCTGGCGCAGCCGCTGACTTTGTGTTTGGAAGCCATTCGCGCCCAAAGAACCGACGCTGCGCGTGTGGTTTTGTTTTCCCCGATAGGCCAGGTGCTCAACCACGCAGCGGTGGAGCACTGGTCTGGCAGCGCCGGTGCGGTGCTGGTGTGTGGCCGCTATGAAGGCATTGACCAGCGGTTTATCGACACCTATGTAGACGCGCAAATCAGCTTGGGCGACTTCGTGTTGTCGGGCGGAGAAGTGGCTGCCATGGCGCTGCTCGATGCCGTGGCCCGCCTGCAACCCGGTGTGCTGAACGATGAAGGCAGCCACCAGCAAGACAGCTTCAACCCGGCGCTGGACGGCTTGCTGGATTGCCCGCATTACTCGCGCCCCGAGCAGTGGCAAGGGCAGGGCGTTCCGGCACCGTTGATGTCGGGCCACCACGCGCAGATCGAGCGCTGGCGGCGTGACCAGCGCTTGCGCATCACGGTGCAGCACCGGCCTGATTTGATTGCACAAGCGCGCCAGGCAGGCCGTCTGACGCCTGTCGACGAAGCCACGCTGCAAAAAATAATATAATCGCGGGCTTTTCTCGGATCCTCTACTGTTGCCGCCCTCCTCGTAATCGGTCAAGCCGGTCACTCAACGAATGGGCCCCTTGTGTAGCTCAGCACGATCCCACGTAACGGAAAAAGTCTCATGAACCTGATCGAAACCCTAGAGCACGAAGAAATTGCTCGCCTGACCGAAAAGTCTGGCAAACCCATCCCTCCCTTCGCACCCGGCGACACCGTGATCGTCAGCGTCAACGTTGTCGAGGGCACCCGCAAACGCGTGCAGGCCTACGAAGGCGTGGTGATTGCCAAGCGCAACCGCGGTTTGAACAGTGGTTTCACGGTGCGCAAAATCTCCAGCGGCGAAGGCGTGGAGCGTACGTTTCAAACCTACAGCCCGCTGATTGCCGGCATCGAAGTCAAACGCCGTGGCGATGTGCGCCGCGCCAAGCTGTACTACCTGCGTGACCGCAGCGGCAAGTCGGCACGTATTAAAGAAAAGCTGCCACAAAAGCTCACCGCAGCCGACAAAGCCGCCAAAGCAGCTAAGGCCGCCACCGCAGCTTGATACCCGTTTGCGCTGTTTAAAAAACCGCCACCCGCCCTGTGCTGGTGGCGGTTTTTTCATGGCGCTGAGCCAAGCATTACCCATTTCCAGCATGTCCACCCCATTCGTGAGCAAACTGCCGCCTTTTGACCCTCGCCAGGTACCCGTGGTGGGTGTTGACAGGCATCTGCCCGCGGTGCCGGCTGATGCGCTGCAGCCGCAAGCCCTGCGCCAGCGTTTTGTCACGCCGCCGCAGTGGGAGCCGGAGGTGTCGCTGGAGCGCAAATTCATGGACCGGCCGATGGCTGATGCAGCGGTGCTGATCGCCATCGTGCTGCGTGACCAGCCCATGGTGCTGCTCACAGAGCGCAGCACACAGCTGGCGACCCACTCCGGGCAGATTGCGTTTCCCGGTGGCAAAGCCGATGCCGATGACCGTGACCTGTCGCACACCGCCTTGCGTGAGGCGCAGGAGGAGGTGGGACTGGACGATTCGTTCATACACATACTGGGGCATTTGCCCACCTACACCACCGGCACCTCGTTTGTGGTGACGCCCGTGGTGGCGCTGGTGCAACCCGGCTTTGCGTTGAGCCTGAACCCGCATGAAGTGGCGGATGCGTTTGAAGTGCCGCTGGCATTTTTAATGAACCCTGCCCACCACCATCGCCATGCCTTTGAGTGGGAAGGCCAGCGGCGTGAATGGTTTTCGATGCCGTTCTATGACGGCACCACCGAGCGCTTTATCTGGGGTGCCACGGCTGGCATGTTGCGTAACTTTTACCGCTTCCTGGCGGCCTGAAACGGGCAGCCCAATGTCTGTAGCACGCGGGCTATCATCCCGGCCATGAGTTTTTTTGCGATTCTCTTTGCGCTGTTGATCGAGCAAGTGAGGCCCCTGCCGCGTCACAGCGTGGTGCATGGCCTGCTGCGCAGCTGGATGCGCTGGGCCAGCCGTAATTTTGATGCAGGCAAGCCGCAACATGGCTGGATTGCCTGGGGCTTGGCGGTGGTACTGCCCACGCTGGGTGTATGGGTTGTTTACTGGCTGTTGGCGCTCTGGGTGGGCTGGCTTGCAGCCGTGCTGTTCAGCGTGGGGGTGCTTTACCTCACGCTGGGGTTTCGCCAGTTCAGCCACCACTTCACCAACATTCGCGATGCGCTGGAGGCGGGCGACGAAAACACGGCTCGTCAACTACTTGCCCGCTGGCAGCGCGTAGACGCCAGTCAGCTGCCCAAAAGCGAGATCGTGCGACACGTCGTGGAGTACTCGGTATTGGAGGCGCACCGCCACGTGTTTGGCGCGTTGCTTTGGTTTTCGGTGCTGGCGGCGTTTGGTTTTGGACCTGCGGGCGCGATGTTTTTTCGGTTGAGTGAGTTTGTGGCGCGGTATTGGCATGGCGAGGCCGGGCATGGCGGTGTCAAACTGCCAGAGAGCCAGATGACGCCCCTGGATTCGCAGGTACCAGACCAACCAGCGGTTGACGACGGCTTGGTCAGCCCTGCCGTTCAGCAAGCTGCGCAGGCCGCTTGGCGCGTGATCGACTGGTTGCCGGCACGCACCACGGCGGTGGCGTTTGCAGTGGTCGGCAGCTTCGAAGATGCGATTGACTCCTGGCGCAATTACGCGCAGCGCTTCCCCGGCGACAACGACGGCGTGATCCTGGCGGCCACGTCGGGCGCCGTGAACATGCGCCTGGGCGGTCAGGCTTTGAAAGCGGTGTTTTCGCCAGACAGTTCGCAGGGCTTTCGCGCTGATGCCATGCAAGCCGACGCGTCAATGCCGGGTATTGCTGGCGCTGCGCAGGCCTCGGGTGGCACACAATCCACGCCCGGGCGCGAACCCGAAGTGGCTCACCTGCGCAGCATTGTGGGCCTGGTGTGGCGCTCGGTGGTGCTGTGGATGGTGCTACTGGCGCTGCTCACGCTGGCGCGCTTGCTGGGTTGAAATCCAGCGTCAGTAGCGCTGCGGCTGCGAGAGCTGCTCAAACAATTCACTATAAATTCTGTAGCGGCTTGAGCTTATTTTGCAAGGGCTGTCGGCCGATTTGGCATCTAAGTCGCTTATTTTCAGATTGGCCAGCACACCGCAGCCCGGCTCGTGCAAGTGCGTGCAGTTGTAAAACTTGCAGGCCTGCGCCTGGGCTTTGATGTCGGGCATGAGCTGGGCCAACTGCATGGGCTCCACGTGGTGCAGGCCGAATTCCTGAAAGCCGGGGGAGTCAATGATGGCGGTGGTTCGCTCAGGGTCAACCCAGTACCAGGTGGTGCTGGTGGTGGTGTGTTTGCCCGAATTCAGTGCTTGGGAAATTTCGTTGGTTTGCACCAGCGCGCCGGGAATCAGCGCGTTGATGAGGGTGCTTTTGCCCGAGCCCGACGGGCCGAGCACCAGGGTGGTTTTATCTTGCAGTTGCTGAAACAGCGCGGCGTTGTCGGGGTCGCTGCTGTCTCTCAGGGCCAGGGGCAACACGGCATAGCCCATGTCGCGGTACGGTGCCAGCCGTGCCCAGGCGCGCTCAAACAAATCGCCCAGGTCTTTTTTGTTCAATGCCACCACAGCCTTGATGCCTGCCGCCTCGCAGGCAATCAGGGCCCGGGCCAATTGACTTTCAGAAAACTCGGGTTTGGCCGCAATTAGCACCAGCACCTGATCCAGGTTGGCGGCAAATTGCTTGGTGCGAATCTCGTCTTGCCGGTACAGCAGGTTGCGCTGGGGCAGCACTTTTTCGATGGTGCCTTCGTCTTGCGAGGCCAGCCAGAGCACCTGATCGCCCACCACCGCCAGGCTTTTTTTGCCACGCGGGTGGCAGATGCGCCGTTGCCCATCGGGCGATTCGACCACCACGTGCCGTCCGTGGGTGGCCACCACCAAGCCGGGGTGTTGGGTGCTCAAAGTGTCATGCCAACAACGCGTCGACCTGCGTGGCGCAGTCGAAGTCGGTGCTGGAGATTCCACCCACGTCGTGCGTGTTCCAGCGCACCACGCAGCGGTTGTAGTGCACCGACAGGTCGGGGTGGTGGTCTTGGGCGTGGGCGATGAAGGCCACGGCGTTCACAAACGCCATGGTTTCAAAGTAGTTGGTAAAGCGGAAGGTCTTCTCGATAGCCACTTGCGCGCCGTCACCTGTCAGTTTCCAGCCGTCAAGCAATGCCAGCTTTGCTACTATTTCTGTAGCTGCTTGAGCACGTCTTGCGTGGGCTGACCAGTCTTTTGGCTTGAAATCGCTCATGCGGGCACCTGTGAAGTCATTTTTGCCAGCCGTTCGGCAGCGCTGGGGTGCGAGTAGTAAAACTTGACGAACAGCGGGTCGGGTGTGAGTGTGGAAGCGTTGTCCTGGTACAGCTTGAGCAGCGCGTTGCCCAGGTGCTGGGTGCCGGTTTGGGCCACCGCATACGCATCAGCCTGAAACTCGTCCCGGCGGGAAAACTGGGCTGAAATGGGCGTCATGAACACGGTGAACACGGGGATGGCCAGCATGAACAGCAGCAGGGCCAGTGCGTGGTTGGGTACGCTCAGGCTGGGTTGCACGCCCAGGCCGGTATAGAACCAGGTTTGCGCCGACAGCCAGCCCAGCAAGGCAAAGCCCAACAAGGTCATCACAAAGCTGGTGGCCATGCGTTTGATGATGTGTTTGTGCTTGAAATGCCCCAACTCGTGGGCGAGCACCGCTTCCATTTCTTCGTGGCTGAGCTTGGCCAGCAAGGTGTCGAAAAACACCACGCGTTTGTTGCTGCCAAAGCCAGTGAAAAACGCGTTGGAATGTGCTGAGCGTTTGCTGCCGTCCATCACAAAAAAGCCCTTGGCGGTAAAGCCTGCGCGAGCCATCAGCGCGGCCACACGGTCTTTCAGGCTGGCATCGTCTAGCGGGGTGAATTTGTTGAACAGCGGCAGGATGTAGGCGGGCGCCAACCACATCATCAGTAACTGCCAGCCGACCATCACGCCCCAGGCATACAGCCACCACAGGGTGCCGCCTGCGTCCATCAACCACAGCACCAAAGCCGCCAGTGGCAGGCCCAGCACCAGGCCCACGGCAATACCTTTGACCATGTCGGCCAGCCAGAGCTTGAGGGTGGTTTTGTTGAAGCCAAATTTTTCTTCAATCACAAAGGTTTGATACAGCGTACTCGGCAAGTCCAGCAAGCCGCCGATCAGCCCGAAGGCCAATAGCAAGGCCAGTTGCTGAGCCATGCCGCCATCCATCACGTCCAGCAAGGCCTGGTTCAGCGTGTCCAGGCCGCCGAGCAAGGTCCAGCCCAACAGCAGGGCTGTGCCAACAGCCAGCTCCAGCAGGCCAAAGCGCGCTTTGGTGACGGTGTAGTCAGCCGCCTTCTGATGGGCAGAAAGGGGCATGGTCTGGGTGAATGCAGCGGGCACTGCGTCCCGGTGCTGAGCCACATGGCGAATCTGACGGGTTGCCAGCCACAGCTTGAGCAGCAGACCGGCGAGCAAGGCCGCAGAAAAAATCAGCGAAAAAACAAGAGGAGATGGCATGGTGTGGCGAAGGTGAGGACGGGCAGTTTAGGCCATCGGTAACAATCCGGCGCATGCTTGAAACCACATCCCCCGAAACCCCACCAGGTATCCAGAAATCCTTGCAAAAATCCGATCAAAACCTGATCTGGCTCGATTGCGAGATGACGGGCCTGGATCCCGACATCGAACGCATCATCGAAATCGCCGTGGTCGTCACCAGTTCAGACCTCGCCATCCGCATCGAAGGCCCGGTGCTGGTGATTCACCAGAGCGACGAGCAGCTGGACAATATGGACGCCTGGAACAAGGGCACGCATGGCCGCAGCGGCTTGATCGACAAGGTGAAGGCTTCTACTCTTTCCGAGGTGCAGGCCGAAGAGCAAATGCTCGCTTTCGTCAGCCGCTACATACCCAAAGCCACCGTGCCCCTGTGCGGAAACTCCATCAGCCAGGATCGGCGCTTTCTGGTCAAGTACATGCCCAAACTCGATGCGTATTTTCACTACCGCAACATCGATGTGAGCACCCTGAAAGAACTGGCCAAGCGCTGGCGACCCGAAGCGTATGCCGCCTTCAAAAAGCAGCAAAAACACACGGCGTTGGCCGACGTGCACGAGTCAATAGACGAGCTTGCCCATTACCGCGAGCACTTGTTCAAGTAAACCGTGCGATAATCAAAGGCTTCGCGTAAACCCCAGGTCTGCCTGACGCGAATTTTTGTACATCTGCCTCACACACCGGCTCACTGAATGAGTCCGCCCAGATCAGGAAGCCAAGGACACTACCTTTGGCCAGACCCGATCAGCAGCGTCGTTTGATGGTTGATGTTTTTTAACCATGATCGACGGACGTTGTCCCCACGGGACACGTTGCGCGTGAGAGAAAAAATGACTGACACGTTTGATGTGCCGAGCAATGCTTTGGCCGATTCCAATTTCGAGACCCTCGAAGCAACAGAAGACACCATCGCCCATGCGATGCAGGACGCACCGGTTCAGGTAGAGCCTGCGCAACCTGAACAACCGAATGGCTTCGTGCTGCTAGGCCTGGCTCCTGAGCTGATTGCTGCGGTGAAAGACCTGGGCTTTACCCAGCCCACCACGGTACAAGCCCAAACCATCCCGCTGGCCATGCAAGGCCTGGACGAAGACGGCAAAGAAAAAACCGTTTTCACCGACCTGATGGTTTCCAGCCAGACCGGTAGCGGCAAAACTGCCGCCTTCCTGCTGCCCGTGCTGCACACCCTGCTCAAGCAGCAGGCCGATGCCGAAGCCAAAGAGCGTGCCGAGTACGAACAAGCCGTGGCCGATGCCGCCGCAAAAGGCGAAGCCCCACCCAAGCGCCCCAAGCGCAAAGACCCGACCAACAGCCGCAACTTCAAAGCCGCCACACCCGGCGCATTGATCTTGTGCCCCACCCGCGAGCTGGCCCAACAAGTGGCCCACGACGCCATTGAGCTGGTCACGCATTGCAAAGGCCTGCGCATTGCCAGCGTGGTCGGTGGCATGCCCTACCAGTTGCAAATTGCCAAGCTGCACAACGCAAACCTCGTGGTCGCAACGCCCGGCCGCTTGCTGGACCTGCAACGTTCCATGCAGATCAAGCTGGACCAGGTGCAGTTTCTGGTGGTCGACGAAGCCGACCGCATGCTCGATCTGGGCTTTTCGGACGACCTGGCAGAAGTTAACCAGCTGACCATCCAGCGCCAGCAAACCATGATGTTCAGCGCCACCTTCGCGCCGCGCATTCAACAGTTGGCTTCCCGCGTGATGCGCACACCGCGCAAGATTCAAATCGACAACCCGCAGGAAAAACACGTCAACATCAAGCAGGTGCTGTTCTGGGCTGACAACGCCCAGCACAAGCGCAAGCTGCTGGACCACTGGCTGCGCGACACCACCATCAACCAGGCCATCGTGTTTGCCAGTACACAAATTGAGTGCGACGGCCTGGCCGGTGACCTGCAGCAAGCCGGCTTTGACGCCGTGGCCCTGCACGGTGCCCTGAGCCAGGGCCTGCGCAACCGCCGCCTGATGGCGCTGCGCCAAGGTCAGGTGCAAATTCTGGTGGCCACCGATGTGGCTGCTCGCGGTATTGACGTGCCCACCATCACCCACGTCTTCAACTACGGCTTGCCCATGAAGGCGGAGGACTACACCCACCGCATTGGCCGCACGGGCCGTGCAGGCCGCGACGGCCTGGCTGTGACCTTTGCCGAACTGCGCGACCGCCGCAAGATTTTCGACATCGAGGGCTATAGCAAGCAGCAGTTCAAGGCCGAAGTCATTCCGGGACTGGAGCCACAGCAGCGCGCGCCAACCAGCGGCTTTGGAGGCCGTTCCGAAGGCTTCGGTGGCCGTGGCCGCGGTGGCCCGCCCCAGCGTGAGAACCGATTCGGGGACAACAAGTTTGGCGGCGGCGGTGCCCCGCGCGGTGGTGCCCGTTTTGGTGACCGCTTCAACGACCGCCCTGCGCCTGGTGGTGACCGTTTCGGTGGTGACCGTGCGCCCGCCGGTGGTGGATTTGGCGGCGACCGTTTTGCCAATGAGCGTTCAGCAGGCGACCGCTTTGGGGGTGATCGTGCACCTGCTGGCGGCGGCTTTGGTGACCGTTTCGCAGACAAAAAGCCCTTCAGCCCCCGTCCAGAGCGCTCAAGCAGCTATCAAAATAATAGTGGCGGTGATTTTGCGGAGCGGCGGCCCGCACACGCCAAGCCGTTTGATTCCAAAGGTTTCGCCCCTAAAACCTTTGCGCCCAAGCCTACAGGCAAGGTGTTTGTGCCGCGTGACGCAGCCAAGCGCCCTGCCAAGCCTGCACGTTAAACCGCAATCTCATTAAAAAACCCCGCACCGGGCAACCGTTGTGGGGTTTTGTACTTGCGACTTACAAAGATCTTCCGTCATTCCCGCGCAGGCGGGAATCCAGGTGCGATGACTTGGCCAATAACAGCAGGTTTATGCGCAAAGGTGGATTCCCGCCTGCGCGGCAATGACAAGCGCACAGCTCAATCCACCGCCCTTCCCACCTCTGGCCAGCGCTTGCGCACCACCTGCCAGGCAGCCAGTCCCACGCCCAGCATCAGCAGTGAAGTAACCGCCAGCGCCTGTGTGGAGTGCATGACCAGCGGTGCCACCACACCCGCCACCAAGCCGTTGGCTGTCGCGCCGATGAAGGCTTGCAGCGACGACGCCATGCCGCGCCGCTCGGGGTACAAGTCCAGCACCAGCAGCGTGACCACGGGCACCATCAAGGCCCAGCCGAAGGAGAAAAACGCAATCGGCCATAGTGCCCAGAGCACATGCGGCGTGAACACGAAATTCGCCACCACATTCACCAACGACACGCCCAGCATGATGGTGAATCCCCAGCGAATCTGCCGTTTGGGTGCGATCTTTCCGGCCAGTCGCCCGCTGAGCCAGGCACCCCCCATGATGCCGCTGATGGTGAGCAAAAACAGCCAGAAAAACTGTGTGGGCGCTAGCGCCAGATGCGTGCCCAGAAACTCAGGCGAAGCCAGCACATACAAAAACATGCCGTTAAACGGCACCCCGCTGGCCAGCGCCAGCAATAAAAACCGCGTGCTACCGCCTAGCTGCACATAGCCACGCATCAGGTTGCGCACATTGAAGGCCTGGCGCTGCGTGGCGTGCAAAGTCTCCGGCAAAAACCGCCAGTTAGCCAGCCACAGCAAAGCACCTACTGCGGTCAGAAACCAGAAAATGGTGTGCCAGTCGGCATGCACAAACAACCAGCCGCCCACGATGGGTGCAATGGCGGGCGCCACGCCAAAATAAATCGTCACCTGCGCCATCACCCGCTGCGCATCTTCGGGTGCAAACATATCGCGAATCACCGCCCGCGACACCACAATTCCCGCTCCGGCCGACAGTCCCTGCAGTGCTCGAAATGCTACCAGCTGCTCGATATTTTGTGCGACGGCACAACCCGCCGAGGCCAGCGTGAACACGGCAATGCCCCACAAAATCACCGGTCTGCGGCCTACGCTGTCAGACAGCGCGCCGTGAAAAAGGCTCATGAACGCAAAGCCAAACAAATAGGCCGACAGCGTTTGCTGCATCTGCACCGGCGTGGCACCCAGAGATTTGGCAATGCCTGAGAAAGCGGGCAGGTAGGTGTCGATAGAGAAAGGGCCCAGCATGCCCAGCACAGCCAGCAGCACGGCCAAGGCCCAGCGCGGGCCGCGCCACAGAAGTTTTGCGTCAGGGTTCATGCATGGATTGAACCATGCAGGCGCATCCTGGCGGCTTCTTAAAACCGATAGCCCACGCCCACCGCCAGGCTGTTGCGCGTTTAAAAGTTGCGCCGCTGTTCGTTGGCCCAATCGGCGCGCAGGCTCCAGGCGTCGTTCAGGCGATAGACAGCGCCCAGCACCACTACTTTGAATGACGCAGCGGCTTGTGGAGGCAGGGCTTCTTCGCCTTTGAAGTAGGCGATGTAGGGTGCCCAGCGGTCACCAGCATCGAAGTTCACGCGGATCTGGTTGACTTTCGTGGTGCTGCCATCAATGTTGTCGCTGATGCCCAGGCGCAGTTCCAGGTTGCCCGCGCCGGGCCAGGCCAAGCGCACGCCGGGGGTGATGGTTTTGACGTTGCATTTGCCGGACACCCAGCCGCGTGCGCAGGCAGGCGGGCAGCATCAGCGCTTCGTTGCGAGCCGTGATCAGCACGCCCAAAGTCAGTGCTTGTGGTGCTTGGGTGATTGCTTGATTAGGTGGGGGCGATGCAGTCCGCAAGCCCCGTGTGCGCCAGGCCACAAAGGCAGGCAGCCAGGTGTGTCATAGGCCACGTAAAACAAGCCTGCCAGCCAAGCCAGCAAGTCGTTGAAAACCCAGCCACCCGCCAGCGAGAGCAGCCAACAGCTGAGCACCAGGGCAAACAGGCTGTAGCCGCGCAAGGTGCTGCGGATCATGGAGCGCCGCCCGCAGCGGCTAAATCATCAGTAATAAACATGGGAAAAAAATGAGAATCGGCGCGCACGCCGCACCATCGGTTGGGAGACGGTCAGCCAGCCACAAATATTCCTGATGAAGATTCGGTGATGGGGTTCCTGCCGTTGCTCCTGATACATCGGGAATGTCATGATTGGATACAGCTTAAAAAATTCCAGAAAGCCCCACACGATGACCCCGCAAACCCCCAGCCTGTCCCCCGAATGGCTTGACAGCCAATACAACAACCGTGCCTTGGTGCCCGACCATGCCGACTACTTTGCCCGCTGGGCCAGCCGCTCGGCTGCGGCGCGCGAGAGCCATGCCTGCACGCTCGATGTGCCCTATGGCCAGGGTGCGATGGAGACGCTGGACATCTTTCCAGCCAGTCAGGCGAAGGCCCCCGTGTTGGTCTTCATCCACGGCGGTTACTGGCGCTCGCTGGACAAATCAGACCATTCCTTCCTGGCCCCGGCCTTCACCAGCCAAGGTGCCTGCGTGGTGCTACCCAACTACGCGCTGTGCCCGGCGGTGACCGTTCCCGAGATTGCGCGGCAAACCACGCAGGCGCTGGCCTGGGTGTGGCGCAACGTGGCCCAGCATGGCGGCGATCCGTCGCGCATCACCGTGGTGGGCCATTCGGCAGGCGGCCACTTGGCCGCCCTGTTGTTGACCTGCGACTGGGCACGCCTGGCCCCCGATTTGCCCGCCAACCTTGCCACCCGTGCCATGTCGATCTCCGGCCTGTACGACCTGAACCCGATCATGCATACCCCGTTCCTGCAAGCCTCCCTGCACTTGACCCCTGCCGATGTCGCCACCGCCAGCCCCGCCTTCCTGCCAGCACCGCACGGTAAAACCCTGTACGCCGTGGCCGGCGCAGACGAGAGCAGTGAGTTTTTGCGGCACAACCAGCTGATCGCCGATGCCTGGGGCCAGTCGGTGGTGTCGGTGTGTGAAGGCTTGGCGGGTTTGAACCACTTCAGCGTGCTGGAAGCGCTGGCTCAGCCGGGGCACCGGCTGCATGCGCTGGCAAAGCAATTGCTATTTATTTAATAGCTTCTTGAGCAGTATTCACTAGGGCTGGGTGCGTATTTTGATTAAAAGCAGGGGTGATGGCGGCTTGTACAGCCGCTTGGCAGTGGGGGCGGTGCTGCTGGCGGCGGGCCGCGGTTCGCGCATGGGCGGCAGGCCCAAGTGTCTGCTGGAGCTCGGCGGTGTGCCCTTGATTCGGCGGCAACTGATTGCCCTGTCGGGTGCGGGGGTGGACGAGGTGGTGGTGGTGCTGGGCCACTATGCTCAGCACATTGAGCCCGTCATTTCAGAATTTCCCATTACCGTGGTGCGCAACCCCCAACCCGATGACGGCCAGGTTTCGTCCCAGCGCCTGGGGCTTGCCGCCCTGTCGCCCAAGCTGGATGCGGTGGTGGTGGCGCTGGCTGACCAGCCCCTGATCAACGCCCAGGACTTCAACGACTTGATTGCTGCCTACAAAAAACGCCCTGCCGCCACCGAGGTGGTGGTGCCGTTTGTGCAGGGGTTGCCGGGCAACCCCGTGATGTTCAGCACATCGGTGAAGGAGGCCATCCTGGCAGGCGATGGACGCCTGGGCTGCAAGCAGTGGCAGGCGCAAAACCCCCTTCAAGTGCACGCTTGGGAAACCGCCAACCAGCGCTACCGGCAAGATGTGGACAGCCAGCAAGACATTGAGGCGCTGGCAGAGCTAACGGGCCATCGCCTGAAATGGCCAGCGTCGTTGGCGCTGAGTGAGCCGTGTCTTTTCCCGTGTCATTCCCCAGCTTCTTGAATCTGTGGCCCAACCCCTGTGGCCTGATGTTGGCCATGGTTTTGCACGCCTTCGCCTGGGCCATCAGCCTGCGCCCCGGCCCCGTGGCCTGGTCTGGGGCAAAGCCGGTGAAGAGCAACTGCTTCAGCAAAATTGACCTCGCCTTGGCCAGACCCTGATTTGTCTGTCAATCAGGGTCTCTTCGCTTTACTGGCCGTTGACCAGCAGCACAGTAGCTTCTGACAAGGTCACGTTGTTGGCGTTAGCCGTTTTCAGGATGTGGCCCTTCAGGCGGCCTGAGGCGACCGTCCACGAAAACGACGTGGTGGGTGCCACGCCGGTTACCACCGTATCGGTTTTCGTTTTGCATGCGGCGAAGGTGCCAGCAGGAACGCTCACGGTTTCCACGCCCAGGTAGGTCGTGGTCAAGGTTTGTGTGCTGGGCTGGCTGAATCCGCTGGTTTCAACGGTGGAGGTGTAAGTGCGGGTGTAGGGCGTGTTCAGCGCTGGGCTGGTGGGCAGCGTGAGTGCCGGGGTCAGGTAAATCGTTGCGACGATCGACAAACCGGCGGTGCTGGACGTGGTGAGCACACCATAAAAGCTGGTGTCGCTCCCAACCACTTTGGAGTAGCTCTTGACATTGGCCAGCACGGTGGTGCCGGCTGTTGGCCCGTTTGCCGTGGCCGTTGTGAAGGAAGTTGCAGTGTCCTGATTGACTTCGGTCAGGCCGGATTCGCTGCGGAAGCTGGTACCGGTTTTGATGCTGTACTTGGCCTGCTGCTTTTGCAGAATGGTCTGGCCTGTGGCGTCGTAAATGTTGCTGTCCAGTTGCGCGGTGTTGCCGGCGACGGTGAAGATGTTGCCCGTGATGTTGCAATCGCCGCCTGCCGTGGTGGCGGGCGCTGGGGCTGGCGTTGGTGCGGCAGGTGTTGGTGCCGGGGCTGCCGGTGCCGGGGCGGCTGGTGTTGTAGGTGCGGGAGCAGGCGCCGGCGTTGCGGGTGCCGGGGTGGCTGGGGTCGCTGGTGCAGGTGCTGGCGTGGGTGCCGGAGTCGACGCTGCGGGTGTCGAACTGGCGGGTGCCGGGCTGTCGTCTCCGCCGCAGGCGGTTAGTTGGCTGGTTGCCGCAATGCAGGCAAACAGGGCGGATAGATACGTAAAACGGTCAAATTTGCGCATGGAGTTCCTCTTTTGTTAACGCTTTGTAAAAAAAGCGTACTGATGATACGAGGTGTTCGTTGGCGCTTGACGGGTAAATTTGGGTCGACAGTTCGTGGCGGACCACAGGCAACTGGTGAGGATCAGAGTGCTATGTAAAACATAGCTGCTCCAGCAACGTTTATAAGGGCTTGCAGCTGATTTGGCTTGAAATCACCGTGGTGCCAACGGTTTGGCGTAGCGCGATTTCCATCCATCGCGCCAATCTGTGGTGCGATATTCCTCGCGGATCACATCAACAAATGTTCACCCGCATTGTCCCCGCCCAATATCACATAGTTCACCTTTCGAATATCCATGAGCTTGGTACCACCCGAATAACTAATGGAGCTTTGGATATCTTCCTGCATTTCTTTCAAGGTGCCTGCTAATGGGCCTTTGATGGGCTCCAGAATGCGCTTGCCTTCGACGTGTTTGTATTCGCCCTTGTTAAAGTCAGATGCGCTGCCGTAATACTCTTTGAATAACTTGCCATCGACTTCCACCGTGGCACCAGGAGAATCTTCGTGGCCGGCCAGCATGGAGCCAATCATCACCATGGTGGCCCCAAAGCGCACGCTTTTGGCAATGTCGCCGTGCTCGCGAATGCCGCCGTCGGCAATGATGGGTTTGGTGGCCACGCGGGCGCACCACTTGAGCGCGGAAAGTTGCCAGCCACCGGTGCCAAAGCCGGTTTTCATGCGGGTGATGCAGACCTTGCCGGGGCCAATGCCTACTTTGGTGGCGTCTGCGCCCCAGTTTTCCAGGTCAATGATGGCTTCGGGTGTGCCCACGTTGCCGGCAATCACAAAGCTTTTTGGCAGGTGGGCCTTGATGTGCTCGATCATGGCTTTCACGCTGTCGGCGTGGCCGTGGGCAATGTCGATGGTGATGTATTCGGGTGTCAGTCCGGCGGCGGCCAGCTGGTTGACGGTTTCGTAGTCGGCTTGTTTGACGCCCAGCGAAATCGAGGCGTAGCAGGCCTTGGCGTGCATGTCTTTGACAAACTGCAGGTTGTCCAGGTCAAAGCGGTGCATCACATAAAAAAAGTCGTTTTGCGCCAACCACACACACAACGCTTCGTTCACCACGGTTTTCATGTTGGCGGGCACCACGGGAATGCGAAAGCTGCGTTCGCCCAGCGTGACGGCCGTGTCGCACTCGCTGCGGCTTTGCACGCGGCATTTGCGGGGCAGGAGCAGCACGTTGTCGTAGTCAAAAATTTCCATGGGATCAGGGTCTTTCGGGTGAGGGCAGGGTGATTTAACGGCGTGTCGCGCGGCGCACGCGGTTGTTGCGTGGTTTGCTGGCGGGTTTAGCGGAAGGTTTAGCGGCGAGTTTGACGCCTGGCTTCCCGGCGGTCGTCGCGTGTGGGTTTTGCCCCCTCTCCCCTTGCGGGGAGAGGGTTGGGGCGAGGGAGGTCGTGTTGTTGGGCCAATGGTCGTGCACAGCGACCCTCACCCCAGCCCCCTCCCCAAGGGGAGACGGAGCAACGGCCGTCTCAACCACCGATTGCTTTACCCCAAACCACGGCCTGCGCGCCAGCCAACCCGTCCACAGCACCGCCACCACCGCGCCCGCCAGCACATCTGACAAATAGTGCGCACCCACCACCGGTCGGCTCAAGGCCACGGGCAGCGCCGCCGCATAAAACCACCACTTGCCGCGCGGAAACAGCCAGGCCAGCGCCGCCGCTAGCGAGACGATGGCGGCCGCGTGGCCCGAAGGAAACGAGTTCAGCGTCGAGTTGATCCAGGTGTCGGAGAACCGGGCCCAGGCAAAAAAATGCTGGTCAAACGCAATCAACTCGCTGGGCCGGGTGCGGCCAAACAGCGGCTTGAGCAGGTTCACGATCAAGCCCGCACCGGCCATGGCAGCCAGTATAAAAATGATAGCGCGTTGAGCACGTTTTAAAAGGGCTTCTGGCACTTTTGATGCATAACTGGGCACTGAATCCGGGTAGGCCAGCAACCAGCGCCGCCAGCCCCACACACCCGCCAGCCCTGCCAGCAGCGGCACCAGCGCCCAGCCGGGTTTGCCAAACCAGGTGATGGTTTGAAACGCGTTGACAAACGAGGCCTTCAACTCGGCCATATAGCGGGCCACGGGTTGGTCAACCCACACCACCATGGCCGTCAGCGCCAGACCCATCGCCACTGCCAGTGTTGCCGCGCGGCTGTGTCGCATCAGCGCTTGCGCCAGCGCGCTGACTGGAATACCTTCGCCCGGGCGGGCTGCGGTGCGAGCTTGTTTGGGGCGGCCCGGCACTGCGCTCATGGCCGCGCGGCCTCCAGCCGGTACAAGGTGAGCTGCGCTTTCTCGTTGGTGGAGTAGTTGTAGCCGTCGGCGCTGGCCAGCGTGACCATTACCCGGCCATTGAGCTGCGCCGTCACGCTGGCCCAGGCATGCGCGTCCACCAGCAGCAAGTGGCAGGTGGCGGGGCTGAGTTGTGGAATGCGGCCCGCGCCCAGCCGCGTATCGGTACCCAAAGTGAACACCAGGCTGGGCTCTTCAAAACCGGCGCTCAGCACCGGGCCCGGACACTGCGCGCGGTAGGGCGCGATCAACTGGGCTGCTGTGCGGCTGAGCCAGGGCTGCTCCAGATCAGGCAGCGTGAATTGCCAGAACGCCGCCTGAAATGCCACCAGTGCGCCGCCCGCCCACAGCACCGCAACGCCAGGTTGGGTGGGTTTGCGCAGCAGCGCCACACACAGCACCACCGCCAGTAGCCCGACAGCTCCCATGACCCACGGCGACCAGTCGCCGCCCACCGCCTGCGGAGCCACGGCCACACCCGTGCCCACGGCCGCCGCCAGCACCACCCACAGCACCACCGTGCCCCGGCGCAGCCACGCGGGCAGCTGCGCCCAATCGCGCAGGGCCAGCGCCACCAGCGCTACCAGCGGCGGGAACAGCGGCAGCACGTAATGCGGCAGCTTGGTGGGCGCTAACTCAAACATCAGCCACGCGGGCGCAGCCCAAGCCAGGCACAGTTGCGCTGCAGGGGTTTTGCGTTGTTTGAAAGCGGTGAACGCCGCTGGGATCAACAGCGCCGTCCAGGGCCAGAAAGTCAGCAGCAGTGAGACGACATACGAGCCCGGCGGCGCGCCGTGCGACTCCTGCACGCTCACTGCTTTGGACAAAATGTCTTTCTGAAAAGACTCCACCCAAAACTGTCCGTCTGACTTGAGCGAAATCGCCACAAACCAGGGCAACAACACCGCCAGAAACAGCGGCACGCCCCAGGTGGGCCGCAGTGCCAACAGCCACCGCCAGCCACGCGCCATCACACACAGCGCCAACACCGTCAGCCCCACGATGGCCAGAATCACCGGCCCCTTGATCAAGGCACCCGCCGCAAGTGCTATCCAAAAGATAGCTGCTTGAGCAGTATTCACCAGGGCTAGAGCATCAAAAGCCTTTAAATACGCCTTCCCCAGCATCCACTGCGTCGCCAGCACCGCCACCAGCAGCGCCGCATCGGTGGTGGCCACCCGCGCGCCCACGCCGAGCAAAAAGCAGCCTGCCAGCAGCACACCCGCAGGCAAAAACGCCGAAGCGCCCCACAGCCCAGCCGCCATGCGCGCTGTCAGCAGCACCGCGGCAATGGCGGCCAGCAAGGAAGGCAGGCGGTAAGCCCAAATCTCGTCCAACTCGCCCGTCAACTTCACAGCGGCAGATTGCAGCCAGTAAATACCCACGGGTTTTTTGTGCCGCGCTTCGTCTTGAAAGCGAATGTCGATGTAGTCGCCCGTTTGCACCATTTGCTTGGTGGCTTGGGCGTAGCGGGCCTCGTCGCGGTCCACCACCGGCAGCGATGTAAACCCGGGCAGCCACAGCAGGCAACACAGAAGAACAAGCGCCAAGGCCTGCTTGAGGGGCACAGATACAAACACGGCTCTGGGGAGGGTGAGTAGAGGGGCTGGCAGTTTACCGCCGCCTACTGCGCCAAGGCCCTTCAAGCAGTGACCCTCGGGCCGATGTTTGGCTGGTCAGTTCGTTTAACCCAGATTTTCCATTAGGCGCACCTGCGGTGCTGTTTGGATTCCAACGGCGCATTTGCGGCCATTTTCGCCCCTCTTCGTCACCCATGGCACAGGCCAAAAAGGCTCCTCAGTCGAGTCAAAACTGACCCGCAACTGCATCCGTTGTCTCTTCAAACCCTAAGGAACCTCTGCATAACCCCTGACGGCCAGCCCGAACGCAGCCTCGGGCGCATCGCTGCGTTGAAAAACTCACCAATAGCAACACTATTGGTTTCATTTTCCGCCTTGCGCTGCATCCCGATCTGCATTCGTACTGGCTCGCCATGGGTTGTGCAGAGGTTCCCTAATGGAAATTCTGGGTCGAACCTGCGGTGTTCATAGCCTGTATTTCGTCCCAATGCTGGTAACCCACCGAACCCACCATCTTGACCATGGCTTCGTAGCTGGGCAACAGGTCTTGCAGCTGTGCCTGCGTGTGCAGGGTTTCGAGTTGGGTGAGAACTGAATGCGCCATGTCCGGCATGTGGGTCTGGATGAACGTTGCCATGGCATCGGTGATGTGCGGTGCCAGTTTTTCTGAGCGTGCGGGCGGTTGAACGACCCGTTCAGACCGCATCAGCTCCCGGTAGCGCGCGTTGTCGTCAGACGTATTGGGATGCGCAGCCGCAACAGGGTTGTTTTGAAAGATCAGTCCCCCGATGGGCGCGTCATGCGCCTGTGTGTTGACCGCGGGCTTTTGCGGTTCCGGCCTGACCATGATCAAACCCGCCGATTCCAGCTCCACCAGCAGGTGCGCCACGCTGCCCAGTGCCATCAAGCGCATTTCCAGCACGTTGGTGGCGGTTTTTCCGTCCACAGCAACCAGTAGGGTTCGAAGGGCAGCGGTCAGCGGTGTACCGGTGCTGAACGCGGCGGCCCGTCCTGCTGGCGTTCGAACATATAGGCGGGCTAATTTCATCTGGGCTTTCGAAATCCATGTTGAGAAAAATAGACTCGAAGGGCGCAGCAAACAGTCTTTGTAGGAGTCTGCCTACATATCAAATGCAGATATTTCTAAATACCTGGGAATTAATACGCATACCTACGTATTGCTTTTTGATCTGTAAATTACTTGTAAAGGTTTGGCCCTCAAGCCAATGCAGTTGTAGAGGTCCGCGAAGGGGCGTATAAGCAGTTGTCAGGCGGTAAAAAACGCATTCACGCGTAAAGGAACCTCTGATTAACCCCTGCGGACTGCCATCAAACGGACTTGGGCGCATCGACTGAGTTGCTTTTCTTGTCAATAGCCCGCTATTGACTGCAAAAAGACGCCTTGCGCTGCATCCCAATCCGTTCGCCGCAGTCACGCAGGAGGTAATCAGAGGTTCCTAGATTCTCCCTACGTATATTCACGTTATCCCGGCACGAAAAATACGTATTTCACCAATCTGGTGTGCGGATAACCTTGCCGGGGTTGGGATGCGCTGCATCATGTTCACCCAAAAGTGGTAAATCAATTTGAGGCGCGTGCGGTGCGCGCGTCTTTGCACCTCTTCTTCCTGTGAGTTGGTAACACATAAAAAAAAGGTAAGGCGCCAGCAGCTGCTGCTCGTTAGATGGA
Source organism: Comamonadaceae bacterium (assembly GCA_031414805.1). GTDB lineage: Bacteria > Pseudomonadota > Gammaproteobacteria > Burkholderiales > Burkholderiaceae_C > JAAFIW01. Next base: position 90,203 of record JANOQJ010000001.1, read on the forward strand.
GCAAGAAAGTTGAGTCGCATGAAATGGCGAGAATATTAATTGTTGAGTCTTTGGATATTGTTCGGTTCGGCCTGAAAGTACTGCTAAGTGATATTGCCGGATTTGAAGTGGTGGGAGCCGTAGCACGTCTGGACGAAGCGCTCGCCATCATTGAAAAAACAAGCCCCGATCTCGTCATCGCCGCCCTGTTGCTCAAAGACTCGTCGGGGCTGGACACCGTGCGTGCGCTGGTCAGTGCGCAAACCCCACGTGCCGTGTTGGTGCTGGCCATGAACGATGAATTGGTCTATGCCGAACATGTGCTGCAGCTGGGCGCGCAGGGTTATTTGATGACCGATCGGTCGCATGAATGGGTGGTGCGTGCGGTCACGACCGTGCTGGCCGGGCAGCGCTGGGTTAGCCCGGAAGTGAGCGCCCAATTGCTCAACCGGGTGTTGACACGCCGGGGGCGCCGCGTTGCACAGCCGCAGTTTGTAGCGGGAACTGTGGGCATGTCACTGCGTGAGCTTGAGGTGCTGGAGGAAATCGCCAGCGGACGAACCACCAAAGAAATTGCCTTCGGTCTGGGCTTGAGCCCTCGCACCGTCGACGTACACCGTGCCAGCATCAAGAAAAAGTTGGGCCTGCGAAGCGGTGCGGAGTTGGTGGCCTTTGCTGTGTCGCGCAAAAACCCGGCTCTTTTGGTTACCGAACTTGCGTCTGCACCCCGGATGTAAGCGCCCTGCTGCCTACCATGGGGCGCTTCATCAACGACGCATCAAAGGACGCACCCATGGCCCTGCAAAGCCCCTTTTTCAATAAACGCGAGTCACTGCCAACCGGTCTGCAAACCGTGGGCATGTCGCCCAATGCCGTCGCACCGTCGCCTGTGGCCACCCAACCCGCTCGCACCGACGCTTCCCCCGACTCCAAAACCGCGGACAGCAAAAGCACCGACAGCAAACTCAACGAAAGCCGCCTGACGGTCGGCCCCAATATCAAATTGAAAGGCGTTGAAATTACCGACTGCGACACGCTCGTGGTCGAAGGTTCGGTAGAAGCTACCATGGATTCCCGCGTGATTCAAATCTCCGAGCGCGGTGCATTCAAAGGCTCGGCTGAAATAGATATTGCCGAAATCCGCGGCGCATTCGACGGCAAACTCACCGTGCGCCAGAAGCTGGTGATCTACGCCACCGGCAAAGTCACCGGCCAGATTCGCTACGGGAAAGTGGTGATTGAAGAGGGCGGGCAGTTGTCGGGGGATATTCAGTTTGGCGGTGCGGCGGGGAAGCCAGGGGTTTTGCAGGCGGTTTAGTTTGGGTTCAGGGGTGCGGCGGCTGTTGCGCCCCCTGCAACGAACCGTTATGTATTGTTCTATGAATGCGTAGTTCGTGCATGTTATTCATGCCGTGAGTAAATCCAAGTTGACGACAAGACCTTCGTAATTAGAGGCATATCAGTTTGATCGATAGCTTGAGTTATTTCAAGCGTTACTCTATGTTCGTTTCCGTCAGAGAGGATATCAAAAAGTTCGTCGTACACCTTGGTCTCACGCTCAACATATCCTATCAACTTTGTGTAATTCACGGTAGAGAGACTTACTGACTGAAAGCGCCTTTCTTGGCCCTTAAAATCATAGAAGTAGTTATTGTCAAGTACTGCTATAACACGTGCCAGCACTGGTTTAGATGAGCCCAATGCCAAGTATGTTTTTACTGGAACACTCCAAAGACCAACACTGGCTTCCCAGTCGATTAACACGCTCCTATTTCTAAGGCAGACATACATAAGTCTGGCGACATCGACTTCTATACACCAACATTCTTCAGAAATCAATTTCATACTGAGTACACGGACTTTCGAGATGCTTTGATGCATTTGTTCGCCATAGTGTTTTTCCATTATGGGACGTAAGGATTCACCTGTGGTAGTAAAACCAGCACGTTTGGTAAATGGCGTATTGAAGTAGGAATAGAGAACGCGTTCAATTTCTGGAATATGTGCAGAATAAGAAAGTACCGTTGGTGAAAGATGTGAGCCTGTCATGAAAACGGGAACGTTGGCGTCAGGCAGTTTGTTTAAGTCAAGCGCCGTAGAGCCTAAATCAAACGCGGTACGGAAATCTGTGCCTGCGAACAAGGCATCATAAAAAGCTACCGCGAATTTTGCGGCAGAACTGTCGTCTACTGCCGCATTCATTCCAACTACGTAGTCAATCTCTTGTCGAATAACGTCGCCCTGAACTTCCGAATAGCATGCATTAAGAACAACACATTTCAGCTTATCTTTAAAGTGATGGAAAAGTCTGGCTAAAGGTACTGCATCGGCTAAATTAGTGTGACCGTCGGCATCCTCGAAGCACAAACCTCCAAGACCACTGCCGTGTCCAGAAAAATGAACTACCGTAGGGCGGCAATCCAGTAAGGCTCTGCGAAGGTCGTCGACGGTTGCGGCTTCGTTGCTCTCAATAGTCCATTCTTCGCGATTACGTGATCTTTTCAACGCATGACGAATGTCGCGAACCTCAGCGCTAAGCCTAAGCCTATCTTGGTCTAACGGGCTTGCAGAAACAATCAAAACTGTTGGCATTTGATAATATTTTTAGGTTGATGTTGAATATGCCCACGCACTGGACATGACGGCAAACAAAATGCCGAATGCGAGAAACCGCCCTAACTGTCGATAGAGCCATTTACGCATGGTCGTCCCCTACCTTGTGTAAAACCAAGCGCTCAATACCTCGCAACGCCCACCCCACCGTCGCACCCCGCACCGCCGATCTATCCCCCTCAAACCACCGCGTTGCCACCTGACACTCCACCCCATCCCCCACCCGCCAAGCCCACCCAAAACAAACCGTCCCCACCGGCTTGCCCGCGCTGCCACCCCCAGGCCCCGCAATCCCGGTAACCGCCACCGCAAGCTGAGCGCGAGAGTTGGTTAAGGCCCCCAGTGCCATCGCCCGGGCCACCGGTTCGCTCACCGCGCCATGGGCTTCAATTAATGCGGCATCCACGCCCAGCAGCTCGGTCTTTGCGGCGTTGGAATAGGTGACGAAGCCGCGTTCAAACCACTGGCTGGAGCCGGCCACCTCGGTGCAGGCGGCGGCGATCAGGCCGCCGGTGCAGCTTTCGGCGGTGGCCAGCATCCAGCGCTTTTGTTGTAGTAACTGGGCTAGCTGCGAAATAACAGTCAAATGCGGCACCAGCCCTTGTGAATACTGCTCAAGCAGCTCACTTTTTTGTAGTGAATTCATACCATAAACCGCCACAAAGCGATGACGAACAAGGCGCAAAACGCGGCCACAAAGTCGTCAAACAAAATACCAAAGCCGCCTTTCCAGCCGAAGCCGTGAAACAGGCTGTCGGCCCAGCCCACCGGGCCGGGTTTGACGGCGTCGAAGTAACGGAACAGGGCAAACGCCGCAGCCTGCGCCCAAAAACCGGCGGGCGTGAGCAACCACAAGATCAACCAAAAGGCCACCACTTCGTCCCACACGATGTTGCTGGGGTCGGTGGCTTGCAGGTTGCGGGCGCACACGGTGCAGGCCCACCAACCGATGGCTGTGGATGCGGCAATCACGGCACCTAGCTGCCAGGTGTTCAAGTACTGCTGCATCACCAGATAAGCGACCCAGGCCCACAAGGTGCCCGCCGTGCCCGGTGCCACGGGCGATAGCCCCGAGCCGAAGCCCAGCGCGATGGCATGCGCGGGGTGCGCGAGCATGAAGCGCACCGTGGCGCGGCGCGGTGCGGGGTTAGGGGAGGGGTTAGGTGGGGGATAGGGTGCGGTGGGTGATTCGGTCATTCGGTTTGTCCTTGCTCAAACCACTGCGCCCAGTAATCCAGGCACGCCTTGATTTTGGGCAGTCGGTGGCGGCGGGTGGCGGTGACGGCGTAGATGGCTACGGTGTCGGTGTGCACCGAGTCGGCCAGCACGGGGGTCAGCAGGTTCTGGCGCACCAGTGCGTGCGCGGCCATGCTGCTGAGCAGCGCAATGCCCAGGCCTTGTACGGCCATGCTGGTGACCACGTTGGTGTCGTTGGACAGCCAGTGGCCTTGGGCAATGAACACCCCTGGTTTGTCATTGATTCGCAGGGGCCAGTGGTTCATCAACGGCACAGCGCTGTTGCCAATGAGTCGGTGCTGGTGCAACTCGTCGGGGTGGCTGGGCGTGCCAAAGGCGGCCAGGTAGCTTGGGGCGGCGTACAGGCTGCGCCGCATGCTGCCCAGTTGACGCGCCACCACGGTGTCGGGCAGGGCGCTGGCGGTGCGGATGGCAATGTCGATGCTGTCGCGCGCCATGTCGGCCAGCAGGTCGCTGACCTGCAGGTCAATGCGTAGACGCGGGTGGCGCTGGCTCAAGCCGGTCAGGCTGGGCAATAGCAGTTGTTGCGTCATCACGGTGCTGGCGGCCACACGCACCAGGCCGCTGGCCTCGTGGCTGGCGCTGGCAAATTCGCCTTCCAACTCGTCCAGCGTGCTGGCCGAGCGCTCGCAATAGCCCAGAAACGCCTCGCCCTCGGCGGTGAGCGACAGGCCATGCGTGGAGCGGTGAATCAGCCGCGCGCCGCAGGCTTTTTCAATGTGGCTCAAGCGCCGCGACACCTGGCTCACCGGCACATCGCGCTCGCGCGCCACCTGCGACAAGCTACCCAGCTGCGCCACACGGGCAAACAGTTGCATGTCGTCAAAGCTGAGGTTTTTCATGGGCACGTCTGTAAATACATTTTTCGGGCGAATTGCGTTGTTGCGCGGTGCTCGGAATCCTCATGCACCCAAGTGCATTCCGGTGTCCTGTGCTCCGTGCGCCCAGTGTGGTGTTGCATGCTGTTTGAACCAAAATAAAACCGATGGATTTTTGTTCAGGTTTAGGCGCAAACCACAGCCATAGCGGTGGCTATGGCGCGGATTTGCAACGACAAGCTGGACGAAAAGACGCGGTTTTATGAGTCAATCAGCATGCAACACCACACTAGCACTTCATCCCGAAAATCTGAATTTCCAGAAGTGCCCACAAGTTAATCGTAACGGTGGCTTTGCAAAAACAGCAACACCCATTTGCGCGGGGCGCTGTTTCCGGTTGGGTGCTGGCTGCCTACAGTCCATTCACCCGACCAATACGACCGGGCTCTCTACTGAAAAGGACTCGCAACATGAACCGCAATACCTTCACCACCCGCCTGTCGCCCACTGAAAGCGCCGCACTGATGCAAGCCGCCCGCCTGCGTGCCATGCAGCTGCGCCGCCAGGCTATTGACGACACCTGGCAAGCGCTGGTGTCAGGCATTCGCCATGCGCTGCACCTCAAAAGCGGGCAGCGCGCTCACCACGCTTTGGAGGGCTGAACCATGCCCACCTTACACCTGCAAGTTGCCCCGTTGCAAAGCCCCCAGCGCTACCAGGCATTGGCCCAAGCGCTGACCCGCATCACCGCAGACACCCTGGGCAAACGAGCCGACCTCACCGCCGTGCTGATCGACGACCTCCCCGCGGCCCGCTGGTACGTGGGTGGCCAGGCCGTGAAAAAACCCACGGCGCTGCTGACGATTCGCGTGACGGCGGGCACCAACACCGCGCTGGAGAAAGCCACCTTCATCGCCCAGGCGTTTGATGAATTGCAACGCCAGCTGGCCCCGGGCGGTGAGCTGGAACCAGCCAGTTATGTGCAGGTGCATGAGCTGGCAGCCAGTGATTGGGGCTATGGGGGTTTGACGCAGCAGGCGAGGCGGTTGGGCGCGGAGGTTGTTGCGTCAAAACAGGCGCTAGAGCTCGACAAGCTTGCTCAAGCAGCTACGAAATAAGTAGCGAATGGACCACGCTTCGAACGGTCGACGACCCCTGACGGTTCGACATGTCCCTGAGTTGCACCAATTGAAGCCAAATATGCCTCAAGCCCTTGTAAATACTGCTCAATCAGCTATCGAAATTATAGTAATTCTGATCAATTGAGTCGCGAATGGCCAATCGGTTTGATGAGGTTGTGACGGTGTAATCTTTGGTTCTGCTTTTGTTGCAGTTCATCAAGGAGCCCGCATGACTTTCACACGCATCCTGACCAATATTTGTTGCGATGACCTGCCCCGCAGCCGCGACTTTTATGTTTCGCTGCTGGGGTTTGAAGTCAATTACGACAGCGACTGGTATGTGCAGCTGAAGTGCCCCACAAACCCCGAGCTGGAGTTTGGAATCATTGCCAGACAACACGAGCTGGTGCCCGCCCGGTTTCAAAACGCCCCCACGGGCATGTACGTGACCTTTGTGGTGCCGGATGTCGATGCGGTTTATGCCAAGGCGAAGGCGCAGGGGGTGGATATCCTGCAAGCACCTCAAAACGAGTTTTATGGTCAGCGCCGTTTTCTGGCTGTGGATCCAAATGGCTGCCTGATTGACGTCTGCTCGCCGTGGAGCGAGTCGGAGCGCTGACAGTGATGTAAGCCCCGCGTCACAATGCCCAGCCCACCCACCTCAAACACCCAAGCCATCATGAAAACCTGCCGACTAGCCTTCCTCGTGGCCGCCTGCTGCACAACCTTCGGGGCGTTTGCCCAGACCCCGGCCGCTGCGGCAGGTGCTGACCGCATCACCCTGGCGGTGCATGGGGGGTCGGGCACGATTTCGCGCAGCACCATCACGCCGCAGCAAGAAGCGCAATACCGCGACGCGCTGGAGCGTGCCTTGAAGGCTGGGCATGCGGTGCTGGCCAAGGGCGGCAGCAGCGTGGACGCGGTAGTGGCCACCATCAAGGTGTTCGAAGACGACCCGCTGTTCAACGCAGGCAAGGGAGCCGTGTTCACCAACGACGGAAAGAATGAGCTGGACGCCTCCATCATGGATGGCAAAACCGGTTTGGCCGGTGCCGTGGCGGGCGTGACCACGGTGAAAAACCCCATCACCGCCGCCCGTGCCGTGATGGACAAAACCCGCCATGTGCTGATGGTCAGCGCGGGTGCCGACAAGTTTGCAGCGGCGCAAAAGCTGGAGATCGTGGAGCCCGCTTATTTCTATACCCAGCACCGCTGGGACCAACTGCAAAAAGCCAAAGAGCGCGACCAGATTCAGCTGGACCACGACGGCAAGCCCAAAACCTCGACGGCTCCCGCCGACGTGTTTGAGCCATGGATGATTGACAACAAATTTGGCACGGTGGGCGCGGTCGCGCTGGATGCGCAAGGCAACCTGGCCGCAGGCACTTCCACCGGCGGCCTGACCAACAAACTGTATGGCCGTGTGGGCGACTCGCCCATCATCGGCGCGGGCACCTATGCCGACAACAACACAGTAGCCGTATCGGCCACCGGAACCGGCGAGTTTTTCATGCGCGGTGTGGTGGCATATGACATTTCGGCCCGCATGAAATACGCTAATGTCAGCGTGAGCCAGGCGGTGGACCAGACCATCAAGGCCACACTGGACGATAAAAAGGGTCGCGGCGGTGTGGTGGCGCTGGACAAAGACGGCAACGTGAAATTTGGCTTCAACACCGAGGGCATGTACCGCGGCTCCATCAAGGCCGATGGGAAGCCGGTGGTGCTGGTTTACAAGGAGTGAGCGTGCGACTGCGCCGCGATCACTAGCTTGACCAATCTGTAAGCCAAATATGCCATTAGCCCTTGTGGATATTGCTCAAGCAGCTATTAAAAAGATAGTAAATTGCGAAGCAAGGGCGTCATTTTTCAGCGTAAATATTCCAACCATCAAAAAATAAACAGTGACCGCATGGACCACCTTCGCTGCCTTCGTGTTTTTGCCCAAGTCATCGCAGACGGTAGCTTTGCCGGGGCGGCCAGAACGCTGGACCTTGCGCCTGCGGTGGTCACCCGCGCGGTGTCGGACCTGGAAGACCATTTGGGGGTTCGGTTGCTGAACCGCACGACCCGAAGCCTGGCCCTGACCGAGGTGGGCGATGACTATCTCGACCGCGTCAAACGGGTGCTGGCGGAGCTTGACGATGCGGATGCGCTGGCGAGCGCTTTCGATCAGGCGCCCAGCGGGAACTTGCGCATTCTTTGCCCGCCTGCGTTTGCAACCCACCAGCTGGTTCGACATCTGCCGCAGTTTCGTCAACGCTTTCCGCAAATTCAGCTGGAGTTGTCAGCGCCGGGGCCGGTAGCCGCTGCCGATGAAAACTTTGATGTCTCCATTTTGTCCATCGGACAGCAGCCCCTGCAGGGGGACTTTGTGGTTCGGCAACTGGCGTCGTCCAGGTTCATCATTTGCGCGGCACTCAGCTATCTGGAGCGGCGCGGGTACCCCGAGCAGCCGGACGACTTGCGCCAGCACGACGGCTTGCTGCCCGATGTGCCCGCCGTCCGGCGCGAATTGACGCTGTTTCGTGAGGACCAGGTTCAGGTGGTTCACCGGGTCAGCTTGGTTCCTCCCGCCATCACCACTGGCCAACTGGAGGTGCTTTACGCGGCGGCTCTGGCGGGCATGGGGATTGCCGGTTTGCCCACTTTCATGGTGGCCGATGCGTTGCGGGATGGCCGCTTGAAGCGTGTTCTGTGCGATTGGCATGGTGGCGCTTTGCAGCTGTATGCCGCCATGCCCACCCGCAAGCATATTCCCCTGCGTACGCGGGCTTTTATGGACTTTTTGGTGGAAGTCTTTGGCGGCAACTCGCACGATCCGTGGAGCGTCTGATATTCATGGCTCAAGCGCCCAAGACCTGGTTGAACGGACACTGGTAGGGCACAAGCAGCTACTCATTCAGTAGAGTGCGTAGATGTCGGGGGTCGCCCGACAGCGACTCACTTTTCTTTGCGTCGCCAAAGAAAAGTAAGCAAAAGAAAGGCGACCCGGCAGTCTGGGTCCCTTCGCGTCGCTGCGGGCACCTTGCGGTGCTCAAACCCAGTGGGGTCATGTGCAAACTCGCCTGCGGCTCAAACACGGGCCCTGATCCACTGGCAATCCACCAACTTTTGCGCTCCTCAGCCCAGCCTGAACGGGGTTTCTGTTTAAAGGGGCTCCTCACCCTGCTCAGTCCGAAGGAAATTCCAAACTTCATCGGGCCGAATCAATAGGTGCCACCACGCGCGCTGATGTTTGCACACGTCGCCATGGCTGCAAGGCACGCCAACTGCAAGTAAGCCACCGTGCGCATGACCGCTATTTGTTGCTCGCTCACGCTGGGCAGCTGTCCGTTGTGCAGCGGCACTCGCCAGCGGCGCACCTCCAGAGTCGGAACCAACGACAAGAGACTGGCAAGCCCGTAAATGGCCAGTTTGGCAAGGAAGGGGCCGTTGCCAAAGTAGTAGGCCGGGTCTTTCTCCAGGTAGAAAACCCGCACCAACCCGACCACCAGCACCAGCGTCGCGGCAATGCCGTTGACCATGTCTGTCGTGCGTAAGCGGCGCGCGCCCGCCACAGTCAGCGGCTGCCTGAGTTGGTAGATGAATGTCAGTGCGCAGATCAACAGCGTCAGCACGGCAACGTGGTGCAGAGCGGCAAACAGTGTGGTCATAACCTGCCCCTTGGCTCAATCAGCGGTAGGCGGGTGAGACGGTGGTGTATTCCACGCGGGCGTCCAGGTCTTTGAGCTTGCCGGACACGTTTTCCATCGGCGGCACCCGCCCTTCGTAGCGAACCGGCGTTCGGGTGTTCGCGTCAAACACCACCCGCAGCGGCGTGATGGCCATGCGAATCAAAACGTTGCTGGGCGTGAGGGTGAATGAGGCTTGACCATTGACCTGCTTTTCAAACTTCAGATCGAAACCATAGGTGGTCTTTTCCTTGAGCACCAGCATGCGCACAGGCAAGCTGGCGCCAGCTTTCAGTGGCTCCCAGTGCTTCAGGATGAAACCAAACAGGGAGGGTCCACAGACCACCGGGTCAGAAACATCTTCAGACGCCCGGCTGAGCTTGCCGTTGTCGTTCAAGTCGTATTCCAGATGGCGTCCGTCGTTACTGACCTGAACCGAACCGGTAAAGCCCGATTGCTGGTTGGTCGACTCGCATTGCCGCACGTCGTAATGGCTCGAAAGGGTGGCGGACTCGACGATGACGACGCGCCCAGTCGGGTCGCTGGTGATGTGGCTGGCGTTCAGCCCGGTGGGCACAGTTGCCACGCGCCGCTCGTAGCGGTAAAGCGCGTCACCCGCAGGCGTGCGCTGGGTAAACGTGGCCCCCCGGTACACCAGGCTACCTGCAGACTCGGGGGCGGTTTGTAGCGCGGCAAGTTTGCCAAATGCTGGCACAGGCACTTGGGCATCGGCTACGCCAACGGTCAAGAAAGATGTGGCGGCTGCGAGTGCGCACCAGGGGTGAAAAGTAAGAAAAGTCATGCAGAGCTCCATAAACCGTTTGATTGATGGAGTGACTGTATGCAGGCGGTAACGCCAGAAACAGCGGCTAGCCGCGAAGATGCTGTTGCTGAAACTGCAATGATCCGCTGCGAGTGCCGCCTGTCACCAAGGGAACCTCTGCAAAACCCCTGACGGCCAGCCCAAACGCAGCCTCGGGCCAATCGCGGTCTTGAGGGTGCGTTGTTGACAAACCCACCAATAGCAACACTATTGGTTTCATTTTCCGCCTAGCGCTGCATCCCGATCTGCATTCGTTCTGGCTCGCCATGGGTTTTGCAGAGGTTCCCAAGTGCCGCCGGGTTGCGATGCCCCAGATTGACCGGTGCACTTCATCAACGCACCGTCGCGCACCGTCGGCATCGATTTCCCGGATCGTTATGTCTTTTCAGACCACAGTTGCCCGCCCGTCGCCCAGTGCTCGCGCTTGATGTCGTACAACAGTACATCCACGCTCTCGGGCTTGCTGCCCAGGGTGTCGACCACGGCTTGGGTGAGGGCGACGACCAGGTTCTTTTTTTGTTCAGGCGTGCGGCCCTCCATCATTTCGACGCGGAGTGTGGGCATGAGAAATTTCCTTTGAAAAAAGTTGAAAACAATAGGCTTGAAGAACAGTCAAATTATGGCGAGCGTTGATGCACCGCAGTGCGGCCTGCGCGAAGATGCCGTTTCAACTCACCGGAGAACCCCATGTTGCGCGAAGACCTGAAATCTGAGTTTGATTCCCTCTTGCCGGGCCTTCCTGGCCGCACCACCGAATCTGGTGCCACGCGCCGCACCGCACTGAAAGCGGCGCTGGGTGTGGGCTACGCCGCTACGGCCATGCCCATTACGGCGCAAAGCGCCATCAAAACTTCGTCTGACGGGCTCACGGCGGGCGAAGTGACGATCGATGTGGGCGGCTTCAAAATGGCGGCTTACCGGGCCATGCCCGCGGGGGCTGCGAATTTGCCTGGTGGCAAAACCAACCTACCCATCGTGCTGGTGATTCAAGAGATTTTTGGTGTGCATGAATACATTGCCGACACCGCCCGGCGCTTTGCCAAGATGGGCTACCTGGCGGTGGCACCCGAGCTGTTTTTGCGTCAGGGCGACCCCACCCAATACGGCGAAATGGCCAAGCTGATGGCCGAGGTGGTCAGCAAGGTGCCCGATGCGCAGGTGATGGCCGACCTGGACGCCACCGCCAAGTGGGCGGCTGCCAACGGCGGCGATGCCAACAAGCTGGCCGTGACCGGCTTTTGCTGGGGCGGTCGGCAAACCTGGTTGTACAGCGCGCACAACAAGGGCGTGAAAGCTGGCGTGGCCTGGTATGGCCGCCTGGTGGGCACCGCATCAGACCTCACGCCCAAGCACCCGGTGGACATTGCCTCTGGCCTGAATGGCCCGGTGCTGGGCCTGTATGGCGGCAAAGACAGCGGCATTCCGCTGGACACGGTGGACAAGATGAAGGCAGCCCTGGCAGACGCGGGTGGAAAAGGCAGTGCCGCAGCCAAGGCTTCTCAGTTTGTCGTTTACCCCGACGCGCCGCACGCTTTTCATGCGGATTACCGCCCCAGTTTTCAGAAAGACCCGGCAGAAGACGGCTGGAAACGGGCGCTGGCATGGTTCAAGGCGAACGGTGTGGCCTAATAGCTCGCTATTGAGATCAAGTTCGCATTAAAGTGCCACGAGCCGCCCTTCGGGGCGGTTTTGCTTGGGTGGTTCCCCATACATTGCGCCCAGTTCCAGGTTGCCCAATACACTTGCAGCCATTACGCTTTATGAACCAAACCGGCATCCAGCCCTTTAAAAATATGCTCAAGCAGCTATGACTTTAGTAGCAATCATCATCTCCACGCTGGTGGCTGGTATTGGCAGCGTGTGGCTGGCCGCAGGCTTGATGCGCCTGGGCGTGCTGGCTAGCAGCACCGACCCCACCTCCACCCGTGTGGGCTCGCAGCACCTGCTCAGCCTGGCCGCAGGGGCGCTACTGGCGACGGCTTTTATGCATCTGCTGCCCGAGGCGTTTGAAAGCCAGGCCGGGGCCAAAGAGCTGTTTGCCACGCTGCTGATTGGGCTGGTGTTTTTCTTCCTGCTCGACAAAGCCGAGCTGTGGCACCACGGGCACGAGCACGGGCAAGCGCATGACCATGGGCATGGACACATGCACACACACGAGGGCGGGCACACCCACGCGCCGACGCGCTCCGGCGGCTGGGCCGTGCTCACCGGTGACAGCGTGCATTGTTTTGGCGACGGCATCTTGATTGCGTCGGCCTTCATGGCCGATATGCGGCTGGGCCTGGTGGCCGCGCTGGCCGTGCTGGCCCATGAAGTGCCGCACCACATGGGCGACCTGGTGGTGCTGCGCCAGACCAGCCGCAACCCGAACGTGGCCCTGCTCAAGGTGTCCCTGGCTGGAGCGGTGACCGCGCTGGGCGGCATCACCGGTTGGGCCCTGGTGGCGCGCCTGAACGACTGGCTGCCCTACTTCCTGGTGGTGGCCAGCAGCAGCTTTGTGTATGTGGCGCTGGCTGATTTGATTCCCCAGCTGCAAAAGCGCCTGTCAGCCCGCCAGACCGTGGCGCAAATCATCTGGCTAGGCATTGGTATCTTGATGGTGACAGCCGTCAGCGGGCTGGCGCACGCGCATTGAAACAGCGTATTGCTGTCAATGCTGTCATTGACTACAATGACGGCAAACCATCCGCCAGGAATGTCATATGTCTGTTTTGACCGTGCGTAACCTTGATCCCGACGTCAAAACCCGTTTGCGTGTGCGTGCTGCCGAGCAAGGCATTGCCATGGAAGAAGCAGTGCGTCAAATTTTGACGCGGGCAGTGAATGAGCCGATGGCTTCAGCGCCAGCGAATAACGACTTGGGAAGCCGAATTCAGGCACGGTTTGCGGGGCTGTGTGGACGGGGCGGACTGGTCGTGGCACCTCGCCAAGCCATGCGTACACCGCCATTTGCTGACAACGACGAGGCTTGAGCTGGTGGCCATGAATTTTTGGAAGCCCCTGCGATGTACTTGATTGATACCAACGTCATCTCCGAGCTGACCAAGCCCGCGCCCAACCCTGGCGTACTGGCCTGGTTTGCGAATACGCCGGTACAAAACATCTACATCAGCGCTGTCACCTTGTGCGAAATGCAGCTGGGCTTGGCCCTGCTGCCCGCTGGCAAGCGACGCGACGCGCTGTATATCGCCATCGAGGCATTGGTACAGGAAGACTTCGCCAAGCGGTGTTTGAATGTCGACGTACGTTGCGCAGCGCCGTACGGCAAGTTGGCCGCCTCGCGACAGCAGCAGGGCCGCCCCTGCAGCACCGAGGACGCGATGATCGCCTCGATTGCGTTGGCAAACCAAAAGACCCTGGTCACGCGCAACATCAAAGACTTTCAAGGGATCACAGGCCTGTTGCTGCTTAACCCCTGGGGTTAAAGGGTACGGCTGAACAACCGTCCCACACCCGTCACACCCCACGGGCAACATCTAGTCCAGACGCTTTGCTTTTTCCAACCGACACCATGACCCAACCGACCCGCAGCCTGCCCCTACAAGGTGCCACCAACTTTCGTGATCTGGGTGGCTACACCGGCTACCAGGGCCGCCCCGTGCGCTGGCGCAAGTTGTTTCGCTCGGACCACCTGGGTGCACTCACCCCGGAAGACCTGGCCCTGTTGCAGCCCTTGGGCCTGAGCCGGGTGTATGACTTTCGCGGCAAAGAAGAGCGCTCCTGGCAACCCAGCCGCCTGCCCGGCGCACCTGTGCAGTCGTTGGCCATCGAGCCCACCGTCGTGCAGCGGCTCGCCGCGCACGTGGCGGGCGGCACGGTGCCCACCGGCGCCGACACGGTGGCCATGATGAACCACACCTACCGCGCCTTTGTGCAGCACAACGCGCCCCAGTTCACCCAGCTGTTTACGCAAATTCTGCAAGCCGACGCGCCCCTGGTCTTCCACTGCACGGCAGGCAAAGACCGCACGGGTCTTGCTGCCGCCTTGCTGCTGCATGCCCTGGGTGTGGATGGCGAGGTGGTGATGCAAGACTATTTGCTGACCAACCAGCTCTACAAAGTGCCGGCTCTGTACGCCAGCCCCCTGCCCACCGAGGTTTCTCGCGTGCTGTGGGGTGTGCAGCCAGAGTTTTTGCAGGCCGCGTTTGAGGCAATGGATGCCGACTTTGGTGGCCTGGATGGCTACCTGGAAAAAGGCCTGGGGCTGGATGCAGCGCAGCGGGAGAAGCTACGGGCCATGTATCTGGAAACCTGAGTTTGCTATTTAAATAGCAGCTGGTTGAGCAATATTGATAAGGGCTGCAAGGGGTTTTTACTAGCTAACCGCGCTCTACCGGCCGCGCCGCATCGCCACACCAATCGCTCCAACTGCCCGCATAAAGCGCCGTGGCCGGGTAGCCTGCAATCTGCATGGCCAGCAGGTTGGGCACCGCGCTCACGCCGCTGCCGCAGTGGTGCACCACACCGGCCGGGTCGCGACCCGCCAGCAGGGCGTCGAACTCGGCACGCAGCACCGCGGCGGGCTTGAATTTGCCGTCTGCGCCGATGTTGTCGGCAAACGGGCGATTCAGCGCTCCGGGGATGTGGCCCGCCACCGGGTCCAAGGGCTCCACTTCACCACGGAAACGCGGGCCACCGCGGGCGTCGATGATGGTTTGTGTGGCTTGCCCGAGTTGCGCCAGGATATCGTTGGCCGCTATTAATTTCATAGCTGCTTGAGCAGTATCTATAAGGGCTGTTGGCCCTTTTGCCTGTAAATCGTCATTTTCGGCAGCCCCATGGGCTACCGCCCCACCCGACGCCTGCCAGGCCTGCAGCCCGCCGTCCAGCACGGCCACCGCGTCGTGTCCCAGCCATTTGAGCATCCACCACAGGCGGCCACAGTAGTTGGCACCCTGGCGGTCGTACACCACGGCTTGCACATCTGGCGTGAAACCCGTGGCCGCCAGCCAGCGGGCAAACGCCTCGCGAGTGGGCAGTGGGTGGCGTCCGCCCGATGCGGTGGAACCGCCGTTTTTCTCGCTCAGGTCACGGTTCAAATCAACATACATAGCGCCTGCGATGTGCACGTCCTCGAATTGCTGCGCACCCGCCTCGGGGTTCATCAGGTCGAAGCTGCAGTCAAAAACCCGCACCGGCTTACCGCTGGCGTGCAGCGCCTGGAGTTGTTCAACAGAAATCAGGGTGGTGTAAATCATGGTCCGTCCTTGTCAATTCAGTGTTCTTCAGCCGGCGCCTTCGGTACGGCCCGGGCCCGCAATGCGGTCGCACCCACGCCGCTGGCCACGATCAATGCCATGCCCGCCCAGCCGATCAACGGAATGTCATCGTCAAACAGCAGCACGCTGTACAGGCTGCCAAAAACAATGCCCGAGTATTGCAGGCTGGCTACCACCAGGGTGGCCCCGTGGCTGTAAGCGCGCGTCATGCACAGCTGCCCCAGCGAAGCCAGCAGGCCCAGTGGAATCAGCCACAGCCAATGTTGCCAATGGTCTGCCGTGGGCGCTGGCGACGTACCGGCCACCACCATGCCCAGCCCACCGGCCACCGCGGAGCCCACCGCAAAGTAAAACACCGTGCGTGCCTCCGGCTCGCCTAATTTACCCAGGGCCATCACCTGCATGTAGGCAAACGCCGCGCCCAGGCCCGAAAGCAGGCCAATCAAGCCAGCAAACATCTGGTCGGGGTTCAACGTCGGGCGCAGCAGCATGACCACGCCCACAAAACCCGCCAGCACGGTCACCACCAGCGGCCCCTGCGTGAGGGGTTTCGAGTCCGAGCGCAGCGGGTTCCAGGCCAGCAGCGCGCCACCCACCAGAAACGCCGCAATCCACACACTGCTCATGTAGTTCAAGGTCATCGCAGTGGCCAGCGGCAGCTTGCCAATCGCATAAAACCACGCCCCCAGCGACATCACCCCCACCAGGCTACGCCACGCGTGCATGCCCGGGTACCGCGTGGCCAGCGCCACATGCTGCGAGCGGGCCAACAGCCACATAAAGAGCATGCCCAGCAAGCCCCGGTAAAACACCAACTCGGCGCTGTTGAAGTGGGCCGAAGCAAATTTGACGCAAACCGCCATGGTTGCGAAGAAAAACGCGGCCAGGAGCATCCACAGGGCTTGCATACGAACGCCCCCGGGCTCTCTTACTTGCTCGCCGCCTTCGCTGGTGGCTTGGCTGCTGCAGGCGCCGGTGCTGCTGCTGGAGGCTCTACACCCAGGCGCTTGCCCACCGTGGCTTCCAGGGCTTTGACTTTGGGTTCGATGCTGCTGCGGGTCTCCGCCACCAGTTTGTCGAGCAGGGCGTTTTGCATGTCGCCGCCCATTTGCTGGAATTTGGTGTACGCCGCTGACTCAAGCACCACGATGATTTGCTTGAGCTCGTCTTCGGTGAACTTGTCTTCGATCATGGGGCCGATGGTGGTGGGGGCCAGTTTCAGGGCGCGGGCTTGCACCAGAGGCACGGCGTCGTCTACATATTTTTTGGCGTCAGCGCGAATGTCTTTGGCCGTGGCGGCCTGTTTGTCGGCAGGCACGCGCTGGCTGATCGCCTGGCCTGCACGCTCCAGGATGACGGCAGCGGGTTGCTCGGCCAGATTGCGCGCCACAAATTCAATGGACGGTGCCTGCAGTTTGAGGATGCGGGCGACCAGCTCTTTTTTGGCGGGCGTGGACGGGGCTGCGGCTGGTGCTGCAGGGGCAGAGCTGGCGGCTGTGGCAGGCGCTGCGGTGGGCGTGCCCTGCGCGAGAGCGGTGCCGGCAGATAAGGCGAGTGTGAGTGCAAGTGCCGTCAGACGAGGCAGGGAGTGGCGGGCGCGGGTGTGGATTTGCATGGTTTGTGTGAGGTGATGAAAAGGAAAAGGAAGCAGAAAAGAAAAGGCGAGGTGCGCCGAGCGTGAAGTGCTATAGGTTTAATAGCTGCTTGAGCTTATTTTATAAGCACTGGCTGCGGTTTTGATGCATGAAAGAAACTGTTCGCAACCGAGCAAACGGCGACGCGTTCGGGTCGGGATAGGCCAAGAGGTTCCCTGAGGCCTTCCTGGGTACCTGGGTTTCTGTTCAGGGCTTCACCACGTCCGCGCCCAAAGGGGGTTTGAACTGGAAGCTTGCCGCAGGCAGGCTGGGGTTGATCTCCAGCTTGCTGAAGCTGAGCACGGAGCGCTGACCAAAGCTGTCTTGTATTTCCAGTGCGGCCAATTGGTCGCCACGCAGGCCAATACGCACGCTTTGCAACTGGCCGTCTTTGGCTTTGGGCGTGGCCTGCACCCACTGCAGGCCGTCTTTGTCGGGCGCGGCTTGCAGGACGAAGTCTTTTTGCAGGGCGGCCAGATTGGGAGCCGAGGCAATGAGCGCAGCCGGGGTGCTGCCGAGTGCGTCAGCCTGTTTGCGCTGGGTCACCTGGTTCAAATCCACGTCGTACAGCCACAGAGTCTGGCCATCGGCCACGATGCTTTGCTCAAACGGTTTTTTGTACAGAAAGCTGAAGCGGCTGGGCCGGGAAAAAGCGAAGGTGCCCGACGAGGTTTTGCTGCGTGCGGCCTGACCGTCTTTGGGCGGAGCCGTCACGACCTGGGTGAACTCAGCACGGCCTGATTGCGCGGTCTGGATGAAGGTTTCCAAGCCTTTCAGGCCATCAGCCCTTGCAAATATTGCTGAACCAGCTATTAAATAAATAGCAAACGAATGTTTCAAAAATGTTTTCACAGTGGTCACTCCCCACGGCCAGGTACCAAAATTTCGCGCTGACCCCGACCATTCATGGCCGAGACCAGGCCCGCTTTTTCCATCGCCTCCAGCAGGTTGGCCGCTTTGTTGTAGCCAATGCTCAGATGGCGCTGTACGAGTGAAATACTGGCCTTTTGGTTCTTGAGCACGATGTCCACGGCTCGGTCATACATCGCATCTTTTTCGCCGCTACCCGCTTCGCCGCCGGGTATGTCGCCGTCTTCACCGTCCACCGAGCCGCCTTCCAGCACGCCGTCGATGTAGTTAGGCTCGCCGCCTTGTTCTTTCAAGTAGGCCACCACGCGGTGAACCTCTTCGTCGCTCACAAAGGCGCCGTGCACGCGCACCGGCAAGCCCGTGCCGCTGGGCATGTACAGCATGTCGCCCATGCCCAACAGGGCTTCGGCACCCATCTGGTCCAGGATGGTGCGGCTGTCGATCTTGCTGGAGACCTGGAAGGCAATGCGGGTCGGAATGTTGGCTTTGATCAAGCCGGTGATCACGTCCACGCTGGGCCGCTGGGTCGCCAAAATCAGGTGAATGCCCGCTGCACGTGCTTTTTGGGCCAACCGGGCGATCAGCTCTTCAATCTTCTTGCCCACCACCATCATCAGGTCGGCCAACTCGTCAATCACCACCACAATGTGTGGCAGCCGCTCAAGCGGTTCGGGGCTGTCGGGCGTGAGGCTGAACGGGTTGTAGATGAACTGCTCGCGGCTCTTGGCTTCGTCAATCTTGGCGTTGAAACCGGCCAGGTTGCGCACGCCCATTTTGCTGAGCAATTTGTAACGCCGCTCCATCTCCATCACACACCAGTTCAGGCCGTTGGCAGCCTGCTTCATGTCGGTCACCACGGGGGCCAGCAAGTGCGGAATGCCCTCGTAGACGCTCATCTCCAGCATCTTGGGGTCGATCATCAGCAGGCGCACATCGCGGGCTTCGGCCTTGTACAACAGCGACAAAATCATGGCGTTGATACCCACCGATTTGCCCGAGCCGGTGGTACCGGCCACCAGCACGTGGGGCATCTTGGCCAGGTCGGCCACGATGGGGTTGCCAATGATGTCTTTGCCCAGGCCCATGGTGAGCAGCGACTTGGCTTCGTTGTAGACCTGCGAGCCCAGAATTTCGCTGAGTTTGATGGTCTGGCGCTTGGCGTTGGGTAATTCAAGCGCCATGTAATTTTTGCCAGGAATGGTTTCCACCACGCGAATGGACACCAGGCTGAGCGAACGCGCCAGGTCTTTGGCCAGGCCCACAATTTGTGAGCCTTTCACCCCCGTGGCAGGCTCAATTTCGTAGCGTGTGATTACCGGGCCCGGCTGGGCCAGCACCACGCGCACGGTCACGCCAAAGTCCTTGAGCTTTTTCTCGATCAGGCGGCTGGTCATCTCCAGCGTTTCGGGAGACACGGTCTCCTGGCGGGTCTGCGCGCCGTCCAGCAGGTCCACCTGCGGCAGCTTGCTGTCAGGCAGCTCGGTGAACAGGGGTTTTTGCCGTTCTTTCACCACACGGGCGCTCTTGGGCACGTCGATAAACGTGGGTTCAATTTGCAACGGTACCGGGTGGTGCACCTCAATTTCTACCCGTTCTTCCTGCACCACCTCTTCGCGCTCACGTGCCGCACGCTGGCCCACCACCAGGTCTTGCGCACGTTCGCGCTGCTGGCGCTGGGTCTTCCACAAACCCTCGATGCGCCCACCCAGGCGCTCGGCCAGATGGCTCCAGGAAAAGCCAAACACCCAGGCGCTGCTGACCACCACCAGCACCAGAAAGATCAGGCCCGAACCCATGAAGCCCAACCACTTCACGCCCAGCTGGCCCATCCAGAAGCCCAAAGCGCCGCCGGCATGACCGGGAAGCAATGACTCGAAGCGGTGCAAGCGCGACCATTCCAGGCCGGTGCTGGCCACCAGCAACACCGCCAAACCCAGCGCAAATGCCATGGCCGAGCGACGACTTGCGGTGTCTGTGACGCTCTGCGGTTCGCCCGCACGCATCCACCTTGCCAGTCGGCTGAGCCAGGCGCGCACCCCCGCCGCAAAACACCACCAAACCGACAGCCCCAGGCTGAAGTAACCCACATCTGCCACCCAGGCGCCCAGACGTCCGCCCCAATTGCGCAAAGGCCCGCCGACCCCAGATGTGGACCAGCCGGGGTCTTGGCCCGCGTAGGTGAGCAAGGCGAGCAGCCAGAACAACAACAGCGCCGCGCCCACGAGCAACACGAGTTCCTGTGCAAAGTAACTGGCGCGGCTGGGGGGCGCTGGGGACGCAGCAGCGCCCGTCGCGCTGTCGGTGCGGTGATGGGCTGATTGGAGGGTGTGCAGGGTGTAGGTCATAACCGGCGGCAAGCTTACCGGATGACCGGGCTGTGCCCTGGATGCAGGGCTGGGGCTACGTCAACCGAGTGTGGTCAGCCGGTCTTTGACAACCATCGAATTATCTGGGCGGGTTTCAATAAAACCACGGTCTTCCAGGTCTTTCATGACCCGGCTGACCATTTCGCGCGATGCGCCCACCATTTTGGCGATGTCCTGGCGAGAGATTTTGTCGCGGATGATGAGCACGCCGTCTTTGTCGGCCACCGCAAACTCCAGCAGGGCACGGGCCACGCGGCCGTACACATCCATCAGCGCCAAAGACTCAATCTTGCGGTCGGCATGGCGCAGACGCTGCACCAAGCCCTTCATCACGGCATAGGCCATGGAGCTGTTTTCGGGCAGGCAGCGGGCAAATTCGGCGCGGCCCAGGCACAGCATGTCGGTCTGCACTTCGGCGCGGCAACTGGCCGAGTGCGCTTCGTTGTCAATCAAGCTCATCTCGCCGATGTAGTCGCCGGGCTGCAGCGTGGCCAGAATGACCTCGCGGCCCCGCTTGTCGGTGGTGACCACGCGCACCCGCCCGGTCAAAATGATAAACAGGGTGTTGGTTTTTTCACCCTGCTCGACCACCAGCTCGCCCCGGCGAAAGCGCCGCTTGGTCACCGCGTTCGACACAGACTCCGCCTGGCTGGCGGTGAGCAAGGCGAACAATGGCACCCGCCTGATCAATTCCAGATTCGACAACATGGACATTCAAGTTTCTCCGGTTTTTATTCGAGCACTGTCAGCAGCTTGATCGGTTCATACAATCCGTGTGGCCGGTGCACGCAGAATCTTGATTGCTGCACCACCCATCCCCATCTGTCGAATGTACACAAAGCAGTTGCCGCTTTACAACAGGTTTTTTAAGCATGACATCTACCAAGCACGCCAAAGTTCTAATTTTAGGCTCAGGCCCAGCCGGTTACACCGCAGCGGTTTATGCAGCCCGCGCTAACCTGAATCCTGTGCTGGTCACAGGCATGGCCCAGGGCGGGCAACTGATGACCACCACCGAGGTGGACAACTGGCCTGCCGATGTGCACGGCGTGCAGGGCCCCGAGTTGATGCAACGGTTTTTGGAGCATGCCGAGCGCTTCAAAACCGAAATCATTTTTGACCACATCAACAAGGTCGATTTCAGCAAACGCCCGTTCACGCTCACAGGCGACAGTGGTGAATACACCTGCGATTCGCTCATCATCGCCACGGGCGCGTCGGCCAAGTATCTGGGTCTGCCCTCAGAAACCGCTTTTATGGGCCGTGGTGTGAGCGGCTGCGCCACCTGCGACGGATTTTTCTACCGCGAGCAGGTGTGCTGCGTGGTGGGCGGCGGCAACACCGCTGTGGAAGAAGCGCTGTACTTGAGCAACATTGCCAGCAAGGTTTACCTAGTACACCGCCGCGACAAGTTCAAAGCCGAAGCAATTTTGGTCGACAAGCTGATGGACAAGGTCAAGGCTGGAAAAATCGAGCTGAAAACCTTTCAAACCCTGGACGAGGTGCTGGGCGACTCAACCGGCGTGACCGGCGTACGCCTGAAAAGCACACACACCGGCCAGACGGAAGACCTCGCGCTCAAAGGCTGCTTCATCGCCATCGGCCATGCGCCCAATACCGAAATCTTCAACGGCCAGTTGAACATGGAGGGCGGCTACATCATCACCCAGAGTGGCCTCAAAGGCTTTGCCACCATGACCAGCGTGCCCGGTGTGTTTGCCGCCGGCGACGTGCAGGACCACATCTATCGGCAAGCCATCACCAGTGCGGGCACTGGGTGCATGGCCGCTCTGGATGCGCAACGGTTCCTGGAGCAAAACGAATAAGTTAAGGGTCATTCTGGCTATAATCGCGGGCTTTGCTAAATCAACCCGAGAAGGTTGCTGGTGCAAATTTCATGGGTTACCGCCACCCTTCTGGCGAGGTCAGGCTGTCACTTCGCTTAAATGTTGGAATGATGGCCGTTAGCTTTTCAAAGGTGTCCCTATGGCACGCGTCTGCGACGTAACGGGTAAAGGCCCGATGGTTGGGAACAATGTTTCCCACGCCAACAACAAAACCAAGCGCCGGTTCCTGCCGAACCTGCAATACCGCCGCTTTTGGGTGGAAACCGAAAACCGTTGGGTTCGTCTGCGGGTTTCCAGCGCCGCCCTGCGTTTGATCGACAAAAAAGGTATTGATATGGTGCTCGCCGATATGCGCGAACGCGGTCAAGCCTAAACACATTCAGGAGCACACACCATGGCAAGCAAAGGCGGACGCGAAAAAATCAAGCTGGAGTCCACAGCGGGCACCGGCCACTTCTACACCACGACCAAAAACAAGAAAACCATGCCTGAGAAAATGCTGATCAGCAAATTCGACCCGAAGGCACGCAAGCATGTTGACTACAAGGAAATCAAGCTCAAGTAATTGCGCTTGATCCATACAAAAAGCCGCTGATTCAGCGGCTTTTTTATTGCTGAAGTGTGGCCGTCAGTTGCCCCAACTCGCGGTAGGCCGACCCAATGGCATCTGTGAATGCGTGGGTACAGCCAAAACGCATGAAGCTGTCGTATCGACCGGTATTGGAAAACAACGAGCCTGGTGCTGTGCGGATGCCGCGCTGCAAAGCCTGCGTGAACAGTTCGCCAGACGGCACGCCGGCTGGCAATTCCACCCACAGGGTCAAGCCGCCGGGCGGCAAACGCAGACGGGTGCCGGGTGGGAAGTGCTGCGCAATGGCTTGCGCCGCGCGCTCACGCTGGCCGCGCAAGGTGGTGCGCATGCGCTGCAAATGACGTGCAAAGGTGCCCGATGCGGTCAGGCGCGCCACCAGCAGCTGGCCAAAGCTGGGTGGTGTACGAGTCTGTGCAAACTTGAGCATTTGCACCCGGTCATGCCAGCGGCCTGCGTTCATCCAGCCTTGGCGCAGGCCGGGTGCCAGGGTCTTGTTGAACGACTCGCAATAGATCACGTGGCCGCTCGTATCCCAGGCCTTCACCGGGCGCGTGGGCTGCCCCAGCTCCACAAACAGTCGATAAGAATTGTCTTCAATCAAAGCCAGGTTACGGTCTCTGCAAAACTGCGCCAGCGCGGCTTTGTTGGCGTCGGGCATCAAGGTGCCCAGCGGCATTTGTAGGTCAGGCGTGACCACAATGGCTTTCAGCCGTGGCTCGCTGCGACTGGCCAGCTCCAGTGCTTCCAGCGAGATACCGGTGTGCTGGCTGCAGGGAATCTCCAGCGCCCGCAGCCCATGCGACTCAATCACTTGCAGCAGTCCATAAAACGTGGGCGACTCCACCGCAATCACGTCGCCGGGCTGCGCTACGGCGCTGAGCGCCAGATGCACAGCCTCAGAGTTGCCCGAGGTGGCCATCACATCTTGCGGTGCCAAGTGCACGCCGTCGTCCACCGCGCGGCGCGCCATGGCGACCTGAAACTCAGGATGGGTGCCAGCAATCACCCGGCTTTCGAGCCAGATGTTGGGACGCTCGCGCAGCAGGGCGGCCGCCGCCAGGTTGATGAAGCGCGCATCGAACAAATCGATGCCTGGCGTGGCGCCACCCAGATCAACGCGTATATCAGCCCGCCGACCACTGTCCAGCATGGTGGAAATGCGCGCGTTGATGCCTGCATAGCGGGCTGGATCGGCGGTCAAAGGTGCGCGCATGTCGGGCTCTGGCACCTCTCCAAGCGCCGCTTGTCGGTTTTGTACAAAGTAGCCCACCCGTGGTCGTGCCACGGCCCAACCGCGTCCCTCCAGCCAGCGCAGCATTTGCAACGCGGTGGACAGACTCACCGCATGCCGCTGCATCAATTCACGCACCGAAGGCAGGCGCACACCCGCAGGCAGACTGCCCTTTTCAATGGCGCCGATGTAGGACTGGGCCAGTTGCTGATACAGCGGTAAATCGCCGGAATAGTTCATTGTTTGCATCTGGATCATGCATGAGAGCTCTGTTTCGAAACAGATACAGCGGTTCCAGATTTTCCGCATAACAGGGCGATGTCAATTGAACTGATGTGCCTGGTGTTTCGCCGCGCTGTACCTGTTCGCGTCGAGGCGATTTTTCTAACCTACTGACAACAGGAGTACCCCATGACACTTTCTCGCGACACCCTATTCGACAACACCGCCAAGGCCTTGGGCTACAGCTTTGACGGTGAATTAACCATTGGCGGTAACTACGTTTCTGTGATGCGGCATGGCAATGTGCTGTACCTCAGCGGGCAGGTGCCGCGCGTGGGTAATCTGGTCGTCGTCACGGGTCGGGTGGGTGCAGATGTATCCCTTGCTCAAGCGCGGCTGGCTGCCCAGATTTGCGCGATGCGGGCACTGGCCTTGTTGCGGCAGACGGCCGGCTCATTGGACAACATTGCGCAGATCGTCAAAGTCAATGTGTATGTGCAATCTGCCAGCGACTTCAGCCAGCAAAGTGAAGTGGCCGATGCGGCCTCCGAGCTGCTGCATAGCGTGTTGGACGACGCAGGCCGGCATGCGCGAACGTCAGTGGGTGTGTTTCAACTGCCGAAAAACGCCGCCGTAGAGCTCGATTTGCTTGCGATCCAGGAGTAGCGCATGAACACGCTGTACGACCTTTCCCCACATGCGTGTCAGTCAATCACATTGAGCGAGGGAGACGAGATTTTTTGCGCTGATGGCGCTATGCAAGTGACCCCATCACCGCGGCTGCTCGGCGACACGCTGTGTACCGAGCCCGTGTGCCTGATGACTGGCCAGAGTTGGCGTGCGCCATGCCGCACCGCGGTCAACATGGAGTCAGATCAGGGCTGCCGGTTTTTTCGAAACTGCGCCCGGTTGGACGCAGAACCAGCTGGTTTTAGCCTTTGGCTTTCGCTGCGAAAGCTAATCAAAAACCAACTTGGAAAAGGCGCGATTACACCCGCGCGGCGCGCAGATTCATAGAAAACTGCTGTAGGGCGGCAATGCCGCTTTCTTCGGCCCGGTGGCACCAGTCTTTCAGGTCGGCGGCCAGTTGCTCGCGTGATTGGGA
Source organism: Comamonadaceae bacterium (assembly GCA_031414805.1). Lineage (GTDB taxonomy): Bacteria > Pseudomonadota > Gammaproteobacteria > Burkholderiales > Burkholderiaceae_C > JAAFIW01. Next base: position 115,574 of record JANOQJ010000001.1, read on the forward strand.
GGTGTTCAGCCACATCTGGCGCAGCTCTTCGCGCATGGTCATCATCTTGTCGAGCACGGGGTGTGCCGCGCGGGCTTGGGCGATCTGCGGGCGGGCGCTGGCAGGCACTTTGTCGTCGTCGCGATGCATCCAGCGCTTGGCGGTTTTGAGCAGCGCCAGGTCGCCCTGCTTGGCTTTCAGGGCTTCAATTTCCATCGCGCACGCCGCACGCATCTCGCGGGCGTACTGGGCCATGACCTCGTAACGGTGGGCAATCAGCGCCTCAAGCGTCTTCTCGTCGGCCACGGGTTGGGCGGTGCCGAAATTGAGTTTGGGTGGCACTTTTTTGACTTTGGCCCAGCCGATGGCTTGCATGATGGAGATGTAAAACCAGCCGATGTCAAACTCATACGGCTTGACCGAGAACTTGGCGGAGGTGGGGTAGGTGTGGTGGTTGTTGTGCAGCTCTTCACCGCCTATCACGATGCCCCACAAGCTGACGTTGGTGCTGGCGTCAGCAGACTCGAAATTGCGGTAACCCCAGTAGTGACCAATGCCATTGATCACGCCGGTGGCCATCACCGGAATCCAGGCCATTTGCACCGCCCACACTGCCGCGCCGATCACGCCAAACATCAGCAGGTTGGCCACCATCATCAAGCTCACGCCCAGGATGGTGTAGCGGTTGTACAGGTTGCGCTCAATCCAGTCGTTGGGCGTGCCCGTGCCGTATTTGGCGATCGTCTCTTTGTTTTTCGACTCCGCGCGGTACAGCTCCGTGCCTTCCAGCAGCAGCTTTTTCAAGCCGCGGGTTTGCGGGCTGTGCGGGTCTTCTTCGGTGTCGACTTTGGCGTGGTGCTTGCGATGGATGGCCACAAACTCTTTGGTTTGCATGCCGGTGCCAATCCACAACCAAAAGCGGAAAAAGTGCGACGGAATTGGCCCCAGCTCCAGTGCTCGATGCGACTGGGCGCGGTGCAAAAAGATGGTGACGGAGACGATGGTGATGTGCGTGGTGACTAGCGTGTACAGCAGCACTTGCCACCAGCTCAGGTTCAGCAGCCCGTTGGCCAACCAATTGACCGCAGCATCCATCAAGGGGGAATCAATAAAAAACATGAGTCTTTACTTCTTTCAATCAGTTTGGCTTCAAAAACCAACCCATTATTTTAGGCGCGCTGACTAAGGCACAGCAGATTACTTTTTCGTCCAGGCTGCCGCAAAAAACCCGTCGGTTGCATGTTGATGCGGCCACATGCGCAAATAGCGCCCGCCCGCCTCACCACCCGTGCACAGCCCGGCAGCGCCTTGCACCTTTAACTGGGTGAGGATGTCCACACATTCAAGGGGGCTGAAATCACGCCCGATGTCTGACGCGTCAAATGCGTAGGCAATTGCCTCGTTTTCCTGCGAGAGCAGGCTACAGGTGGCGTAAACCAGTCGCCCGCCGGGTTTGAGCAGGCGGGCGGCGCTGGCCAGAATGGCGGCTTGCTTGGCGGTCATCTCGGCAATCGATTGTGGCGACTGGCGCCACTTCAAATCAGGGTTGCGCCGCAAGGTGCCCAGGCCGGAGCAGGGCGCGTCGATCAGCACGCGGTCAATCTTGCCCGCCAGCCGTTTCACCCGCTCGTCGCGCTCATGCGCAATGGCGGCCGGGTGGACGTTCGACAAGCCACTGCGCGCCAGGCGGGGCTTGAGGGCATCCAGCCGGTGAGCCGAGGTGTCAAACGCATACAGCCGCCCGGTGCTGCGCATGGCCGCGCCAATCGCCAGCGTTTTGCCACCGGCGCCGGCACAAAAATCCACCACCATTTCGCCGCGTTTGGCATCCAGCAGCAGAGCCAGCAGCTGCGAGCCTTCGTCTTGCACCTCAATGTCGCCGCGCTCGAAGATTTCCAGCTTGTTCAAGGGCGGTTTGCCTTGCAGGCGCAGACCCCACGGGGAGTAAGGCGTTACGACGCTTTTGATAGCTGCTCGAGCAAGCTCCTTCTGCACGTCAGCCCTTTTTTGCTTGAAATCGTTCACCCGCAGATCCAGCGGCGCGGGTTCGTTCAGGCTGTTGACCAGTGGCCAGAACTGATCGCCGAGTTGTGCTTTCAATGCAGCAGCCAGCCACTCGGGCAGGTTGTGGCGGTGCAAGTCCATGATGCCGCCGCCACTGACAGACAAATCCACCGCGTCGCACTGGTCAATCCAGGCCTTCTCCGCATCGGTGAGCACCGACTTTAAATAGTCGCGCGGGCCATAAAACCCCAGCATGGCCAGCTTGCGTTCCTTGGCACCGCTGCCTTTGGGTGCGCCCTGGGCAAAGGCTTCAAACAGATTCTTCTTGCGCAGCACCGTGTAGGTGGTTTCGGCCAGCGTCGCCCGCTCGCGCGGACCCAGGCCCCGGTTGTCCCGGAAAAAGCGTGACACGACGGAGTCGGCAGGGTGGTCAAATTTCAAGACCTGGCCGACCAGCTCGGAGCAGGCGGCTAATAGTTGTTCTGGGTGCATAGGGCCTGATTGTCTCAGGGCGATACTTGTCTGATGATCGATACCGACCTTCCCCCACTCATCACCACCCCACCTGGCACCTACCGCCACTACAAAGGCGGCCTGTACGAGGTGCTGGACACCGTGCGCCACAGCGAAACGCTGGAGCCGCTCACGCTGTACCGCGCGCTATACGGCGCGCAGGGCTTGTGGGTGCGGCCAGCGGCGATGTTTGACGACATGGTGGAGATTGACGGGGTGGTGCAGGCGCGGTTTGTGCGGATTGAAAATGAGGCGGCGTCATGAATAATTTCTCAAACTGAAACCAAAACCGATTTACAAACACCCAGCTTCACCACAACCGAAAGACACCCCATGGACATGCAAGCCAGCCGCACCCTCGCCGTCACCCAGCAGCAAGCCTGGGACGCGTTGAACAATCCCGAGGTGCTCAAAATTTGCATCACCGGTTGCGACAAGGTGGAGTTGATTGCTGACAACCAATATGCGGTGGGGGTGGCGGTGAAGGTTGGGCCGGTGTCGGCCAAATTTGCCGGGAAGATCACGCTCAGCGAGATCAACGCGCCGCACAGCTACACCATTGCGTTTGACGGGCAGGGCGGTGGCGCGGGCTTTGGCAAGGGTGATGCGAAGGTGTCGCTGGTGCCGGTGAATGATGGCAAAGGTTGCGAGCTGAACTACGTGGTGCATGCGCAGGTGGGCGGCAAGATTGCGCAGCTGGGGCAGCGCTTGATTGACGGGGTGGCCAAGTCGATGGCGGAAGACTTCTTCAAGAAGTTTGACCTGGAGATGCAGCGGCAATATCCGCCTGCTGAGGTGGTGCCTGATGCTACAAAAGATATAGCTGCTTCAGCAGTATCTACAAGGGCTACAGCACCAAAAGGCTTGAATGTTCCCGTGTGGGTGTGGGTGGCTGGTGCAGCGGCGGTGGTGGCGCTGGTGCTGGTTTTGCGCTGACGCTTCATCACACAGCAGGCCAGCGGAAACACGCAGTTACGCCCTGGCCCGCGCATCCGATAGTCGCAAATTGCGACAGGCAAAGTCGCTTCGGCGGGTGGCAAATGCGGGCAATCCCTAGGCGTCAAACCAGGGTGCAAGAACGAAATTCTGTTTGGGCTGCTATCGCGCATCGCCCACCCCAAACAGGAGACAACTGATGACTCGTTCGCACAATTTGCGGCTGATGGTCGCCGCGCTTTCTGCTTTCACTATCGCCTTTGCTGCGCCCAGCGTTGCCAAAGACACTGCGCCCAAAGGTTCGGCCAAACACATTGCCACCGTCACCCAAAAGGTTAACGGCAATTTCATGAAGGCCAACGCCGCCAAAACCAATGACTGGCCCAGCTACGGGTTGGACTACGCCGAAACCCGCTTTTCGCGCCTGACAGCCATCAATGAAAACAACGTGAAAGATCTGGGCCTGGTCTGGTCTTACAACCTGGAGTCCACGCGCGGCGTGGAGGCCACGCCCCTGGTGGTCGACGGCATCATGTACGTCAGCGCCTCCTGGAGCATCGTGCACGCGGTGGATGTGCGCACCGGCAAACGGATCTGGACGTATGACCCCAAGGTGCCGCGCGAAGGGGGCTACAAGGGCTGCTGCGATGTGGTGAACCGCGGCGTGGCGCTGCACGAGGGCAAGGTGTTTGTGGCCTCGTATGACGGGCGCCTGATTGCGCTGAACGCTGCCACCGGCGAAAAGGTCTGGGAAAAAGACACGATTGAAAACAAGAAGATGTCTTACACCATCACCGGCGCGCCGCGCGTGTTCAAGGGCAAGGTGATTATTGGCAACGGCGGTGCCGACCTGGGTGTGCGCGGCTACATCACCGCGTATGACGCCAAAACCGGAGACCAGAAATGGCGCTGGTACACCGTGCCGGGTGACCCCAGCAAGCCGTTTGAAAACGAGGCCATGGAGAAAGCCGCCAAAACCTGGGACCCGGCGGGCAAGTGGTGGGAGCTGGGCGGTGGCGGCACCGCGTGGGACACGATGAGTTTTGACCCCGAGCTGAACCTGATGTACATCGGCACCGGCAACGGCTCACCCTGGGCCCATGCGAAGCGCAGCCCGGCGGGTGGCGACAACCTGTACCTGGCCAGCATCGTCGCGCTGAACCCCGACACCGGCAAATACGTGTGGCATTACCAGCAGACCCCCGGCGACAACTGGGACTACACCTCCACCCAGCCCATGATCCTGGCCGATCTGAAGATCGAGAACAAGCAGCGCAAAGTCATCATGCATGCGCCGAAAAACGGCTTCTTTTTCGTGATTGACCGCACCAACGGCAAGTTCATCTCGGCGCAAAACTTTGTGCCGGTCAACTGGGCTACGGGTTACGACAAAGAGGGTCGTCCGATGGTCAACCCCGAGGCGCGCAACACCGAAAAACCATTTGAGGTGATGCCCAGCGCCTACGGTGCGCGCAACTGGCACAGCATGTCGTTCAACCCGCAAACCGGGCTGGTTTACATGCCGGTGCAAAACGTGCCGCTGACCTTGATGGACAACAAAGCCTGGAAGCCCAATGCCAATGTGCCTGGCGAGCCCCACGGCGGCTTGGGCTGGAACCTGGCCAAGATGGCCAACGTCGAGCCACCCAAAGGCAAACCGTTTGGCCGCCTGATTGCCTGGGACCCCGTGGCGCAAAAACCCGCATGGACGAACGAGCAGATTTCGCCCTGGAATGGCGGCACGCTCAGCACCGCAGGCAACCTGGTGTTTCAGGGCACGGCCGATGGCCGGTTCATGGCTGTGAACGCCAAAACGGGCGAAAAACTGTGGGAAAGCCCCACCGGCACCGGCGTGGTGGCCGCGCCCAGCACCTATATGGTCGACGGCAAGCAATACGTGTCGATTGCGGTGGGTTGGGGCGGTGTGTATGGCATCACCATGCGTCACTCCGACCGGCAAGGCCCCGGCACGGTCTACACCTTTGCCGTCGGTGGAAAAGCGCCGCTGCCGGAGTTTGTGCAATACCGGATGGACGAACTGGTTTCAGGCGTGAAGTACGACCCCAAGCAGGTGCAAGCGGGCACCATGCTGTACGTGAACAACTGCGTGTTTTGCCACGGCGTGCCGGGCGTGGACCGGGGCGGCAACGTTCCCAACTTGGGCTACATGAACGCGTCTTACATCGAAAACCTGCAAAACTTTGTCTACAAAGGCCCGGCCACCGAGCGCGGCATGCCAGACTTCACCGGCAAGCTGAATAAAGACGAGATCGAGCAGATCAAGGCCTTCATTCAAGGCACGGCAGACGCCATCCGACCGCCGAAAAAAGTTTCAGAAGCCAAATAATTGAAGCAGCACGTATTCAACTTTTTTCCGTCATTCCCGCGCAGGCGGGAATCCACCTCAGCACGCCAGCAGGGCAATGAACCGCAGCGTCGTCGCACCTGGATTCCCGCCGGCGCGGGAATGACGTCTGCTGGGTTTGCCACGTTCTGCATGCTTTTGTGTATGGGCACGAGCGCATCTGCACAGACAGTTGTTGAACCCTCACTAAGGCCCGTCGTGATCTCGGTCACGCCCGGCATTGCGCAATCCGCCTTTGACGCGCCGGCCTCGGTTGATGTGCTGGGCGCCGCGCAACTGCAAAACGCACAACTGCAAGTCAACCTGAGCGAATCATTGGTGCGGGTGCCCGGCGTGGTGGCGCAAAACCGGCAAAACTACGCGCAAGACCTGCAAATCTCCATTCGCGGCTTTGGTGCCCGCTCCACTTTTGGCGTGCGCGGCCTGCGCCTGTATGCAGACGGCATTCCGGCCAGCGGGCCCGATGGGCAAGGCCAGGTGTCGCACTTTGATCTGTCGTCGGCTGCCCGCGTGGAGGTGCTGCGCGGGCCGTTTTCGGCGCTGTATGGCAACTCGTCGGGCGGTGTGATCAGCATCTTCACAGTCGACGGCGGGCCGCAGACGGTGGTTGATCTAGACACCGCGTTTGGCAGCGACGGCGTGCGGCGCACGGGCCTCAAACTCACCGGCAGGGTAGGCGAGGGGGGCGCGGTGCAATACAACCTGAGCGCAGCAGGCTTTCAAACCGATGGCCTGCGCCCCCACAGCGCGGCCCAGCGCGACAGTTTCAATGGCAAGCTGAAATACAACATCAGCAGCGACACGAAACTGAGTTTTGTGTTGAATCACGTGAACATGCCCGACGTGCAAGACCCGCTAGGCCTGAGCCGCGCTGAGTTCGATGCCAACCCCCGGCAAACCACGGCCAGCGCCACGCAGTTCAACACCCGCAAGTCGCTCTCGCAAACCCAGGGCGGCGTGGTGCTGGACCATCGGTTGAATGCGCAGCATGCGCTGCAGGTCACCGGCTACTACGGCGAGCGCGCGGTGACGCAGTTTCAGTCGATTCCAGTGGCCACCCAGGCGGCGGCCACGCAGCCCGGCGGCGTGATTGATCTGGCGCGTCGCTACCAGGGGCTGGATGTGCGCTGGGTGAATAAAACCCGTTTGGCCGATGCACCGTTGACGCTCACCATCGGAGTGGCCGCCGATCAACTGAGCGAAGGGCGCAAAGGCTTTCAAAACTTCATCGGCACTACCCTGGGCGCTGCTATGGGAACGACGCTCGGTGTCGTGGGCGCGCTGCGCCGCGATGAGCGCAACAAAGTCACCAGCAACGCGGTTTACGCGCAGGCCCAGTGGTCCCTCAACGAGCGCTTCAGCGCCTCGGCGGGCCTGCGCTACACGCGTATCGCCTTTGTTTCCCAAGACCAGTACGTGGTGCCCGGCAATGCGGATGACAGCGGCGCGGCCACCTACAAAGCCACCACGCCGGCGCTGGGCCTGGTTTTTCACGCCACCGACCGCCTGAACATTTACGCCGCCGTGGGCCGCGGTTTCGAGTCACCCACCTTGAACGAGCTGGCCTACCGCGCGGGTGGCGGCACCGGGTTGAACTTTGATTTGAAGGGGGCCAGCAGCCGCCAGTGGGAGCTGGGCATCAAGGCCGAGTTGAATGACACATGGCGCTTGAACGCCGCTTACTTCCAGGCCAAAACCAGCAACGAACTGGTGGTGCTGAGCAACACCGGCGGGCGCAGCACGTTTCAAAACGCGGGTACGACGCAACGTAACGGCGTAGAAGCGGCGCTGGCAGGCGATATGACGAAAAGCGGCTCGGGCTTGTCCACCTACCTGTCGGCCACCTACCTGGATGCGCAATACAAAAACAGTTTCCTGACCTGCGGCTCGCCCCCGTGCACCACGCCCACTTTGCGGGTGAACAGCGGCAACCGCATTCCCGGTATTCCCCGCACCAGCCTGTTTGCCGAACTGGCCTTCAAGCACCGGCCTTGGGGTCTGGACGCCGCGCTTGAAATGCGCCATGTCGGCAAAATCTATGTCGATGACCGCAACACGGACGCCGCGCCCGCGGCCACCACGTTTAACCTGCGCGCCTCGTTGTCGCAAACGGTCGGCAAATGGACGTTTAAAGAGTTCGTGCGCATCGACAATTTAGCCAACAAAAACTACGCCGGCGCGGTGATCGTGAATGAGGGTAATGGCCGGTTTTTTGAACCTGCGCCGGGGCGTAGCGGCCTGTTGGGCGTGAGTGCACAGTATACGTTTTAGCTATTATTTATATAGCTGTTTGAGCAGTATTTACAAGGGCTAAAGGCCGATTTGGTATGGAAAACATCGATGTGATGGTGCTGCGCACCCTGCGCGACTGGCGCTTTGCTGGCAAGCGCGCCTTGCTCGCCACCGTGGTGCGCACCTGGGGCAGCTCGCCCCGTCCGGTCGGCTCCATCATGGCGCTATGCGAAGACGGCGCGGTGGTCGGTTCGGTGTCGGGCGGGTGTATTGAAGACGATTTGATTTACCAGTTCACGCAGGCTTATTCAAGTACCTCGGTGCACGATACAAAGCACATCCCCAGCGGCCCGCCCAGCTTCATCAAATACGGCATCAGCGCCGACGAAGCCCACCGCTTTGGCTTGCCCTGCGGCGGCACGCTGGAGCTGCTGCTGGAGTTCGACCCCGATGCCGCCAGTCTGGCCGAGTTGGTCGTTGCCCTGGAGGCCGGGCAGCTCATGCAGCGCACCGTGCAACTGGCCGACGGCAGCGCCGTGCTCGCACCCGCCACCGCCCCGCAAGACCTGAGCCTGAGCGCCACTGCCCTGGTCAACACCTTTGGCCCTGAGTACCGCATGCTGCTGATTGGCGCGGGCCAGCTCACCGAATACCTGGCCACCATGGCCCTGTTCAGTGGCTTTGCCGTCACCGTGTGCGACCCGCGCGAGGAATACCGCGGTGCCTGGCGCGTGGCCAACGCCAAAGTGGTGGCCGACATGCCCGACGACGTCGTTACCGCCTTCAAACCCGACCGCCGCAGCTGCGTGGTGGCCCTCACGCACGACCCCAAGCTGGACGACCTGGCCCTGCTGGAAGCCCTGAAAACCGACGCCTTCTACGTGGGTGCCATCGGCAGCCGCCGAAACAACGCAGCCCGCCATCAGCGCATGGTCGAACACTTCGAGCAAACCGCTCAGGACCTGGCCCGCCTGCGCGGGCCGATTGGCATCTACATCGGCAGCAAAACCCCGCCCGAAATTGCGGTGAGCGTGATGGCGGAAATTCTGGCGGTGAAAAACGGCGTGGCCTTGCCGCGGGATATGGATGTGGGCCAGGCCAAAGACGATCTGGCGGTACCAGGGAACGATGATGGTGCCCTGGTGTGTGGCATGCCGCGTCGGGCGGCGTAAACACGTTCTCGCCAGCGGTATTTTTATAGCCGACTGTTTGATGCGCGCACATGTCTGTGCGATAGCAGACATACATCCGTCGTGACCCCTGCGCATACTGAGCGGTTTACCACTTCACTGCCCTCCCATGATCCGCATCGACCTCCAACTGGCCTTGCACTACGAAGTCGATTCAAGCGGTGCCGACTTCATCTTTAATATTCATCCGGCCTACACCGCTTGCCAGCAGGTATCCAACGAAAACCTGTGGCTCAGTCAGGACGTGGCGTCCAAGCTGCACACCGACCCGACCACCGGGAACCGCTACCTGCGGCTGACGGCTTTGCCGGGGGAATTGAAGCTGACTTACAGCGCCACCGTGGATCTTTTGCACCACCGCGAGAAAACGGCTGATCTGTTTGAAGTGCCGGTGCACGACTTGCCGCCGCAGGCGCTGGGCTACATCTATCCCAGCCGCTATTGCCAGTCTGACCGCCTCATCAAGCTGGCCACGCGCGCTTTTGGCGGCATGCGGCAGGGCTATGACCGGGTGCAGGCGATTGCGCAGTGGGTGCAAGACCATGTGGCCTTCACCTCCAACTCCAGCAACGCCAACACTTCGGCGGTCGATACCTTGATCGAGCAAGTCGGTATTTGCCGCGACTTTGCGCATTTGATGATTGCCTTGTGCCGGGCCGTGAACATCCCTGCGCGCTTCGCCACAGGTACCGATTACGGTGCCGACCCCGTGCTGGGCCCGCCGGATTTTCACGCCTATGTGGAGGTGTACTTGCAAGACCCACAAGGGATGGGCCGTTGGTACATATTTGACGCGTCAGGTACCGCCATACCCATGGCATTCATGCGCTTCGGCACGGGGAGAGACGCCGCCGACGTGGCGTTCGCGACCATCTTTGGTGGCGTGCAAACCCACGCACCATTTGTGAAAGCCTGGGCAGTAGATGATGCGTCGCGGGGCATGGAATTGCCCTATCGGTGTGTGGACGCACTGTCAACCGACTGAGCCTGAATTTATGCAAAAAGCGCTTGTATCCCTTATAAATACTGCTCAAGCAGCTATATAAAAAATAGCAAACCTATTGCTTTCTGTCCAGTAGCGAGTTGGCCAGCGCCAGCAGCGCGGCCGAAAACGGATTGACGGGCAGCAGGCGCACCGCTTGTACGGCCAGCTCAGCTTGGTCTGATGCGGTGGCTTGCGCCACATCCAGCGCGCCCGTGCGTTTGACGATTTCCAGAATCTGGTCTAGTGCCTGCAGGTCGCCGGTTTCGATGGCGTTTCGGATCACGGTCGCATCGTCTGCCGTGCCTCGGTGCATGGCGGTGATCAGGGGCAAAGTCACTTTGCCTTCCCGCAAATCGTCGCCCAGGTTTTTGCCCATTTCCTGTGCATCGCCAGCGTAGTCCAGCACATCGTCAACTAGCTGAAACGCCGTACCCAGGGCCTGGCCATAGTCGGCACAAGCCTGCTCCACAGCCGGGCTGCTTTGTGCCAGCACGGCGGCCAGACGGGTTGACGCCTCGAACAGCTTGGCAGTTTTGGATCGAATGACCTGCAGGTAGCTGGCTTCGTCCAGCGAGGCGTCGTGCATGTTCATCAATTGCAGCACTTCGCCTTCGGCGATGACGTTGGTGGCGTCGGCCAGTATTTGCATCACGCGCGGGTTGTTGGCGTCCACCATCATCTGAAACGCCCGCGAGTACAAAAAATCGCCCACCAGCACGCTGGTGGGGTTGCCAAAGTGCTCATTGGCTGTCGGCTGGCCGCGACGCAGGGTGGAAGCGTCCACCACATCGTCGTGCAGCAAGGTGGCGGTGTGGATGAACTCCACCACAGCCGCCAGCGTGAAGCGGGTCTCGCCCGTGTAGCCAAGCGCGCCGCAGGTCAACAGCAGCAATGTGGGGCGCAAACGCTTGCCGCCTGCCGCAATGATGTAGCGGCACACATCGGCCACCAGCGGCACGGACGATGTCAGGCGGCGGTCAATGACCAGATCAACCTGTGCCATGTCAGCGGCAACCAGGGCGAGAGCAGATGTGGTGGGAGAAGGGGTAACAGCCAAGGAGATCAACAAGAAGTTCTCACTGATTATAGGAATGCGTTTGCGTGGGTTTGTGGTGCGCAAGCTGCAAAACCCCGAGAGGCACCTGCTCGGGCTATAATCTAGAGCTCTGCAGAAATCCGTCTGTAGAACTCAATTCAAAGAGGTTTGTATGTACGCGGTCATAAAAACCGGTGGCAAGCAGTATCGTGTTGCTTCCGGCGAAAAAATTAAAGTAGAACAGATTGCTGCGGACGTAGGCCAGGAAATCGTGATGGATCAGGTTTTGGCAGTCGGCAACGGCAGCGAAATCAAGATCGGCACGCCCCTGGTGTCCGGCGCAACCGTCACCGTCACGGTGTTGGCTCATGGTTTGCACGACAAAGTGCGCATTTTTAAAATGCGCCGTCGCAAACACTATCAAAAACGTCAAGGCCACCGCCAGCAGTTCACAGAGCTGCAAATCGGTGCCATCGCCGGTTAATCGCAGGAGCTAGACATGGCACAGAAAAAAGGCGGCGGCTCTACGCGAAACGGGCGCGATTCGCAGCCCAAAATGTTGGGTGTGAAGGCATTTGGCGGCCAGCTAATAAGTGCCGGTGCCATCATCGTGCGCCAGCGCGGCACCAAGTTTCACCCCGGCACCAATGTGGGCCAGGGTAAAGATCACACCTTGTTCGCCTTGGTAGACGGCCATGTGTCGTTCGCCATCAAAGGCGCATTGAACAAGCACACGATTTTCGTCACCCCTGTAACAGCGATGCCTGCAGCGCAAGCTGCTGTAGCGGCCTGAACGGACGGCTCGCGGGCACGTTGACCCGAGCACATCTGTCCCGAGCACATATCTAAAGCCCCGACTTGTCGGGGCTTTGTTTTTTTAAACGCTAACCACCATGAAATTCGTTGACGAAGCCTTTATCGACATTTCTGCCGGAGACGGCGGGGACGGTTGCGTCTCGTTTCGCCATGAGAAGTACAAAGAGTTTGGTGGCCCCAACGGTGGTGACGGCGGACGCGGCGGCCATGTGTTTGCCGTGGCCGACATCAACCTGAACACGCTGGTTGATTTCCGATTTTCGCGACGCCACGACGCCAAGCGAGGCCAGCACGGCATGGGCTCCGACATGTTCGGTGCGGCCGGTGATGACGTCACCTTGAAGATGCCAGTGGGCACCATCATCACCGACGCGGAAACTGGCGATGTGCTGTTTGAATTGCTGGTGGACGGCGAGGTCATCACCATTGCCAAGGGTGGCGACGGTGGCTTTGGCAATATGCGCTTCAAAAGTGCCATCAACCGTGCGCCCCGCCAAAAAACACCTGGCTGGCCTGGCGAAAAAAGAAGCCTGAAGCTGGAGTTGAAGGTGCTGGCCGACGTGGGCTTGCTGGGCATGCCCAACGCCGGTAAATCGACGTTGATCAGTGCCATCTCGAACGCACGGCCACGCATTGCCGACTACCCGTTCACCACGCTGCACCCCAATCTGGGTGTGGTGCGCGTGGGCCCGGAGCAGAGTTTTGTGGTGGCCGACCTGCCGGGGCTGATCGAGGGTGCGTCAGAAGGCGCTGGCTTGGGACATCTGTTTCTGAGGCATTTGCAGCGCACGCGTTTGCTACTGCACATGGTTGATGTGGCCCCGTTTGACGACGCGGTTGACCCCGTGGCGCAAGCCAAAGCCATCGTGGCCGAGCTGAAAAAGTACGACCCCAAGCTGCATGCCAAGCCGCGCTGGTTGGTGCTGAACAAGCTGGACATGGTGGACAACGACGACCGCGCCGCGTTGGTGAAAGACTTCATCAAACGCTTCAAATACAAGGGCCCGGTGTTTGAAATCTCGGCACTGACCCGCGAAGGCTGCGAGCCGCTGGTGCAGGCGATTTATCGCCACATCAAATCCCAGCAAGTCGCCGAGCAAACCCCCGTGGATGTGGATCCCCGCTTTGCGCCGATTGAGGGTGACGATACGCCTGCCGTTTGAGTTGTTGTTTGCTATTAAATACATAGCTGCTTGAGCAGTATTCGCAAGGGCTGGATGCCAATATGACTGAAAAACAGGGCAACGCACCGCTTTCTACCGTGCTGCGCGATGCCAAGCGCATCGTGGTCAAAGTCGGCTCCAGCCTGGTCACCAACGAAGGTCGTGGGTTGGACGAAGAGGCCATTGGCCACTGGTGTCGCCAGCTGGCCGCTTTGGTTAAAGGGCAGGGCGGCCACGCGCGTGAGGTGGTCATGGTTTCCAGCGGTGCCATTGCCGAAGGCATGAAGCGCCTCGGCTGGGCCACACGACCGAGCCAATTGCACGAGCTGCAGGCCGCCGCGGCGGTAGGCCAGATGGGCCTGGTTCAGGTGTATGAAACCAAGCTGCGCGAGCAGGGTTTGGGCAGCGCCCAGGTGCTGCTCACGCACGCAGACCTGGCTGACCGCGAGCGCTACCTGAATGCCCGCTCCACGTTGCTGACCTTGCTGCAGCTGGGCGTGGTGCCGGTGATCAACGAAAACGACACCGTGGTCAACGACGAGATCAAATTCGGCGACAACGACACCCTGGGTGCGCTGGTCGCCAACCTGGTGGAAGCCGATGCGCTGGTAATCCTGACCGATCAAAAAGGCCTGTTTTCTGCCGACCCCCGCAAAGACCCGGCAGCCGTGTTTGTGAGCGTGGCCAATGCGGGCGACCCGGCACTGGAAGCGATGGCGGGTGGCGCAGGCAGCAGCATTGGGCGCGGCGGCATGATCACGAAAATTCTGGCGGCCAAGCGCGCTGCGGGCTCGGGTGCCTCGACTGTGATTGCGTGGGGCCGTGAGCCGGATGCGCTGCTTCGGCTGGCGGCTGGCGAGGCAATCGGCACCTTGCTGGTGGCGCAAACGCAGAAAAAGCAGGCCCGCAAACAATGGATGGCTGATCACTTGCAGCTGCGCGGCGCGGTGACGGTGGACGACGGCGCGGTGGCCAAGGTGCAGGCCGAGGGCAAGAGCCTGTTGCCGATTGGCATGACGGCCGTGGACGGTGACTTTTCGCGTGGGGACGTGATCGCCGTGCGCAACAACCAGGGCCAGGAAATTGCGCGGGGTTTGGCTAACTACGCCAGTGCAGAAGCCCGTTTGCTATGCCGAAAATCGTCCGCCGAGATTGCCGGCTTGCTGGGCTACGCAGCCGAGCCGGAGATGATTCACCGAGACAACCTGGTGCTCACCACTGCCTGAGGCGGCCTATTTGCCGCGTCATTTGCCACCAAAGCGCGTGTCAACCGGCGAGCGCAAATCACGCACCATCTGCTGCACCGAACCGTTGGCCGATGCGCCCAAGCACAAACCGTTGCGCGCCAGACTCAAGCTGTGGCGAGAGGGCTGTTGCGGGTCTTGCAGTGCGCGCCATTTGGGGTCAGTTGTCAGGTTCCAGTCTTGCCCGGTGTGCCGCGCATACACCTTGACTTCGCCAGTGACGCAGCGAATGCCTTCATACAAGGCATTGCGCGCGCCGGTGCTGCTGTTGGCCACCACGACGTAACGCACCACGCCGTCCGATGTGGTGCTGATGGTGTTGGGGTCGATGCCAAAACGCAGATTGGGAAACTTGGCCACGTCAATGTCGATCAATCGATCGGCACTGAACGCGGGCGGCGTGGGAACCTGGTTTTCTTTCCAGTCAGGGTCCAGGTCGCTGAACTGGGCCTGTGCGCAAAACGCTGCCACGGCCCAGACACCCCCGAGCAACACACGGAACAAATCAGAGAGGGGCAAGCGGGTCACCTGTGGCGTTGAGCGCCTGGGCCATGGCAGCCAGGCTGGTGTTGGGATCCGGGTCAAAGCTGGCACCGGGCGGCAAGTCAAATTGCATGGGCATGGCGCGGTGCAAACCCATCAGCTGCGATACCGTCGGCTCCTGGCGACCTGGGTGGTCCAGGCCGCCAAAGTTGGAGTTGGGCTCGTGCATGTCGCCATCGCGCGTGCGCATGCCGCTGCGCAGGTAGCGGTTGCGACCGTCATGGCGCGGCACATAACGTGACAGCTCGGTCAGTGCCATTTCGTAAACGCCGCGCTTGAACTCCACCACCATGTCCAGTGGTACCCAGTAATCGTTCCAGCGCCAAGCGTCGAACTCCGGGTGGTTGGTGGCACGCAGGTTCAAATCCCAATCGTGTCCGGTCAGCTGCAGCAGAAACCAGATCTGCTTTTGGCCACGGTAATGGCCGCGCGCGTCGCGCCGGATGTAGCGGTCAGGCACCTCATAGCGCAACCAGTCGCGGGTACGGGCCACGATGCGCACATGTTCGGGTTGCAAACCCACCTCCTCGTGCAGCTCTCGCAACATGGCTTGCTCGGGTGTTTCGCCCCGGTCAATGCCACCTTGCGGAAACTGCCAACTGTGGGTGCGAATGCGCTTACCCCAAAACACTTGGCTCTTCTGGTTGAGCAAGATGATGCCGACGTTAGGCCGAAAGCCTTCCCGGTCAAGCATAATCAAACCCCAATTTTTTAACTGCGTTGATTATGCCCGCCAACGCTGATGCCGCCTAGCTTGGGTAACCCTATTTTCGTAGCGCGGCAAGCCGTTACCGCCGCAGCCTCCACCTCATCTTTACGCGCATGAAAGCCTCCCAGTTCTTTATCTCCACCCTCAAAGAAGCCCCCGCCGACGCCGAGGTGGCCAGCCACCAGTTGATGACCCGTGCGGGATTGATTAAAAAACTCGGTGCGGGCATTTACAGCTACATGCCCATGGGATTGCGGGTGATCCGCAAAGTGGAAGCCATCGTGCGCGAGGAAATGAACCGCGCTGGAGCAGTGGAGTTGACGATGCCGGTGGTGCAACCGGCCGAGCTGTGGCAAGAGTCGGGCCGGTTTGAAAAAATGGGGCCGGAACTCTTGCGCATCAAAGACCGGCATGAACGCGACTATGTGGTACAGCCCACCAGTGAAGAAGTGATCACTGACATTGCCCGCCAGGAACTGCGCAGCTACAAGCAGCTGCCGAAAAATTTCTACCAGATTCAAACCAAATTTCGTGATGAGCGCCGTCCGCGTTTTGGCTTGATGCGCGGGCGTGAATTCACCATGAAAGACGCCTACAGCTTCGACCGCGATCTGGACGCTGCCAAAAAAAGCTACGACAACATGGCTGCGGCCTACCGCAAGATTTTCGACCGCTTTGGCCTGCGCTACCGCGCGGTGGCCGCCGACAGCGGTGCAATTGGTGGCGACCTGTCAGAAGAGTTTCAGGTGATTGCGGCTACGGGTGAAGACGCGATCGTGTATTGCCCTGCGAGCGACTACGCCGCCAACATGGAAAAAGCCAGCGCGTTGGCTCCACAAGGCCCCCGCTCAGCCGCTACCCAAGCGCTCAACAAGACCCCAACACCCGGCAAAAGCACCTGCGCCGATGTGGCCCAACTGCTGGGCTTGCCGTTGCAAAACACGGTCAAATCGCTGGTGCTGGCCACCGACCAGACGAACGACAAGGGCGAGATCGTCAAAACCCAGGTCTGGCTGCTGCTGCTGCGTGGTGACCACGACATGAATGAAATCAAGGTCAGCAAAGTGCCTGGCCTGGACGTCGGTTTCCGCTTTGCCACGGTGCCCGAAATCATCGACCACTTTGGGTGCAAGCCCGGCTACCTCGGGCCGTTGAACTTGAAAAAGCCGTTGCAGTTGGTGGTGGACCGCGACGTGGCGGTGATGGCCGACTGGGTCTGCGGTGCCAACGAAGAAGACTTTCACATGACGGGCGTGAACTGGGCCCGCGACCTGCCCGAGCCCGCGCAAGTGGCCGACATCCGCAACGTGGTGGAAGGCGATTTGTCGCCTGACGGCAAAGGCGCATTGGCTATCGAGCGTGGCATTGAAGTCGGCCACATCTTCGTGCTGGGCACCAAGTACAGCCGCGACATGAACGCCACTTTTCTGGCCGACGACGGCAAGCCCAAGCACTTCGAGATGGGTTGCTACGGTATTGGTATCACGCGCCTGCCAGCGGCGGCCATCGAGCAAAACCACGATGCGCGCGGCATCATCTGGCCCGACGCGATTGCGCCTTTCACCGTGGTGATTTGCCCCATCAACATGGACCGCAGCCCCGAGGTCAAAGCCGCTGCGTTCCAGCTCTACGACCAGTTGCTGGCTGCAGGTGTGGACGTGCTGATCGACGACCGCGGCGAGCGGCCTGGCGCCATGTTTGCCGACTGGGAACTGATTGGCGTGCCGCACCGCGTCGCGGTCGGAGACAAGGGCTTGAAAGACGGCGTGCTGGAGTACCAAAACCGGCGCGAAACCGAAGCCACGCGCGTGCCGGTGGGCGACGCGCTGGCGTTTGTGCAGGCGCGTCTGGCCGCCTGATTACTCTGTGTTTTCAAGAAGAAAATGCCTTTTGGGCACAGCGGGATTGCTGGGGCAGCTATCAATAAATGAGCAAGCCCAGGCCGGGGCGCAATTAGAAGAACCGTTGATTGACTCGGTGCGCACCGCGCTCAGCTCGGCCGTTGCCAACCACGCGCCGCCCGTTCCCGAGTTTTCAGACACCGAATCGCGCTTGGTCTACCTGCGCTGGTTGGGTGCTTTAAGCCCCCGCCTGGCGCGGCGCAAACCCGAGTGGAACGATCGCAAAGAGTTTCTGCAAACCGTCTGGTACGAAACCCGCCGCGCCGGGCTGGACACCACCACCGTGATGGGCTTGATTCAGGTGGAAAGCGCCTTCCGCAAGTTCGCTGTGTCGCCTGTTGGTGCCCGCGGCTACATGCAGGTGATGCCGTTTTGGACGCGTGTGATTGGCGATGGCGACGCTGGCAAGCTGTTTCACCTGCAAACCAACCTGCGCTTTGGCTGCGTCATCCTGCGCCACTACCTGGAGCGCGAGCGCGGCGACCTGTTCATGGCCCTGGGCCGCTACAACGGCAGCCGGGGTAAGGCCGCGTATCCGGATTCGGTGATGGCGGCGCGCAAGAACTGGGAAGTGACGGTTGCTGCGGCCGCTAAACCGGCGAACCGTACGCCGGAGGTCTCGCCGTCCGGCCCGAACTAGACAGTGTTAGTGGCTTTGCGGCGACCCACCCAGCACCTGCTGCAGTTCCCCGCTTTCATACATCTCCATCATGATGTCCGAGCCGCCGATGAATTCGCCGTTGACGTACAGCTGGGGAATGGTGGGCCAGTTGCTGTATTCCTTGATGCCTTGGCGCACTTCGTTGTCTTCCAGCACGTTCACGGTGGACAGCGTTTTTGTGTCCACACCGCAGGCTTTCAAAATTTGAATGGCGCGGCCTGAAAAGCCGCACTGCGGGAAGCTGGCGTTGCCTTTCATGAACAGCACGATGGGGCTGGCCTTGACGATGCCGTCGATGCGCGACTGGCTGGATTGTTCTGTTTGGCTCATGGGGTTCTCCTGGTAGCTGAAAGTTTGACGGTGATTATCCGGCGACTAGGCTCTGGCCGCCGGTGACGCGGGCATTCCCACTCAGGTCGTGGCGGGTGGTGATGTTTACAAGCCCACTGCCAGCCATCAATTCCTGTACAGCCTCTGCCTGGTCGTAGCCATGCTCCAGCAGCAGCCACCCGCCGGGCAGCAGGTGGGCAGCGGCTTGGGACGTAATGGTTTCCAGGTCGGCCAGGCCGTTTTGCGCAGCGACCAGGGCTTGTTGGGGCTCGTGGGTCAAGGCAGCCAGGTGCGGGTCGCCCGGGGCGATGTAGGGCGGGTTGGCGGCGATGAGGTGGTAGCGCGCTGTTTGTGGCGGTGAATCGGCCAACCAGTTGCCCAGTCGAAATTGCACGTTCAACTCAAGAGCTCGCGCATTTCCCTGCGCCACCGCCAGCGCATCAGCACTTGTATCGACCGCCGTCACCCGGGCATCGGGTCTTTTCGACGCAATCGCCAGGGCAATCGCGCCGCTACCAGTGCCCAGATCGACCACTTGTGGCGTAGCAATACCCGACAGCAATTCCAGCGCCCACTCCACCAGGGTTTCGGTATCAGGCCGGGGCACCAACACGCGGGAATCCACCGCCAGGGTCAAGCCGTAAAACGCCTGGTAGCCCAGGATGTAAGCCAGTGGCTCCCCTGCTGCGCTGCGGGCGCACAGGGCTTGAAAGCGTTGCAGCGTGGCCGGCCCCAGCGCATCGCGGTCGTGTGCCAGCAACCAGCTGCGCTCGTCGGGCGCACGGCCCAGGGCGTGCAGCAGCAGGCGTTGCGCGTCCAGGCGGGGCAGGGCGGTGGTTTGTAGGGCGGTAGCGACATCGCACATGCTTGAATTGCTATTATTTATATAGCTGCTTGAGCAGTCTTTACAAGGGCTAGAGGGCGATTTGGCTTGTAAATGCATACATCCCTTAGTTAACTGCTGCCCGGCTCCTTCCCCCACTGGGGGAAGGTTGGGATGGGGGCAGCGATGCGACCACGCTGGCAAACAGTTGTAACGCTCATGCCCCCATCCCCGCCTTCCCCCACTGGGGGAAGGGGTAAAACCATACAGGTCGTCACGTCAAGTTCACCCGCTCCAACTCCTCCAGCTGTTCGGCCTTTCTTGCCAGCAGCAGACCGCCCACCACCTCGTCCAGGTCGCCTTCCATGATGAAGCCCAGCTTGTACCGATTCAGGTTGATGCGGTGGTCGGTGAGACGCCCTTGGGGGAAGTTGTAGGTTCTGATCCGGTCGCTTCGGTCACCGCTGCCGATCAGGCCTTTGCGCAGCGCAGCGTCTTTGGCGGCGCGCTCGCTGCGGTCTTTTTCCTGGATGCGGGCGGTCAGCACCTTCAGCGCCTGGGCTTTGTTGCCGTGCTGGCTGCGCCCGTCCTGGCACTCGGCCACGATGCCGGTGGGCAGGTGGGTGATGCGCACAGCACTGTCGGTTTTGTTGATGTGCTGGCCACCGGCACCGCTGGCGCGGTAGGTGTCGATGCGCAAATCAGCCGGATTGATTTTGATGGCCTCGGTTTCATCGGGCTCCGCCAGCGCAGCGACGGTACAGGCGCTGGTGTGGATACGGCCTTGCGTCTCGGTGGCGGGCACGCGTTGCACGCGGTGGCCGCCCGATTCGAACTTGAGCTTGCCGTAGACCCCGTCACCTTCCAGCCGGATGACGACTTCCTTGTAACCGCCCACCTCGCCCTGGCTTTCGCTGACGATTTCGCTGCGCCAGCCCTGGCGCTCGGCGTAGCGGGTGTACATGCGCAGCAAATCGCCAGCAAACAGGGCCGATTCGTCGCCACCCGTGCCCGCGCGAATTTCCAGAAACGTGTTGCGCACGTCGTCCGGGTCTTTGGGTAGGAGCAGGAGTTGCAAGGCTTCTTCCTGTGCCAGCACATCCGCCTTGGCCAGGGCAACTTCTTCCCGGGCCATTTCAGCCATGTCGGGCGAATCGTCAGATGCAGCCAGCATTTCCTGGGCACCAGCCAGGTCGGCCTGGCGCTGCAAATACGCGGCGTAATGCCCTGCCACTTCGCTGACCTCGGCGTGTTCCCGGGTCAGGGCGCGAAAGCGCGTCATGTCGGCCACCACATCACTTTGCTGCAAGAAAAAGTCCAGCTCCTGGAGGCGGACGGGGTAGCGCTCGAGTTGTTGTTTGAGGAAGGGTTTCATCGTTGGTTGTCGTACTGACGGCTGAATTCGGGTGCATTTTTGAACGCAGAGGACGCGAAGGTGACGCAGAGCTCGCAGAAGGAGAAAACCAAAAGAAGAGAAAAGTTTCTGGCGGCTTCTTCTGCGCCTTTTCCCATCTTTCGCGTCCTCTGCGTTCAAAAACCCCCAGCGGATCGGGGTCTGTGGCAGCGCAGCTAACGCTCTTTGCGCAGAAAAAACCGTTGCACGGCGGCGCTGGCGTCTTCGCGCGCGGCCGGGTCGGCGGTGTTCAGTTGCACCAGCGCGCCGTGCAACATTTTTTGTGTGAGGCCGCGGCTCAGCGCCTCCAGCACGGCGTCCATGTCTTCGCCTTGGGCCATGCGTTTGCGGGCACGGGCCAGCTCCAGGGCGCGCCATTCATCGGCTTGCGCGTTGAGCTGTTGAATCAAGGGCACGGTGCCGGTTTCGGGGTGGCGCTGATCCATCCAGTGCATAAAGCCTTGCACGCCCGCGTCGATGATGGCCTCAGCCTGCGCCACCGCGGCCTGGCGGTTTTGCTGGCCGGTTTGCACCACAGCGGCCAGGTCGTCCACGGTGTACAGGTAGACGTCTTGCAGGTCTTTCACCTCGGGCTCAATGTCGCGTGGCACCGCCAGGTCCACCATGAACAGGGGGCGGTGCTTGCGCGCACGCAGGGCCCGCTCCACCGCGCCCAGACCAATCAGCGGCAAGGTGCTGGCGGTGCAGCTGACCACCACGTCGAACTCGTGCAGGCGTGCGGGCAAATCGGACAAGTTCATCGTGCTCGCGTTGAACTTGACGGCCAATTTCTCGCCCCGCTCCAGGCTGCGGTTGGCAATGGTGATGCTTTTGGGCTGCTTGGCTGCAAAGTGCGTCGCGGCCAGCTCAATCATGTCGCCCGCGCCCACGAACAGCACCCGCACCTCGTGCAGGTCTTCAAACAACTGGGCTGCCAGTCGCACGGCAGCCGCCGCCATACTGATGGAGTGCGCGCCAATTTCCGTGGACGTGCGCACCTCTTTGGCTACCGCAAACGAGCGCTGGAACAACTGGTTGAGCGTGCTGCCCACGGCGCCGGCTTGTGTGGCGGCGCGCACAGCATCTTTGAACTGCCCCAGGATCTGAGGCTCGCCCAGCACCATCGAATCGAGCCCGCTGGCCACGCGAAAGGCATGGCGCGCGGCGGTGTCGTCGCGCAGGGTGTAACTGTGCTGTTGCAGGGCGCTGGTGGATACGCCGCCGGTAGAGGCCAGCCAGTCCAGCGTGGGGGCGATGGCCGCCGCGTCACCCGCGCCGTAAATTTCGGTGCGGTTGCAGGTGGACAGCAGCGTGGTTTCACTGGGGTTGGCAAAAATGTGGCGCAGGGCCTGCACGCTGGGCTGCAATTGGTCCACAGCAAACGCAAACCGGCCACGCAAGTCCAGCGGCGCAGTGTTGTGGTTAATGCCTAAGGCCCAGACGGTCATGAAGCAGATTATAAAATTTGACGCTTGCGTGACTATTGCGCTGCGTCAATTGCCCCGATCAAAATTACCCATGAGCGCTCTGGACATTGCCTTTCATCTGCTGAATTTTCTGGCCCCAGCGCTGGTGGTCGGCGTGGCGCTTGCGCTGGCGACTCGGGTTTTTATGCGAAAAAAGCCACCAGCCCTTGCTATCACTGCTCAAGCAGCTATCAATAGCGTAGCAGGCATAGTCGCGTTGCTGTGCGGGCTGGCCTATTTTGGCAACGACGGCAAGATGGTGACGTATGCCGGTTTGGTGGTGGCATGTGCCAGCAGCCAGTGGGTGATGGCCAAGGGCTGGCGATAGAGCTCGCGATAATAGTTTTCATGCTCTTCCTGATCTCCCCCGCCAAGTCGCTCGACTACGATGCCCCTGCCGCTGCTGTGCCAGCCACCACGCCGCTGTTCAAAGCGCAGACCGCGCAGCTGATCGACGTGTTGAAAGCCAAAACGCCCGTGCAAATTGCCCAGTTGATGGACTTGAGCGACAAGCTGGCTGCCCTGAATGTGGCGCGCTACCAGGCTTTCAGCCCGCGCTACACCGACAAAAACTCCCGCCCGGCCGTGTTGGCATTTGACGGCGACGTGTACGACGGACTGCAGGCCCGTGCGATGACCACTGACCAATTGGCCTGGGCTCAACAACACCTGTGCATCTTGAGTGGCCTGTACGGCGTGCTGCGCCCGCTGGACCGCTTGCAGCCCTACCGGCTGGAGATGGGCACCCTGCTTCCGACCGACGCAGGCAACGGTCTGTACAAATTCTGGGGCAGCCAGATTGCCGATTATTTAAACCAGCGCGCCCAGCAAGACGCCACACCCGTCGTGGTGAACCTGGCCTCTCAGGAGTATTTCAAGGCGGTAGAGACCAAGGTCTTGCGGGCGCGGGTGGTTGAATGCGTGTTTGAAGACTACAAAAACGGCCAATACAAAGTGATCAGCTTTTTTGCCAAGCGCGCCCGTGGTTTGATGGCGCGCTACGCCATCACCCACCAGGTGGCCACGCCTAAAAAGCTGGAAAGCTTCAACCTGGACGGCTACCAATTTGAGAGCGCCGCATCCACCCCCGAACGTCTGGTATTCAGAAGGAGACAGCAAGCATGAGCGACAAGGTGAAACAGATGACGAACCAGCAGATCACACAAGAGCTGCGCAAATGGATCGTCGACCAGGCCCAGGCCGGGTTCACGGCTGATGTGGTGCTGAAATCCATGCTCGCCTCTGGCTGGGACGAAGACGTGGCGGTTGACGCGATGGAAACCACGCTGAAGGCCCATCTGGAAGACCAGGCCGCCAAAAAAGGCCTGCCTGAGCCCGTGCCGGTGCCACGCCCGGCCATTGACCAGTCGCCGCTGTACCTGGACGCGGGCGACCGCCAGGTGCACGTGCTGCAGGTGGTGGCCCAACCGCCGGTGGTGGTGTTTGGCAATGTGTTGTCTGACGAGGAATGCGACGCGCTGATCGCTGCCGCCCGCCCGCGCATGGCCCGCTCGCTCACGGTGGAAACCAAAACCGGCGGCGAAGAAATCAACGGCGACCGCACCAGCAGCGGCATGTTTTTTCAGCGCGGCGAGATTGACGTGGTCAAACGCCTGGAAGCACGCCTGGCCAAGCTGCTCAACTGGCCCGAAGAAAACGGCGAAGGCCTGCAAATATTGCACTACCACCCCGGCGCTGAATACAAGCCGCATTACGACTATTTCGACCCCAACGAACCCGGCACGCCCACCATCTTGAAGCGTGGCGGCCAGCGCGTAGGCACCATCGTCATGTACCTGGGCGAGCCCACCAAGGGCGGCGGAACCACCTTCCCCGACATCCACCTGGAAGTGGCCCCCAAACGCGGCAACGCCGTATTTTTCAGCTACGACCGGGCGCATCCCTCCACCAAGACCTTGCACGGCGGCGCGCCGGTGATTGAAGGGGAAAAGTGGATTGCGACTAAATGGCTGCGGGAACGGCGCTTTGAGTGACGGTTTCAAACGCCCAAGCCTTTTAATACAGAAGTCTTTGAACGCAGAGGACGCAAAGGTCACGCAGAGGACGCAAAAGAATTCAATTCAGTCAATAAAGCCGAAGTGCCTCTGACTTTCTTTTTTGAATTTGCTTTGCAACCTTCTGCGCCCTCTGCGAACCTCTGCGCCCTCTGCGTTCAAAATTGCCCCCAGCCCAGGTAAATCCTGCTCAACCAGCTATGAAAATAAGAGCAAACAACATTGATATCGAGATCGAAGACTCCGCCATCCAAGATCCCAGCCACGCCCAGCGTCCGGTGGTCATGATGTTGATGGGCCTGGGCATGCAGCTGGTCACGTGGCCGCCGGCCATGGTGCAGGCCTTGCAGGACGCGGGCTACCGAACGATTCGCATGGACAACCGCGACATTGGCCTGTCGCAAGGGTTTGACCATGCGGGTAAGCCCAATTTGCTGTGGGAAAGCCTCAAATTCCGCATCGGCATGACCAACAAACCTGCCTACACGCTGCACGACATGGCCACCGATGCCCTGTGCGTGCTGGACGCCTGCCAGGTGCCGCGCGCGCACATCGTGGGTGTGAGCATGGGCGGCATGATTGCGCAGCGCATGGCGCTGGCCGCGCCACAACGTGCCATCACGCTGACCAGCATCATGAGCAGCAGCGGCGCACGCGGCCTGCCCGAGGCGCGACCCAAGGTGTTGCGCGCGCTGATGTCGCGCCCCGCCAGCACGGCCCAAGACGCGGTATTGAATCACTACATCGCCCTGTTCAAAGTGATAGGCAGCCCCGGTTTTCCGGCTAACGAACAGCTGCTGCGCGAGCGCATCGGCGCGGGTATTGCGCGCAGTTGGCGGCCGCTGGGTACCCAGCGGCAAATGGTCGCCATTGCGGCCGACCGCACGCGGGCGCAAGAGCTGCTGCAGATGAAAGTGCCGACGCTGGTGATTCACGGCAAGGCTGATCCGCTGGTGCCGTTTGCCTGCGGGCAAGACACCGCGCGGCGCATTCCCGGGTCCCAGCTGGTTGCGGTCGAAGGCATGGGCCACGACCTGCCGCCCGGCGTGGTGCAACGTGTGCTGCAAGACATGCTGCCCTTCATGAAGGCCCACGCCGCATGAACCTGCCCGAACAATCACAACTGGGTCAGCCCACGGCCTACGTGGACCATTACGACCCCTCGTTGCTGTTCCCATTTCCCCGCGCCCCTAAACGTGATGAGCTGGGGCTGAAATCACTCCCCTTCTTCGGCGCTGACTTGTGGACTGCGTTTGAGCTCAGTTGGCTCACCCCGCGTGGCAAACCACAGGTGGCCATTGCCCACATCACCGTGCCCTGCGAAACACACAACATTGTGGAAAGCAAGTCGTTCAAGCTGTACCTGAACAGCTTCTCCAACACCCGCTTTGCCAACGCCGACGAGGTGCGTGAGCGCATTCGTGCTGACATTTCCGAGGCTGCCTGGCGTGGCGCACAGCACGCCAGCAGCGTGGGCGTGCGCTTGCTGATGCCCGAGCTGTTTGACCAGGAGCCGGTGCACGAGCTGACTGGCCTGAGCCTGGACCGGCTGGACATTGAATGCACGCACTACTCACCCGCCCCGCATCTGCTCAGCGCTACGTTTGACGAGAAACCGGTCACGGAAGTGCTGACCAGCGACCTGCTCAAAAGCAATTGCCTGGTGACCGGCCAACCCGATTGGGGCAGTGTGCAAATCAGCTACAGCGGACCGCAGATTGAACAGGGTGGTTTGCTGCAATACATCGTGAGCTACCGCAACCACAACGAATTTCACGAGCCCTGCGTGGAGCGCATGTTTGTCGACATCTGGCAGCGCTGCAAACCCACCAAGCTCGCGGTATATGCCCGCTACACCCGCCGCGGCGGGCTTGACATCAACCCCTTTCGCACCAGTTACCCGCAGGCGCTGCCGGGGAATGTGCGCATGGCGCGCCAGTAGCGGTGTCTGAATCGTCAACGCAGGTAACTGCTGGACATACGGGACCTGCTGCGCAAACTGTGCTGTTGCTCGGTGCCAGCGGCTTCATCGGCAGCTACGTGCTGCGCGCGTTACTGGCGCACGGCATGCAGGTGATCGGCGTGCGCCGAACCCAGGCACCCCGCACCCCCGTGCCACCCGAAGCCCGGTCCAGCGGCCAACTGCAATGGCGGGCGCTGCAGGTGCACCAACTGCTGACTGCACAAGACTGGCAAACCCAGTTGCAAGGCATTCATGTGGTGATCAATTGCGTCGGCATCCTGCGCCAGCGGGTGGGTGAGCGCTACGAAGAAGTGCACCACCACATGCCCCGTGCACTGGCGGCTGCCTGTGCGCAGAACGGGGTGCGACTCATCCATACCTCTGCGCTCGGTTTGCATGAGCAAGCTCAAAGCCGTTTTCTGGCGAGCAAATTGCGCGGTGAACAAGCGTTGGCAGCCAGCGCGGCCGACTATTGCATCGTGCGCCCGTCGTTGATTGATGGCCTGGGAGGCTTCGGTGCGAGTTGGCTGCGCATGCTGGCCAGCTGGCCGGTGCACTTCGTGCCACGTGGCGCGGTCGGCCAAATTGCCGCTGTGCAAGCCAGCGATTTGGGCGAGGCCTATGCCCGTTTGGCCCAATTGCCTACCCTGTCTGCCTGGCGCCAGGCCAACCTGGGTGGCGAACGCGTGCTAGCGTACAGCGAATACTTGCAGTTGCTACGCGGCGTCGAACACACAACGCCCACCGCGCGCGCCATTCAAATTCAACTCCCCAACTGGGTCAGCCGCAGCGGTGCCCACCTGTGCGACCTGTTTCGCTTCAGCCCCTTCAGTTATGGCCACTGGATATTGCTGCAACGCGACAACGTGCCGCAGCCCAACGCGTTGCCTACCCTGCTGGGCCGGCCACCCACGGCTGTGGGCTACACACGGGTGGCGCTGCGGGATGATTTCAGGCTGTCCTGATCGCTTCAGCGCATGCCGAAGAACGAGAGAACGAAGCCGATGACCACGATCAGGCCGACGATGTAGATGATGGAATTCATGATTTGCCTTTTGGTATTGAAGGGGTTCATCATCTACACGGCATGGCCTGAGGGCCGTAGGGCAAGCGGCCGTGAATGCGTCGGACGGTGTTTGTTCCCGTCAAGTTGTTGATGCGTACGGCTCTTGTACGGATAATTTCCCAACAACCAAACACTCACACCATGAATGCATCCACCCGCGCCGAGCGCATTGAAATTCGCGCCACAGCAGACATCAAAGCCAGCCTGGAAATGGCTGCCCAGCTCCAAAACCAGTCACTTAGCAGCTTCGTGCTGGCCGCCTCCCGTGATGCTGCGGTGCGTGTGTTGGGCGACCAAACCCGCTTTATGCTGGCCGATGCGCAAATGCAGGCACTCCATAAAGCCCTGGACGCACCCGCAGCGCATGTACCGGGCCTGGCGCGGCTATTTGCCAAACCTAGCGTGCTGGTTTGACAACCGCTATTGGATTGCCTGTGCCGCTTACAGCACAGAACGAGGTGAACAGCTTTGAATGCGGTGCCCCCGCACTTAACCACTTTTTGCAGCACCACGCATTGGCCAACCAAGCCAATGGTGCAGCCCGTACCTTCGTCAGTGTGTCCCAGTCCCGCGTGGTGGGCTACTACAGCCTGGCCGCTGCATCCATCGAGCACGCCGCAGCTTCACTGCGAGTTGCAAAATGCCTCGCCCGTCACCCGGTTTCCATGCTGCTACTGGCCCGCTTGGCAGTCGATAAACAAGTGCAAGGCCAGGGCGTGGGCCGCAGTTTGTTGCAAAGCGCGCTGACCAAGTACCTGCAAGCCTGCGAGGTCATTGGCTGCCGCGCCCTGATGGTTCACGCCAAAGATGAATCGGCGGCCCGCTTCTACCAGGGCTATGGTTTTGAGGCGTCGCCCGTGGATGCTTTTCACCTTTATCTGTTGACAAAAGACATTCGCAAAACTTTGGGTTTGAAGGTGTGAAGCTGCATGCAAGTTCGATTCGCTCACAATTTAATAGCTGCTTGAGCAGTATCTTCAAGGGCTAGAGCCCACTTTCCTTAAATCCACGCAACACCGCCAGTTCAGCAAACGCCCCCGCCCGCTTCTCCTTCCCCGCCACCACCGCCTCCCGCACATACGCATTGCTCCAGATCACGCCCTGCAGCCAGCCCATTTGCTTGAGCGCGTCTTCGGTGCTGTGGTCGCGTGTGTAGTGGATGGCTTGTTTGGTGCCCCAGATCGCCACGGGGGGTTTGCTGGCGATTTCGGTGGCGCATTGCAGGGCGGCGTCCACAGCGGCCTGGTGGCTGGCAAACACCTCATTGACCAGGCCCACAGCCAGCGCTTTGGCGGCACTCAGGCGGCGCCCGGTGTAGGCGTATTCCTTGGCTACCGCTTCTGGAATGAGCTTGGGCAGGCGCTGCAGAGTGCCCACGTCGGCCACCATGCCGATGTTGATTTCCTGGATGCAAAAGAAGGCATCGGCGCTGGCATAGCGCACGCAGCAGGCGGTCACCATGTCGACCGCGCCGCCAATGCAGCCGCCGTGAATGGCCGCGATGACCGGGATGCGCAGGGTTTCCAGCTTGGTGAAGGTGGCCTGCATGTCGGTCAGGCTGTCAAAGATCGCCGCGCGGCCTTCGGGGCTTTGGTCGTCCATGGTGATGGCACTGCTGAAGGTTTCCAGCGCCATGCCGGCCGAAAAATGCTTGCCAGTGCTGGAGATCACCAACGCACGGGCTGTGCCTTCCTTGTGCAGCCGGGTGAGCACCGCATCGAGTTCGCGCCAGAACTGCGGGTGCATGGTGTTCAGCGCCTCGGGGCGGTTGAGCACCAAATGGGCGATGTGGTTTTGCTCGGTGAGGGCGAAGCAGTGCATGAGGCCTCCAAAAAGCGCCAACTTTAGCTTTGCTCGAAGAAGGACCCAGACTAACCCGCGACAACAAAAAAGCCTGCAAGGCGCAAGCGTTGCAGGCTTCCAAATGAGGTGGTGCCCGGGGCCGGACTCGAACCGGCACGCCTTGCGGCGGGGGATTTTGAGTCCCCTGAGTCTACCAATTTCACCACCCGGGCAGGATGCGGAAAAGCCGCAGATTATGGCACAGTGCGGGGCATGACTTCTACAAAAAACCTCACCCAGCCGCCCTATCCGACCCTTGAAGACGCCATTGGCAAAACGCCGCTGGTGGCCTTGCAGCGCATTGGCGCAGCGGCCAATACGACTCGTGGCACCGTGGTGTTGGGTAAGCTGGAGGGCAACAACCCGGCGGGGTCGGTGAAAGACCGGCCTGCGCTGTCGATGATTCAGCGTGCGCAGGAGCGGGGCGATATTTCGCCGGGCGACACCCTGATTGAAGCCACTTCGGGCAACACCGGCATTGCGCTGGCGATGGCAGCGGCCATCAAGGGCTACCGCATGGTGCTGATCATGCCGGAGGACTTGAGCATTGAGCGGGCGCAGACCATGAAGGCGTTTGGCGCTGAGCTCATCCTCACACCCAAAAGCGGCGGCATGGAATACGCACGCGACCTGGCCGAGCGCATGCAGCGCGAGGGCAAAGGCAGGGTGCTGGATCAGTTTGCCAACGCCGACAACCCGCGCATTCATTACGAGACCACCGGCCCCGAGATTTGGGACGACACCAAGGGCCGGGTGACGCACTTTGTGAGCGCGATGGGCACCACCGGCACCATCACCGGCGTGTCGCGGTTTTTGAAGGAGAAAAACCCCGCTATCCGCATCATTGGCGCGCAGCCCAGTGAGGGCTCGCGGATTCCGGGCATCCGCAAGTGGCCGCAGGAATATCTGCCCAAGATTTACGACCCGAAATGTGTAGACGAGCTGATTTATGTCAGCCAGAACGACGCCGAAGACATGTGCCGTCGGCTGGCGCGCGAGGAGGGCATTTTCGCTGGTGTGTCAGCCGCCGGGGCCTGCTGGGTGGCGCAGCAGATTGCAGCGCTGGCGCGTGATGCGGTGGTGGTGTTCATCGTGTGCGACCGCGGCGACCGGTATCTGTCCACCGGTGTGTTTCCGGCATGATTTTGAGAGAAATCGGCCTCCAGCCCTTATAAATACTGCTCAAGCAGCTATCAAATTTGTAGTAAATAAACACCATGCAATCCAAATACAAGTTCTGCCCGCAATGCGCCACCCCTTTGGCCCTGATCACGAAAGAGGAAGACGGCGGCCCCAAGGCCCGGCTGCGTTGCCCAGCCTGTGATTTCACCGCGTGGAACAACCCGGTGCCCGTGCTGGCCGCAGTCATCGAATACCAGGGGCAGATTTTGCTGGCCCGCAACGCGGCCTGGCCGGGGCGCATGTTCGCCTTGATCACCGGCTTCATGGAGGCGGGTGAAACACCGCAAGAAGGCATTGCCCGCGAAATCAAGGAAGAAACCAATCTGGACGCGGGGCCTTTGAGCCTGATTGGCGTGTACGACTTTCAGCGCATGAACCAGATCATCGTGGCCTACCACGCGCAGGCCACCGGCGAGGTCGCCTTGTCGCCCGAGTTGGTGGAATACAAGCTGTACGCGCCGCAAGACGTGAAGTGCTGGCCTGCGGGCACCGGCTATGCGCTGGCCGACTGGTTGAAGAGCCGGGGCCATGAGCCGCAGTTCGTGGACTGGGGTAAAAAGTAACACCCGCCTAAAATCAGACGATTCCCGAGGACAACACCCACCATGCAAATTGACAAAGAAATCGACACCCGCGGCCTGAATTGCCCGCTGCCCATTCTCAAAGCCAAGAAGGCACTGACCGATATGCAAACGGGTCAGTTGCTCAAGGTGGTCGCCACGGACGCCGGCTCCATGCGTGACTTTCAGGCCTTTGCCAAGCAGACGGGCAATGAGCTGGTGGAGCAGCAAACGGCCGGTGTGGAGTTCATCCACGTGCTGCGCAGGCGGTAGCGGCATTGAGCGGCTCTTTTTAAGCGAAAAGTGCCTCCAGCCCTTGTAAAAACTGCTCAAGCAGCTATTAATTAAGTAGCGTTTATCAAGTTGCTGGACGTCAGGTTCTGCAGATACTGCTTGAACCCGGCGCCCACTTCGGGGTGTTGAAGTGCCAACTCCACGGTTGCTTCCAGGAAACCTTCTTTGCTACCGCAGTCGTAGCGTTTGCCACGGTATTGGTAGGCATGAACGCCTTCGGTGCCAATCAGTTGTGCAATGCCGTCAGTCAGCTGAATCTCGCCTCCCGCGCCGCGCGGCTGGCGTTTGATGGCGTCGAACACAGCCGGCGTCAGGATGTAGCGCCCAGCCACGGCCATGCGCGAGGGCGTCACTTCGGCGCGGGGCTTTTCCACCATCTGGCTAACCTTGATGACCCGCTCCGACACCTCCTGGCCCGCCACGATGCCGTAGCGGCGCACCTGCGCCAGCGGTACTTCCTGCACGGCGATCACCGAAGTGCGCGTATTTGCAAAAACGTCAACCATTTGTGACAAAACGTGCTTGCCTTGGGCGTCGCCAGTCATCAGGTCGTCAGCCAACAACACGGCAAACGGCTCATCGCCGACCAACGGCGCAGCACACAAAACCGCGTGCCCCAGACCCAGCGAACGCGGCTGTCGCACATAGGAGCAGTCCATATCGTCTGGGTGCAGCGAGTGCACCAGGGCCAACAATTCCTGCTTGCCAGCCGCTTCCAGCTCACTTTCGAGCTCGTAGGCGGTATCAAAATGGTCTTCAATGGCACGTTTATTGCGTCCCGTCACGAAAATCATGTGTCGAATGCCTGCTGCATACGCCTCCTCCACCGCATACTGAATCAGCGGTTTGTCCACAATGGGCAGCATCTCTTTAGGCTGTGCTTTTGTGGCCGGCAGAAAGCGGGTGCCTAGTCCGGCTACTGGAAAAACGGCTTTTTTGATGTGAATTGGTTGCATATGTGTGTAATTGTTCATTAGCGACGCAGGCCGCCCGATTTAAAGTGAGCGGTTATGAACATTTTTATCCCAATTTCGCGACAGTTTGGGGGCAGGTGCTCCGCAGCACACTTAAAAACGAGACAAGCATAGGATAGCAAGGGTGGAAGTTTTATTACTTGAGAAGCTGGCGCCGGAGGCTATGTCGTGGCTGGAAGCCCGGCACGAAGCCGTTTACTACCCTCAGCTGGTGGATGACCTGCCGACCTTGCGCAAAGCAATCTACAAAACAGAAGCATTGCTGCTGCCACGCAAGCTGGTGGTCACGCAAGACTTTCTGGAGTTTGGCCCCTACCTGAAAGCCATCGCTCGCCTGCACGAGGGCAGCGACAACACCGACACCGAGGCCTGCCGCGAGCGAAGCATTCGGGTCATTCAATGCGCCACCGCCAATGTCCGGTCCAACGCCGAATACCTGCTGGGCGGTTTGCTGGCCTTGTATCGCCGGGGAATCGTGTCGTCGCTGCAAGGCGAGCGACATGCCGAGATCCGGCCTGGGCGCGAGCTCAATGGCAGCGTGGTGGGCATATTGGGCTTGTCACCCAGCGCCCATGCGTTGGCCATTTTGTTGCAGGCTGTGGGTGCCCGGCTCATTGGTTACGACCCGGCCGTGCACCACAGCGCGCCCCTGTTCAAGCGCCTGGAAATCGAGCCGGTCAGCCTGGTTGAATTAATGGGTCAGGCAGATGCCGTATCCATGCAAATGGTGTATGCGACGCGTTACGAGCGTTTCATCAATGCCAATGTGCTGGAGCACTGCAAGCCGGGGCAGGTCTGGGTCAGCACCAGCCGCTCCCGTCTGTTTGACATCGACGCTTTGGCGCAAGCGCTGAGTGATGGGCGCATCGAGTCTTGCTTGCTGGATGGTGCCGAGGCGGGCTTTGCGTCTCAAGGGTCACCACTACACGGAGCCAACAACCTGTTTTTGACGCCACGGTTGGGCTCTAACACGCGCGAGGCGCATTTACGGGCCAGCTGGTATGTGGCGCACCGCATTCACGAGAGCCTGACCTTGCCACGCAACAGCGCGCTGGACTCCAGCATCAGCGCGCCGATGGTGCTGGGCGGCGCTAGCGGGTCGTAACAACTACGCCGATTCCGCGCCTCCCAGGCGACCCAATTGATCTTTTAGTTTGGCCAGCGCCGCCGCAAAGTCGGCCACCCGCTGGTTTTCCTGGGCGAGCACCGCAGGCGGTGCTTTCGCCACAAAGGCTTGGTTGGCCAGCTTGGCTTGGGCTTTGGCAATTTCACCCTCCAGCCGGGTCGCTTCTTTGCCCAGACGCAGCTTCTCTGCGGCCACGTCGATCTGCATGTGCAGACAGATGCGCGCCTCGCCCACCACGGCGACCGGTGATGCTTGCGCAGCGGCAGACCAGGCGGTCTCGTCTTCAAACAGCTTGACCTCGCTGAGCTTGGCCAACGCCTGCAGCACGGGCGCGGCTTGCTGCATGAATGCCGTATCGCCCACGCCGTATAGCGGTAGGCGGGTAGCGGGTGACACGTTCATCTCGCCGCGCAGGTTGCGGCAGGCGTCTACCAAGGTTTTGAGCCTGGCCACGTAGGCCATGGCGGCGTCATCAATCTTGTTTAACTGCGCTTGCGGGTAGCGCGCGATGCTGATGGATTCGCCCGGAATGCCTGCGATCGGCGCCACCTCTTGCCACAGCGATTCCGTGATGAACGGAATGACCGGATGGGCGAGCCGCAAAACCGCTTCCAGCGTGCGAATCAAAGTGCGGCGTGTGGCCCGCTGTTGCGATGGGTTGCCCGTTTGAATTTGTACCTTGGCAATCTCCAGGTACCAGTCGCAGAACTCGTTCCACACAAAATCGTAAATCGTGTTGGCTACGTTGTCCAGGCGGTAGTCGGCAAAGCCTTTGGCCACCTGCTCTTCGGTCTTTTGCAGGATCGACGAAATCCAGCGGTCGGCCTGACTGAATTGCATGTAGTTGTGGAATTCACCCCCGGGCTGGCATTGTTCTTTGGTGTGTTCGGCCAGCCCGCAGTCGTAGCCCTCGCAGTTCATCAGCACAAAGCGGCTGGCGTTCCACAGCTTGTTGCAAAAGTTGCGGTAGCCCTCGCAGCGCTTGGTATCAAAGTTGATGTTGCGCCCCAGGCTGGCATAGCTGGCCATGGTGAAGCGCAGCGCGTCCGCGCCATAGGCCGGCATGCCGTTGGGGAACTCTTTGCGCACCCGCGCAGCCACCTTGGGCGCGGTCTCGGGCTTGCGCAGGCCAATGGTTGACTTGTGAACCAGGGTGTCAATGTCCACGCCGTCAATCAGGTCCACGGGGTCAATCACATTGCCCTCGCTTTTGCTCATCTTCTTGCCTTCGCTGTCGCGCACCATGCCGTGGATGTACACGTCTTTGAAGGGCACCTGGCCGGTGAAATGCGTGGTCATCATGATCATCCTGGCCACCCAGAAGAAGATGATTTCGTAGCCGGTGACCAGCACGGTGGAGGGTAGGTACAGCTTGGCGTCGGCGGTGGGGCTGGCGTCAGTTCCGCCGCCGGGCCGCCTGGGAGCCGAAGGCTCTCCGTTGCCGGTTCGCTGGGCGGAACGCTCCCCCTCGGGGGGCAGCGAACCACGCGAAGCGGGGAGCGTGGGGGCAACACTCTCCGGCCAACCCATCGTTGAAAACGGCACCAAGGCCGACGAATACCAGGTGTCCAGCACATCGTGGTCGCGCTTGAGCGTTTTGCCCGGTGCCTGGGCTTGCGCATCGGCCTCGTCGCGGGCCACATAAACCTGGCCGTCTTCGTCATACCACGCCGGAATCTGGTGGCCCCACCACAGCTGGCGGCTGATGCACCAGTCTTGAATGTTGTGCATCCACTGGTTGTAGGTGTTCACCCAGTTTTCGGGCACAAATTTGACCGCGCCGCTGTCGACCGCGTCGATGGCTTTTTGCGCAATGCTCTTGCCGTTGGCATCGGGCTTGTTGACCGCGACAAACCACTGGTCGGTGAGCATGGGCTCGACCACCTGACCGGTGCGGGCGCACACCGGCACCATGTTTTTATGCGGCACGGCTTTTTCCAGAAAACCCTGCGCTTCCAGGTCTTTCAACACCGCTTTGCGGCAGTCGTAACGATCCAGCCCTTGATACACCACCGGGCCGTTCTCGTTGATCTTCGCGTCTAGCGTGAAGATGGTGATCAGCGGCAGTTTGTGGCGCAGCGCGCAGGCGTAGTCGTTGAAGTCGTGCGCACCGGTGATCTTGACGCAGCCGCTCCCAAATTCGCGGTCCACAAAATCGTCGGCAATGATGGGAATCTGCCGATCGCACAGCGGCAAGTCCACCATCTTGCCCACCAGGTGTCTGTAGCGGGCGTCTTCGGGGTGCACGCACAACGCGCCGTCGGCCAGCATCGTTTCGGGCCGGGTGGTGGCAATGTGCATGCCGCGCATCGGGTTGCCATCCATATCGAGCTGAGGGCCATCGGAAAACGGGTATTCGATGTGCCACATGAAGCTGTTGCGCTCTTCGCTTTCCACCTCCAGGTCGCTCACCGCACTTTTGAGCACCGGGTCCCAGTTCACCAGTCGCTTGCCTCGGTAAATAAGACCCTGCTCATACAAGCGAACAAAAGTTTCCGTCACCACCTTGGACAGTTTGGGGTCCATGGTGAAGTATTCATGCCCCCAGTCCACGCTGTCGCCCATGCGGCGCATCTGGGTGGTGATGGTGTTGCCCGACTGCTCTTTCCACTCCCACACCTTGGCCACGAAATTCTTGCGCGCCACATCGGGTGTCGGCCCCATATCGTGGCGACTGATGCCTTGTTGCTGCAACTGCCGCTCCACCACGATCTGTGTGGCAATGCCCGCGTGGTCCGTGCCCGGCACCCACAAGGTGTTGTGGCCACTCATGCGGTGGTAGCGCGTCAAGCTGTCCATGATGGTCTGGTTAAACGCATGACCCATATGCAAGGTGCCGGTGACGTTGGGGGGTGGCAGCTGAATCGAAAACGCCGGTTCGTCTGCCTTGGGCTGACCGGTTCCCCGGTACCCGGCGGCGGCGTAACCGCGCTGCTCCCACAGCGGGCCCCAATGCGCCTCGATGGCGGCGGGCTCGAAAGACTTGGACAGGGATTGCAGACGGGGTTGGACAGGCTGCTGCGGTGCCGATGGGGCGGCTAAGGTGGGGGTATCGCTCATAGGGTGATTTTAAGTGCGGAGAAAGCAGGGCAAGCGCTACGTTTTTAATAGCTGCTTGAGCACATTCTGCAAGGGCTAGACGCAAAAAAGCATGAAAACCCGGGGCGCGCAAGTGCCTCATTTCGCCGCGGTCCCCCACCTTCTACGGCGGGGGAAACTAAGACAGGTCTACTTATGCGAAGGTGACGGGCTGTGCGCCATCAGCTTGTCGGTGTAAGCAATCGCCAGCGCCGACAGCAAAAACGCAATGTGAATCAGGGTCTGCCACATCAGCACTTTCTCGCTGTAGTTCGCGGCATTGATGAAGGTTTTCAAAAGGTGAATCGAGCTGATACCGATGATGGCGGTGGCCAGCTTGACTTTGAGCACCGAAGCATTCACGTGGCTGAGCCATTCGGGCTGGTCCGGGTGGCCTTCCAGGCGCAGGCGCGAAACAAAGGTTTCGTAGCCGCCCACAATCACCATGATCAAGAGGTTGGAGATCATGACTACGTCAATCAAAGCCAGCACCACCAGCATGATGATGGTCTCGTTCAGGCCCGTGACGGCCATGTCGCTTTTGTAGCCGATGCTGGTGACGAGTTGAGCCAACGCCGTGGTGTCACCGAACGCGGCCTTGATCAGGTGAACCAACTCCACCCAGAAGTGAAACACGTACACCGCCTGCGCCAGGATCAACCCCAGGTAAAGCGGCACTTGTAACCAGCGGCTGGCAAAAATAAGGTTAGACAGCGGCTGCATGGCGCCGCCGATTTTGGTAGTGGGTTCGGTCATTCAGGGTTGTTCAAGAGTGGGGTGCGATTCTAGGTTGCGGGTTGTGACGGATTTTTGCCAAACGTTTGCCGGGTTAAATTGGCTTGTAGGCACTGCGTCAGTGGTCTGTAAGTGCCGGGGCCGACATTCCGCCGCAAATCAACCCATCTGTTCTGGAGACAAAAACCATGAGTGCCATTCAGTCTGTCTTGGTCGAAAACCGCGTGTTTCCACCGCCTGCGGCCATGGTGGCCGGTGCCCGTATTTCAGGCATGGACGCGTACAACGCCCTTTGTACCGAGGCAGAAAAAGACTTCGAAGGCTTCTGGGCACGCCTGGCGCGCGAAAACCTGGTCTGGAATAAGCCGTTTACCCGCACGCTGGACGAGTCGAAAGCCCCGTTTTACAAGTGGTTCGACGATGGCCAGCTCAATGCGTCGGCCAACTGCCTGGACAAGCACATCGGGACCCCCACCGAGCACAAAACCGCCATCATTTTTGAAGCCGACGACGGCACGGTGGCCCGCATCACGTACAGCGAACTCCTGGCCCGCGTGAGCCAGTTCGCCAACGCGCTCAAAGCGCGGGGCATACAAAAAGGTGACCGCGTCATCATCTACATGCCCATGACGGTAGAGGGCGTGATTGCCATGCAAGCCTGCGCGCGCATTGGTGCCACCCATAGCGTGGTATTTGGCGGTTTTTCGGCCAAGGCGCTGAACGAGCGGATCATTGACGCGGGCGCAGTGGCCGTCATCACGGCCAATTTCCAGATGCGTGGCGGTAAAGAGCTGCCACTCAAAGCCATCGTGGACGACGGCATTGCGCTGGGCGGCTGTACCACGCTCAAGACTGTGCTGGTTTACATGCGCACCGCCACCACCTGCAACATGGAAGCGGGCCGCGACATCACGTTTAACGCGGCCTTGCAAGGCCAGAGCACCACCTGTGCGCCCGAGGCTGTGGGCGCCGAACACCCGCTGTTTATTTTGTACACCAGTGGCTCCACCGGCAAACCCAAGGGCGTGCAGCACAGCACCGGCGGCTACCTGCTGTGGGCCAAGCTGACGATGGACTGGACGTTTGACCTGAAGCCGTCCGATATTTTCTGGTGCACCGCAGACATTGGCTGGATCACCGGCCACACCTATGTGGCTTACGGCCCGCTGGCGGCAGGGGCCACGCAGATCATTTTTGAAGGCATTCCGACCTTTCCGAACGCTGGCCGCTTCTGGCAAATGATCGAGCGCCACCAGTGCACGATTTTCTACACTGCGCCCACCGCCATCCGATCACTCATCAAGGCCGCCGAGGGCGATGAAAAAGTACACCCCGCACGCAGCAACCTGTCCAGCCTGCGTATTCTGGGCAGCGTGGGCGAGCCGATCAACCCCGAGGCCTGGATGTGGTACCACAGGCATGTGGGGGGCGAGCGCTGCCCGATTGTGGACACCTTCTGGCAGACGGAGACCGGCGGCCACATGATCACGCCGCTGCCCGGTGCCACCCCGCTGGTGCCCGGCAGTTGCACCTTGCCGCTGCCCGGCATCATGGCGGCCATCGTCGACGAAGTGGGCGCTGACGTGCCCAATGGTTCGGGCGGTATGTTGGTGGTCAAACGGCCGTGGCCCAGCATGATCCGAACCATCTGGAACGACCCGGACCGGTTTGTGAAAAGCTACTTTCCGCCCGAGATGGGCGGCACGTATTACCTCGCGGGCGATGGCGCGGTCAGGTCAGTGGACCGAGGCTATTTCCGCATCACCGGCCGCATCGACGACGTGCTGAACGTCTCTGGCCACCGCCTGGGCACGATGGAAATTGAATCGGCGCTGGTGTCGTGTTCGCATCTCGTTGCAGAGGCTGCTGTGGTGGGCCGCCCTGACGACTTGACTGGCGAGGCGGTCTGCGCCTTCGTGGTGCTCAAGCGCTCGCGCCCCACCGGCGACGAAGCCTTGGCCATTGCCGCAGAGCTGCGCAACTGGGTGGCCAAAGAAATCGGCCCCATTGCCAAGCCCAAAGACATTCGCTTCGGCGACAACCTGCCCAAAACCCGCAGCGGCAAAATCATGCGCCGCCTGCTGCGCAGCATCGCAAAGGGCGAGGCGATCACGCAAGACACGAGCACGCTGGAAAACCCCGCGATTCTGGAGCAATTGGCGCAGAAGATATAAACGCGTCAATCTGTGGGTGGTGCGATTCCTTTGCAGCATGTATGTGCATCAAAAGAGCCATCAGCCCTCATAAATACTGCTCAAACAGCTATTATTTCAATAGCAAAATGGCCCGCCACAATCCACTTCCAGGAATCGTCACATGACTGACAAGTACGGCCGCAGCCGCCGGATTGCCCAGGCCGTCGCGGTGGCCGTTTCCCTGTGCGCCACGGGTTTGGCGCAGTCCCAAAAAGCACCTGACACCGCTGCGTCCACCGCCCGCTACACCCGCACGGCCCCCAGCCCCGACGGCATCGGCAAAAAATACATGGGTCGTGAGATTGCGGGCGTCATGGGCTGGCAGGGCGCGTCGTGGTTGGAGCGCGAAGAGCGCGAGCAGGAAGAGCGGGGCGATTTGTTGTTGCGCGAGCTGGGCCTGCGAGCGGGCATGCAGGTGGCCGATGTGGGGGCGGGCACCGGCTACTACGCGCGGCGCATGGCCCCGCTGGTGGGCAGCACCGGCCAGGTGCTGGCCGTCGATGTGCAGCCTGAAATGATTGCCATGCTGACCGATCTGGCCAAAAAAGCCGGGCTTGCCAACATCAAGCCCGTGCTGGGCGCAGTGGACGACGTGAAACTGGCACCCGCCAGCATTGACCTGGCCATCATGGTGGATGTTTATCACGAGCTGGAGTACCCGTTTGAGGTGCTGCAAAGCATCGTGCGCGCGCTCAAACCCGGTGGCAAAGTGGTGTTTGTGGAGTACCGGGCGGAAGATCCGAAAGTGCCTATCAAAGCCCTGCACAAAATGACCGAAGCCCAGGTCCGCAAAGAAGCCGCCCCACATGCGTTGGTTTACGAGCGCACCGCCAGCACCTTGCCTTGGCAGCATGTGGTGATTTTCAGCAAGCGATAGAAAATCGTGCTGGCAGCATCAATTTATAGC
Source organism: Comamonadaceae bacterium (assembly GCA_031414805.1). Lineage (GTDB taxonomy): Bacteria > Pseudomonadota > Gammaproteobacteria > Burkholderiales > Burkholderiaceae_C > JAAFIW01. Next base: position 155,800 of record JANOQJ010000001.1, read on the forward strand.
CAAAACGCTCATAAGCCCTTATAGATACTGCTCAAGCAGCTATTAAATCAGGAGTGAATGTACCCAGCGTACGCCGTGTTTGGTACATCAAAAGGGCATTCCCGGGCAACAGACCTCAGCCGCACAAGATGGTGACAATGCCCTGCGCTCTTTTACTTCCCCTTCCCTTCAAAGAAAGCATTCGATGACCCCGTACATGCACACCACCAGCATTCCCGTATTCCAGCAAATGCTGGGGGCCCTCAGCAACGTGCTGGGCAAAGCCCAAGCACACGCCAGCGCTAAAAACATTGACCCGCAAGCCCTGCTGCAAGCCCGGCTGTACCCCGACATGCTGCCCATGATTCGCCAGGTACAAATTGCATGCGACTTCGCCAAGGGTGTGGCCGCCCGCCTGGCCGGCGTCGAAGTGCCCGCCATGGCCGACGAGGAGCAGACCTTTGAGCATCTGCAAGCGCGCATTGCCAAAGTGCTGGCCTTCATCGGCGGCCTGGACACCGCTGCCTTCGAGCAAGCCGCTACCCGTGAAATCGTCACCCAAGCCGGCACGCCCAAGGAAAAGCGCTTCACCGGCCAAAGCTACCTGCTCACCTACGGCCTGCCACACTTCTTTTTCCACACCACCACGGCTTATGCGCTGCTGCGCCACAACGGGGTGGAAGTGGGCAAGAAGGACTATTTGGGGACTTGACGGCTGGATGGACTCTTCAGGGCACGAGGCGGGCCTGCCCGTTTTCGAACCATGCAGCATCAAATCCGTCTCTCAGCAATACGACTTTGACTGAAGCTAATCCCGCTTCACTTGCGCGCTGGAGGTACTTGGCCAATGTGCTCGCATCTTCAGTTAATAGGTGACTGATGGATTCGCAATCGCATTGCGCGACCAGTTTGAAATCGTCTTTCACACGCACCCGGTCATCCTCCTGGTCGCGCGCCATGCTTCGAATCATGAGTCCGCAGCGCATTGCGTGGTCAATGTTAAACGGAAGCACCATGAAGTTGCGCAATGGCAAATCGTTGATGGCTTGCTTGACCTGAAACTCAGAAATCACCACCGTCGATAGGTACATAGTTACTTGACGACGTACACATTCACGGTAGTAAGCCAGCGCTGCGTCGTGATGCGGGCGGGCTGGGTCGGCGAACGAAATCAAGAAGCTGGTGTCCAGCAGCACGCTATTCAATGTTTGCCTCCGCGCAATTCATCTACCCACGCTGTTGCGTCGCCCACGTCTTTCCAGGCATTCGCTCCGCGGCGCGTCATGCGCGCGAGGTCTTCCTCGTCAACCTGCGGCTCGTACTCTACAAACTCCATCAAGCGAGCATTGCGCAAGTCGCGCGTTTGCACGTTGTATTCCGCTTTGATGCGGAGCATGGCTAGTTTGTAAAGGCGATTCACTGTTTCATCACGCAAAACATCGCGATGGGTGGTGACCTTGAGTGTCGTGCCGTCTGGCAATTTCACATGGGCATTGGCCTTAGTGGCACCGCCCAGATCTTGAATCTCGCCGCGAATGTAACGCTCAACCTGGACCCATTGGTCGGCATCGTCTGAGTGGTAGTCCGACTCTGCGTTGATAACAATCGGGCGATCCAGAAAAGGTGCAGAAACACGGTAGGCCAGTTGGCGTGTTTGGCGGGCCGCTTTTTGCCAGCGTTCCATCACGTCGCGCCGCCTGGAATCCAGATTGTCGAGCCGCTCGGTTGCTAGCAATGCACGCAAATCACTGAATAGTTGAGGTGCAGCTGAAAGTGGCATCGTTTCGATGGCGAGAGAACCTTTGCGCACAGCCACCTCAAGTGTTTTGGGGTCGACCTCCTTGCCATCGCCACGCAAAAAGTCAGTTACGTCGGCTGAAAAGCCCGTCAAATCGGCCAAACGCACGCGTTCAGGGCTGGCCTCAAAGCCTGCCGAGTTGTCGACCAATGCAATTTCTATTCGCTGGGCTTCCATAGACTTGAATTTTAGTCACGCTCCGCCACGAGCGACAGCACAGTATTTAAAGCGTTCCACGCGCGGCAAATCGCCACTTTGGATTTTGCTTACACGCAGTGAATAGGTTCACGGTTAGCGTTGGCTAGGGTTTCCTGGAATCTGTGCCAAAACCGGAAAATTCAATTCCAAACAACCTCAAGCCGCCTTCGGCAGCACCAAATTATTCGCCAGCGTGAACACCGCTTTGGCACTGTCGGCTGGCACGCCTTGCAGCAGGTCTGACAGCCGTTGCACCAGCACCGCCATGTCGGTGCCATCCAGCGGCACCAGCGCGTAGGCCACATGCACGCGGGCTACCCAGCCGTCGGGTTTGTCGGCAAAGGGCATCAGGCAGCTGGCCACTACGCGGGGGCCCATGGTGGCTTCTTCGGTGTCCGTCACCGGGCCTTCTATCAGCATGCCAAAGCGCCGGCCGGACAGGCGGGCCACCACGTCCACGTCGCGGGCCAGCGCCACCAGGCGCGCGGCCACGCGCACGGGCAACTCGTTCGGGCGGTGCTTCTCAAAGTCGCGCTCGATGCGGTCTGCGTTGGCTATGTCCACCAGCACCACCAGGCCCTGGTGGCCAAAGCGCTGGCAGCGCGCCAGCATGCGGGCACCGCGCTCCAGAAAAACGGGCTCCAGCGCCAGGCCGGTGGCCGCGTCCACCCGATCCAGCCCACTCAAGCGGCTTTTCTGCTCCAGCCGCTGCTGGCTGCGGCGAAGCAGCACCAGCAGCATGAGCGGCACTTGCGCAACCGTACAAAACAACATCGCGTGCTCGACCAGCGTTCGTGGGAGCGGGACGCCCATCGCACGCGCCATCGGCAGGACAACGGCTAACAAAACGGGCAACAAAGCCAGAAACAAGGCGCCCGCGTGAACATCACCGCGCTGGCGGGCACGTACCGTCGCCCACAGGGACAGCGCCGTCATGGTCAGTACGTAGATTCCTAGCAGTTCAATTCGCAAAGGTCCAGGCACCCAGGCTGCTCCGAAAAACATCGCCGCCCCCAGCGTCGAAGCTGCCAGCAACACCCGGCGCACACGGGCGATCTGCGCGATGCCCGCCACCGCGCTGTACACCAGCAAACCCATCGACGCAAACACAGCGTATCCCAGCGCGGTAGGCGCCAGGTCGTTCCAAACCGGCCAGGCTGACCACAAATAAACACGGGCAACCCCATCAAGCGCCGCTGCCGTCAGACCCATGAGCAGCAGGTTGAGCGCGAACACCTGCAACGGCCGGTCGCGGCGGGCATATCCGAGCGTGCCCGCCACGGCAATGCCCAGCAGCAGCAGCCCGAAGTAAGCGCCCAGCAGCAGGATTGAGCCGGTGTAAGACGCCAGCAATTCGTCTTGGCGCACCAGGCGCAGCTTGGCTGCAAAGGGGTGGGGGCTTTTCAGCTGGACATAGAAAACGCTGTTTTTGTCCGGCGATGCGACCACTGGCAACAAAGGGTGGTGAAAGTTATTGACCCGTTGTGCGCTGCCGACCCGGTCGCCAGCCTGGCTGGCAACCCAGCCGCCCTGCCCGTCGGGGGCGTACAGGTTCATTTCATCAATCGGTGCATAAGGCATTTCCAGAAACCAGGGCTTCTGCGCCCGCCCAGCCAGCACCTCAAAGCGCAGCCACACCGCTTGGCCATCGCGCACGCGGAACGCGGCCTGGTCGCTGAGCGGCTGCCAGCGCGCAGGCCCGTCAGGCTTGGCCAGGTCTTGAACCTGCGCTGTGCCCTGCTCATCCAGCCACTGCAATGCCACCCCATCCAGGCTCATCTGAGACGTGTCTGAATGCAGACTCAGCGGCTGGGCGGCGACCCAATTGAAGCCCCCAAACAGGGTGAAAAAAAACAGTACCAACCGCAGGCACATGCGTTGGCTGGCATTCAGGGTGTTGCTTTTTTGATTCATGACCCGGGCATTTTGCACGCAAGTCAAGTCAGTTTTTATCAGTTATTTGCTACTAAATAAATAGCTGCTTGAGCTTATCCAGAGAGCACGGAAGCCCTATTTGGCTTAAAAATTTTGTCAAGGAGCCAAACTGCCCGCGTCGCGGCGCTGCGTCGTCTGGGCCCACATACCCTGCAGCGCCACTTCCAGATCCCGGGCCAACTGCGGCGCGTCAAACAACGGGCTGGCCAGCACCTGGGCGCGCAGGCCTTGGCGATGCTGGGCAAGCGCGGTCACGTCACGCGCATGCTGCACGGCGAGGGCCAAGTAGTCGTCGGTGTCTCGCGCCACCCAGTTGCTCAGCCCTGCGTTTGTCAGCAGCCCCAAGCCCTGGCGCGACAGGAAGTGCGTGCCGGCCAGCGTGAGCACCGGCACCCCCATCCAGAGGCTCTCGGCGGTGGTGGTGCCGCCGGGGAAGGGGAACGGATCCAGCCCAATGTCCACCCGGTGGTAGGCCGCCAGGTAGTCGGCGCGCGCGCTGGGGCCCTCCAGCATGAGCTGGGCGGGGGTGATGCCGTGCTGGGCGAAGCGCTTGAGCGTCTGGCGCTGCACCACCTCGTCCTTAAGTTGTTTGGCCTTCAATAACAGGCGGCTGCCCGGCACGCTGTGCAGCACACGACTCCACAGCGCCACCACTTCATCGCCCACTTTGGTCAAGTTGGAAAAGCAGCCAAACGTGATGTAGCCCTTTGCGCCATCGCTGCTGAGCACGGGCAGGGGGCCGACTGGCACCTCGAACGGGGGCGGCGTGAAGCACAGGCGGGTGCGTGGCAGGTGCCAGATTTTTTCGGTGAAGGCGCTTTGCTCGGTCAGTGGCAGCGTTTGTGGATCAGCCATCAGGTAATCGATTGCCGCCACACCGGTGGTCGCAAAGTAGCCCAACCAGCTGGCCTGCACGGGTGCAGGCCGACGCGCAAACATCGGCAGGCGGTTGTGCGCGGTGTGGCCTGACAGGTCCAGCAACAGGTGGATGCCTTGCTCGTGAATCAGCTGCGCCGCTGCTTCGTCGCTCAACCCTACCAGCGGCAGCCACTGTGAAAAATGGGGGCGAATGCGCTCTGTCAGCGCGTCCGAATGTGGGTGAGTGGGAAAGGCGATCAGCTCCAGCGCGGCGCTGTTCAGTTGCGCCAGCACCGCTTCCAAAAAGTGACCCACCGGGTGTTCGCGCAGGTCGCCCGACACAAAGCCAATGCGCAGGCGCTGGCCCGGCTGCACGTGATGCCACTGGCTGAAAACCATCGTGGCCTTGTCCGCCACCATTTGCCCAAAACGCTGCGCCTCTTTCCAGCAGACGTCGGCCTGGTGCACTGCCGCGTAGTTCAGGCAAAACAGCAGGCTGCTCTGCGTGTCACTGTTGTCTGGTGCCAGCGCCAGGGCTTTGCGGTAACTGGCAAGGGCCGCGTTAATCTGCCCCAGGTCTTTCAAAATCGTGCCCATCAGGCTGTGCGCGTTCGCCATATCTGGATCCAGCTGCAGCGCCTGGCGGCAGGCGGTTTGTGCTTCTGACAGTCGGCCCAGGTCGTGCAGCAAGTCGGCCAGGTTGAAGTGCAGCGCCGGGTTGTGGGGCTCGACTTTCAAGGCGCGTTGGTAGTTTTTCAGCGCCTCGTCGCGGCGGCCTAGGGCCTGCAGGGTGGTGGCCAGGTTGCTGTGTGCGGCGGCGTGGGCGGGCGCATACAGCACGGCCTGGCGCAAGCTGCGCTCGGACTGCGCAAGCCGCCCCAGGTCTTGCTGCACCGTGCCCAAGTTGAAATGCGCCTGGGCCATCTGCGGCTTGAGAGCCACTGCTTTTTCGTAGGCCTCGGCCGCCGCCTCGTTCTGCCCCAGGTCGCGCAGCGCATTGCCCAGGTTGAACGCCATTTGCGCATCTTGCGGCGACAGCGCTACGGCGGTTCGCAGCGGCTGGACGGCCTCCTGCGTGCGTTTCAGAGCCCGCAAAACAGCGGCCAGCATGGTCCAGCCGAACGGGTGCTGGGGGAATTGCTGCGTTAGCGCAAGAGCTTGCGGCTCAACCTGGGCGTGGCGGCCTTGCTGGAACAGCGAAACCAGGGTTTGAATCGCATGTGGGTCGGGGGCCGGGGCGGGCTGGTGGGGTGTAGCGTTCACAGGCAGCGAGGTGTTTAACGGGCTGCTTTTCAGTATAAGAGTCGATCCGCGAAACATCGCAAGGCGAAAATACCCCCGTGTCCATTCCCCAGTCCTTCATTCAAGAGTTGCTTGCCCGTGCCGATGTCGTGGACATCGTGGGGCGCCACGTGCCGCTAAAAAAGGGCGGGGCGAACTTCATGGGTTTGTGCCCGTTTCATGGGGAAAAGTCGCCCTCGTTTTCGGTGAGCCCTACAAAACAGTTTTATCACTGCTTTGGCTGCGGCAAAAACGGCAACGCCCTGGGGTTTTTGATGGAGCACGCGGGCATGAGCTTTGTGGAAGCCGTGCAAGACCTGGCCCAGCAATACGGCCTGCAGGTACCCGAAGACGATGCCAGCCCGCAAGACCGCGCCCTGGCGGCGCAGCAGCGGGCCCGCCAACACACGCTGAACGAGGTGCTGGAAAAAGCGGCTGCGGCCTATACCGCACACCTGAAGCACACAGCGCATGCGATTGACTATTTCAAACGCCGGGGCGTGAGTGGCGAGGTGGCCAAACGCTTTGGGTTGGGCTACGCGCCAGAGGGTTGGCGCAGTCTGGCCAGCGTGTTTGCCGCATATGACGACCCGCTGCTGACGGACAGCGGCCTGGTGATTGAAAGCGCCGATGAGGAATCGGGCGATATCAAGCGCTACGACCGTTTTCGCGACCGGGTGATGTTCCCGATTCGCAACGTGAAGGGCGAATGCATCGGGTTTGGTGGGCGGGTGCTGGGCGATGAGAAGCCCAAGTACCTGAACTCCCCCGAAACTCCGGTGTTCAGCAAAGGCCGCGAGCTGTACGGCTTGTTTGAAGCCCGCCAGTCGCTGCGCGAGATGGGTTATGTGCTGGTCACCGAGGGCTACATGGACGTGGTGGCGCTGGCACAACTGGGGTTTCCCAACACGGTGGCTACGTTGGGCACGGCCTGCACGCCGGAGCATGTGCAAAAGCTGTTTCGCTTCACCGACAGCGTGGTGTTCAGCTTCGACGGCGACGCCGCCGGCCAGCGCGCCGCCCGCAAGGCGTTGGACGGTGCGCTGCCGTTTGCCACCGACCTGCGCAGCGTGAAGTTTCTGTTTTTGCCGCCCGAGCACGACCCCGACAGCTTCATCCGCGAGCAGGGTCAGGAAGCGTTTGCGCAGGCTGTGGCCCAGGCCACGCCGCTGAGTCGTTTTCTACTGGAAGCCGCGGCAGAAGACTGCGACCTGAGCAGCGCCGAAGGCCGTGCCCGGCTGGCCGCGCAAGCCCGCCCGCTGTGGCAGGCCATGCCCGACGGCGCGTTGAAACGCCAGTTGCTGGGCGAGCTGGCGCAGCAGGTGCAGGTGGGGGCGGGCGAGTTGGTGGATGTCTGGGGCATCAGCCCGCGAAATATCAGCCCGCGTGGTGCCAAGCCTGCCGCGTCAGCAGGCGCGGGCTACCAGTCGCGTGCCGAACGGGAGCACTATGAAAACAATAGTGGCTCCAGCAGCATTCATAAGGGCTACAAGGCGAATTCGTTTAAAAATGCAGCCAAAAACCCCTATGCGGGTACCCCGAACTACGGCATGCGTCCGCGTGCTGCACCCACGAGCCGCGCGGACCACACGGCCCGCCGCCTGCTCACCGAAGCCGCGTTGTGGGACAGCTTGAGCGGGCAAGACCATGCCTTGCTGTGCGACTTACCCGCACCCCACGGCCCACTGTTCACCTGGCTGGATGCACAGCTGCAGGAGCACGGACCCATGCCCTGGGGCGCCCTGCGCGAGGGCCTGCGCGAGCAGCCTTGTGAGGCCTTGGCATTGAAGGTCATGGAACCCCTGGAGCAGCCGGTGATGCCTGCCGCAGACGACAAGCCGGTAGACGAAGCCGCCGTTCAAAAAAAACTGCAGGAAGACCGCGCCGAGGCGCAAGCCGAACTGCGCAACTTGCTGGACTGGATGCAGGACGACAGCCTGAAAACGCAGCAAACGCAGGCCTTGAATGCTGGCGACATGGCGCTGTTCAAGCGCCTGCACGAACAGCGCAGCAACTACGCAAAGGCCCGCGCAACTGCTGCTGCAACGGCAAACGCCGACTGAGTACAAGCGCTGCGCCGGTATAATCCACGCTTGCCTTTTTCAGCAAGCGCGACAGCAGCACCTCCGAGCCCAAGCCCACCGGCGCACAACCTGCCCAACCGGCTTCCCTTCATCGCAAGGGCTGCACACCAAATGTTCGCCCACACACCTTGCTCGCAGGCACCTTGCTTATGCGTCACCCTGCCCACATGTATGGGGCCTGACTATTTGCTCGCGTCGTGAGCCGTTTGTTTTTTTCCTTTTCCGTCCGTACTGAGGTCGATCATGCCCAACCAAAAGCCCGCCAAGCCTGCCAGCCCCGCTGCGACACCGGCTGTCAAAGCCCCAACCGTCAAAGTCATTGCTGCCAAATTGCCCTCTGCCAAGCTGCCATCAGCCAAGGCAGATGCGCCGCCTGCGCCAGCCAAAGCGGGCAAAACGGTGATGCTGAAAAAAGCTGCGACTGCAGCCGCTCCCGTTGCCACAGCCAAGGCACCGGCTGTCAAAAAACCCGCAGCCGCTGCCAAAACCGCACCGGCGGGTGCCAAACGTGGCCGCAAGCCCAAGGTGGCTGAAAAGTCTGCGGGTGCAGGCGAGGGCGACGACACCGATCTGTCCGACATCGAAGCCGAATTTGCCGAAGAACCGGGCGAGGTTGCAACGGACGCAGTAGCCGACCCCACCGCTGAAAAAGTCAAACCGCTGCGTATGAAGATCAGCAAGGCCAAAGAGCGCGCCTTGATGAAAGAGTTTGGGCTGGACGAAACAGTTCTCTCTGAAGAAGACCTGGCCAAGCGCCGCCAGCGCCTGAAAACCCTGATCAAGCTGGGTAAAACCCGTGGCTACCTGACGCACGGCGAAATCTCCGATCACCTGCCCGACAAGCTGATCGACGCCGAAACCATGGAAGCGGTGATCATCACCTTGAACGATCTGGGCGTGGCGGTGTACGAGCAGACGCCAGACGCCGAGGCCATGATCCTGACCAACAGCGCCCCCACCGGCGCTACCGAAGAAGAGGCCGAAGAAGCCGCCGAAGCCGCGTTGTCCACCGTGGACAGCGAATTTGGCCGTACCACCGACCCGGTGCGCATGTACATGCGCGAAATGGGCACCGTGGAACTGCTCACGCGCGAAGGCGAAATTGAAATTGCCAAGCGCATTGAAGGCGGCTTGATGGCGATGATGGAGGCCATTTCCGAGTGTCCCGCCACGATTGCCGAAATTTTGCGTTTGGGTGGCGAGATTCGTGACGGCAAGGTGATGATTTCCACCGTGGTGGACGGCTTTTCCAACGCCAATGAGGCCGACGACTACGTGGCTGAAGAAGACTTCGACGAATTTGACGAAGCCGACGATGACGACGGCAAGGGCGGTTCCAAAGCGCTGACCAAAAAGCTGGAAGAGCTCAAGCGCGATGCGCTGACCCGCTTTGAGCGCATTGCCGAGCTGTTTGAGACCGTGCACAACATCTACGACACGCAAGGCTACGGAAACGCCGCCTACGTCGAGGCCCAAAAGGCTCTGAGCGCCGAGCTGATGACGATTCGTTTCACCGCCAAAACCATTGAAAAACTGTGCGACATGGTGCGTGGGCAGGTGGACGATGTGCGCAAGAAAGAGCGCGAGCTGCGCCGCATCATTGTGGACAAATGCGGCATGCCGCAAGAGACGTTTGTGAAAGACTTCCCACCCAATCTGCTGAACATGAAGTGGGTGGAAAAGCAGGCCGCTGCCGGCAAACCGTGGTCAGCCATCATTGGTCGCAACATTCCGCCGATTCAGGATCTGCAGCAAAAGCTGGCTG
>JANOQJ010000002.1:0-30644 GCA_031414805.1 Comamonadaceae bacterium
CCCCCACCCTCCCCCAGCGGGGGAGGGAGCCAGATAACTTCCCCCACCGGGGGAGGGAGCCAGATAACTTCCCCCACCGGGGGAGGGAGCCAGATAACTTCCCCCAGCGGGGGAGGGAGTAACCCCACCCGACCAGCGCCCTAAATTCCCCATACAGGAGCAAACGTCATGTCCCTGCCCGAACTCTCCATCCGTCGCCCGGTCTTTGCCACCGTGCTGTCGCTGCTGATTGTGCTGATCGGCTATGTGTCGTTCACCCGCCTGGCGGTGCGCGAGTACCCCAAGATTGACGAGCCGGTGGTCACGGTTGAAACGCGCTTTGGCGGCGCGTCCAGCGAGGTGATTGAAAGCCAGGTCACCAAGGTGCTGGAAGATTCGCTGGCGGGCATCGAAGGGGTGGAGGTCATCACGTCCATCAGCCGGCAGGAGCAAAGCCAGATCACCGTGCGCTTCAATCTGAACCGCGACCCCGATTCCGCCGCTGCCGATGTGCGAGACAAAACCGCCCGGGTGCGCCAGCGCCTGCCGCAGGCCATTGACGAACCAGTGGTCTCCAAAGTGGAAGCCGACGCCTCGCCCGTGATCTGGCTGGCCATGAGCAGCGATACCCACAGCGCGCTGCAGCTGTCCGACATGGCCAACCGCGTGGTCAAGCCCGTGCTGCAAACCGCGCCGGGCGCGGCCGATGTGCGCATTTTTGGGGAGCGTAAATTCTCGATGCGCATCTGGCTGGACACCGACAAACTGGCCGCCTACAAGCTGACCACGCAAGACGTGGAAGACGCCCTGCGCCGCAGCAACCTGGAGGTGCCTGCCGGGCGCATTGAAAGCCGCCAGCGCGAGTTCAACGTGACCACGGCCACCGATTTGCAGAGTCCGCGCGAGTTTGCGCAAGTCGTCATTCGCACGGTCAATGGCCAGCCGGTGCGCATTGGCGACGTGGCGCGTGTGGCGCAAGGTCCGCAAAGCGAGCGCACCAGCGTGCGGCTGAACGGGCGCGACGCGATTTCGCTAGGCGTCATCCGCCAGGCCACGGCTAACCCGCTGGAACTGTCGGCAGGCGTGCGCAACCTGCTGGAAAAAATCAAGGTGGATTTACCGCCGGGTGTGGACGTGCAGGTGGCCAACGACAACTCGGTGTTCATTGACCGCTCCATCAAAGCCGTGTTTACCACCATCATTGAAGCTGTGGTGCTGGTGGCGCTGGTGATCTTTTTGTTTTTGCGCACCATGCGTGCGTCCATCATTCCGCTCATCACCATTCCGGTCAGTTTGATTGGCACCTTTGCCCTGATGGCGCTGGCCGGTTTCACCATCAACACGCTGACCCTGCTGGCCCTGGTGTTGGCCATTGGCCTGGTGGTGGACGACGCCATCGTGGTACTGGAAAACATTTACCGGCATATTGAAGACGGCATGGCCCCGTTTGACGCCGCCATCAAGGGTGTGAAAGAGATCGCCTTCGCGGTGGTGGCCATGACCTTGACCCTCGCCGCGGTGTACGCGCCGCTAGCCTTTGCGCCGGGCCGCACAGGCAGGCTTTTTACCGAATTTGCGCTGGCCCTGGCGGGCGCGGTGGTGGTGTCGGGCTTTGTGGCGCTGACGCTGTCGCCCATGATGTGTTCGTTGCTGCTCAAGCACAACCCCAAGCCCTCGTGGTTTGACCGCACCGTGGAGCGCGGCTTGAACAGCCTGTCGCGCGGCTACACCGCAGCATTGGTGTGGTCGCTGGGCCGTCGCTGGCTGGTGGTGGCGGTGATGTTGGGCAGCGGCGTGCTGGCGGGCTGGCTGCTGTACACCGTGAAAAGCGAGCTGGCCCCGCTGGAAGACCGGGGCGTGATTCTCACGGTCATCAACGGCCCCGACGGTGCCACCTTGGACTACACCAACCGATACGCGCAGGCCGTGGAGCAAATCGGCCAGAGCTACAAAGAATTCGACCGCGTATTCGTCGTCAACGGCAACCCCACGGTGGCCCAGGGCAACGTATTTTTACGGGCGCTGCCGTGGGAAGAGCGCACCAAAAGCACGCTGGAAATTGCCCGCGAAATCACGCCACGCATGGCCAGCCTGCCCGGCGTGTCGGCCTTTGCCATCACGCCGCCGTCGCTCGGCCAGGGCTTTCGTGAGCGGCCGGTGAACTTCGTCATCGTCACGTCTGACTCGTATCAAAACTTGTCGCAAGCCGTGCGGTCGTTTCAAGATGAACTTGCCAAAAACCCCGGTTTTGTGCAGGTCGACACCGACCTGCGTTTGAACAAACCCGAGATCAAGATGGAAGTTGACCGCGAGCGCGCGGCCGACCTGGGTGTGAGCGTGGAAGCCGTGGCCCGCGCCGTCGAAACCGCGCTGGGTGGCCGCAACGTGACCCGATACAAGCGTGAAGGCGAGCAGTACGACGTGGTGGTGCAAACCACGCCCACCGGCCGCGACACGCCCGACGACATTGAAAAGCTGTTTGTGCGCGGAAAAAATGACGCCATGATTCCGCTGTCAGCCTTGGTGAAAATCCGCGAAGTGGTGGTGCCCAGAGAGCTGAACCACTTCGGCCAGCGTCGCTCGGCATCGATCACCGCCAACCTGGCGCCCGACTATTCGCTGGGCGAGGCACTGAAATTTATGGACGCCACCGCCGCCAAAGTGCTCAAACCCGGCTTTGCCACCGACTTGAACGGCACCAGCCGCGAGTTCCGCAACTCGTCCGGCTCGCTGGCGCTGGTATTTCTGTTGGCGCTGCTATTTATTTACCTGGTGCTGGCAGCGCAATTCGAGAGCTTTGTTGACCCCTTCATCATCATGCTGAGCGTGCCTTTGTCGATGGCCGGTGCGTTGCTGGCGCTGAAATGGAGCGGTGGCACCTTGAATGTTTTCAGCCAGATCGGGCTGATCACCCTGGTGGGCTTGATCACCAAGCACGGTATTTTGATTGTGGAGTTTGCTAACCAGCTGCGCGAGCAGGGCGTGAACCTGGCCGACGCCATCCGCCAGTCAGCCAGCCAGCGCCTGCGCCCCATTTTGATGACCACCGGCGCCATGGTGCTGGGCGCTGTACCGCTGGCGCTGGCCACCGGTGCCGGGGCAGAAAGCCGCGCACAAATCGGCTGGGTGATTGTGGGCGGCATGTCGCTGGGCACCTTGCTCACTATTTTTGTGGTGCCCACCATGTACACCCTGTTGGCACGCAAACATGTGCCCGGCCCACACAAAGAAGTGGCCAACGACGACCCGCACGGCGTGGTCGCTGCATCCGTGCTGCCGCTGGTGCCGGCAGAGCAGGGGCGTTAATCTTTGAATTGCTATTATTTATATAGCTGCTTGAGCAGTATCCAAAAGGGCTAGTAGCCGTTTTGGCTATAAAACCCGGCCTGATTTTTGTCTTCGGCATGACCCCTTCCCCTCCCGGGGGAAGGCTGGGATGGGGGCAAGGCGTGCCACCATCACGGCCTCCGCAAAGCCCCCCTCATCCCACCAAACCCCAACGAAAGCCCCCATGTACGACCTCGTCAAACTCCTTCACCTCATCGCCGGCATCGTCTGGATGGGTGGCATGACCGCGCTGCTCTTTGCGCTGCGTCCAGCCGCCATGAAAGTCCTTGAACCCCAGCTAAGGGCCCAGCTCATGGCGCAGGTGTGGCAACGCTTTTTCCTCGTCGTGCTGGTTTCCATCGTGCTGCTGTTCACCACCGGCACCAACTTGTACACAACAGCCTTCAAAGCCGCCAAAGCGGCCACCGGCGCAGGCAGCGTGCCCCTGGGTTGGAACGTGATGCTGGTGCTGGGCCTGACCATGATGCTGATTTTTGGCCACATCTACTTTGCCGGCTTCAAAAAATTCAAGCGCGCCGTAGCCGCCGCTGAGTGGCCCATAGCCGCGAAAGCCGCGGGGCAGATTCACATGCTGATGCTGACCAACTTTGTGCTGGGTTGGCTGGCGATTGCGGCGGTGCGCCTGGTACGGTGAGGTTCTTGCGGTGAACCAGCGCTGGGTTAAATGGGTCCAGTCAGTCATGCGTCCCCGTAGAGCCTTTCAGTTCATATTGCTGGCGCTCGTGATCGGTCTTGTCTGGTGGGTTGGTCAGCGTGCTGCTGACCTTGCCAGCCGTACGCAAAGCACAGGAATTCGCAACGCCATAACGACCAATATTCTTGGTTTGCGCGCCGATGCTGCCAAATTCAGTTCGCTTCCCTACACCATCTCCCAGCATTCAAATATCGTCAGTGTCTTGTCGCCTGATTCTGATCAAGCGCTAAAAATGAAGGTCAATCGTTATCTGCAGGACATCAATATCCGGGCTGGATCGGACGTCCTGTACATTATGAATGCACGGGGATTGACGATTGCCGCAAGCAATTGGGATAGTCCGCAAAGCTTTGTCGGGCAGGACTACAGTAATCGCCCTTATTTTATTGACGCACTCAATGGTAAGGCCGGTCTATTTTATGGAATAGGACAGACAACCAATATTCCAGGCCTGTTTATTGCTGTCCCGGTGTATGACGGGGGTGTGGCGCTGGGCGTCGTTGCAATCAAGGTGAGCCTGCGGGATATGGAGGCTGCGTGGTCAAACCTGCCCACGCCCATTATGCTGTCGGACGCAAGAGGCATATTTTTTTTGAGCTCCATACCTGAATGGAATTTCAATACTCGGCGCCCGCTCAGCCAGGAAGATATGGCTTGGCTTCAAAAGCACAAACAATATGGAACCAGGCAAAGCTTTCCCGCCATCCCATGGACGATTGAGAGCCGACGTAAAGACGCTGGTTATGTAATACAGACCGTGGTGGATGGCAAGAAACGGCAATATTTGGCGTTTGATGAGCTTTTGCCGGAATACGGATGGACGATGACGATTGCCGGAGACTATGAGCCTGTTTTTCTGGCACGCGTGCAAGCACTCGTTCTGGGAACGCTTGTAGCCAGTATTCTCCTTTTTTTCACACTGTACTGGCGGTTGCGTGAAAAACGCCTGATGGAGCAAAGCAACGCTCGCCACGAACTCGAAATACGCGTATTTGAACGAACGCGTGAGCTTCGTGAAGCGCATGCATTTCAAAAAGCAATGGAAAACTCACTTCTGGTGGGTATGCGCGCGTGCGATGTGGCGGGCCGCATTATTTATGTGAACCCGGCTTTTTGCGACATGACCGGATATAGCCAGAACAAGCTATTGGGTCGATTGCCGCCCTATCCATATTGGAACCCCAACGACCTGGCACGGCACTGGTCCGATAACCAAGCCTCATTGAGTGGAATGGCTGCACCAACAGGATTTGAATCGCGTATCAGACATCGCAACGGCCAAGATGTTTTCACAATGGTCTACACGGCGCCACTCGTGGACGCGCAAGGCAAGCACACCGGCTGGATGAGTTCCGTTGTCGACATAACGGATCAAAAAGCAGCCGAAACCAAACAGCGTTTGCAAGATACGCAGTTGCAGCACGCAGGCAGGCTTGCCAGTTTGGGAGAAATGGCCTCTACCATGGCGCATGAACTCAATCAGCCACTGATGGCGTTGACCAACTATGCAAGTGCTGCCAACAATTTCGCTGTTCAAGGAAACCGGGCCTTGCTGGTTAACAGCCTGCAAGAAATAAAATTGCAGGCGGAACGAGCGGCAGATATTCTTCGGCGCATTCGTGGTTTTGTAAAAACGCAGACCACCGGCGTGCAACTGTGGCAGATCAACACGCTGGTCTCGAACGTGCTGGCGTTGCTTCAACCAGAAATAAGACTTCAAAATGCCAGAGTCGTCGTGCGCATGACTAAACCGTTGCCGTGCGTATCTGGCGACCGGGTGTTGCTGGAGCAGGTCATTCTTAACCTGATCATGAACAGCCTCCAGGCCATGCACACAACGCTGCAGGAGCACCGCTGTATTGAAATAGACACCACGCTTGATCAGGCGTTTGTTTGTGTCAGCGTAGCGGACAGCGGTTGCGGTATTTCCTCTCATGTGGAGAGTCAATTGTTCACGCCGTTTTTCACGACAAAATCTGAAGGCTTGGGTTTAGGCTTAAATATTTGTAGAAGTATTGTTGAAAATCATCATGGGCAATTGAGTTTTAAGAGTCGGCCCGGAACAGGCGCTGTTTTTGTCGTTAAATTGCCTGCTGTTTTCTGAGAACGTGGAGTGTAGGGCGTATGAATTTAAATTTATATGTTGTTGACGACGACAAAGCCGTGCGCGACTCGCTTGGCGTGCTGCTGCTGTCTCGTGGTTATGCTGTCCAGACATTCGATTCGGGTGAGTCATTCCTGAAGTCTTCGCACCACCTGCAAAGTGGTTGCTTGATACTGGATCTGCGGCTGGAAGGCATGTCAGGGCTTGAGGTTCAGGACGTCTTGATGTCAGCCGGAAGTACGTTGGTTATCTTGTTCCTGTCAGGCCATGGTGATATTGAGGTCGCTGTGAAAGCTGTTCAAAAAGGTGCATTTGGTTGGCTTGAAAAGCCATGTAGCGAGGCTTCACTTTTGCAAAAGGTCAGCCAAGCTTTGGAGCGCACAAAAACACTTGCCACGCAACATCAGGCGCAGCTTGCTGCATATTCCCGCTGGCAGAAACTTACGCCACGTGAAAAAGAAATCTCAAAATTGGTCGCTGAAGGAAAAACCAGCAAACTGATTGCCCGTGAGTTGGCTACCATCGATCCACGTACTGTCGACACACATCGCGCGCACATTTTTGCGAAGCTCGGGTGCGCCAACAGCAATGAACTAGACCGATTTTTGCATCAGTACGGGCTGATCAATAACCCCATGCTTTGATGCTGAACTGGAAGTCTTAAAGGAAGTTTCCTTGACCCGACACGCAAGATCAGCAGATAGCGCTTTTTTACGGCACCAATAATTAATCCAGTTTTAAATCCTGCTTCAACACCACGGATTTGTAGACGTCGTACTCGGACTTGATTTGCGCTGCAAACTGCTCAGGTGTATTGCCCAACACAATTGAGCCTGTGTCTTCAATCCTCTTTCGCACAGCAGGATCTTTCAAGGCACTCAAAACGGCTGCGTTCAATTTCGTCACAATTTCTTTTGGCAAGCCTTTGGGGCCTACGATCCCATAAAAAGCCATACGGTTTACTGGCTCCAGTCCGATTTCTTTGAAAGTCGGTACGTTGGGCAGCTGGGACAAACGCTGCGGTGCTGCAACCACTATGGGAATCAATTGACCGGTACTGATAAATTTTAGTGCAGACGGTAAATTATCGAACGTCATTGGAACCTGGCCTGCAATTGTGTCGTTCAAAGCGGGGCCCGCACCACGATACGGCACATGTGTGATGAATGTTCCGCTGAGACTTTTGAACAATTCCATCTGCAAATGGCCGATTCCGCCAGTGCCTGACGATGCATATGAATATTTCCCCGGATTTTTCTTGATTTCTGCTAGAAAACTCTTGTAATCCTTGCCTGCAAAGCCTTGATTGACAGCAATAACATTCGGCGTTTCTGCAATGTTGACGACAGGCGTGAAATCTGTCAGCGGATTATAAGGAATCTGGCGATTGATAGCAGGATTGGCGGCCATCGTGGATACCGTCGCAATTGCAAGAGAATATCCATCAGGAGCTGCTCTGGCCGTCTCGAGTGCACCCACCACACCGCCACCACCAGCTTTGTTATCAACAATAACAGGCTGACCCAGCAAACGACTCAGCGGTTCCGCAATGACACGCGCGATGATGTCTGTCGTGCCACCGGGCGCAAAGGGTACTTGTAGTTTGATTGCACGTGTCGGGTACGGTTGCTGTGCAAGCGCCGGCAAGGTTGCGAGTAGTAAACATGCTGCCAGCATTGAGCGATGTAGTAGTGAATTCATATTTGTGTCTCTCAAGACATATTAGTAATAAGTGTGTGTATTGTCTGAGGGTCAGCTCTGCCTGTCATCCGCGTGATTCCGTTTGATCTCTGCGTATTTTTACGCAGGGGTTTTCGATATCACACGTTGTTACGCGTGCAACGTACATTGTGACAAATTGTTGATATGCACAATAGCTGAAGAGGTTGAATATGAAAACTCTCGTTGAGAATATAGTTTTATCGGTGTTATTTCTGGTGTTCAGCCATTCAGTCGGCGCGCAAATTCTTATAGGACAAACGGCCGGTTTTACCGGGCCTGTCAGTGCGGGCGTTAATGAAACGACGGCTGGTGCGCGAATCTATTTCGATTCCATTAATTCAGGTGGGGGAATCTATGGGCGAAAGATCGAGTTGATTTCATTGGACGACAAGTTCGATCCCAAGCTCGCCGGGGAAAACGCACGTCAACTGATCGAAGAAAAAGGTGTCATTGCCATGTTTCTGAGCCGCGGCACCCCACATACCCAGGCCATGATCCCCGTTCTGGATGCCAATCGCGTATCGCTGGTGGGACCCTCCACCGGTGCCATGGCATTGCACGAGCCGGTGCAAAAGTATGTATTCAACGTTCGCTCCAGTTATCAGCGGGAGGCTGAAAAGGCCATGGTTTATTTGAAAACACTGGGTCTCTCGCGTATCGGGGTGGTCGTCGTCAACGACAGTTTTGGTGCAGACGCGCTGGTGGGTGCAAAAAACGGACTGGCGTTGGCCAAAATGCAGGCAGTCGTTTTGGAAACGTTTGATCGCGTGAATCCAGACTTTTCGACGATTAGCGTCAACCTGAAGGCTGCAAACGTACAGGGCGTGTTGGTTGTTGGAACCGGCCCTGCAGTCGTGCAGGCGCTGGGTGCCATCCGTGCAACCGGATCTCGCGCACAGGTTCTTACCTTATCCAACAACGCTTCTAGTGGTTTTATCAAAAGCCTGGGGGCGAATGCCCACGGCGTCATCGTCACGCAGGTGTTTCCAAACGAGCGCTCAATCGGGTATCCGATCGTTAAAGAGGCGCTGACGCTTGCCCGGGCGCAAGGCATCAAGAGCGTCAGTCCGGCCATGCTGGAAGGCTTTGCTGCGGCAAAGGTGCTGGTTGAAGGGCTGCGCCGTTCGGGTGCCAACCCCGGCCGCGAAAAGCTGCATACCGCCCTGGAAACTCTTCGTGACTTTGATATGGGCGGATTGCGACTGAGCTATTCCCCCACATCGCATGCCGGTTTGAACTTTACTGAGCTGTCCATGATTGGTGCCGATGGACAGTTCAAGCGGTAGCCATCACTGCAGATGATTGACCTCGTCAAACGTCATCACCTGTCACCACCGCTTTCAAAGCCGCCACCGGCGCAGGCAGCGTGCGGTTGGTGCGGTAAGACGCTGAATTGACGAAGCGGTTGCCACTCGCTGGGTTGTCCCACTCCAGAGCCCAAAAACGGGGTCAGAGCAAAATTTCGTACCGATTTTTTCAGTTGCCGATGCAGACCATGTCCTGAATTTTGATCTGACCCCGGTTTTTTATCGCTGTACGGCGTTTTAAGTCAAACAAGCCGCTAGCCCTTGTGTTTATTGCTCAAGCAGCTATCAAAGGCATATTGAACTGAACAGGTAACGCATACCAACCGACGCCGAGTGATCAAACCACCCCCTCAAACACCATCACGTCCACCAGCTCCCCCGCCGCCACATTCCCCTGGCCGTGGTGCAGCACTACCAAGCCGTTGCCGCGCACCATGGAGCTGAGCACACCGGAGCCCTGGTTGGGGGCGATGGTGACTTGGAGGGAGCCGGCGGTGGTGGTGGACACGAAGCCGCGTTGGTATTCGGTGCGGCCGGGTTTTTTGCGGATGGGGGTTTGTGCGTGGGCTTTTAGCAGGGGGGGTGGGGTCGCGGTGCAGCCCATCAGGCGCAGCAGGGCAGGGCGGACCAGGGCCAGGAAGGTAACCATCACGGCGACGGGGTTGCCGGGTAGGCCGAAGAGCAGGGCACCTGGGGGGGTGTTGCCCACTGAATCACTCCTTTTTTCATAGCTTCTTGAGCAGTATTCATAAGGGCTAGTGGCACTTTCGGCTTGCAAAGGGTCTGCGGGCAGACGATTCAGCCGCCCGACGGCCATAGGGCGGCCGGGGCGCATGGCGATGCGCCAGAAGGCCACGTCGCCCAGTTTTTTCATGATGGCTTTGGTGTGGTCGGCCTCGCCCACACTCACGCCGCCGCTGGTGATGATGGCGTCGGCCTGGCTGGCGGCTTGTGTGAACGCGGCCTCTAACAGCAGGGGCTCGTCGGGCACCACGCCCAGGTCCATCAGCTCGCAGCCCAGGCGCGTGAGCAGGCCGAAGAGGACGTAGCGGTTGCTGTCGTAGATTTTTCCGGGCGGCAGCGGTTGACCTGGCAGCAACTCACCCAGGCTGACGATTTCATTGCCGGTGGAAAAGCAGGCCACGCGCAGGCGACGCATCACGGGCACGGCTTCTATGCCCAAACTGGCCAGCAGCCCTAGTGCGGCGGGCTGGAGCAGCTCACCTTTTTGTAGCGCTACCTGGCCTTGGCGCAGGTCTTCGCCTGCGTGGCGGCGGTTGTCGCCAGCTTGTACGGTGCCTGCAGGAACGGTGATGTAGTCGCCAACCCGCCGAACGAATTCCTGCGGCACCACGGTGTTGAGCCCGGCGGGCATGACGGCGCCGGTGGTGATTTGCACGCAGTGGTCGGCTGGCAGTAAGCCGACCTCAACGCCGACCTCGGCGTCACCCGCAAATGCGGCCCCCGCCACGCGCAGTCGCAGGCCCTCGGGCGGCGCGGTGGGCAGTTGCGCGCCGTCAAACGCATAGCCGTCCATGGCGGAGTTGTCGTGCGGCGGCACGTTGAACGGAGCCACCACGTCGCTGGCCAGCACCCGGCCCAGGGCCTGAAAAATGGTGACGGTCTCCACGCCGTTAATCGGCTGGGCCAACTGATGCAAAAAAGCGGTTGCCGCGTCAATGCTCAGGGCCTGCGGGTCGTAGCCTTGCAGGCTTGCGGCGATGATGGCCAGGCTTTGGTGCCCGCTCACGGCTGCTCCAGTTGGCGCAATTCGTCCAGCGTGTTGGCGTTGAAAAAAGCGCGCGGGTTGTCGTTGGGCTGGTCAAACGGCACCAGCACCGTGTGGTGCTGGCCGGTCCACGCGGCAATTTTGCTGCCACCTGTTTGGGTGAAGGCCTGCAGGCTGGGCAGCAGGGACTTGCGCAGCAGGCAGAACACGGGTTGCTTGCGCTGGGTGATCTGGCCCGTGTCGTCAGTTTCTGGGGCGGTGGCCATCGCGATGTCGGCGTTGTGTTCTGCAGCGGCTTGGGACAGGCGGGCAACCAAATCCAAAGGTAGTAGCGGCGTGTCGCAGGGCGCGGTCACCAGCCAGGGGGTCTGGCAGTGCTGCAAGCCGACCAGAAAGCCTGCCAATGGGCCTGCGTAATCGGCCAGGTCGTCTGGTAGCACATGCGCGTTAAACGGCAGGGCGAGTGATTCGTAGTCGGGCAGGTTGCGGTTGGCATTGAGCAGGACTGCGCCCACCTGCGGTGCCAGCCGCATCAATGCATGTTGCGCCAGCGGCAGGCCGTTGAAGGGCTGCAGGCCTTTGTCGATACCGCCCATGCGGGAGCCGCGACCACCGGCCAGGAGGACGGCGGTGATGTGGTGGGGTTCGCTCAAGTGCGTGGTCATCGCGGTCTGGTTTGTTGCTGACACCAGCGAGTCTATGGGCTCGCCAGCCCTTGCGAACGCGACCCTATCTGGCCAGGCCGTCTACAGGCCGGCAGGTTTGACCGCCTGATCCGTCAAGCGCGCAGGGAACAGCGCTTTGGCAATCACGCAGACACTGCCATTCCAGGCCGTGCGGCAATCTCGCGACACCATGGCGCACATGTCGTCGCCGGCTGTGCGCAGAGCCTCAAAGCTGACGGCATCTACTTCGCCCAGGCCGGCAATAAACACCCTCTGCGTTGTCTGGGGAGCCACATCGGGTGCTGAGGAGCGCATGGCACCGCAGGTGCCGCGCAGCATTTCAGCGATGCACCGCTGGGACAGGGCGGCCACCTCGGTATTCACACCCGGTTGTGCGCGGCGCGGTGCCCACAGCGTGGCCGCCAGAATCCCCAGCGCCACCAGCAACACGCCAAGCATCCAGATGTGCTTTTTTCGCCAAGTCACCCCTGCCTTCATTTTTCAATGCGCAAGGCATGGCGACGGTACAAGTCGTCGTCCGAGCCGGGGGTGGCACCATTCCAGTCGGCCACGCCGACAGGCATGAGCTTGACCCAGATGAGGCTGGTGGCCGTGTCGCGCCAATACAGGTTGCCGTTGCTGGAGGCCACGGCGGCCCGGCTGGTGGTGGCGGTCATCAGTCTGGCATTACGGTTGTAGTCGGGGTTGTCGGGGTTGGTGGAGACCAGCACCCGCGTGGGGGCGGTGCTGGTATCAAAGTGCACGCCCAGCAAGATGCTGTCGCCACTGACCGTCATGTTTTCGACATCCATCGACAACCAGCGTGGCGGCGCTTTGGTGGTCGCGGCGTTGGGGAAATCGGGGAAACGCACCGTGTAGATGCCCCCTTTAACTGCCGCAAAGTGGCGCATATTGCCCAAAAAGCGGCTGGTGTGACCCTGCTCAACTCGCCAGCGGCCAATCGGGTTGTCGGCACTGTCCAGACGCGTCACGTCCAGCGTTTCCATGAAGCTGTAGTTGTCGGTCTGATTGGCCAGGCCGCGGTTGAGCCAGAAGCCCCCCAGGCCGTAGTACGGGCCGGCACATGACAGGCCGTTGACTCGCCCGGTCGGTACCACCGTTAAGACGTTGGCGCAGCTGGCATCACGTAAAAAGGGTGAATCCAGCACCCAGAAACGCCCGGCGACACCCCAATAACCTTGCGGGTCCCAGATCGCACCCGACAGAGTCCAGTTGTTCAGCGTTTGGGGCGTGTAGCCGGGCTGCATGTGCGGCGGAATCGCTCGGTAGCCAGGGTCGGCATTGACAAATTTGTTGGCCGGGTTGCGCCAGAAACCTTTTTCTACCGGACGGATGTAGTAGTCGTTGGTGCCAAAAGCGCCGGAGGCGATGTCGCCACCCGTGCCCTGCAAAACGAAGCCCCGGTTGTCCAGGTTCATGAAAACGTTTTGCGTGATGTCCATCTGCGAGTGGTAGGAGGCCACACCCAGCTGCGGATCAGCGTCGGCCGGGTAGGGCTGGCGGTCGTTCAGGCTCTTGCCAACAATAAGCGACTGTTTCAAGGTGCTGCCGTATTGCACCGCGCCGCTGAAGGCGCGACCCAGGTTGTCGGCGGCCACCCATTGCAGGTAGTCGGGTGTGATGGCGCGGTTGACGTAGCCGCCATTGTTTTTCGCCGTGGTCATGCCCTTGAGTTCGAAGCGTGCGCCGTTCTGGTAGTTAAAAGCGTTGGCATCGGTGGTGGGCGAATACGACAGCAACTCCAGGTTGCCAGCGTCGTCGGTCATGGCGCACTCCAGCATCAAGCCGTTGTTGCCGTTGGAGCGCGCCGAATTGAACTCGAACGCACCGTGTTGCATGTTCTGCGGCCGCAAGGGCACCAGCTTGCTTTGCTTGACCGGCCGCTGCGGGTAAGACAGCCAGAAGCCATTGCCCTGGGCATCGGCCACGGCGTTGCGCCGCACGGTGTTGTCGGGGTTGGTGAGCCAATAGCCAGCGGAGGCGCCGCACATGTGGCCAAACTTTTCATGTTCGGTAACGGCCAGGGCATCCACCGGTGAGCGAACGCGCAGCACCAGATTGCCTTCAATCACGTTGCGCCGCTCCACTGCGTCTTCCAGGAAAATCGCATGCCCCTTGATGTCATAACAAATATTGTTTTGCAATGTCACGCCGTTGGTACCGTGAATCACCATGCAGCGCTGGCGTGAATCCCACACACTGCTGTTGCGCACGAAATGCCCGACGGCGTCGCCCAGGTTGCTGCCATCGGCCGCGTAGGACAGCATGTGCCAGTGAATGGGGTAGCGGCCTGTCTTGCCAGCTTGGCCCATGCGACGCAGCTCCACACCGTCAAATTGCAGCGACGAGCTGCGGTCCATGACCATGACCTGTGCGCCAAATCCGCTGTTGCGCCACAGCGCATCGTCAGTCGATTGAATGACGACGTTGCGCGTGAGATTGCCCACCTCGGCGCGTTCGTCCAGCGTGTCGGCCACGTCGGGGTGCGGCTTGGTGAAATTGCCCCGGGTCAGGCTCATGCCGGTGTCGGTGGCGTACTGCAGACGGCCCCACCGGAAACCGGTTAGCCCGCTGGACAGTGCCAGACTGGTGCCCGAGGCATTGGACGCCAAGCTACGCCGCTCGGTGGCAATCGATGCGTCGTGCACGGCCTGCGACACCCAGTACGGTCCGTACCATTCGGTGGGTGCCACGACGATCTGATCGCCTGCGCGCCAGTCGACGGTGCGCTCCAGCGTGAGCGCGGTGGCACCGGCGTTGGCATGTGCATTGAGTTTGGTCCAGGAAACGGCTGGGGCATTGCCGAACAATTCGAGCTTGCCCCCTGCACTGACCAGAATGCCGCGCGTGCCCATGCCGTTGGGGTCGCTGCTGGTGTCGGTGGCCGTCAAGGTAATGGTGGCGCGGCCCTGGTGGGGCGTGGCCGCCGATCCGGCGCGAAGTGCGCCGCTGCCGCGCACGCGGATGACCGCAGCGGTCAGTTCAACGTTGACGCCACTCTTGAAGGTCAGCTCACCTTCCACTGTCAGCGGCCCCAAGGCCGCCGTATCTTCGTCCAGCAGTACACGCATACCGGCAGGAATCACCACCGCAGCACCCGCCACAGGCTTGCTGCCGCCCCAGGTGGCACGGTCTGACCAGGCTGAAATGCTTGGACCTGGTGCAGGTGCAGGAGGTGCAGGAGGTGCAGGTGATGGCGATGGCGATGGCGATGGCGATGGCGATGGCGATGGCGATGGCGATGGCGATGGCGATGGCGATGGCGATGGCGCAGGACTAGGTGATGCTGCAGCGCTAGGTGCTGGTGCAGGGCTAGGTGACTGCGCAATGCTAGGTGCTGGTGCAGGACTAAGTGACGGGGATGGGCTAGGTGCTGGTGTAGGGCCAGGCGCTGGGGACGGGCTTGGGCTTGGGGCAGGAGAGGGTGCCAAGACCGGTGCAGGTGCTGCACCGGGTGCGACCCCGGGTGTTGCAGCGGGTGCAGCGGCTGGCGTCGGGGCGTTCGCCAGCGTGGCGGGCGGCACCGAACCTGGGGCCGGTATCGATATCTCGACGACCGGGAAGGGTTCAGCAGTGGAGGCCGGCGTTGATGCAGGCGTTACGCCAACCACCGGTGCCACACCAGCAGGCATCGCAACGGACACCACAGTTTCACCGCCACCACCACCGCTGCATGCCGAGACGAGCACGGCAAGTGTCAACACTGGATTGCCAGCTACAAAAGCGCTCCATAAGACCCCTCAAATTGACAAAATTGTTAACGAAAGATGTCGTAACCTGATGAATCCGACTGGTAAGCAACTTATGCTCCCAACGACCCTACCCGTCATACGAAAGTGGCAGTAAATGTGTTTTTGTGGAATTCAGACGCCGTTGCAGCCGCTTTAACTGCATGGTGCTTTTACTTACCCGCCGATGTAACTCATCTCCACCCGCCGCGCCCCCGACCCCACGTCCGCAGGCAGACTCGCCCGCAAAGCGCTGTATCGGTCGGTGCGCCCCTGCCAGATATGCGCAATGGCCGAGGCCAGTTGCTCGTCCGAGGCACCGGTGCCTCCTGGTTGGTTGTCGCCACCACGGATTAAGGATCGCAAGTCATGCCCCTGGCTGGCAAACAGACACAAATACAGCTGCCCTTCGGTCGACAAACGCGCCCGGTTGCAGTCGCCACAAAACGCCTGCGTCACGCTGCTGATCACGCCAACTTCGCCCAGCGCGGGGTCGTGAAGACCATCTGCACCAGCGTAGCCCCAGCGCTGAGCCGTTTCGCCGGGGGCGGCATGTTCCAGCGGTACGAGAGGGAGTTGCGAGCGAATCAGTTTGACCACGTCGGCCGAGGGCAGCACCTCGTCCATGCGCCAGCCGTTGGTGGCGCCCACGTCCATGTATTCAATAAAGCGCAGGGTGATGCCGGTCCCGCGGAAATGGCGGGCCATCGGCAGAATTTCCTGGTCGTTGGTGCCGCGTTTAACGACCATGTTGACTTTGATATCGGTCAAGCCCGCACGCTGCGCCGCGGCAATCCCGGCCAGCACGTCGGCCACGGGAAAATCCACATCGTTCATCTGGCGAAATATCGCGTCGTCCAGCCCGTCCAGGCTGATGGTTACGCGGTTCAAACCGGCTTCTTTCAAGGCCAGGGCTTTGCGCACCAGCAAGGAGCCATTGGTGGTGAGCGTCAGGTCCAGCGGCTGGCCCTCGGGTGTTCTTAACGCGGCCAGTTGCGCCACCAGCAGCTCGAGGTTTTTGCGCAGCAGCGGCTCGCCACCCGTCAGGCGAATTTTGCGCACGCCGTGCGCTACAAACTGCGTGGCGACGCGGGTGATTTCTTCAAAACTGAGCAGTGACTGGTGCGGCAGGTACACATAGTCTTTGTCAAACACCGACTTGGGCATGCAGTAGCTGCAACGAAAGTTGCAGCGGTCCGTCACGCTGATGCGCAGGTCGCGCAGCGGGCGTTTGAGGGTGTCGTGCAGCACGCCGGTGGGGGTAATGACATGCGTGGGCAGCGCCGTGTTCCGGGAACGCTGACGCTGGTCGACCAAGGGAATTACGCGGTCAGTCATGGCAGCAGATTAAGCCAGTGCCGACGTGATGTCGGTTTGCGCAAAGTCATGGCCCTTGTACAAAAGCGGCAGGTTCAGCGATTTGGCCAGCGCGTACGCGCAGCAGTCGCCGAAGTTCAATCGTGCTGGGTGACGGCCTTTTCCGTAAGTCAGGCTTGCCCGCTCGGCTGCGATGGCCTGTTGCGCGTCAAAGGCGACCAGTTGTGGCTGAATTCTGTCCAGCATGTCCTGTGCACGGGCCAAACCATCGCTGCCACGGCTGAGTGCAACCAGGGAAATCTCCAATCGTGTGACGGTGCTCATAAACCGTTTTGTGGATCCCGCAAGGCGCAAGGAATACAGATGCGCGTCTGGTTCTCCTAGCAATATTGCAAACACGACCGAACTGTCCAGCACCACATCATCCAAGGCATCGGCCTTCACGCAGGAAGCCCCAATTCGTCGTAACCCAGTATTTCGTCAGGGGTTCGTGTGTCCAAAACAGGCAATGCGCCGAATCGCCGACCCATCTCCATCAACTCTGCCGCCTGCTGGTGTATCAAATCGGTGCGCGCAGCGTCCGGCAGGGACGCCGGTTCTGAGGCCAGGGCTTGCTCCAGAATGGCAATGGCTTGTTTGTTGACCGACCTGTGATTGACCTGGGCGCTGCGTTTCAGCCGCTCTTGCAGCGCTTCGGGCAGGCGCAATGTGATGGCGTTCATGGCGGTTCCTATTCAATAAAAATCATTTTGCTAGCACACTAGTAACCGTGCTCGTTGTAGCCCAGTATTTCGTCGTCGGTGCGTCGATCGTGCTCCATTTCGCGTTGCACGTCGGCCTGAATGACGCGAATCGCCGCAATTTTCTCTTCTGGCGTGCGCACCCGGGACGCCTGCGCCAGCTTCGCATCGCGGTACGCCTGCAAAGCCACGATGACTTGCTTGTTTACGGACCGCTGGTTGGCCGCTGCGTCGGCTTTTAGAAACGCTTGCAAGTCTTCGGGTAACTCTCTCACAGTCATGCTGCCCATATCAAACTCCTTGGAGTGATGTCAAAGTGCCTGCATTTTAGTTTCAAAAAGACATCACACGCAACGTGCTCCATCCACCTCAATACACACGCCGCTGATAAACGCCGCCTCGTCGCTTGCCAGATACAGCGTCGCATTCGCCACATCCATCGAAGTCGAAAAGCGGCCCAGCGGAATGCTGGCCAGAAACTTCGCGCGGCGCTCGTCGTTCAGCGGGCCACCGGCAAACTCGGCCGACAAACCGGTGTCGGGGTTGAACACCGGGTTAATGCAGTTCACGCGAATGTTGTCTGGCCCCAGCTCGGCTGCCAGCGACTTGCTGGTGGTGATCACCGCACCTTTGGAGCCGTTGTACCAAGTCAAGCCGGGGCGCGGGCGCACGCCGGCGGTGGAGGCGATGTTGATGAAGCTGCCACCCTTGTTTGATTTGAAATGCGGCACGGCGTGGATGGTGGCCAGGTAAATGCTCTTCATGTTGACGGCGTAGCACTTGTCAAACTCGTCTTCCGGCACCTCCAACGCCGGGCGGTTGCGGTGCGTCCAGCCCGCGTTATTGACCATCACATCCAGCTTGCCGTGGCGTTGCACAGCCGCTTCTACCAGGCCTTTGACTTGGGCAGATTGCGTCACATCGGCCTGGAAAAACGAGGCCTGGCCACCTGCCTGCACGATCTGCGCCACCACTTTTTCACCGAGCGCGGCATTGAGGTCGTTGACCAGCACGCGCGCACCTTCTTGCGCCAGCCGCTTGGCAATGCCCTCCCCAATGCCGCCTGCGGCGCCTGTGACGATGACGGATTTGTTTTGTACGCGCATGGTGTCTCCTTTATGTTGGGTGGTGATGGTGAAACCTGCGCATTTTGGCGCGGGTGACATCACTGGGTTTTCCCGGCCTCGCTAAGTAGGTTCACTAATCGTTGAATCAACGTTCACCCACTAGCATCCGGCGTATGACTGCACATGCCAACATCTTTTCGATGCTTATCTTGCTCTGCGCCCTTGGCTCGGCCACAGCGCAAGCCCGCTTTCAAACGTCGCCGCAGGGCGACGAGGTGACAGATCGTAAAACTGGCTTGGTATGGAAGCGATGCGCAGAGGGCATGGAGCCGAAGTCGCGAACCAGTTGCAGTGGTCAGGCGCTGTTTTTCACCCATCCCGCAGCCTTGCAGCGGGCTGCCGAACAGGTCAAAAGCGGTGGAACCGGCTGGCGTCTGGCAACCATGAAAGAGCTGTCGGCCATTGCCGCTGCAGGCGAGGCAGACCCGAGCGAAAACCGGCCAGCCATCGACCCGACGGCATTCCCCAACACACCGCCTGCACGTTTCTGGAGCTCAACCATCGTGGGGCCACATTACTTCATGTACGTCAACTTTGCCGATGCGACAGTGGGCGAGGGGCTTCGCAATACCCCCGCAGCCGTGCGGCTGGTGCGGTCTGCGCAGTAGTAGGGTCAAAACCGGTCAAAACCCGAATTTCACAGCGTCAGCGTGCAAAGAAAATTGAAGTCATGTTGGGTGGTTGCTGCTGGTAGGCCACGCAAAGCCGAGATCGTTGCACCCTGGACCAAGTTAGCTGAGCACTGCATGGACGTGCTGGTCTGACGGTACAAATCGAGGCGGTTGCAGCTTTTCTAACCTGAAGAATCTCCGCGACAACCCGGTTTATGCTGGCATCCATGAAACTCCACAACTACTTCCGCTCTTCCGCCTCCTTTCGGGTTCGCATTGCGCTGAACATCAAGGGCTTGGCCTACGACTACATCAGCGTGCATCTGGCCAAGGGCGCGCATAAGTTGCCGGGCTACGCCGCGCTGGCGGCTGATGGCCTGGTGCCCTTGCTGGAGACCGATGAGGGCGCGGTGCTCAGCCAGTCGGTGGCCATCATCGAATACCTGGACGAAACACATCCCCAGCCCCCGCTACTGCCTGCCGACGCGCTGGGCCGTGCCCAGGTGCGGGCGTTGGCGCAGTCGATTGCCTGCGAGATTCACCCGCTGAACAACCTGCGCGTGCTCAAGTACCTCACGCATGAGTTGAAGGTCGATGAAGAAACCAAAAACACCTGGTATCGCCACTGGGTGCGCACCGGGCTGGAGAGTTTTGAGCGGCAGTTGCGGCGCCTGCCTGCTGGAATCTATTGCTATGGCGACACGCCCACCTTGGCCGACTGTTGCCTGGTCCCGCAAATCTTCAATGGCCAGCGCTTCAACGTGAACTTTGACGGTTTGCCGCGAACGATGGGCGCGTTTGAGGCCTGCATGAAACACCCGGCGTTTGATGCGGCCCAGCCGTCGAAATGCCCGGATGCTGAGGCTTGATTTCGTTGGCCTCTACCTTTTTGTAGCACAATGCTAGCAGTTGGTAGCACCATCAAATCACTATCAGGAGTTTCTATGACCACCGCAGCCAAAGAACAATTCAATGTACGCGTGTCCCCAGACATTCGGGCCCGGCTTGATGTTTACGCCGAATTGGTGGGCCAATCAAAGGCCACCATTACTGCCAACGCCTTGAGCGACTACCTGGACTGGCGCATTCCGCAGGCGCAGGCTTTGAAAGAGGCGATTGCGGCCGCGGATCGGGGTGAGTTTGCAAGCGATGCAGAAGTAGAAGCCGTCTTCGAAAAATACGGCGCGTAAAGTCCGTCCATGCAGCTGATCTGGACAGCGATGGCGGTTCGCCAATTGGACGGGGTGGGCGAGTATGTCAGCCGTGACAACCGCGCCGCTGCGACCAAGCTGCTCAAAGCCATCCGCAAAAGCGCTGCGCTGCTCAAACAGCATCCTTTGATGGGTCGCCGTGTCGAAGGCGATGCGCGTGAACTCGTCGTTCACGCCAACTACCTGCTCAGCTACCGGGTGAGCGCCACGAAGGTGGAAATTTTGCAGGTTTGGCACGTAGCGCAACAGCGCTACCACTGAAATTTCGGCGCAACAGCGCTACTGAAGACACCATGCTCCCTGTCAACTGGCCTGCACCCCCCCACATTCGTGCCCTGTTCACCACCCGAGCAGGCGGCCACTCGGTGTCGCCTTTTGACAGTCTGAACCTGGGCGACCACGTCGGTGATGCGGCCCAGGCGGTTGCCGCCAACCGGTTGGTGCTGGCCCAAGCCATCGGCGCAAAACCCGTGTTCATGCGGCAAATCCACGGCACGCACGTGGCCGAGCTGCAGGCAGACACCCCCGATGGCACGCAGGCCGATGCGTGCATTACGTATGAGCCCGGCCTGGCTTGCACCATCATGGTGGCCGACTGTTTGCCGGTGCTGTTCACCAACACACACGGCACTGCTGTCGCCGCTGCGCACGCGGGCTGGCGCGGGTTGGCGGGCGAGCCAGGGCGAGATGGGGTGCTGGAGGCTGTTTTTAAGCGTTTTAGTGCTCTAGCCTTTGTAAATACTGCTCAAGCAGCTATCGAAAAAATAGCAAACGAAACCCTGACATGGCTCGGCCCCTGCATTGGCCCGCGCGCGTTTGAGGTCGGCAGTGAGGTGCGTACAGCGTTTGTGGCGCACAACGCGCAAGCTGCGCAGTGCTTCAAACCCCATGGCCCTGACAAATGGCTGGCCGACTTACCTTCGCTGGCCCGTCAGCGGTTGGCGGCGCTTGGAATCAAACAGATTTATGGCAATGACGGCACCGACGCGTGGTGCACCGTGGCCAACCCCTCACAGTTCTTTTCGCACCGGCGCGACGCCGCTGTCCTGGGCAGCACTGGCCGCATGGCCGCTTGCATCTGGCGCGTTTGATGCGACAACATGGGGCAACTCTGCCTCTCGCTGGGCCTGAAGCTCGGCCGCATCCCTGGCCTTGATGGCGCGGCGCCGACCGGGTGCACGCATCAGGTAAATCACCAGGGTCACCGGCGCGACACCGTATAAAACAAAGGTCACAATCGCACCCAACACCGTGCCATTGGCGTTGGTGGCTTCGGCCACCGCCATCATCAGCACCACGTAAATCCAGGCAATCACAACCAGATACATACAAAACAACCTTCGCAGGAGACCCACTCAATGAACAACTACCCGGACTGGACGCAACTGGCCCAGCAAATGCAGCAATTTTTTGGTACCACGGGCATCAGCACTGCGGCTTTGCCTGCCACCCCTCAATTGGGTTTTGCACCCGAGCAACTGTCTGCCGTACAAGAGCGCTACGTCAAAGAAGCCACCGAGTTGTGGAACCAGAGCCTCAAGGGTAACCCCGTCACACCCGACAAGCGGTTTGCCAATCCTGCCTGGGCGCATAACCCAGTAGCCGCCTTTGCCGCTGCCGCCTACGCGATGAATGCCCGCGCACTGACCGGCATGGCCGATGCGGTGCAGGCCGACGAAAAAACCCGTGCCCGCATCCGCTTTGCAACCGAGCAATTGCTGGCCGCCTCGGCCCCCAGCAACTTCATGGCGCTGAATGCCGAAGCCCAGCAAAAAGCCATAGAAACCAAGGGCGAAAGCATTGCCAAGGGCCTGCAAAACCTCTTGCACGACATGCGCCAGGGCCATGTGTCCATGACCGATGAAAGCGTGTTTGAGGTGGGTGTGAACGTGGCCACCACCGAGGGAGCGGTGGTGTTTGAGAATGAATTTTTTCAGCTGATCGAATACAAGCCACTGACCGACAAGGTGCATGCGCTGCCGTTTTTGCTCGTGCCGCCGTGCATCAACAAGTTCTACATCCTGGACCTGCAGCCCGAGAACTCGCTGATTCGCTACGCGGTGGCGCAGGGCCACCGTACGTTTGTGGTGAGCTGGCGGAACCCTGATGAATCGATGTCAGGCAAAACCTGGGACGACTACATCGAGCACGCGGCCATCACGGCCATTCACACCGTGCAAGCCGTCACCAAGTCCAGGCAGATCAACGCTTTGGGCTTCTGTGTTGGCGGCACGATCTTGGCCACGGCGCTTGCAGTGCTGGCCGCACGCGGCGAAAAGCCCGTTGCATCGGCTACTTTGCTGACCACGTTTTTAGACTTTTCCGACACCGGCGTGCTCGATGTGTTCATCACCGAAGAGTTTGTGAAATACCGCGAGCAGCAGATGGGCCAGGGCGGTTTGATGAAAGGCCAGGATTTGGCCAGCACCTTCAGCTTTTTGCGCCCCAATGACCTGGTGTGGAACTACGTGGTGGGCAACTACCTGAAAGGCGAAACGCCGCCCGCATTCGACCTGCTCTACTGGAACAGCGACGCCACCAACCTGCCAGGTCCGTTTTACGCCTGGTATCTGCGCAACACCTACTTCGAAAACAAGCTGGTCAAGCCGGGTGCGCTCACGGTGTGCGGCGAAAAACTCGACCTGGGTTTGCTCGATTTGCCCGTGTACCTGTACGGCTCGCGCGAAGACCACATCGTGCCCATCGGCGGTGCTTACGCTTCCGTGCAGCACCTGCCCGGCCCCAAGCGTTTTGTGATGGGTGCCTCCGGCCACATTGCGGGCGTGATCAACCCACCCGTCAAAAACAAGCGCAGCCACTGGATTGCGCCCGACGACACGCTCCCCGCCACCCACAGCGAGTGGCTGGCCAGCGCCACCGAATACCCCGGCAGCTGGTGGACCGACTGGTCCGACTGGCTGGCGGGGCATGCAGGCAAGCTGATTGCAGCGCCCAAGACTTACGGCGGCGGTGCGTACAAAGCTATCGAACCCGCGCCGGGTCGGTATGTGAAGGCCAAGGCCTGAATTTTTGAACGCAAAGTCCGCAAAGATTTCGCAAAAAACGCAAAAGTGAGCCAGAGAAATTCGCAGTCTGGCGTTGGTTTTTTCAAGGATGTTCTTTTGCGTACTTTGCGCAAACCTTCGCGTCCTTTGCGTTCAAAATCTCCCAGCATCAAAAACCGTTCCAGTATCTAAACCTCACAGGAGAAAAACCCATGCAAGACATCGTCATCGTTTCAGCCGCCCGCACCGCCGTGGGCAAATTTGGTGGCTCGCTCGCCAAGATTCCCGCGACCGAATTGGGCGCTATCGTTATTCGCGAAGCCATCGCCCGCGCCAAGCTCGACCCCGCGCAGATTGGTGAAATCATCATGGGTCAGGTCCTGGCCGCAGGCGCGGGCCAGAACCCCGCGCGTCAAGCACTCATGAAGGCTGGCCTGCCCAAAGAAGTGCCCGGCCTCACCATCAACGCCGTCTGCGGCTCGGGCCTGAAAGCCGTGATGCTCGCCGCCCAAGCCGTGGCCTGGGGCGACAGCGACATCGTGGTGGCCGGTGGCCAGGAAAACATGAGCGCTGCACCGCATGTGCTGCCTAACTCGCGTGACGGCCAGCGCATGGGCGACTGGAAACTGATTGACTCCATGATCGTGGACGGCCTGTGGGACGTGTACAACCAGTACCACATGGGCATGACCGCCGAGAACGTGGCCAAGGCCTTCGGCATCACCCGCGACATGCAGGACGCTCTGGCCCTTGGCAGCCAGACCAAGGCCGCCATTGCGCAGGACGCTGGCAAGTTCAAAGACGAAATCGTGGGCGTGAGCCTGGCGCAGAAAAAGGGCGACCCCATCGTGTTTGCCCAGGATGAATTCATCAACCGCAAGAGCGACGCTGCAGCATTGGCGGGCCTGCGCCCCGCGTTTGACAAAACCGGCACCGTGACCGCTGGCAACGCCTCCGGCCTGAACGACGGTGCCGCAGCCGTGGTGGTGATGAGTGCAGCCAAAGCCGCCGCGCTGGGCTTGACACCGCTGGCCCACATTGCCGCCTTTGCCACCAGCGGCCTGGACCCCGCCACCATGGGCATGGGCCCCGTGCCCGCCTCGCGCAAGGCGCTGGCCCGTGCGGGCTGGAAACCGCAAGACGTGGATTTGTTCGAGCTGAACGAAGCCTTTGCCGCCCAGGCCTGCGCCGTGAACAAAGAGCTGGACATCGACCCGGCCAAGGTCAACGTGAATGGCGGCGCGATTGCCATCGGCCACCCGATTGGTGCGTCTGGCTGCCGCATTCTGGTCAGTTTGTTGCATGAGATGCAGCGCATCGACGCCAAGAAGGGCCTGGCCGCTCTGTGTATTGGTGGCGGCATGGGGGTTTCCCTCGCGCTGCAGCGCTGAGCCGGGTTTTTGCTCCCTCTCCCGCAAGGCGGGAGAGGGCCGGGGTGAGGGCGGTCATGGAAGGCGCAACCGTCGCACCACGATGACCCTCACCCCAACCCTCTCCCGCTAGGCGGGAGAGGGGGTAACTCCCCGGCAGATATTCTCGATTTAAGGGTAAAAATAGCGACCAGCCCTTATAAAACCTGCTCAAGCAGCTATTTAATTTATAGCACTTATTTGACTGACCAACCGATCAACACAACCGAAAAGGAATATTCATCATGAGCAAAAAAGTAGCGTACGTCACCGGCGGTATGGGCGGCATTGGCACCGCCATCTGCCAGCGCCTGCACAAAGAAGGCTTCACCGTCATCGCCGGTTGCGGCCCCACCCGCGACCATGCCAAGTGGCTGGGCGAGCAAACCGCGCTGGGCTACAGCTTCCACGCCTCGGTGGGCAACGTAGGCGCGTGGGACAGCACCGTTGAAGCCTTCACCAAGACCAAAGCCGAACACGGCACCATCGACGTGCTGGTGAACAACGCGGGCATCACCCGCGACCGCATGTTCCTGAAAATGTCCCGCGAAGACTGGGACGC
The DNA here is from genome assembly GCA_031414805.1 of Comamonadaceae bacterium. Lineage (GTDB taxonomy): Bacteria > Pseudomonadota > Gammaproteobacteria > Burkholderiales > Burkholderiaceae_C > JAAFIW01. The sequence continues at coordinate 25,280 of JANOQJ010000002.1, forward strand.
CGTGATCGAAACCAACCTGAACAGCATGTTCAACGTCACCAAACAAGTGGTGGGCGACATGGTGGAAAAAGGCTGGGGCCGCATCATCAACATCAGCAGCGTGAACGGCGAAAAAGGCCAGGCCGGCCAAACCAACTACTCCGCCGCCAAAGCCGGCATGCACGGCTTCACCATGGCCCTGGCCCAAGAGCTGGCCAACAAAGGCGTGACCGTCAACACCGTCAGCCCCGGCTACATCGGCACCGACATGGTCAAAGCCATCCGCGCCGAGGTACTAGACAAAATCGTCGCCACCATCCCCGTCAAACGCCTGGGCCAGCCCGAAGAAATCGCCTCCATCATTGCCTGGCTGGCGTCGGAAGAGGGCGGTTACTCCACAGGGGCTGATTTCTCGGTGAATGGCGGGTTGCACATGGGGTGATGGGTTCACGGTCATAACTGATCGCGGATAGCGACCGCGGATTTGCCCCGTCCGCTCTCTGACCTCTCGGGGTGTATTGGATGGGCATATGCACCTAACTAAACGTGATTGACGGGGTGGTGCAGGCGCGGTTTGCGCGGGTTGAGAAAGAGACTGGGCGGTGAGCGTGGTTGGGGGGGGGCGTGTAGGTGTTTGAAGGCAAGCGCGCGTGATCACATTTACAAGCCTTTTGAGCTCATAGCCCTTGTGGATACTGCTCAAGTAGCTATTCATAGAATAGCAACGGAGCGCCGAATTACTTGGTGATAGTCGCGATAGACAACTTGTCCTGCGCGCGAGTGGCCATCTGGCCTCATGCGACTCCCAAGTCGTACGCTGTAGCGTCAAAAAACTGTCACGTGGCCACAGTCTTGTTGTGATAGAACCAACGATGGTAGTAATAACACAACCAATGTGCCTAGGTGCTTCAGCACCAGCGTGGTATTGAACGTTTATAAAATCAAAGCGCGGAGGAAAAATATGCAGATATTGATCAATTTTCTTGAAAATGCCATGGGCAATCAGATCAAATGGATGCTGGTATTTTTGATACTGTCACTCGGCACCGTTACGGCTCAAGCACAAGTAACCCAATCCACAGAGCCTGCTGAAACCTGGGCTATTTACGGTTCGGAAGGGCAGTTTGGTGGTGGTAAGTTCAAAACTCAAGACGAGGCATTGGGTCGTTGGAATTCTTGGGTGAGTTCAATTTACGATCAATGCATGCAAGCTCAATACTACTCCTGTGTGAAAAGAATACAGAGCAATCCACATTTCAACCCAACATTTCCGGCAAATTACAATGGAAACTACACGTATTTTGCTATGAGTGCAACTGTATATACCGCTTGGAAGACGAGCCCTACCACTTCAGGATCTACAACCGTATATGAGCCTGAGGGAGGCTTAGCCCTGACTCGATCCTTGTATTGCCCCGTAGACGAAGGTTTCTTCCCCAGCAGTATTACCGTTGCACCAAACACCTATTTAACCTCTTGCGTTAAATACAAAGCCCCGCCCCTTCAATGTACCCGCGCAGACAACGAAAAATCTGCGACTAACAGGTTATCAGGTTCCGTGGGTAACCCGATTCAAATTTCCGACGGTATTAAAACCGAGTATGAGGTGGACTATTCCACAGCTGATGGGTTGATGACACTGGAGCGCCAGTTTCACGGCCAGATGAGCGGCTGGCACTTTCCTGGGGATGTACGCATCACCGATCTTTATACACGTGCGATAAGTGATCAGGGCATTCGATTCCCGATCAAGGTTTGGCAGGGCTTGAGCATCGTCACAGAATGGTTGACTTCGCCCTACAAACGAATCGCTACCAACCAGGAGGTTTATCTGCTAAATGTAGACGGTTCCAAAACAAAATACACGGCCGATGGCAATGGCAATTTTGTGACCGATATGAGCGGGGAGCGAATCGCGCGCCTGGGCACACCTACCGCTCAGGGTGCCATGTGGCGCATCACGCGCGCCGACGACACCGCAGAAGAGTATGGTGAAGATGGCCGGATGCGCAGAAAACAACTACGCCGGGGTGCTTTTGTAGATTATGTGTACCAGGATGGCATGCTGGTGCAGATGCAGGACAGTTTGAATCGCCGCATTGATTTGAGTTACAACCCGGAGCGCAAGTTAATCAGTGCCGCATTGCCTGATGGCACGACAGTTGGCTATACCTACACAAACGGGCTATTGAGCCGAGTGACTTACCCGGACAACACCAGTTCACAATACCTTTACAACGAAGCGGGCCTGGTTGATGCCACCATAGCAGCGCCGTATTCATTAACCGGCAAGCTGGACGAAAACGGTGTGCGCATCGGCACCTATAAATACGACAATTCACGCCGGGCTATTTCTACAGAATCAGCAAACGGGGTGGCGAAAAATACGCTGCTTTTTGGCAACGGGGCAACCAGCGTCACGTCGCCCTTGGGCGCTGTTCAAACGACAAATTTCGCAACGGTGAATGGCCGTACGGTCATAGACAGCCAAAGCCGTCCAGGAGATACCGGCTCACAAGCGGGAGGAGTTAGACACACGTACGACGCGGTTGGAAATATTGCGTCGCGCATAGATAGCGCAGACCCCAACAAATACGTGAAAACCTGCTACGGCTACGACCTGGTGCGCAACCTGGAAACAGCGCGCATTGAAGGCTTGAGCGCAGGGGCTGACTGCCCATCGACACTCCTGGCGGCCACGCTGCCCGCCCCCGCCAGCAAAACCGCCACCCAATGGCACCCCACCCTGCGCCTGCCCACCTTGATCACCGAGTCGGGCACCAATACGCTCGCCAGCCTTCGCGCCACCGCTTACACCTACGACCCCCAAGGCAACAAACTCACGGAAACGCTCACCGACACCGCCACCAACCAGTCCCGCGTCTGGTCCTACACCTATACCGCCCAAGGCCTGGTCGCTACGCTGGCCGACCCGCGCTCGGCCGCGGAGGGCAAGTCCTGGCAATTCACCTACGACACCCTGGGCAACCGCACCCGCGTGAAGAACCCGCTGAACCAGGAAACTGTCTACACCCACGACACCGCAGGCCGCGTGCTGACCGAAACCGCTCCCAACGGTCTGCTCTCCAGCTACACCTACGATCTGCGCGGCCGTTTGCTCACGGCGACCACTGGCAGTAGCTCTGCTGCCGAAGCAACGGTCTATACCTACACCCCCAGCGGCCAGCTCGCCAGCGTGCAGCTAGCCAACGGCTACGCTGTGACGTACACCTACGATGCCGCCCAGCGCCTGACTTCGGCCACCGACAACCGCAACAACGCCATCACTTACACGCTGGATGCCATGGGCAACCGCATCGCCGAGCAGGTGCGCGATGCGGGCGGTCAGATTGCCCTGGCCACCACGCGGAGCATCAACAAGGTCAACCGCGTGGTGGCTGTGCGTGGCTCGGTTGGCCAGGCAACGGCTATGTCTTACGACGCCAACGGCGACCTCCTCAGCCAGACCGACCCGCTGAACCAGACAACCGCCCAAACGCTAGACGCCCTGCGCCGCCCCACCGCCACCAAGTTCGCCGACAACACCACCGCCAGCCAAACCTACAACGCGCTAGACCAGCTCACAAAGGCCACCGACCCCAAAGGCATAGCCACCACCTACGTGCGCAACGCCTTCGGCGAAGTGATCTCTGAGACCAGCCCCGACATTGGCACCACCGCCTACACCCGCGATGCCAATGGCGACGTGGCCACGATGACGGATGCCAAAGGCAACGTCACCACCATCGTGCGCGACGTGCTGGGCAGGCCCACGCAAGTCAGTCGATCAGCCACAGACCAAAGCTTCTTCACCTGGGATGTATTGGGTGCGGGTGGCTCCACAGGCGCCCAAATCGGCTACCTGGCCAAACTGCAAGACAAAAGCGGCACCACCACCTACGAGCGCGACGCCTTTGGCCGCATCCTGGCCAAAGTGCAAACCGTCAACGACAACCCCGCCAGCCCCAGTAGCTACACCACCCGCTACAGCTACAGCACCGCAGCCACCGGTGGCAAGGGTGAGCTGGCCAGCATCACCTACCCCAGCGGCCTGAAGGCCCACTACACCCGCAGCGCCAGCGGCCAGATCACCGGCATCAGCACCCAGGTGCCCGGCACCGGCAAACCCATCACCCCCTTTGTAAGCAGCCTGACCTACACCGCCCTGGGCCAACCCAAAGCCTGGAACTGGATCAACGGTGATGCTGCGGCAAGAACCTTCGACACCGACGGCCGCATGACCGCCAGCGAACTGGCCAGCTACGGCTTCGATGCCGCCAGCCGCATCACCGCCATCACCCAACAACTGTGGGCCAGCCGCACCGTCACCCAAACCGTGGGCACAGGCACCGCCACCGTCACCCAGTACTACAAAGCCCCGTTGACCTGGACCGCCAGCTACGACAACCGCAACCGCTTAACCGGCTTTGTGCGTGGCGGCTCAGAGACCCGCTACACCTACGACGCCAACAGCAACCGCCTCACGTCCATCGACAAAACCATCAGCGACACGAATCTCAATGGTGCGTTTGACCTGCCCGACACCAGCCTGACCACCGCCCAAAGCACCACCCTGGCTGCCACCAGCAACCGCTTGCTGGGCTTCAAGCAAAGCATCACCCAGGTACGCGGCACCCAAACCCTGTCCACCACAGGCGCCAGCGTGACCTACACGGTCGACGCCAACGGCAACCTGACCAGCGACGGCTTGCGCAGCTTTGAATACGACGAGTCCAACCGGTTGGCCAAGGTACGCATCTTGAAAGATGGCGAAGCGGCCAGCATCAAGTATTTGTACAACGCCATGGGCCAACAGGTGTTCAAAAGCGAACCCAAGCCCGATCAACTGACCCCCAACCAAACCGAGCTGGGCACCAGCTTCATCACCTGGCTGCAAAGCAACTTCGGCTGGCTGTATGCCACCGCGCAGACAGATGCGAGTTTGGGTAGTGCGTATGTGTATGCCGATGGGCAGCTACCGAGCTGGGCAGTGCTGGGCGAATATGACAACGGATCGGCAAGCGGCACCGGAAGAACGGAATACATCTGGCTGCCGACTGAAGACGGCGGTGCGATTCCGCTGGGCTTCTACCGAAGCGGCAAGTTCTACGCGATTCATTCAGACCATCTGGGTACACCGCGATTAGTCACGGACAACACCAACAAAGTAGTGTGGCAGTGGGCTTATTCGGGGTTTGGGAATAACAACCCTATTGGGGTGTTGAAGCCGACCACCAGTGCGACGAGTGCGTTTACGAATTCGCCAGTGCTGCTGGCTACGCAGAATCCGGCAGCCACGCTTGATCTGAGGTTTCCTGGGCAGATGGTGGATGTGGAGACGGGGCTTTTTTATAATCAATTTCGGTCATATTGGCCGATTCATGGG
>JANOQJ010000003.1:0-63476 GCA_031414805.1 Comamonadaceae bacterium
ATCTGGTGGAGGTCAATATGTTCGAGAAGATCACCTTGACGCAGATGGTCGACAACGCGCTCAAAAACGAGAGTTTTGAAGAATTGAAATCACAGGTTGAGCTGTTTTGAAAATCAGTCGAAATTTACCGGACAGTAGTGAGATTTTTAGCCAAACAGGCCTCTAGCCCAAGTAGAACCTGCTCAAGCAGCTATGAATTAAATAGCGCTAAATCGCCGGAGGCCCGCGTGCGGGCAAAGGCGCTGCGGAAAGCGCGGTGATGTGGGCGGAGAAAAAAGCCGTGAGCGCATGGGCCGGCGGCTGAGAAGAGACGACTGGCGTGTGCAACACGGGCGGCGGCGCGCTGCCGGAATTGGCGCACAGCGGGCAGTCGGCCATGGACATGCTGGCTTCGGTGCTGCCGTCGTCGCCGGTCACGATGAGCTTCATCGCGCCACTGCCAGAGCAAATCAGCTGGATGGCTTGCGGGTTGACCAGCGGCCCGGCCACCGCCACGCCCAGCGACAACACAAACCACGCCAGCACGAGGCGAGTGAGTTGGCGAGCGTTGCGCAGGCGATTCATGGCGCGAATTGTCTCACTGGCAGAAAAGGCAGGGCTTTCAAAACTTCGGCTGTCTTCTCTCCCGCAAACTGGCCACACCCTCGGCAACTTTGGTCGGGCGAAGCCCATAAATTCCAGCGCCAATGAGGTGTCAAACGCTGGTCCGGCCTGGCGCAGCCAGTTGTTCAGCGCGTACTTGATCCAGCGGATCGAAGTCTGCGAGTCATTGGCCAACTTGTGAGCAATTTCGTAGGCTTAGCAATTCGTCGTCGTCCACCGCCAGCGGCACCAGGCCGATACGCTCAGCTTCTTCACCGCTGACCGGCTTGCACAGCAGCAGGTGGTATTTGGCCTTGGCAATGCTGCACAACAGCGGCCACACCATGACGTGCGCTTCAACCTAGTGTCGCCCGTGGGCAGCGCAGCCGATTGCGCAGCGGCTGATTGTGTGCAACTGGTCGCCCGCCTGCACGTGCGGCTGGCACGCCCATTGGTATGCCCACCCCGCGCAGTGGCCGCAAATTGCCGCCCTGCACGCCACGCACATGCTGCCCTGTGTGCTCGATCACCTGGTCGGCCTGTAAGCTAGGCGCTCTTGACATCAAAAATAGAAACTTAGACACCAAATAATAATTTATTGACACCAAATAAGGTGCGACATAAACTTCTCTCGCCTTGCATAAGGCAACTAACTGAATTGACTAACCATATGGAGTGACACATGACCAAGCGTCGGACACCGAGAGCAACGGCTCAACTGATTCTGATCAACGCCAAGCTATACGAGCGCGAGCGCGAGCGCGAGATCACGCGATACCGTTTCTCCCTTCAGACTCTCCGTCGGATCGCGGGGCGAGGGGCTCTCAGGCAGAAGTTCATTTCTGATCTTGACGATGAACTCGCGGAGCTTGGCTGGCTCCTTGTGCCGCTCGGAGCCGAGTACGCAGTAATGGATCTTGCGAAAACCGATAGTTGGGTAAAGCTGAGTTCAAAGCGCCTGATTGAGGCTGGGCACCTGGACATTGATGAGAGAGAGGTTGACGAACGATTTTTCGCACTATTTCCGGTGGCTGATGAGGCTACAAACGACGACTTGAGTTGAGCGAGCCCAACGAGGCTGCGCAAGAAGGTCGGCGTCGCGCTGACGGTACCGATTCAGAGGGTGCCCAACCCTCCCCGCACTGTCGGCCGGCGCTTTTTGGCTGATCTGAGAAGTGAACTTTCGTTGCGCGGCATGAGGTCCATGCGTCTGGGGTTTTGCACAGCTTCAACGATCAGCATTTATCCACCGCGCACACCAACCCAGCCAGGGCAACAGCCGTCAACGAGGCGGGTAAACCTCGTTGGGCTGAACCATTGCCGGCTAAAGAAACGGCAATTGCGGCATGGGGGAAAGCTTGGGTCGGGCAGGCATGCGCAAATACGGCCTTGAACGCACTGCGAAGATTCCTGCATACGCCTTGGCGCATCGACAATGATGGTTGCCCGCGTGCAGCGTTCAAACTATCTGAATTTACAAAGTTTTTTGGCTATCAGCCCAGGCATTGATTGCTCAAACAGCTATTAAAAACATAGTGCAAATATGCGGACCGAACAAGAAAAGCACTGAAGGGCGTTGCTACGTGCCATTGATCCGAACCACGGCTGCGCATCAAAACTTTGGCACCCTTCTCTCGCGCAGGCTGGCCACCCCCTCGGCCACATCTGGCCCGGCAAAGCCCATGAATTCCAGGGCCAGCGAGGTGTCGAATGCGGGTCCGGCTTGGCGCAGCCAGTTGTTCAGCGCGTACTTGGTCCAGCGGATGGCGGTTTGCGAGCCGTTGGCCAGGCGGTCGGCGATTTCGTAGGCTTTGGGCAGCAGTTCATCGTTATCGACTGCCAGCGACACCAGTCCGATGCGCTCGGCTTCTTCGCCGCTGACGGGCTCGCACAGCAGCAGGTGGTATTTGGCCTTGGCCATGCTGCACAAAAGCGGCCACACCATGGCTGCATGGTCGCCCGCCGCCACGCCCAGGCGGGTGTGGCCGTCGACTATTTTTGCCGTTTTGGTGGCAATGGAAATGTCGGCCAGCAGCCCTGCCACCAACCCCGCGCCTACTGCCGGGCCGTGCATGGCGCTGACGATGGGCTTGTCGCAGTTCACCAGGTTGTAGACCAGGTCCCGCGCTTCTTTCCACACCCGGGTGCGCACCGCAAAGTCAGCCGCCATGTCCTGCACCAGCGACAAATCGCCCCCGCCGGAAAAGCCCAGGCCTTCGCCACGCAGCACAGCGCAGCGCACGCTGTCGTCAGCCGACACATCGCGCCAGATCTCCGTCAGCTCGCGATGGCCCTGGTGGTCGGCGGTGGGCAGTTTGCCGTTCAGGGCGCGCATTTGAATGTCGAGCACACAGTCGCTTGGGCCGCGGCGGGTGATGTGCAGGGTTTGGTAGCGGGTGTAGTTCATGTGTGGATTGTCAAGTGCGCGTCAAAGAACTGGGATGGCCGGGGGGTGATCAAGGCAACAAAGAAGGAATGTGGATATTTCGCAACAAGTAACAATAAATCCACACGTTCTATCTACGGACCAACCCCAGGTTGTGGTTCAACCCGTAACAGTTTTAAACGTTTTTAAAATACGCTCGCATTTTGTTACACAAAGGCGATCCCATGTCATTTCACAAATTGATCCTCGTGTTGGGCGCATGGGTCTGCGGTCTGCCCGCGTATGGCCAGATCCTGGTCGGTCAGACGGCGGGGTTTACGGGTGTCGCGGCGCTGAGCGTGAAAGAAACCGCCGAGGGTGCCAAGCTTTACCTGGACGCCGTGAATGCCAGGGGCGGCGTCAATGGGCAATCGATCACCATCGTCGCAATGGACGACAAATTCGACCCCAAGCTAGCCGCTGACAACGCGCGGGAACTGGTGGTGAACAAGAACGTGGTGGCACTGTTTCTGACGCGGGGCACACCCCACAACGAAGCCATATTGCCGATTCTGGACGAGCACCGTGTGCCGCTGATTGCACCCTCTACCGGTGCCATGGTGCTGCACAACCCCATCAAACGGTACGTGTTCAACGTCCGATCCACCTACCAGATCGAAGCCGAGAAAGCCGTCGCCCACCTGGTTCAAAGCGGCGTTACCCGCATCGCTGTGCTGCACGCCAACGACAGCTTCGGCGCTGACGCGCTGGAGGGCGCGCAAAGAGGTTTTGAAAAGGCAAAAGCCAAGCCCATTTTTGTTGAAAAAATGGATCGCTCCAAGCCAGACTACACGCAGGTTGCACCCTTGGCTGCCAAAGTGGCAGCACAGGCCGTGGTGATCCTGGGGTCGGGCAGCACCGTGATTGACGGTGTGAAAGCACTGCGCGCTGCGGGCTCGAGCGCCCAGGTGGTCACGTTGTCCAACAACGCCTCATCAGGTTTTGCCAAAGCTCTGGGCGAGTTCTCGCGCGGCGTGGTGGTCACGCAGGTATTTCCAAGCGAACGTTCAACAGCCAATGCCATGGTCAAAGAAGCCATCGAGGCCGCCAAAGCCAAGGGCGTTGATGACGTGTCACCGGCCATGCTGGAGGGATTCGCGGCAGCCAAGGTTCTGGTCGAAGCATTGCGGCGCTCGGGCAAAAGCATCACACGTCAGACCCTGCACGCCAGCCTGGAGGCCATGGACAAGTTTGACTTGGGTGGCCTGGTGGTGGGTTACAGCCCAACCGACCACACCGGCCTGAGTTTCACGGACATTTCGGTCGTGGGTGCCGATGGAAAATTCAGACGCTGAGTTGTCGCAGGGTGCCGGCTGCCTCGTTCATTGGACAGGCAGTGCAGGGTTTGCTGGCAAACCTCGTCACTCTCGGTTTATGATCTTTTCGGCCAACCGCCCTTATAGATACTGCTCAAGCAGCTATCAAAATAATAGTAATTTCACGGGTTAGGGAAGCGGATTCGTAGCTGGTTTTGCGACTGCTCGATGCTCAGCTTGCCCAGCACGTCCATGCCCAACAGCGCCGGTCCGTCCATGCGCGGCAGCACGGCCACGGTGTGACGCTGCATAGAAAGGCCGCCTTCCAATTGCAACGTGGTTTTGACCAAGCCGCCGGTTACATCACCGTTGGCGGTGGAAAACCGGGCGCTGTCGAACGGCTTCAAGCCCGCTTGCGTAGCCACAGCCTGAGAAATAGAGGTGCGCGAGGCACCGGTATCCACCAAAAAATCAACCGAAACGCCCCCCACTTGCCCCGGCCAGTGGTAATGCCCGTCGCGTGCCCGCGCGATCACCAACACCTGCCCGCCATTGGCTGATTCCACCTGAAATGTGGAGCGGTTTTGCTGCGCCAACCACCACTGCGCCGCCACAAACAACACGGCGAACACCAAGCCCCAAACGGTGATGATTTTGAGGGTGCGGGGAAATTCGGTCATGGACGCCATGGTACGAAATCCATGACAGATGATTTGCCCTTCGGGCTTGATGACAAATGACCCGCGCCCAGGGCGGACAGCGGCCACCGTTGTCATCTGTCATTGAGCCGCGCCAGCGGCAAAGTCATCCATCATCCGAGCGCCACACCCCACTGTTTACACTCAACCCGGTGAACCTTCTTGCCTTTGACACCAGCACCGAGACCCTGTCTGTAGCTGTGCAGACCACCGCCCCAGACGGGTTCGTACAGACCTGGGAGTACGCAGGCACCGGCGGTGCGCAGGCCTCCAGCACGCTCATTCCCACCATCAACCGCCTCATGGCGCAAGCCGGACTTCAGTTCAAAGACCTGCGCGCGATTGCTTTTGGTTGCGGCCCCGGATCTTTCACGGGGCTGCGCACGGCCTGTTCGGTGGCACAGGGTTTGGGGTTTGGTGCCGACGTGCCGCTGCTGCCGATTGACAGCTTGCTGGCCGTTGCCGAAGAGGCCAGGCATACGAGCGCAGGCACGCACGTGCTCAGCCTGCTGGACGCGCGCATGGACGAGGTGTACGCGGCGCACCATGTGTTTCATGAGGTGACGGGCTGGCAGCGCGCTGGCGACATGCACCTGCTCAAGCCCGAGGCTGTGCAAGCCGACGCCGGCGAAACCCTGGCAGGCAATGCGTTTGCAGCCTACGGGCCGCGGCTGCCCCAGCAAGTGACGTGCACCACCGCCCTGCCGACAGCCCGCGCACTGTTGCGTTTGGCCCCCAGCTTGCTGGCCGCTGGTCAGGCAGTGCCCGCCGCCTGCGCACTGCCGCTGTATGTTCGTAATAAAGTTGCACAAACTACGGCTGAACGCGCGGCCATCGTGGCGGCGCGGGTGGTACTTGAACCTTCACCTTCTTTGTTATGAGCGCTGTTTTAAGCCCGGCCCACGAAAACTTGGGCCACGTGGGCACCCTGGAAGCCCAGTTTGAACCGCTCACCCCGGCCTGGCTGCGCCATGTGCTGCAGGTCGAGCAGCGGGCCTATCCGCATCCCTGGACGGTGGGTAATTTCACCGATTCGCTGAACGCGGGCTATGAGGCTCAGTTGCTGACAGCAGCGGGCAACCTGCTGGGTTATTTTGTGGCGATGAAGGGCGTGGAAGAAGTGCATTTGCTCAACCTCACCGTGTCCCCAGACCACCAGCGCCAGGGCTGGGGCCGCGTGCTGCTGGACGCGCTGGCCATCTGGTCACGCGGGCAAGGCGCGCAATGGCTGTGGCTGGAGGTGCGCGTGAGCAATGAGCGGGCCCGCAATGTCTATGAGCAACATGGCTTTCGCCGCGTGGGCCACCGCAAGGCGTACTACCCGGCGTCGGGCGGCGTGCGCGAAGACGCGGTGGTGATGAGTTTGAAGCTGTGAGCTTGAACCTGTGAGCCTGAACCTTGACGCACGCCAACGCGCCATGCTCGCCGAAATCGGGGTGCGGGTGTGGCAGCGAGAGGACGCGCCGCCGGTCAATCCTGTCGCTCCTATTTCAATAGCTGCTCGAGCAGTATCTACAAGGGCTGTTGACCCAAAAGCCTTAAAAGCGGATGCACCTGCAGCAGGCCCCGCAGCGGCACCACGCCCAGGTGCCGCTGCAGAGGTTGCCATGATGGATTGGTCACTGTTACAGCAAACCGTGGCCAGCTGCCAGGCCTGCGCACTGGGCAAAAGCCGTAACAACACCGTGTTTGGCGCAGGCAGCCCGCAAGCCGACTGGCTCATCGTCGGCGAGGCCCCTGGCGAAAACGAAGACTTGCAGGGCGAGCCATTTGTGGGTGCTGCGGGCCAACTCCTGGACAACATGCTCAAGGCCATCGGCCTGAACCGCAACGCAGTGCCGGGTGCCGCTGGCAAGTCAGGCGTCTACATCACCAACACGCTGAAATGCCGCCCCCCGGGCAACCGAAATCCGGAGACCAGCGAATTGGCTCAGTGCGCGCCGTTTCTGCAACGCCAGATTGAGCTGGTGCAACCCAAAATCATCCTGGCCATGGGCCGTTTCGCCGTGCCAAGCTTGTTGGGCAGCACCGAGCCCCTGGGCAAGCTGCGCGGGCGGGTGCATGCGTACCCCGTGGGGCCTGTCACCGTGCCATTGGTGGTGACCTACCACCCCGCGTATCTGCTGCGCAACCTGCCCGACAAGGCAAAAGCGTGGGCCGATCTGTGCCTGGCACAAAGCGTGTTGAACGCGCCCTGACCCACGCGCCGGGCGCGCGACCAAGGCGCATGAAACCGCACGGCTGTGGCTTCCTGCACAGTACTTTGGCCACAGTTGGCCGCTTTTCACAACAAAACCCTGCTTACGCGTGACAAAATCGTTTGGCTAGTACTTTTTGGGGTAACTCCGTGCACAACAGCCAACTGTCCCGCCATCGCGCCAAGGCCCATCATGCTGTGGCCCTGCTCAATCCGTGGGCCACCACCCTGAAGCTGCTGCTGGCGCTTTCTCTGGTGTTTTTCAACGCCGCCATGCAGGCCAACCCGGTGGGTCCCGTGGTCACCCAAGGCGCTGCCACCTTTGACGCCAACGGGAATCGCCTGACAGTGACCAACACCCCTGGCACCGTCATCAACTGGCAGACCTTCAATATCCCCGCGGGCAACACCACGCACTTTCAGCAGCAGGGCGCAGATTCCTCGGTGCTCAACCGCGTGGTCACCAACGACCCGAGCAAGATTTTCGGCACTTTGAGCTCCAACGGACGAGTGATTCTGGTCAACCAGTCAGGCATCGTGGTGGGCGCAGGGGCGGTGGTGGACACCGCTGGTTTCATTGCCAGCACATTGAACATGAGCGAGGCCGATCGGCTGCTCAATAAAGGCCGCTTTTCCGGTTCTGGCGGCAGCATTCAAATCGACGGCATGCTGCGCTCCAGCAACGGCGACATTGTGCTGATTGCGCCGCAAATCAACGTGGGCACGCAAGCCCTGGTGAAAGCAGACAACGGTGTGGTGACTTTGGCTGCGGGCCAGCAGGTGATGTTGACCGGGCGTGGCCTGGAGGGCATTACGCTGGAATTGCAGGCACCGACTGACAAGGTGGTGAACCTGGGTCGGCTGGAGGGCGACGCGGTGGGCATATTTGCCAGCCAACTCAAGCACAGCGGGGCCATCGTGGCGCGCAATGCGGTGCTGGAAGGCGGGCGCGTGGTGCTCAAGGCGGTAGATGCCGCCACCGTCGATGGCCAGCTTGACGCCAGCGGCACCGGCCAGGCCAGCAGCGGCGGGCGTGTCACGGTCGAAGGCAACACGGTCGCCTTACAAGGTGCCAGCATTGCATCGACGGGCACAAGCAAAGGCGGGCAAGTGCTGGTGGGCGGCGGCTGGCAGGGCAAAGACGCCAGCGTGCGCAATTCCCAACTGACCACGGTTGACGCTAACAGCCGCATCAATGTTTCCGGCCAGGGCACGGGCAGTGCAGGCACGGCGGTGGTGTGGTCAGATGGAAACACCGCTTACAGCGGTGACATCAAAGCCCAGGGCGGACTGCAAGGCGGCAACGGCGGGCAGGTGGAGGTGTCGGGCAAGGAGCAGTTGGGGTTTAACGGCACGGCGGCGGTGGGTGCGCCGAAGGGAGTGGCAGGGTCGATTTTGTTGGATCCGAAAAACATCATCGTCGTGAACACCGTCGCCCCAGGCATTACCGGCAGCGTGGCCTTCCCTGACGGTGGCACCACAACACTGGTTATTACGCAAGGTTCCATCAACACCTTGCTCGGTGGCCTGACGGGCGGCACGCTCACCCTGCAAGCAACCAATGACTTGACGCTGGGTGCCGGCACCAACCTGACAAACGCCTACAACGGAACGCTCGTCCTGGACGCCGGACGAAGCGTTGATCTATCTGGATCTATCGGCGGCACAGGCAATGCGGCCAATTTGCGCGTTACGGCCAATTCAAGCGACGTGACCGCCGCCTCCATCACCGCCGGATGGCGTGACCCCGGCCCGGGTGTCATCTTTCAAAACGGAGCTATCAACATGGGTTTGACGAACAGCTCGTTGGTTTTCGCCATGGGCACCGGCTCGGGCGGTGGCGGTGTCATTGCGCTGAACAACAACATCACCGCAGACAAAATTTTTATCGATAACCAGGGCGGCACCAATATCGTTGGCGGTGGAGGTCATAACTTGCTGGGCTCCAGTGAAGTGGTACTGAATGCGTCCACGGGATCAATTGGTGATCCATTGAACCGAATCAGTATCACTGCGCCAAAGCTTTCCTTGCACGCTGGTGGCGATGCTTTCATCAGCATCGCTGGTTCAGGAATCCCCGTGCGACTGGGGTCGTCGGCGTTGCTGGGCGGCACCGCAGCCGGTGTTGGCGGCACGCTGGACATTTTGGCTCCCGCACGAGCGTTAACTATTGGCGCGGCTGGCACGGAAACCGCACCGGTGTCGGTCACAGCAGGCACGGTGACGATCGTGGCCAACACAATCACCGTGGCCAGCACCAGCACCCAAAGTGCGGTGGTGGGCATCACGGCCACGGGTGGCGTCAATCTCGCCGGTGCGTTTACGGGTCAAGTCAACATCGGCTCGGTGACGGGCGCGGTTTCACCCATTTCGCTGGTGGCGGGCAGTTTGACCGTCAGCGCCGGGAAAGTGTTGGTCTCGGGGGCGCCTTTTGTTGGTACCACCGCAACCCCCGCGCCGACCAGTATCCAAGTCACTAACGGTGCATCATTCGCTGCAACCAATATCTCCACGAGTGCCATTGCCATGGCAGGTGGGGGTGGAATCGGAAACACCTTGAGTGTCAACGCTGGCTCCGTGACCCTGAACGCCATTAGCACTGGCGCCGGTATTCGGTTGCTGGGTGGGAGTGCAAGCAACACGGGTGCCACCGTGCAAGCCACGAGTGGCAATTTAAACATCAACACCAGCAATGGCGGTGTGCTGGTTGAGGGTGGTAGCGCCGGTTTTTCGGGCATCGCCGTCTCGGCGGCGGTGGGCACGCTATCGGTCACCACGAATGGCAACGTCACTGTCACCGGTGGGCCAACCGCAGTGGGTGGGCCCGCGAGCTTCTCGGGTGCTGGCGGTGCCCGTATCACGCCCTTCGGAGCGCTGCTGGTTGCTGGTGGCACCGCGCCCAACTCTGCAGCCACTATCGCTTCTTCAGGCGGCCTGGTGGCCATTACGGCAACCACTACCGACATTAAGGGTGGCACGGGCACCAACGCGTTGGCCAGCATCACTGGCAATGCGGTTGATGCCAGAGTTGCCAACGGCCTGACCTTGCAGGCTGGCTCGGGGGGCGATGCTTTCGTATCGGCAGTGACGGTTCGGCTTGACTTACCCGTCACGGGGGTGCTCACAGTTGGCGGCGCGGCTGTTCCGGGCACGAGCAGTGCGTACATCAGTTCGTCCGGCAGCACATCCGTCACAGCATCTGGAATCGACGTGACGGCAGATGGTGGCCCCGCCCGCATCACGTCGGGCGGCTCGATGTTCTTGACCTCCTTGAGCGACCCTATTACCGCCACAGGTGGCAACGGCTCGGGCAGCTCAGCCAGCATCAGTGCCAACGGAGGTCTCACCGTGGTTTCGGCAAGTGGCATTTCGGCCACGGGCGGCAGTGGTGCCAATGCATCAGCCTCCATCACGTCCGGCCCAGCGGGCATCACGCTCACGGTACCCAGCAACAACGTCAGCCTGACTGGCGGTGCCGGCACCGCCAGCTTTGCCAGCGTCAGCTCCACCGGGCCCGTCACCATTACGGGCGGCGGGTTGATCTTGAACGCTGGCTCCGGCCAGGATTCCGATGCCATTGTGTTTGCCAGCAACGGCGCCGCGCTGGCCATCGCCACCGGCCAAAGCACCGTCACAACCGCCACGCTGGCGGGCACTTCCACCGCGCAGTTGGGCGTCATCGTGGCACCACCACTGCCCAGCTCAGACCCAGCGGTTTCCCCATTCACCGCGCCCAGTGCCGTGCCAGGCAGTGGCGGGCAATTCACGGTCACCGTGTCCAACCTGGGGGCAAATACCGACACGCTGAGCCTGGTCACTGCGTTGGCTGGCAGCACGGTAACGGTCCTGGTGGGTACCTTGCCGCCCGGCTCCTCCACGGTGGTCTCTGTGTCGTATCCCATCTCATCCACCGCGACCGGTACCCTGGTACCCTTGGTCACGGTATCGGGCTTGCTATCGGACACGGTTGCGACCAACAACACCACCACCGGTGCCATCAGCCTGACCCCGCTGGTCAACTTTGGCGTGTCGGTGGGCGTGACCGGGCTGACATTGGGCGTGACCAACGGCGTGGCGGTTACCGTGAACAACACGGGACCTTCTGCTGGCACGGGTACGGTGGTGATCACCGACCCGGCGGGTGGCAGTGTGTCGCTGGTCATCGGTTTGTTGCCCGGTGCCAGCAGCAGCACCGTGATTCAGTTTTTTGTGGGCGCAGCCAACGTGGCCTACACAGTCGCAGCGTCTGTGGTGACTGTTCAAACCGATACCTTTACCGGCAATAACAGCGCCTCGCAAGCCTTGCTGGTGCCACCCGCACCGCCCCCGTCCGTCACACCCAGCGTCACCCCGACCTCCACGGTGACGGTGCCGACACCCACTGTGACGGTGCCAACGCCCACCCCCACGTTGCCCACACCCACCGTCACCGTGCCACCCACCACGCCCACCACGCCCACCACGCCCACTCTGCCTACCCTGCCCACCCCTACCGTCACCGTGCCCAGCCCCACACCCACGCTGCCACCGGTGGTGGTGCCCCCCACACCTCCACTACCGCCTGTGCTACCGCCCGTGTTACCACCGGTCCTACTGCCCACGCCACCGGCTCCTCCCGTACCCAATGCCGTGAGCAACGACCCCTCACGCCAAGTCGAGAGCTTTCCGGCCCAGTTTGCGCGGCTGGTGGCTTTGGAGAGCGGTCAAAACAGGCGCGGCGAAGACGACATCGTGATCACCAACACACAATGCCGACCGCAGTAGCGACCGGTTCAAAGGCGGGTAGGAGCAACACAGGTGCTGCCAGCTGAATCGTGATGTCTTTTCAAGCCAAATCATCATCTAGCCCTTGTATTCATTGCTCAAGCAGCTATTGAAATAGGAGCAATTTTTATTTGACGCGTGGATCCCCCGCCTGCACGGGGACGACGGTGGGATTGGAATTGACGACGCCGCTGGTGCGACTGCATGACAGATGACCCGGGGTTCACGCTCAGTCATCTTTCAATGCAGGCTGCAGGGCGGGTTCAACAGCGTCGGTGGCAATGTGGCTTCCTGCACACCACTTTGCCCGCCCCTGCCGGTTTTTCGTAGTGGCTTGCGTTGTATGCGTGACAGAATGTTCTGCTTGTTTGTTTTAACGAATCAGCTGCTTTCAAAGCTGCTGGTGCAGCGACTGAAAACATAAGCCGTTTTGAACGAAATACTCTGTTCGCCCTTGTAGAACCTGCTCAAACAGCTATTAAATAAATAGCAATCTAAAGCGGATTCAGATGCCCTGGAGAAATTGATGTCCATGCCTGCCCTGACAGCCACCTGCACACCGACAGGTGCTCCCCGCCGCAACCCCGCCAGCGCCAGCCCTGCCAGCCAGGGCTACAACCCCAGCCGCTTGTCATTGGCCTTGGCCCACGCATTCGCTGCCGCTTTTGCAGTGGCCGGTGCCAGCGCGCTGGCCCAACCTGTGGGTGGCCAGGCCATTCATGGCGCGGCCACCGTCACCACCCAGGGCAACCAGACCACGGTCACCACCCAAAACGGCGCGGGCACCTCGCATTCGGCTATCAACTGGCAGAGCTTTAACGTGCCAGTGGGCACGGGCACTTATTTCAACCAGCCCACCACCACCAGCACCTCCATCAACCGGGTGACGGGCAACAACCCCTCAGCCATCTTCGGCACCCTGGGCTCCAACGGCCGCTTGGTGCTGGTCAACCCCTCGGGCATTACCGTGGGTGCCGGTGCGGTGGTCGACACCAACGGCTTTACCGCCTCGAGCCTGCGCATGAGCGACGCCGATGCGCTGACGGGGCGCATGCGTTTTGGCGATGGCACTGCGGCCACAGGTAACGTCACGGTCAACGGCAGCGTGTTGGCGCGCAATGGCGATGTGGTGCTGCTGGCACCGCAGCTGGACACCGGTGCCAATGCCTTGATTCAATCGCCCAATGGCAGCACGGTGCTGGTGGCTGGCCAGCGGGTGGAGGTGACGGGCCGGGGGCTGGAAGGCATCGTCATGCAGTTGCAGGCTCCGACGGACACGGCCGTGAACCTGGGCACTTTGCAGGGTGATGCGGTGGGCATTTTTGCGGGCACCCTCAAACACAGTGGCTTGATTCGGGCCACTGCGGTGACTGCCGCCGGCGGCAAAGTCACGCTGAAGGCGATGGATCAGCTGGAAATAGCCGGCACGGTTCGAGCTTCTGCGACAAACGGGGTCGGTGGGCAGGTGCACGCCACCGGTCGGCAGGTACTGCTCAAAACCGGCACGGCGATTGATGTTAGCGGCGCAAACGGCGGCGGGGAGGCCTTGATTGGCGGCGGCTGGCAAGGCAACGACAGCCGCATTGCCAACGCGCAAAACACCACCGCAGAAACAGGTGTGACGCTCAACGCCGATGCCACCGAAAACGGCAATGGCGGCACCGTGGTGCTGTGGAGCGATGGCGCCACCCGCACGGCAGCCGACATCAGCGCACGCGGCGGTGTGCTCAGTGGCAACGGCGGCCTGGTGGAAACCTCGGGCAAGCGTTATCTGGATGTGCAGACGGCTGCGCAAGTAAACGCGCGCTCGGGCAGCGGGGTGGGCGGGGAGTGGTTGCTGGATCCGAATCAGATCACTATTGGCATCGGCGTGCCCACGGCACCTGATCCGGCACCTGGGCCCGCTGTGTTTGGCGGTGAAAACGGAGGGTTTGGTTCGGAATCGTTCATCGAGCCTGCCTTGATCACCGCCGCTTTGAACAGCGGCAGCAATGTCACCATCAAGACCACCGGCGGGGTCACCCAGCCAGCGCCTGCGCCGGGACCAAACAACGAGTCTGGCATCGTGGTGGCCGCCAATATCATCAAAACTGGCGGCGGCCCCGCCACACTGCGACTGGTTGCGCACGAGAACATCACGGTCAATGCAGGCATATCGATTTCCTCGTCAGTCGGCGCACTGAACCTGAACTTTCAAAGCGGTTTTGCTGAAGATGTTTCTGCGCCTTCAACCAACGGCGGACAGGTTGTCTTGCTGGCGGGCTCGCAGCTAGCCTCAAACGGCGGCACAGTCACGCTAACCGGCAACAACATCAGCGGCACCAACGTGGGGGCCGTGGATCTGACCAGTGCCACCATCTCGTCTGGAGGGGGTGCCATCACCCTGGCAGGCAGCAACCTGAACGCCGATGCCCTGGGCGTGCTGGCCGTCAGCAGCGTGCTCAACGCGGGCGTTGGTGCCATCAGCGTTACCAGTGCCAACTCCAGCGTTCGCCTGTCGGGCACCAGCCTCACATCGACCGGCGGCAATCTGGTGGTGTCGTCTGCACCCCCCGCGGGCAACAACAACAACTCGCACGGCCTGCACATCACGGGCAGCTCGCTGATTCAGACCACCGGCATCGGCACGATCAACCTCACAGGTAACCTGACCTCCGGCGGCAACAGCGTGGGCTCGCCCAGTGGCTTGCTGATAGCGGGCAGCACTATCAATTCGGCCTCGGGCGGCATCACCTTGACGGGAAACACCGCCGCGGGTGTCGGCTTGGGCGCACCTGCCTATGGTGCGAACCTGGACACGGGCACGGTGATTACCAGCACCACCGGCAACATACAGATCAACGGCAACGCCACATCGGCGGCCACCAGCGAGGGTGTGGGGCTTCGGGTGGCGGGAACGGTGACAACCAACAGTGGCTCCATTGTTTTGCAAGGTGGCTCCAATGCTTTTGACGGTGATGGCCTGCAACTGGTCGCGGGTAGCAGTGTTGCCAGCACGGGTGCCAGCACGATTACCCTCCAGGGCAGCACTGCGGGGCCTGCACCCGGCCCAACGCCTCAACGCCTGGCGATCAATATCACCGGTGGTACGGTCAGCACGGTCAATTCAACCATCGCTCTGCAAGGCGACCGCATGAACATTGGTGGTGCGCTGAATTCGGGGGGGTTCGCCGCGGGCCGCGTCCAACTGGAGCCCACGACACCAGGCACCTTGATTGATTTGGGCACTGCGGTTGACCCAGCTGGCAACACACTCGGTTTGTCGGACGCGGAGCTGGATCAAATCACCACTGGAGTCTTGAATATTGGGTCAGCAACGTCGGGCAATATCGTGGTGTCCAGCCCCGTCACTGTCGTTTCAGGCTTGGTCAGCAATTTAAGCCTGGCGTCCGGCGGCACCATCACCCAAACGGCATCTTTGCAAACCAATGCCCTGAGTGTGGTGGGAAGCACCGTCACGTTAAACAACGCAGGAAACAACATCAATGTCCTGGCGGGCCAATCAACCGCAGCGCTGGGCACTTTTTCCTTCACCGATGGCGTAGGGCCCACCACGCTGACTATTGGCTTCGTCGATGGCATCAACGGCATCACATCGCCCACAAGCGCCACGGTGAACCACGTCGCGCCGATCTCGCAAACTTCCCCCGTCGTCGCGCCCACCTGGTCCTCTACCTCGGTGGGTGGACTGAACCTGCCGGGGCCCGGCAACCAGATTGGCAACTTTTTGAATGTGACCGACACCGGGGCTACTGGCACGGTTTTGCTGAACACGACTGCGCCAACGGCTCAGTTCACGTCGATCACCACGGCGGGTGCCGATATTCAGATTTCCGCGCCAGCGGTTGTGTTAGGCACGCTGTCATCAAACTCCACCAACGTCGGCTTTGCGCCAGCCACATCGGCGATTCGCGTGGTCAGCTCGGGAAACATTGTCGCAGCGGGCGTGCCAGCACCGCACTCTATTTCGGCCCCCAATGGCTCGGTGGTATTGCAAGCAGTCAGTGGCGATGTAGGCCAGATAACACCCATCAACATCGCTGCATCCACTGGTTTTGCGGCTAGCGCCGGCGGCACGGGCGCGGTGAACCTGGCGTTCTCGGGTACGTCGGGCGAGGTCAACAGCATTGCGGCCTTGAGCAACGTCACTGTGACC
This sequence comes from Comamonadaceae bacterium, assembly GCA_031414805.1. Taxonomy (GTDB): domain Bacteria; phylum Pseudomonadota; class Gammaproteobacteria; order Burkholderiales; family Burkholderiaceae_C; genus JAAFIW01. Next base: position 16,079 of record JANOQJ010000003.1, read on the forward strand.
AATGCTGCCGGAAACCTGCAGATTCAAGGGCCGGTGACGTCGACAATCGGCAACATCAGCCTGCGCAACAACGCCTCCGGCGACCTGGTAATCCAGCCACTGGGTACCGGCAGTGCGGCGGTGTCTGCTACTGCTGGCGAGGTGAGCCTGTCTACTTTCAACGGCAACATTGGTTTGTTCGCCGGTGCCGGTGGCAATGCAACCGTGACAGCCGGTGCGGCCGTAGCGAGCGTCACGTGCGCCCCAGCGGGCGTGTCGCTGTGCGTGAATGCCGGTGGTACCTCCGGTTCAGTCATCTTGCAGGCCAATGGTGCCAACCATGCGGTACTGACCAGCACCACGGGCAACATGACCGTGGCGGCCACAGGCACCTTGCAGCTAACCGGTGGCACCACGGGCGATGCGGTTCTGTTGGCACCTGCAGGCAGCATCACCATTCCCACATGCTTCAGTACCAACTGCGACTCGTTGCCTTTCGGTATGCCCAACCCCATGAGCAACGGCGTGGCTGATACCGGCATGCTGTCCACCAATTACTACACCCAACTGCTTCCAACGGCCGACACTTCTGCAGTCATTCCCGATACCGGCAGCAGTTTCAGCCTGATTGCCAATGACGATATTGATGTGGCCGTCAATGGACCATCGGTTAGTCCGGTATCGCTGGCAACTGTCACGGTCTCGGGTGTCTCCTTACCCGCGGGTACCTCCATTACAGGAAGTAGTTTGGTGGTCAGCGCTGCGGCGACGGCGGGCTTGAATGCCGGCACTTATCAAATCTGCTCGACAGCGTTCCCGTATTACTGCGAAACCAGTACTTTCAGTTTTACAAAGACACCGGCACCTCCACCTCCACCTCCGCCTCCGCCTCCGCCTCCGCCTCCACCGCCTCCTCCCCCTCCTCCTACGCCTCCTCCACCTGCGCCCGTGCCCGTTCCACCGCCGCCACCCCCTGCGCCTGTTCCGCCTCCAGCTCCGACTCCACCGCCGCCTGCACCGGTTCCCGTGCCACCACCACCTGCGCCACCGGTTCCTGCGCCCCCACCACCCGCGCCGGTGCCACCCCCTGCACCGACACCTCCTGCACCGACGCCTCCTGCACCGCCACCGGTGCAAGTGCCACCGCCACCCTCAGTTCTATTGCCACCGCCACCGGTGCGCAGCGAAAGCAACCCGCAGCGGCAAGTCGAGAGTTTTCCGGGGACTTTTGCTGCGCTGCTGGCGACCACACAACGACTGGGTGACGACGATATTGTGATCAGTGACACTGGTTGCCTGCCTCCGTAAGGCAAAAGGTTTTTATGACCGAAAGGCCCTCCAGCCCTTTTAGATACTGCTCAAACAGCTATATTATTTATAGCAAATAAAAGAGCAAGTCTTAAAACCTGGGCAGGTCCGGATGCTTCATCTGCCCGCCGCGCACCAGTACCCGCCCGTATTCGGCGCAGCGCTGCAAGGTGGGGATGACTTTGCCGGGGTTGAGCAAGCCCTTGCTGTCAAACGCGCGCTTCACGCCAAACATCTGCTCGTTTTCTTCGGGCGAAAACTGCACACACATGCTGCTGAGTTTTTCCACCCCCACGCCGTGCTCACCCGTCACGGTGCCGCCCATCGCCACGCTGGTTTCCAGAATGTCAGCACCAAACAGTTCGCAGCGGCGCAGCTGGTCGGCGTCGTTGGCGTCAAACAAAATCAGCGGGTGCAGGTTGCCGTCGCCGGCGTGGAAAACGTTGGCGCATTTGAGCTGGTACTTTTTCTCCATCTCCTGAATGGCCAACAAAATGTCAGCCAGCCGTTTGCGGGGAATGGTGGAGTCCATGCACATGTAGTCGGGGCTGATGCGGCCGCTGGCAGGGAACGCGTTTTTGCGGCCGCTCCAGAATTTCAGGCGCTCGGCTTCTGATTGGCTCACTACCACTTCTGTAGCACCTGCAGCACGCAGCACCTGCTCCATACGACCAATCTCTTCGGCAACTTCGTCTGGCGTGCCGTCAGACTCGCACAGCAAAATCGCCTCGGCGCTCAGGTCGTAGCCTGCATGCACAAAGTCCTCCACGGCGGCGGTCATGGGCTTGTCCATCATCTCCAGACCGGCAGGGATGATGCCAGCGGCGATCACCGCCGCCACGGCATCACCCGCTTTGCGGATGTCGTCAAAGCTGGCCATGATGCAGCGCGCCAGTTGTGGCTTGGGCACCAGCTTCACCGTCACTTCAGTGGTGATCGCCAACATGCCCTCACTGCCCACAATGACCGGCAGCAAGTCCAGCCCCGGCGCGTCCAGCGCGTCGCCGCCAAACTCCACCGCCTCACCCTCGATGGTGAAACCGCGCACCTTGATGACGTTGTGCAGGGTCAGCCCATACTTCAGACAATGCACGCCGCCCGAGTTCTCCGCCACATTACCGCCAATGGTGCAGGCGATCTGGCTGCTGGGGTCCGGCGCGTAGTACAGGCCCAGCGGCGCGGCCGCTTCGCTGATGGCAAGGTTGCGCACGCCGCACTGCACCACGGCAGTCCGGCTTGTTTTGTCCAGTTTCAGGATTTTGTTGAATTTGGCCAGCGACAAAGTCACACCCTGCCCATGCGGCATGGCCCCGCCCGACAGGCCGGTGCCCGCCCCGCGCGCCACAACCGGTACGCCCAGGTCATGGCAGGTTTTTAGCACCGCTTGAATCTGTTCATAGGTCTCTGGCAGCACCACACACAGCGGGCGCTGACGGTACGCGGTCAAACCATCACACTCATAGGGCACGGTGTCTTCGTTATGCCAAAGGATAGCGTTTATGGGCAAAACAGCCTGTAGCCCAGGTAGAACCTGCTCAAGCAGCTTCTGTTTTTGTAGCAAATCGAGAGGCAGTGGGGCGTTCATATCGGATACCAGGGTTCTGCTGAAATTGGGGGTAGCGCGTCTAACTGTAGTCCCGAATGACGCTGTTGAAACGTATCAGGGTCATGAAGAAAATTCGTTAGCGTCGCGAATTTTCGTCAATCAATGCTGCGCACGCTAGCGGGCCGTGGCTTTCAACCAGTCGGCAAACGCCGCAACCTCCCAGCGATCCAACGCGCCGGTTCGCCAACACAGGTAATGCGCATGTGGGCTGGGCACATTGCGGGGTGACAGCCGTGCAAGCGCACCGCTGTCGAGCCACGGCGCGCCAAGTTTCAGCCGTACCAGGGCAACGCCCAGACCCTGGGCTGCTGCATCACACATCAAGCCAATGTCGTTGAACGAAGAACCTTCAACGGGTTCGCCCGCGTCCAGTCCGTGTGCGAGAAACCAGGTGCGCCAGGGCTCCAGAGGACTTTTGATCAGCTTGGCGCTTTGTAGCTCTTCAATGCTTGTGAACGGACCATGATCGCGGAGGTAATCCGGCGCAGCCAGCGGTGTGACCTCGTCGGTCATGAGACAGACATGCTCCACATCGGCGTAGCGGCCCGTGCCAAATCGAATCATGAGGTCAGCGTCTTCCGCCACGACATCCAGCAGCGGGATGCTGACCTGCAAGGTCAGGTCAATTTCGGGATAAGCCTCGGTGAATGCGCGCAGCCGCGGCATCAGAATCGAGCGAGAGAAAGTGGGCGTGACGGCCACGCGCAGCTTGCGTTTACCTTGCGCACCGCCCTGCCCCGGAAAACGCTGCAAACTGGCCAAGCCTTCGCGCACATGGGCCAGGTATTCGCTGCCCTCGGTGGTCAGTGAAAAATCGGCCCTGCCAAACAAGGGTTGACCAATTATTTGCTCCAACTGACGCACCCGATGGCTGACGGCGCTGGGTGTCACGCACAGCTCTTCAGCCGCTTTGCTGGCGCTGCGCAAGCGAGCCAAGACTTCGAAGGTCAGCAGACACTGAATGGGCGGAATGCGGTGTTGGCTCATGGACGACTATCCGCGGGCGCGGTGCGGCATCGCCAATCCGAGCCCCGCCGCCAACACCATACCTATCGCAGCCAGATAGGTCAGATTGCGCCACAGGCTGGGCGCAGACCGCAGAGTGTTGACCTCGCTGACAAAAATTGTCTCGCAAGCACCGTTGCCCGTGTCGTTGCGCACGGTACTGGTGCCTCGGGCGAAACCGTTGCCTGTGAAATGTCGGTAGTGTGCCAAATGGCCGATCAGGTGAATTTGATCGCCAATGCGAATGTTTTTGAGCTTTTTCGCCACGCGGGAATCGTCAGTCAGCAAGTGGTTGTTAGACAGTTTGGTCGTGTCAAAAGCCTGCCATGCCGCGTCGCTCGATGTCTGGACATTGCACGTCCATTGACCGCTTGAAAAGGACAGATCGTGGTAGCCACCGCCCAAGGCATTGGTACCCCACACCACGCACACATCGGTCACGTTCAAGTGGTCGTTCCAGGCTTTATGCGCCCAGCCCCACCAGTTGTCCGTGTTGTATTTGCTGACCACCAACCCATAAATTTCATAGCGATGCGACGGCTCTATGGTGTAAGTGACGCCATTCTTCTCGGTCTTGAACGCTGCAGGCGCAACCTCGTCTTGGCGAGGCTCCAGGCTCAATTGGGAGGCGATGCCCGCCGCATCGGGCAAGGCGGGGCTTTTGTAAAGCGCCAGCAGCAACAGCGCGGTACACGCAATAAAGGCGGCTTTGAGCACCTGGATTCCTAGCTCACTTGAAGATAACCGTCTTGTGGCCGTTGAGTAGCACGCGGTGCTCGCTGTGCCATTTGACAGCCCGTGCCAACACCTGGCTTTCGGTGTCACGGCCCATCGCCGTGAGGTGTTCAACCGTCTTGCTGTGGTCGGCGCGCGCAACGTCTTGCTCAATGATCGGACCTTCGTCCAGATCTGCGGTCACGTAATGCGCTGTCGCGCCTATCAGCTTCACGCCACGCAAATGAGCCTGGTGGTACGGCTTTGCACCTTTGAAACTGGGTAAAAAACTGTGATGAATGTTGATGGCACGACCGGCCAGCTTGCGACACATGTCATCGCTCAGAATCTGCATGTAGCGTGCCAATACGACCAGCTCAGCTTGCTCAGCTTCAATGATTTCGTACTGTCGGGCCTCAACTTGTGTCTTGGTTTGTGCAGTCACCGGCAGGTGATGAAACGGCACGTTGTAGCTGGCCGCCAGTTGGTAAAACTCTCGATGGTTGCTAACAATGGCACGAACGTCCAGCGCCAACAGACCAGACTTCCACCGAAACAAAAGATCGTTCAGGCAATGGCCTTCTTTGCTAACCATTAGCACCGTACGCATCAGCGCCTGCGCTTGGTGTAAGCGCCAGATTATCCCCAGTGGTTGCGCCAACTCTGTCAGTTCGGACTGAAATTGGTCAAGCGACGCAACGGCACCCGCAAATTGAACCCGCATGAAAAACAAGCCCGTGTCGTGGTCATTGAACTGCGCAGCCTCTTCAATATTGCACCCGCGCTGCAACAAAAAGCCTGACACCGCATGAACAATGCCAGGACGGTCAGGACAGTAGAGCGTCAGGATCAGGGTTTCAGTCATCAAAAAAAAACGCCCACTGGTGTGGGCGTTATGTAGATTCGGTCACCTGGTTACGGCCGACTTTAAATTGGTTGCGCGAGCAAGATTTGAACTTGCGACCTTTGGGTTATGAGCCCAACGAGCTACCAGGCTGCTCCATCGCGCGGTAATCTGTATTATAGGTTATTCTGACTTATCTGTGTCTTCTATTGGGTCAGACATCGACGGACGGTCAACCAACTCGACCAAAGCCATGGGCGCGTTATCACCAACGCGAAAACCCATCTTCAGTATACGGGTATAGCCACCAGGACGCGTTTGATAGCGAGGACCCAGTTCGGCAAATAATTTGACGACATTATCACGGTCCCGTAAGCGATTAAACGCCAGACGCTTATTTGCAAGCGTCGGCTCTTTGCCCAAAGTAATCATAGGTTCTACAACCCGTCGAAGCTCTTTGGCTTTCGGCAAAGTAGTTTTGATGGCTTCGTGCTCGATCAAAGAATTCATCATATTACGCAACATAGCGAGCCGATGCTCACTGGTGCGGTTAAGTTTACGAAGCCCGTGTCCATGTCGCATTGTGCTTTCCTTTCATTATTGAACAAGCAGCCGTATCAGGTACTGCCTGGTGCACAGAACTAATTATCCAAAAATCAATCAACGTTTGTCTAAACCGGCTGGTGGCCAACTTTCGAGCTTCATACCTAAAGTCAACCCGCGAGAAGCCAAAACTTCTTTGATTTCATTCAACGATTTACGTCCCAGATTGGGAGTCTTTAGCAACTCGTTCTCGGTGCGCTGAATCAAATCGCCAATGTAGTAAATATTCTCAGCTTTCAGACAGTTTGCCGAACGCACGGTCAATTCCAGCTCATCTACTGGGCGCAACAAGATCGGATCAAACTGCTGTGAAGCTCGTTGAACCGGCATATCAAACGCCGCCAGCTCGCTTCCTTCCAACTGGGCAAATACCGCCAACTGCTCCACCAAAATTTTGGCAGAAGCACGAACGGCATCTTCGGCACTGATCGCACCATTGGTTTCAATCTCGACAACCAGCTTATCCAGATCCGTTCGCTGCTCTACGCGAGCGCTTTCCACCGTATAGCTGACTCGCTTCACCGGAGAGAACGAAGCATCCAACACAATCCTGCCGATTGACTTAGTTGGCTCGTCTCCATAGCGACGCATGGTCCCGGGAACATACCCACGACCTTTTTCCACCTTGATTTGCATGTCAATCTTGCCACCCTGAGACAGGTGAGCAATCACATGGTCCGGATTAACAATTTCGACATCATGAGGCGTCTGAATATCGGCTGCCGTCACCAAGCCATCGCCGTCTTTGCGCAAGCTCAAAGTGACTTCGTCACGGTTATGCAGCTTGAAAACGACGCCCTTCAAATTCAACAAAATACCGATAACATCTTCTTGAACGCCATCTATCGAAGAATACTCATGCAAAACACCCGCAATGGTCACTTCAGTAGCGGAATATCCCACCATAGAAGACAACAAAACCCTACGCAGTGCATTGCCCAGCGTATGTCCATAGCCTCGCTCAAATGGCTCCAGCGTCACTCTAGCCTTGTTCAGGGCCAGTTGGTCCACATTAATAGATTTCGGTTTCAGCAAGTTGGTTTGCATTCAGTCTTCCTCTCAATACCCTCGGTCCGTTAAACCGATAAGGCTGGTGAAGCACCTATACCGGGTATACGGATAGGGGCAAGAACTAACAGGGTGATTGTTTAACGCGAATACAACTCAACGATGAGTGATTCGTTAATGTCCGCAGCAAACTCATCGCGGTCCGGGACCTTCTTAAAGATGCCCTCAGCCTTCTCGGCGTTAACCTCGACCCAGGTCGGTAGGCCAACCTGCTGGGCCAGTTGTAGTGCCTCAGCAATCCGATTCTGCTTTTTAGATTTATCACGTACTGCGATCACATCCCCGGTTTTCACCAGGTAGGATGGGATATTGACCGATTGGCCATTCACAACAATGGCCTTGTGAGACACTAGCTGACGGGCTTCGGCTCGGGTCGATCCGAACCCCATTCTGTAGACGACATTATCCAATCGTGACTCAAGAATAAACAGCAGATTGGCGCCCGTATTTCCCTTACGCCTGTCGGCTTCAGCGAAATATCGACGGAACTGCCGCTCCATGATGCCGTACATCCTTTTGACTTTTTGCTTTTCGCGAAGCTGCAAGCCGAAATCAGACGTGCGCTGGCCCGATGTGCGGCCGTGCTGCCCAGGCTTGGAGTCGAATTTAACCTTATCTGCAATCGAGCGACGTGCGCTTTTCAAAAACAGATCGGTACCTTCCCTACGGGATAGTTTGGCCTTGGGGCCTAGATAACGTGCCACTGAACTTCCTTTATATCAACTGCCACAACGGTATGTTGTGGGAGCCATCTGCTCTCGAGCATCCGGCGGTGGGCTTGCTAATGATTAAATGCGACGGCGTTTTTGCGGTCGGCACCCATTGTGAGGAACCGGCGTTACATCCGCGATAGATGTAATACGAATACCCAGAGCCGCCAAGGCTCGAACCGACGATTCCCGACCTGGGCCTGGGCCCTTGATTTCGACATCAAGATTCTTGATTCCCTGTTCAATCGCCGCGCGGCCTGCTACCTCGGACGCAACTTGTGCAGCATAAGGTGTTGATTTACGCGAACCCTTGAACCCCTGGCCGCCAGATGACGCCCAGGATAGAGAGTTACCTTGCCGGTCTGTAATCGTAATGATCGTGTTGTTAAACGAGGCATGCACGTGAGCGACGCCATCCGCAACATTCTTACGTACTTTCTTGCGCACACGTTGCGCTGCGCTGCTTGCTGGTGCTTTTGCCATATCTCAGTTCCTTACCGATTATTTCTTGAGCGAAGCCGCGGCTTTGCGTGGGCCCTTGCGAGTGCGCGCATTTGTTCGTGTACGCTGGCCACGCATAGGCAGTCCGCGGCGATGCCGAAAACCGCGGTAGCAACCAATATCCATCAATCGCTTGATGTTCATAGTTGTTTCGCGACGCAAATCGCCTTCGATGGTGATCAATGCGATTTGATCGCGAATTTTTTCCAGATCTCCATCTGTAAGATCTTTTACTTTTTTGGAATATTCAATACCACAGGCTTCGCATATTTTTCGAGCACGTGTTCGCCCAATACCGAAAATAGCAGTGAGTCCGATCTCCGCATGCTTGTGCGGAGGAATGTTAATACCAGCAATACGTGCCATATATATCTATCCTAGATGACAAATCAATTAACCTTGCCGCTGCTTGTGGCGTGGGTCTGTGCAAATCACTCGAACCACTCCATTGCGACGAATCACTTTGCAATTACGGCAAATTTTCTTAACTGAGGCGGAAACTCTCATATCACACTCCTAAATTCGGACGCTGTACAAAAATCTGAATCTGTTTCAACTGTCAAGCAAACCATGTTTCTACGAAGGCTTGAAGTTTGCTTTTTTAAGCAACGATTCATACTGCTGAGACATCATGTAATTTTGTACTTGCGACATAAAATCCATCGTCACGACAACAATAATTAACAACGATGTGCCACCAAAATAAAATGGAACGTTATAGTTCAGAATCAAGAATTCAGGTATCAGACACACAAAGGTGATGTATACCGCGCCAGCAAGAGTCAATCGAACTAAAATCTTGTCTATGTATCGAGCAGTCTGCTCGCCTGGACGTATGCCAGGAACAAACGCGCCGCTCTTCTTTAAATTATCAGCAGTTTCGCGGCTGTTGAACACCAAGGCAGTGTAGAAGAAGCAGAAAAATACGATGGCGGCGGCGTACAAGAAAACATAGATTGGCTGGCCCGGCGTTAGCATTGCGGCCAAATCCTTAAGCCATCGCATGCTGTCGCCGGTAGCAAACCAGCTGACCATAGTCGCAGGCAGAAGTATGATGGAAGATGCAAATATAGGAGGAATTACACCGGCCATATTCAGCTTCAAAGGCAGATGAGACGACTGCCCACCGTAGACCTTATTACCCACCTGCCGCCGCGCGTAGTTGACCAAAATTTTTCGTTGGCCTCTCTCCACGAACACTACAAAATACGTAATTAACCCAACCGACGCAACGATGAACACTGATGCCAAAATACTCATAGCTCCTGTTCGCACCAACTCAAGCAAACCGCCTATCGCACTAGGAAGCCCCGCAGCGATGCCGGCGAAAATCAGTATCGAAATTCCGTTCCCCAAACCACGCTCAGTTATCTGTTCACCCAACCACATCAGAAACATCGTGCCCGCTGTAAGACTGACTGCTGCAGTCACCCGGAAACCCATCCCAGGATCCAAAACTAGTCCTGGTGAGCTTTCCAGAGCCAACGCGATACTCACAGATTGAAATATTGCCAGCGCCAAAGTGCCATATCGCGTGTACTGCGTAATCTTTCTACGGCCCGATTCGCCCTCTTTCTTCAACTGCTCAAATGTCGGCACTACGTATGTTAACAACTGCATCACAATTGACGCAGAAATGTAAGGCATTATTCCAAGAGCAAATACGGTAAAGCGCGACAGGGCACCACCAGAGAACATATTGAACAAACTCAATATTCCGCCTTGTTGGCCTTTGAAAAGCTGCTGCAACTGATTCGGATCAATTCCAGGGACAGGAATGTGCGCACCAATTCGATAAACAACCAGTGCCAACAACAGAAAAATTAGACGGCGACGCAAGTCACCGAATTTTCCGGTTTTAGCAATTTGTGCCGATTGATTTGCCACTTGACTACTCGGTATGTATGTTTAAACTAGGCAATTATTCCGCCGACAGACTCAATCGATGTTTTTGCAGAGGCCGTTACCGCAACTCCATTGATTTTTAATGCTTTGCTTATCGTCCCGGTACCAATGACTTTTACATTTCTGATCAGTTGACTAACCAGACCAGCGCGCTTGAGAGAAATCAAGTCAATGTCGACGAAAGCTAGCTTTTCCAGTGCGGTCAAGGTAACTTCCGCATTAAATTTCAAATTTTGAGATTTAAATCCGCGCTTCGGCAATCTGCGCTGCAAAGGCATTTGACCGCCCTCGAAACCCACCTTGTGATAACCACCTGCGCGTGATTTTTGTCCCTTATGACCTCGCCCGGCTGTTTTTCCGAGCCCCGAACCGATGCCACGTCCAACGCGACGCTTTGAGTGCTTAGAGCCCGCTGCGGGCTTGATGCCATTCAATTCCATGAGATTACCCTTACAAAACCTTGATCAGGTAGCTGATTTTGTTGATCATTCCGCGCACGGCAGGCGTGTCCTGCAGCTCGCTGGTGCTGTTTAGCTTACGCAAACCGAGCCCTCGAACCGTTGCCCGGTGCGAAACCTTGGTACCAATCGGACTGCGCACTAGTTGGATTTTGACTGTCTGGATATCGCTCATATTCATAATTCCAGTCAAGCAAATATTTCTTCAACCGATTTGCCGCGCTTCGCAGCCACATCGGATGGTGTTGTAGAGTGCTTCAATGCATCAAGCGTTGCACGAACCATGTTGTATGGATTAGTCGAGCCATGACTCTTGGCAACGATGTCAGTAATACCCATTACTTCAAACACCGCTCTCATCGGGCCGCCGGCAATGATTCCTGTACCTTTAGGGGCTGGTGCCATCATGACATTAGCTGCGCCATGGTGGCCTTTGACGTTATGGTGAATAGAGCCATTTTTAAGCGAAACCTTTGTCATGTTCCGACGTGCTTCTTCCATTGCCTTTTGAACTGCAGCGGGAACTTCTTTAGATTTCCCTTTGCCCATGCCCACTCGGCCGTCTCCGTCGCCCACCACGGTCAACGCGGCGAAGCCCAGAATGCGACCGCCTTTAACCACTTTGGTTACACGGTTCACCGCAATCATCTTCTCCCGCAAACCGTCTTCTGGACCGTCGCTTTGTGTTTTTGCCTGTACTTTTGCCATGATTACTTCCGTATCGGTTAGAACTGCAAACCTGCTTCACGAGCGGCATCGGCTAAAGCCTTAACCCGACCGTGGTAGGCGAATCCTGAGCGATCAAACGCTACTTTGTCGACGCCAGCCGCTTTAGCTTTCTCAGCGATCAATTTACCAATAATCTGCGCGGCGGCAGTATTGCTACCCCCCGAACCACCCAAGCTTTTTCTAACATCTGCCTGGCTTGTCGAAGCAGTCGCCAAGACAGATGATCCGTCGCCGGATATCACGGTGGCGTAAATGTGCGTATTGGTGCGATTCACGGTAAGTCGCGCCACGCCCTGGTTTGCAATACGAATGCGCGTTTGGCGCGACCGACGAAGCCGCTGTTCTTTTTTGGTTAGCATTTTGCGGCTCCTTATTTCTTCTTGGTCTCTTTAATCGTAATCTTCTCGTCAGAGTATCGAACACCCTTGCCCTTGTACGGCTCTGGTGGTCGGATGGCCCTGATCTCGGCGGCTATTTGTCCCACGCGCTGACGATCTGCCCCTTTGATGATAATTTCGGTTGGGGTAGGCGTTGCAACTGAAATACCAGCAGGCATTTCTTTGTTGACCGGATGTGAGTACCCGACCGACAAATTCAGCTTAGCGCCTTGGGCCTGAGCTTTATAACCAACACCAACCAGGTTCAACTTCTTTTCGAAGCCTTTTGTCACGCCCACTACCATGTTATTAACCAACTGGCGCATGGTTCCGCTCATTGCATTTGCCTCGCGAGAGTCATTAGCGGGCTCGAAACTGAGCTTTCCCTCTTTATTGGCGATTCGGACCAAGCTATTTTGCGACAAAGACAGATCGCCACCGGTACCTTTGATACTGATGCGATCTGGCTGTATGGAGACCTCTACACCTGAGGGCACCATGACCGGCATTTTTCCAACTCGTGACATATCAATCTCTCCGTTTAGGCGACGTAACAGAGCACTTCGCCACCGACACCGGTGGCCCGCGCTTTACGGTCGGTCATCACACCCCTTGGGGTTGTAACAATAGCCACACCCAGCCCGTTTTGAACGTGCGGGATGGCACCGCAGCCCTTGTATACACGCAGCCCAGGGCGGCTGACGCGCTCGATACGCTCGATCACCGGTTTTCCTGCGTAATATTTGAGCGCGATTTCCAGATGTGACTTACCGTCTTCAGTTTTGATTTGAAAGCCATCAATGTAGCCCTCATCTTTCAACACTTGTACGATCGCGGCCTTCACTTTTGAAGCGGGAACTGAAACAGTCACTTTAAAGACCATCTGAGCGTTTCGGATACGCGTCAGCAAATCGGCAATGGGATCACTCATACTCATAGTTATAACTCCTGCTCGGCCTACCAGCTAGCTTTAGTGATGCCGGGAATATCACCGGCAAACGCCATCTCGCGAATTTTTGCCCGACCTAAACCGAACTGGCGAAATGTGCCGCGTGGACGGCCCGTAATTTCACATCGATTTCGCTGTCGCGTTGGATTTGCATTTCGCGGCAGCTTTTGCAGCGCCAAGCGTGCAACCGAACGCTCCTCGTCAGTTTTCTTGGCATTGCCTGCCAACGCCTTCAGCTCAGCGTGCTTTTTTGCATACTTAGCTACCAACCGGTCACGCTTCAGCTCACGCTGAATCAAAGCTACTTTAGCCATGCTACGCCTTAGTTCTTGAACGGGAAACGGAAACCAGACAAAAGCGCCTTGCACTCTTCATCCGTCTTTGCCGTGGTGGTAATACTGATATTGAGACCACGCAAAGCATCTACCTTGTCATACTCAATTTCAGGAAAAATGATCTGCTCTTTCACACCGATGTTGTAGTTGCCGCGTCCGTCGAACGCACGTCCCGAGATACCGCGGAAATCGCGAACACGGGGCAGGGCCACTGTCACAAATCGGTCCAAAAATTCATACATCTTGATACCACGAAGTGTCACCATGCAGCCAATGGCCTGACCTTCACGAATCTTGAATCCTGCAATAGGCTTTTTGGCCTTCGTCACCACTGGCTTTTGACCTGCGATCTTGGTCATGTCTCCAACCGCGTTGTCCATAACCTTCTTGTCTGCAACCGCCTCGCTAACACCCATGTTCAGCGTGATCTTCGTCAAACGGGGAACCTGCATTGGCGATGTATATCCAAATTTAGCCATCAATTCAGGCGCAATTTTTTCGCGGTAATGTTGCTGTAGTCTTGCCATGATGTTCAACCTCAAGCCAATTTGATTTCGTCACCGCTGGACTTGTAAACGCGAACGCGTTTTCCGTCTGCCAGCGATTTGATGCCTACGCGATCTGCTTTGCCAGTTGCCGCATTGAAAATAGCAATGTTTGACTGGTGGATTGGCATCGATTTTTCGATGATTCCACCAGTCGAACCCTTCAAAGGATTAGGCTTGGTGTGTTTTTTGACCAGGTTGATTCCATCAATCAAAACGTATGAATCATCCTTGCGCAAGGATACTTTGCCACGCTTGCCTTTGTCACGACCTGTGATCACGACGACGTCATCACCTTTGCGAATTTTGTTCATGGCGCTTCCTTACAAAACTTCCGGTGCCAACGACACGATTTTCATGAATTTCTCGGTACGCAGTTCGCGGGTAACTGGGCCAAAGATGCGGGTGCCAATAGGCTCTAACTTGTTATTCAACAAGACCGCTGCGTTGCCGTCGAATTTCACCAGTGAGCCGTCTGCGCGACGAATACCTTTGGCAGTTCGCACGACGACGGCGCTGTAAACCTCGCCTTTTTTAACGCGTCCGCGTGGGGCAGCTTCTTTGATGCTGACCTTGATAACGTCGCCGACGCTGGCGTAGCGACGCTTGGAGCCGCCAAGCACCTTGATACACAAAACCGATTTCGCACCGGTGTTGTCAGCCACTTCGAGCCGAGATTCTGTTTGGATCATTTTTCGTTGTTCCCAACTTGCATCCTTTAACGCCTGCAAATCAATTGCAGGCCTCAAAGGATCAGTCTTGGGCCCGTCGGCTGTAGTGCGACCTGAAAACAGATCACGCCACTTTCATTGGGCTAGATAAAAATAGTGTTGCACCGTTTTTTGCGCAGCCTGCGATTGTCTACTGATTTCAGTGGCCCTGTCAACACCTTCACTCAGTTTTTTTTAAGTCCCTGAGTCGGTGTTGCTGTAGGTGCGTGCCAGGGCCTTGAATACGCTGATTTGCGGGTCACAGCCCGTCTCCTCGGTCAGCAAAGCGCCGACCTCGTCGGCGAGGTCTTCCGCAGCCGACGCATTCAGAAACAGCAGGCGGGAGCGCCGGGCCAGCATGTCTTCCACCGTGCGTGCGTATTCGTGGCGTGCAGCGAAACGCACCATGCCTTCGGTCAGCCCCGACACCAGCGCGTGACTGGCACCGGGCTGCCGCGTGACGAGGTCGTACTCGGTTCCATATAGATGCAGGCCCGGCGCATCGCTGATGCGGTGACCAGGGGCGACCGTCGTGGTGTGACTGGGCGCGCCGACCAGCGGCAGATTGGCTGTTTTCGATGCAGCCAGGCGCGGCAGCAGTGCGTTGTCGGTGCAACGCTGCAAAACATCTTCGGCCATTGCACGGTACGTGGTCCATTTGCCACCGGTGACCGTCACCAGGCCGCTTTTGCTGACGCGTACAGTGTGCTCGCGACTGATGCTTTGCGTGGCGTCGCCGTCGTCGCCTTGAGGTTTGACCAGGGGCCGCAGACCCACCCAGACGCTACGAATGTCTTGCGTGGTGGGCGCGCGGCACAGGTAGCGGGCGGCTTCGCCCAGGATGAATGCCATTTCGTGGGCAAACGGCGTGGGTTCGCGGGCCAAGTCTTCGCGCGGGGTATCTGTCGTACCCAAAATAAGTTTGCCCAGCCAGGGCACGGCAAACAGCACGCGTCCATCGGCTGTTTTGGGCACCAGCAGGGCGTGATCGGTGGGAAGAAAGTCTCGATCCACCACGATGTGCACGCCCTGGCTGGGGGCCACCATGGCGGCGTTAGGACGGCCTAGCGCCTGCGCATCTTGCGCGCGCAAACTGTCGACCCATACGCCGGTGGCATTCACTACACACGCCGCGGAAAGACGCCGCGTTTGCCCGCTTTCCTGGTCACGGCACAGCAGGCCGGTGACCTTGCCGGCGTCGTGAATCAAACCAACCGCCGCGCAGTAATTCACCAACAGTGCGCCGTGCTGC
Source organism: Comamonadaceae bacterium (assembly GCA_031414805.1). GTDB lineage: Bacteria > Pseudomonadota > Gammaproteobacteria > Burkholderiales > Burkholderiaceae_C > JAAFIW01. The sequence continues at coordinate 31,677 of JANOQJ010000003.1, forward strand.
GCAGCGGTTCGGGCGATCGCCAGAGCCAAACGGGCATCGTCGAACTGGCCATCCCAATACTTCACACCGCCTTTCAAACCCTCGGCACGCGCCGTGGGCAACAACGACAGGGTTTCGTCGCGGTTGAGAAATTCGGTGGCGCCCAAGCCCGCACGACCGGCCAGCGCGTCATACATTTTCAGGCCCACGCCATAAAACGGAGCCTCCCAAATCTTGTAGCAAGGCATCACAAACGGCAGGGGTTGGGCCAGATGGGGCGCGTTGTGAAGTAGCGTGGTGCGCTCGTGCAGGGCCTCACGCACCAGGGAAATATTGCCCTGGGCCAGGTAACGCACGCCGCCGTGCACCAGCTTGGTGGCACGCGACGAGGTGCCGCCGGCAAAGTCGTGCGATTCCACCAGCACCACGCTGAGCCCACGGGACGCGGCGTCCAGTGCCACACCCAAACCCGTCGCACCGCCGCCCACAATGGCCAGGTCGTACCGATGCGGTTGGGCCAGGCGGGCCATCAGGTCGGGGCGCGATGTGGGTAGGGCGGCTGTCATGTGGGTGTCAACGGGAGATTTATAAGAAATATGCCTCTAGCCCTAGTGAATACTGCTCAAGCAGCTATCAATATCATAGTAATTGAACGGGTATCTTGCGGCTGACCACCGGCGCCAGGCACGACCAGGCACGGGTGGTCAGGGACAAAACGGCTCAGTTGAGCACTTACTTCACCCTCCCGTTAGCGAACCTTGCCGTCCTTCCAGGCTTGCAACAACTTATCGTAGTTAATCGTTGCGCCCTGTGGCTTTTCGTTGGCCAGCTTGGCCCAGGGTGCAGCTTTGTCGCTCAGGTATTTGGCGGGGTCGCCTTTGGGGTTGAGTTTCGGTGCGCACTTGGCCATGCCTGCGCGCTCCAGGCGGGCCATCACCTGGTCCATTTCCTCAGCCAAGGTGTCCATTGCAACCTGGGGCGTCTTCTCACCTGTGACGGCTTGGGCTACGTTTTTCCACCACAGCTGGGCCAGCTTGGGGTAGTCGGGCACGTTGGTGCCAGTGGGCGTCCAGGCCACGCGGGCGGGGCTGCGGTAGAACTCAACCAGGCCGCCCAGCTTGGTGGCCATGTCGGTCATGGCTTGCGAGCGAATGTCGCTTTCACGAATCGGCGTCAGGCCCACGATGGTTTTCTTCAGGCTGGTGGTTTTGGCGGTCACGAACTGTGCATACAACCAGGCGGCCGCCACTTTGTTGGGGTCGTGGTCTTTGAAGAAGGTCCAGCTGCCCACGTCCTGGTAGCCGTTTTGCATGCCTTGTTTCCAGTACGGTCCGTTGGGGCCAGGGGCCATGCGCCACTTGGGCGTGCCGTCGGCGTTGACCACCGGCAAGCCGGGCTTGGTCATGTCGGCGGTGAAGGCCGTGTACCAGAAGATTTGCTGGGCAATCTGGCCTTGCGCGGGCACGGGGCCTGCTTCGCCAAAGGTCATGCCGATGGCTTCTTTGGGCGAGTATTTCTTCATCCAGTCCACATACTTGGTCAGCGCGTACACGGCGGCTGGCGAGTTGGTCGCACCACCACGCGAAACCGACGCGCCCTGCGGCGTGCAGCCATCTGCTGACGCGCGAATGCCCCATTCGTCAACCGGTTTGCCATTGGGAATGCCAATGTCGGCCGTGCCCGCCATGGACAGCCAGGCGTCCGTAAAGCGCCAGCCCAGCGATGGGTCTTTTTTGCCGTAGTCCATGTGGCCATAAATCGGCTTGCCGTCGATGTTCTTCACGTCATTGGTAAAGAAGTCGGCAATGTCTTCGTAGGCGCTCCAGTTCAGCGGCACGCCCAGGTCGTAGCCAAATTTGGCCTTGAATTTGTCTTGCAGGTCTTTGCGGGCAAACAGATCGGCGCGGAACCAGTACAGGTTGGCAAATTGCTGGTCTGGCAGTTGGTATAGCTTGCCGTCGGGTCCGGTGGTGAAGCTGGTGCCGATGAAGTCTTTGATGTCCAGATCGGGGTTGGTCCACTCTTTGCCCTTGCCGCTCATGTAGTCGGTCAGGTTCAAAATCTTGCCGTAGCGGTAGTGCGTGCCAATCAGGTCCGAGTCGCTGATCCAGCCGTCGTAAATGCTCTTGCCAGACTGCATCGAGGTTTGCAGTTTTTCCACCACATCGCCCTCTTGAATCAGGTCGTGCTTGACCTTGATGCCGGTGATTTCTGTAAACGCCTTGGCCAGGGTTTTGGACTCGTACTCATGGGTGGTGATGGTCTCAGAGACCACTGAAATTTCTTTCACGCCCTTGGCTTGCAGCTTTTTGGCGGCTTCGATGAACCACTTCATCTCGGCCATCTGCTTGTCTTTGGACAAGGTCGACGGCTGGAACTCGCTGTCCACCCACTTTTTCGCCTCGGCTTCGCCCGCCCCGGCGCTTTGCCAGACCAGCATGGACGCTGCCAGGGCCAGCGCTGAATAACGTAACTTCATGATTTGTCTCCTTCAGTTGACTCAACAGTTAACAAACAAACTTCCCACAAGAAAAAATCGTTCGGCTTTCGGGGAAGTGACGAGCCGAACCACTTGAAAACTATCCCTTGCGCATCACAAAAGCCAGCAGCCCCATCGAAGCCACAAAGCTCCACCAGATGGACAAATCGCCCTCCAGCCCCAACTGCGCCGCCAGCCAGCCACTGATGCCGACGAACATCAAGTTCAGATACGCCGCGCTCAGCAACCCGATGAACAAGCGGTCACCGCGAGTTGTGGTGATGGGCAAAAAGCCCTTGCGCATTACGGTGGGTGATTTGATTTCCCACACCGTCATGCCTACGAGCATCAAAACAATGCAGGTAAAAAATACCGCCACCGGCAGCGTCCAGGCCATCCACTCAAACATTTCAGACCCTCCCCATCGCAAAACCTTTTGCGATGTAGTTGCGCACAAACCAGATCACGATGGCACCCGGCACGATGGTCAACACCCCCGCTGCTGCGAGGGTCGCCCAGTCCATGCCCGAGGCGGAAACCGTGCGCGTCATCGTGGCCACAATCGGTTTGGCATTCACGCTGGTGAGCGTGCGTGCCAGCAGCAGCTCCACCCAACTGAACATGAAGCAGAAAAACGCCGCCACGCCCACACCGGCTTTGATGAGTGGAAGAAAAATTGTGGCGAAAAAGCGTGGGAACGAATAACCGTCGATGTACGCCGTTTCGTCAATCTCACGCGGAATGCCGCTCATGAAACCTTCCAGAATCCACACGGCCAGCGGCACGTTAAACAGCAGGTGCGCCAGCGCCACGGCAATGTGCGTGTCCATCAAACCCACCGTGGTGTACAGCTGGAAAAACGGCAGCAAAAACACGGCTGGAGGGGTCATGCGGTTGGTCAGCAGCCAGAAAAACACATGTTTGTCGCCCAGAAAGCTGTAGCGCGAAAACGCATAGGCGGCGGGCAGTGCCACGCTGATGGAAATCACGGTGTTGATTGCCACATAAATCAGCGAATTGATGTAGCCCGAGTACCAGGAAGGGTCGGTAAAAATCTTGATGTAGTTGTCCCAGGTGAATGCTTTGGGAAAGTACGAAAAGCTGGACAGGATCTCTTCGTTCGTCTTGAAGCTCATGTTGACCATCCAGTAGATGGGCAACACGGCAAACACCAGGTAGGCGATGAGAAACAGCGTGCGCTTCTGGAATCGTTTTTCAGTCATGACTGGCTCCCTGAACCGGGTTCCTGGCTGCTGGTACCCACCCGCTGCATCCAGTTGTACAAGATGAAGCACAGCAGCAAGATGATCAAAAAGTAGATCAACGAGAACGCCGCCGCAGGCCCCAGGTCGAACTGACCTACCGCTTTTTGCGTCAGAAACTGGCTCAAGAAGGTGGTGGCATTGCCCGGCCCGCCGCCCGTCAGCACAAAGGGCTCGGTGTAAATCATGAAGCTGTCCATGAAGCGCAGCAGCACCGCAATCATCAGCACGCCGCGCATCTTGGGCAGCTGGATGTAGCGAAACACCGCGAATTTGCTGGCCCCGTCAATGCGTGCGGCCTGGTAGTAAGCGTCGGGGATGGAGCGCAGCCCCGCAAAGCACAGCAGGGCCACCAACGGCGTCCAGTGCCACACGTCCATCACCAGCACGGTGAGCCAGGCATGGGTGGCGTTGCCGGTGTAGCTGTAGTCAATGCCCATTTGTTGCAGCAAATTGCCCGCCAGACCAATGTCAGCCCGGCCATAAATCTGCCAGATGGTGCCCACCACGTTCCACGGAATCAGCAGCGACAGCGACACCACCACCAGCACCGCAGACGACTTCCAGCCCTGCGCAGGCATGGACAGCGCCAGCAAAATGCCCAGCGGAATTTCCACCGCCAGCACCGCCAGCGAGAAGGTGAGTTGACGGCCCAAGGCGGCGTGCAGATCGGGGTCACGCATCACCGAGGTGAACCACTCGGTGCCCACAAACACGCGGCGCTCGGGCGAAATGATGTCTTGCACCGAGTAGTTCACCACCGTCATCAGCGGCAAGATGGCAGAGAACGCCACGCAAATGAGCACGGGCAGGATTAAAAACCAGGCTTTCTGGTTGACCGGTTTGGTGGTGGTGCTCATGGAACCAGAACCTCATCTTTATAAAAGCAGGTGTGCGCGCCCAGCACCTGCAACCAGGCGCTCTCGCCGACGGCGGGAACCGCCGTTTCGGGGCTGAGCCGCGCCTTGATGGCGTGGCCTTCAAGGGTTGCTGTCAGCATCAAATGGGTTCCCACGTCTTGCACACGCACCACCGTCACCGGCAAGGCGCCAGCCTCGTTGGCATTGGCCAGGCTGACGTATTCGGGCCGCACACCCAACTTGAAGTCGCCGTCGGGCAAGCTGCGGGTGGTTTGCAAGGGGACGCCAGCCATCGCCAGCACGCCCGAGTTGACCTGGACGGGCAAAAAGTTCATCCCCGGCGAACCAATGAAGTGGCCCACAAACGTATGCGCGGGCCGCTCAAACAGCGCATCCGCCCCGCCGACCTGCACGGCGCGGCCACGGGTCATCACCACCACCTGCTGCGCAAACGTGAGTGCCTCCACCTGGTCGTGCGTGACGTAGATCAGGGTGAGTTTCAGCTCGTGGTGAATCTGCTTGAGCTTGCGGCGCAATTGCCACTTCAGGTGCGGGTCAATCACGGTCAGCGGCTCGTCAAACAGGACGGCCGACACGTCCGAGCGCACCAGGCCCCGGCCCAGCGAAATTTTCTGCTTGGCGTCTGCAGCCAGTCCGGCGGCGCGCTGGCCCAGCTGGCCAGACAGTTCCAGCATCTCTGCAATCTGGCCTACGCGTTGCTTGATCTGGTCTTGCGGCACCTTGCGGTTGCGCAGGGGAAAGGCCAGGTTGTCAAACACGGTCATGGTGTCGTAGATCACCGGGAACTGGAACACCTGGGCAATGTTGCGCTCTTGCGGGCTCTGATGGGTCACGTCCTTGCCGTTGAACTGCACCGTGCCCTGCGACGGCGCCACCAGGCCCGACATGATGTTCAGCATGGTGGTTTTGCCGCAGCCCGACGGCCCGAGCAAGGCATACGCGCCGCCGTCTTCAAAGGTCATTTTGAGCGGCAGCAGCGCATAGTCTTCGTCGCGCTGCGGGTTGGGTTTGTAGGCATGCGCCAAGTCAAGGGTGATGCTGGCCATGTCAACCCCCCTTTCCGGCGGGTGCCAGCAGCAACGCGCCGCTTGCATCAAATACATAGACCTGCGATGGGTGCAGGTGCAGGGTGATGGCGCTTCCCAATTCAAAGTAATGCACGCCTGTCAGCTGGGCCACCAGCTCGCCGACGGGCGTGGCGGCGTGAATGAAGGTGTCAGACCCCGAAATCTCAGCCAGCTCCACCACCCCGGCCAGCGACACGTCGCCTGGGCGCGGCTGGGCGCGCAGCGCACTGGCCCGCACCCCCACGGTGATTTGATCCGATGCTGTGGCAGGCAAATTCAAGGCCAATTCAGGCCCTAAATCAAGTTTAGCCCTTGTAGATACTGCTCGAGCAGCTATCAAATTCATAGGGGGGTCGCTGAAAGCCCGGGCTACCCGCAGCGACTGGGGGCGGTGAAATACCTCGGCGGTCGGCCCAAACTGCAGCAATTCGCCCGCATCCATCACCGCCGTGTAGCCACCCAGCAGCAGCGCCTCACCCGGCTCTGTGGTGGCGTAAATCACGGTGGAATCGCCCGCCGCAAACAACTGCGTGAGTTCTTCGCGCAGCTCCTCGCGCAGCTTGTAGTCAAGGTTCACCAGCGGCTCGTCCAGCAGCATCAGCGGCGCGCCTTTGGCCAGGGCGCGCGCCAGGGCCACGCGCTGTTGCTGGCCGCCCGACAGCTCGGCGGGCAAACGCGCCAGGAACATCTCAATGTGCAGCCGCTGCGCAATGTCGCGCACACGTTGGTCAATGTTTTTCTCGCCACGCAGTTTGAGCGGCGAGGCGATGTTGTCGGCCACGGAAAGCGAGGGATAGTTGATGAACTGTTGGTAGACCATGGCCACATTGCGGTCACGAACCGGTTGGCCAGTGACATCTGCGCCATCCACCGTCACCCGGCCCGAACTGGGCACATCCAGCCCGGCCATGACGCGCATCAGACTCGTCTTGCCCGCTTGTGTAGCGCCCAGGAGCACCGTGACCTGGCCACTCGGCGGCTTCAAGTTCAGCGGGTACAGCCACTGGGCTGGGCCGACTTTTTTGGTGATGTTCTCAAGCGACAACTGCATAAACGCCCTGATTTTTCACGTGCCGCAACATGGGTAGAAAAGTTTCGTTTTGGTAAGTTAGGGCGCGATTGTTGTTCCATTTTGTGCATTATTCGTCATGGTTTTCCCTTTATCGCTTTCGTTTTGTTTCGATATAGAGTGAGTTCATGAACGCCAACCCCCGACAAATCCGTCTGCTTGATGTCGTTCGCGCCGATGGCACCGCGTCGGTCGAGCAGTTGGCCGACAAGCTGCAGGTGAGCCTGCAGACCGTGCGACGCGACGTGCAGCGTCTGGCCGAGGCCAACCTGCTCACGCGTTTTCATGGCGGCGTGAGCGTGCCCGGCTCCACCATCGAGAACATTGCCCACCGGCAGCGCGAGAACCTGAACGCCGCAGGCAAAACACGCATTGCGCTGGCCGTCGCTGCCAGCGTGCCCAATGGCTGCTCGCTGATCTTGAACATTGGCACCACCACCGAAGCCGTGGCCCGCGCCCTGCTGCACCACAAAGGCCTGCGTGTGATCACCAACAACCTGAACGTGGCCGCCATTTTGTCGGCCAACACCGACTGCGAAGTGATCGTGACCGGCGGGGTGGTGCGCGCCCGCGACCGCGGCATCGTGGGCGAAGCGGCGGTGGCCTTCATCAAGCAGTTTCGGGTGGACATTGCCGTCATTGGCATCTCGGGCATCGAGTCCGACGGCAGCCTGCGCGACTTTGACTACCGCGAGGTCACCGTGTCGCAAACCATCATCGCGCAGGCCCGCCAGGTGTGGCTGGCCGCCGACCACAGCAAGTTCAACCGGCCCGCCATGGTGGAGCTGGCCCAGTTATCCCATGTCCAGCGCCTCTTCACCGACGAACCGCCACCCGAGCCGTTTCCCGAGCTGCTGGCGCAGGCGCAGGTGCAATGTGATGTGGCTGAAAGTTAATCCATGACCTACCTCCTCGCCCTCGACCAAGGCACCTCCAGTTCCCGCAGCATCGTGTTTGATCGCCTGGGCCAGGTGGTGGCCCAGGCATCACAGGAGATGCCGCAGATCTACCCCAAGCCTGGCTGGGTGGAGCACGACCCCATGGAAATCTGGCGGGGGCAACTGGCCACGGCGCGTGCGGTGTTGGTCAAAGCCAAGCTGAAGGCCGAGGACGTTAGCGCCATCGGCATCACGAACCAGCGCGAAACCACTGTCGTGTGGCATCGCTCCACCGGCCAACCCATCCACCACGCCATCGTCTGGCAGGACCGCCGCGCCGAAGACACCTGCGCCCAACTGCGCGCCGGTGGTCACGCGCCCATGATTCAAACCAAAACAGGGCTGCTGGTCGACGCCTATTTCTCCGGTACCAAACTCAAATGGATACTGGACCACACGCCGGGCGCGCGCAAACTGGCACAGGCAGGAGAACTCGCCTTTGGCACCGTCGACACATGGCTGATGTGGCAACTGACAAACGGCAAGGTCCACGCCACCGATGTGAGCAACGCCTCGCGCACCATGCTGTTCAATGTGCACACCAACCAGTGGGACGCCGAGCTGCTGTCGTTGCTGGACATTCCGCACGACCTGATGCCGCGCGTGCTGCCGTCCAGTTCGCATTTCGGCGAGGTGAGTGCCGACTGGCTGGGCGCGGCCATTCCCATCGGCGGCGTGGCCGGCGACCAGCAAAGCGCCCTGTTCGGCCAAGCCTGTTTCAAGGCTGGCATGGCCAAGAACACCTACGGCACCGGCTGCTTCATGCTGATGCACACCGGCAACCAGTTCCAAACCTCCACCAACGGATTGCTCACCACCAGCGCTGCGCAAGCCACCACCCAAACCGAATTCGCCACTGAAGGCAGCGTCTTCGTCGGTGGGGCGGTCGTGCAGTGGTTGCGCGACGGCCTGCACGCCATACAAGGCAGCGACCAGGTGCAAGCCCTGGCCCAAAGCGTGCCCGATGCAGGCGGCGTGATGATGGTGCCCGCGTTTACTGGCCTGGGCGCGCCCTACTGGAAGCCCGACGCGCGCGGCACCATCACGGGATTGACCCGTGGCAGCACCCTGGCCCACATCGCCCGCGCGGCTCTGGAGTCCATCGCCTACCAAAGTGCCGCCTTGTTACAAGCCATGAGCCGCGATGCGGTAGCCGGCGGCAACGCGCCTGTTGCCGAGTTGCGGGTAGATGGCGGTGCCTGCGTCAACGACTTGCTGATGCAGTTCCAGGCTGATTTGTTGGGCATTCCTGTTGTACGACCGGCGGTGACCGAAACCACGGCTTTAGGTGCGGCATATCTGGCTGGGCTGGCGGTGGGCGTCTACCAAAACACCGATGAGCTGGCCAAACTGTGGCGCAGCGAACGGCGCTTCCTGCCCACACTGGCCCCCGAGCGCGCTGAGGAGCTGATGCAGCGCTGGGAGCATGCGGTGCGACAGGCAACGACGGTGTGACACAAAACCCAGGCATTGCGACTTGCCAAGCGGGCTGACAAGCTTCAACCCAGATTTTCCATTAGGCGCACCTGCGGTGCTGTTTGGATTCCAACGGCGCATTTGCGGCCACTTTCGCCCCTCTTCGTCACCTATGGCACAGGCCACAAGGCTCCTCAGTCGGGTCAAAACTGACTCGCAACTGCATCCGTTGTCTATCCAAACCCTAATGGAAATTCTGGGATCAAACAAAGCGACTTTCAGTCTGGCAGATTCACCGTAACCGCCAGCCCGGGCTGCGCATTGCTTACCTCAAAGCTGCCGCCGTGCGCCTGCGCCACCAGCTTGCACAGGTACAGCCCGAGCCCCACACCGCCCTGGGCGCGGGTGCGCGCGGTGTCGGGGCGGAAGAACGGTTCGGCGAGATATGCAATCTGGCTCTCGAGCACACCGGGACCATAGTCGCGCACCTTGATCTGGATGCCCTTGCCCGCAGCGAGCAAGTGAAGCTCGGGCGGCAGGTGCGCGTCCGCGCTGTGGCGCAGCGCGTTGTCAAGCAGGTTGCGTAGCAGCAGGCGGATGCGGGTCGGATCTAGCGCCAGCGCGGGCAGTGCAGGGTCGGCGTGCACGCGAATCTCGGGCCTTGCGCCGCTGCGCGCAGGCTGGCGCGCCAACACCTCGGCCACCACCTCCTCAGCCAGCGCCACCAGCGCCGCCAGCGCAAGCGGCTCACGCTGCAAGGCGACGTGTTTCGCCGATAAGCGTTCGCTTTCCAGCAAGTCGGTGATCAGGCTGGCCATCTCTTGCAGGTCGCGCATCAGGGCCTCGCGTTGCGGGTTGACTTCAGCGGTTTCGGGCAGCAACTCGGTGTTGAGCCGGGCGCGGGTCAACGGGCTACGCAGCTCGTGGCTGATGGCCAGCAACAGCGCGCGTTTGGCTTCCAGCATCTGGTGGATGTCGCGCCCCATGGTGTTGATGGTGCGGGCGAGTTCGCCCAACTCGTCGAGACGGTGCGTGCTGCGCTCGGGGATGGACTGGCTGAAGTCACCCGCGCCGAAGCGGCGTGCCCCCGCGCCAATCGCGTCCAGCGGCTTGAGCAGACGGCGAACATAGAGCCAAGCCAGCAGTGTGAGGAGCAACAAGGCCGAGAGCGCAAAGCCGATCAGGCGCGGGCGGCGTTCAAACACCTCTTCGTTGATACCAAACTCGATGCTGTGTCCGTCCGCGGACTGGCGCTTGAAGACGCGGCTCCAGTCTTTGTTCTCGTCTTGCCGGTTCCAGCGCGGCTCTTGCGAAGCGTCTGAGGAGGAATGGTCGGGGTGCGAGGCCCAGCGCACCAGCGGGCCTTCGATGCGCACGGTCAGCGGCAGCCGCTGCGTGATGGCTTGGGCGCGTTCGGTGCTCGGCGGTCCACCGGCGGTGATGTCGGCGATCAGGCGATCCACATAGTCCATCACCAAGGGACGCGCGGCGTCGCGCCAGCCCATGGAAAATGCTTTTTGCGCGCCGGTCACGACCACAAAGGTCATGGCGGCGGCGAGCAACAGGAAGACCAACACCATGCGCAGCTTGATGGAGTGGCCTACGCGGCGCTTGGCGCCGCGCCATGACGACCTGGCGTCGTCGGGGTCGGGGTCGGGGTCGACGTTCATGGGGCAACGCGGGGCAGGGCCAGCGAATACCCGGCGTTGCGCAGGGTCTTGACCGCGTCCAGCGGCTCGAGTTTTTTACGCAGACGACTGACCACAATGTCCACGGCGCGGGTGTAGAGATCGGCCTCGTGGCCGCGCAACTGGTTGAGGATATCGTCGCGGCTGAACACCTTGCCAGGCTCGCGCGCCAGCAGGAGTAGCAGCTCAAACTCGGTGCCGGTGAGCTCGACTGTTTCGACACCGCGCACCACGCTGCGCCGTGCGGTGTCGATGGTGAGCCCCTCAAACCGCAATGCACTCTGCTCCGCCTGCCCCACCTGCGTCACGTCACCCGGCAAGGCCAAGCTGGCGCGGCGGCGGCGCAAAACGGTTTGCAGCCGCGCCACCAGCTCGCGCGGCTCAAAGGGTTTCGGCAGGTAGTCGTCAGCGCCCAACTCCAGCCCGACGATGCGATCCATCACCTCGCCGCGCGCGGTCAGCATGATGACGGGAATGTCGCTGTCCTTGCGAATCGTTCGACACAGCTCAAAGCCGTCCATCTCGGGCAGCATGACATCCAGAATGGCCGCGTCGAAGCCACCGCCACGCAACTGGATGAGTCCGGCGCTGGGCCGCGTGGCGTGAACCAGTTGCAGCTCGAAGCGCTGGAAATAGGTGGCCAGCGGCGGGCCGAGCTTGTCGTCGTCGTCGATCAGGAGGATGCGGGCCATGACGCGATTCTGGCAGCTGGTTGGCTCACCCCAGCGCTTGGGTCGGCCGGGAAAGCGTCTGCCGTCGGCGCGTCAAACGATCCCACAGACCCGTAACAATTCCGACCGGCAAGGCCACATAGGCGAACATGAAGAACCCGAATTTGAGTGCCGCCAAGCTTGAATAGATCTGCGCCAGTCCGCCCGGAAAACCGAGGGGGTCTGACAACATGGCGAACGACACCATGTTCTCCGCGGCATCGGCCAGCGGCGCGATGGCCGACAGCGCAGCGGCCATCACCATCCACCGTCTGCCACGCGTTGCGGGCACGAAAAGGCGAGACACGAGCAGCAGCGCCGCGACGTGCAGGACCAACACCGTGGCGATGAACGCGAAGTCAATGAACTGGGTCTGCCAATACAGACGCAGCGTGTCCCGCTCCATCATGAAGGCGTACCAGCCCTTGATCTGCTGCGCATCAAAAGACAGCTGTGCCACGTGATACGGCACCGGAAACTGGGAGGCCGCATAGCTGGCATTGAGCCAGGCGGTGGCCGCCAGGTTCAACAGCAAGGCGGCCACCACGATGACCACCAGGACGGCGGTCGTTGGACGGTTTTGAAGTCGGCTGAGCATGGTGTTCTCCTTGCGTTGGATCGATCAGCGTTCAGCCCCGGCCCCACCAGCCCTGGCCGCGTTTGTCCATCTTCTCGCGCACCTGCTTTTGCTGCTCGGGCGTCAGGCTGTCGTAGAAGTCGCCGAAAGCGCTCAGCATCTTGGGGCCATTGCCTTGCACCAACTGGGTCTTCTTGTCCAAAAGGGCCTGAGCCTTGGCGCGGTCAAACTTGTCTCCCGCGATCAAGGTCTGCAGGTCGGCCCGCGGATCGGTGCTGTCACCCCGAAAGGCCTTGCGCGAGGCGATCATCTCGTCGCCCAGCACACCGAGCTTGGCTTTCTGATCGCTATTGAGCTCGAGCTTGTCGCTGATTTTCTCGACCACCTTGCCGCGCACCTCGGTGATGCGTTCATCGCTCCAGTTGCCGTTGTATCCGCGCGAGCCGCAGGCGGTCAGGCCCCCGAGTACGACGGTGACGGCGGCCAGGCCGATGAGGCGTTTGATCCATGATTTCATGAGAGTGCTCCTTTCAGAAGCTGTTGAACATGGCCGTCATGGTGCCCAGAGCTGCGCGCCATCGGGTGTCAGCGCTGTTGCGGTTTATTTCGGTTTGTTTCAGCCGAACGTCGGCCCCATCGCTTTTGGCCTGCGCGTTGGGGCGGTCATGTGCCGGTGCGAATCAGTTTTGATGAAAACCAAATTGGATACCCGGGCTAAGAAAATTTCACTCGCCGCTGCGCTGCTGTGTTGAGCGCGTCGGCTACTGCCGCTTGGCGGGCGAGCTGCGTTTTGTAGTCATCGGCTGGCAGGTCCTGGAGGCGGTATTCAGACAGATTCATTGCAGCCTTAAGGTCAAACTGGACTCTAGCCCTTGTAGATACTGCTCAAGCAGCTATATTTTTCGTAGCATTTCACTAACTTCATGCGACTTTCGAGTCACATCCGAACGACTCATCAGCTGTGTCGCTCGTATGAATCCGTGCAACAGTGTCGCTATAAATAATATAGCTGCTTGAGCAGCATCTAAAAGGGCTGTTGTCACTTTTCACCCTTAACCGACTCTCGGGATCCTCCTGCATAACTTCGTGGCCCTAGTGGCGACCTGGCGGCAGCTGCTCTTTGCGCGTGCGGGCATCGCGCAGATACCACTCGCCCAGATTGCCATGCGCCTTCGTCGGGTCGCAGTCAAACCAGGCGTACACCGGGTTTGGGGGTCGTGGCGACTGGGCAAACAAGGCTTTGAGCTCGCTCAGGGTCCGCCCCTGCTGGCAGGTATTGCCGCCTGGCAAGGTGGGTGCCCATGTTGGCTGATCGGCCACACCGTAGGCATCGAAATTCAACACGCCAAAGGGCGCTGGAGGCTGCGCTGCCACCTCAACAGGCCCCACCACGGTGACCTGGATCTTGTTTTGTTCGAAATACAACTGCCCGATCCGCTGGCCGGGCTGCACACGTTTTTCCAGCAGCGCAAACACTGCCTCGGGCTGCTCAGGCCAATCCGTGGGCACCTGCGGCGTGCGCGGCGGGTAAGCCGCAACCGCCAGACCTGCTGGCACCTGGTCCAGCAGAACAGGCAGCTCGTTGGCCAGCGCATCCGAAAGCTGCACTGGGCCCGAAGCCAGCCAGCGGCGCTCCACCAGCCTGCGCGTTTGCGGGTCTTCAGTGGCCTCCAATGCCTGCACATTGGCGTCTGAAAACCCGGCGTAGCGCTCAAACAGGTTTTGCTCCATGCCAGCGCTGAGTTTCGTGCCGTCCAGCGCCACCCGCTTGAGCATCAACCGCGCATACCGCTTGCCCGTTGTCACGCTGACACCGTCGCATGAATAGTGGCGCATGGCCGCGTTGTCGGCCCCCTCCAGCACATACCAATCCAGAGTTTGCGGCTGCCACGCGAACGCCAGCGGTGCGTGGTAGCGCACCTCGTTGGGCAATTCAAGGCAGTGCGCCACAGCCTGAGCCAAAGACATTGAGGCAAAACGGCTTCGGGCCTGCGCCATGGCTTCGTGATCGGGTCGGTTTTCAATGTAGAGGTAGGCACCCAACGCACCCAAGCCCACGGTAACACCGAGCAAAGGCCCCCAGTTCTGGAAAAACTTGACGCCCCTGTTGCCCGCATGCACCCGCACCCAGGCAACCCAGGTCTTGTGGACATCTTTGAACAACCACCCTACAGCGCCCACAGCAAAGGCCAGCAGTAGCGCAGCGATTACCTTGATCATGAAATCCATGCTGATCTTTAAACAAATCAGGTCGCCCTACCCGGCCCGTCGCCAATCCCGAATCCGCAAGAAACCGCAAGCCAGTAACACCACCGCCGCCACCCCGCCAGGCAGCCACAACAAAAAATACGGCGGCGTATCGCGCTCTGGGGTGAACCGGGCCCGCACCGCCGCGTTCGGGCCTTTGTCACCTGTCCACACCGTTGCGGGAGGTTTCAACTCGAGCACGTTTGGCAGCGCGGCCTGGCATTGCGCCAACGATGCGTAAAAGACTTGTTTGGCTTCGGTGTCCATCGGCGGTGCGGGTGCTTTTTCAAACCCACAGTTGTCCACGAAACACTTCATCCCTGAATCTCGCGGGCGGCTCGATTGACTGGGGTACTCGTAAGCGATCGACATGTGTGGGCTGATGCTGCCGCCGATGCGCCTGTACGCGCGGTCAACACAGGTGGCGCTGACAAATTTCCCGACAACCGCCACCAGTTTGGGTATGTCGTGGGTGATGTGGTCGTGCCAGAACGCGGCGGCACCACCGGCTACGAACGCAAGCGCCATGAACTCGGCGGCAAAGCCCCGTTTGGGGCGAACCTGAAGATCGGCGGCGGCGGTGCTGGCGGTACTGGCGGCATCGGCTGCGCGGCGCGCACGGCGACGGCCCAGCAGCCAGTCCACCAGCAAGTAGCCCACGATGAGCACAGCTGCCGCATGAAAGCGGTACTGAAAAACCTCATGCTCGTTGGCAGTGGCTATGTCCACGCCCGATAGCGCCGTGACGACGATGCTGGCGCCCAGCACGACAAGACTCACCTTCACCACCTTCACCGCATAGTCAAAAATCGCAAACACTTTTTCACCCGGCGATGCAGACGCTGCCGGGTCGGCAGTGGGTTTCTGGCTGCTGTTGTCATGCGGCTTCATGGGTCAACCTCCAATATGAAACGTAGCGAGCAAAAGTTTGCACCCGGTCAAGGGGCAACAAACCACGCATCACCCACCTTGTGCCAGGGTGGTAAATGCGGTGGCGAACAGGGCAAGACGCAAGATGCGAAACTGGTTCATAGGTTTTCTCCTGGTGGGGTTTGCAACGCGGGCGCGGCTTCTCGAATTCAGATCAAATCGGGCTTTCGCCCTTGCAAATACTGCTCAAGCAGCTATTTTTTTTGTAGTGAATCATTTGAAGTTCTTCACGCGTTGAACGCCCGATAACCCACATACAACAAGGCAGCCAAAGCAGACATGGTGAGCACAGTGCCGACGACCATCGCAAAACCACCGACAAATTTGGCGAGAGGCATCCTTGCCGTGGATGCTTCGCGCAGCGCAGACCCGCTGTCAGGCAAAGGCGCTTGCTGAAACAGCGAGATCAGTGAGCTTCCCAACACCAGCGTAATAACACCCCCGATAAGCTGGTACAGAAGAAAGAAGAGCACGTCCTGATCGGGCCGGCCACGTAAAAGCCATTGGAACTCGAAGACACCAACGGCCGCCATACAGCCGACGATGACGACGTTCGCCAGCACGGACTTGAGAGGCATCTTTTTAGTGGCTCGCTGATCAAGTGCCTGGTGTGCCGCATCAATTTGTTCGAGCTCCTGCAAAGGGTCAGAAGTCTTGAAAGGATCAAGTTCCTTCAAGGGTCTCGGCTGCACCGGGCCGCCAGACGGCGCTGTTTCCAGGCAGACGTTTTGCACAAGCCTCGATACAGATCGAAAACTCACTGCGTTTTGCGGATTGCGCTGATCGTAAATAAGTTGTTCGTTGTCGTTCAACCGGGGGGCTTGCTGGCGCCACACCTGGGCAATGCGTGCTGTTACCTCGATGCCCGCTCGCGTTTTGAATCGGTAAAGCCGACTCAGCAAGCCCTGGGTGTTGGTCGATGTTTCTGCCTTGCCCCACACGACGACGCCATGTGTGGCAAGCGCCATATTTTTGAATCCTCTTCGTAGGCCAACGAACAGAAGAACTGCGCCAACCAGCGAAAAAAACGCAGGCGCCAAAAGCCCATCATGTGGTTTGACGGTCATGCTCAAGCGGGGCTTTGACCACTCGTCGACTCTCGACCAATCCGGCTTTTCAACCCGGTACTCAATCTTCAGTCGCGTACCCGCCTTCAAATCAGATGATTCGGCTCCGTAACCGGTGCCGCTCAGCGTTTTTCCGTCGACTTTGTAGCGGTACCGGTACTCGAAAATATGCCCACCGCGTGAGCAGCGACCAGCACAAAAAGGCGTTTCCTGGACATCAATGATCTCGCCTTGCGTGGTTAAAAACGGGCCATTGAAAACAAGCGACCGGTAAGTGTTGAGCGACAACATTCCGAAGAGAAACCAAACGCCCATGCCAAAAGCAAGTGCGCCCAAAACGAAGAGGCGAGCAAAGTCAAAAAACGCTGCCGCCTTCACCCTCAAACGCATCTCGCGCGGGACTTGCTGCGGGTCAAAGACCGTTGCCATTTCAGTTGCCCGTTACGGCACCATCAGGGCCGCCTCGGCCTCCTGGTGGAAGACGCAAAGTCGGCCGTCGCGCTGAAGTCTATACATAGGCCAAACAGGGCGTTCGCCCAGGTAAATACTGCTCAAGCAGCTATTATTTTTGTAGTGAATCATCTGTCAAGGTGCCACCAACCACGCATCGCCCACCCGTTGCAGTTGGTAGTTGGAAGTCGCTTTTCCATCTTTAAAGCGCTGGACAACTTTGATTTTGCTCACGTTGCCCTCCACAACCAGGCTTTCCAAATCCGCCGTTTTCGGATCCGGCTCCGACTTCATGCTCTTCATGATTTCGGCGGACTGCACGCCGTCGAGCTCTTTGACCGCGTCGGCGGTGATCACCCGTTTAAGCGCGGCTTTGTCGCCTGCCCGCGCGGCGCGCAGGTACTGAGCAAGCGCCTTGCCCTGCGGTGTTTCCCAGCCTTTGGCGCCTGCTGCGTCGGGCACGCGTGGTGCAGTCATGGCCACGTTGAATTGCACGTCAAAGCTGTAAGTGCCCGGTGCATTTCGGATCTGAAGCTCGCTTTCGGTGAACAAGCGCCCTTTGAGGGCTTGGTCACTAAACGTATCCAGCGTGGCCTTGTGCGCTGAGTTGACCCGGCTGCCTTTCAGTGCGTCCACTTCGGGGTTGAAGCTGACGATGTCTTTGCCGTCATTGAAGCCCACCTCCAGCAGTTTGATGCCGTCTTGCCGCTGCGCAGTCATGCGCTCCATTTTGTCCGTCACCGCAGCAGCGGGCAGCGGCTTGTCGGTCAGGATCAAGGTGGTCTTGACCATGTCTTTCACCCCTGCCGGGCGCGTGTAGGCATAGGCATGAAGGAAGTCGGTTTTCTTGCCGTTGACGGTGATGCTGCCTTGCACGGTGTTTTGCGCCGCCGCACCCAGCGGCAGCAAAGCCGCTGAAAGCAGCAGACCGATGCCGGCACGTCGTGCCAAATCCCGGTAAACCTGATAAAGACCGTTCAATGTGTTCATGACAACTTCCTTGGTGATTGAAAAACGTACGCGCACTTTTGGCATGAAGAGATGCCTGCCTCAGACCGTCATTCCCGCGCAGGCGGGAATGACGGTCTGAGCGACTTGTAAATCTTGACTTCTGCGTAGTCCTGGCACCTGGATTCCCGCCTGCGCGGGAACGACGGAAATGAGTTGTTTGCGTAAGTCCTAATAAACAAAAGGGACTTACTTGGTTTGGGGCTGCCCGTCGCCCAGGTACTTTTGAAACACGTCGCTGTAGTCGCGTTTGGCATAGACGTTCAGGGTCATGTTGTTCAGATTGCTCAGCAGCGACTGGTAGTGCTTGATCACGGCTTCTTCGTTTTCTGCGGCGTTGAGCTTGAACATGGAGGTCACGCCATGCAGGCAGACCTCCGCGTTGCGGCGGGCGGTTTCCTGCTTGCCCTGTATGCGGGAGATGCCGATCAGCGCCTTGTAAATGCTGCGCAGCTGGGGCAGAAAGGTTTTGCGAATGTCGATGGAGAACGCCACGCCGCCGATGGAGAATTTCAGCTCAATGTCCAGGTCAATCGTGCCTGCCGTCTCGATGGTCACGTGGTCAACCATGTCGGTGGCAAATTCAAAGCGCTTGATGGTGCGCTTGGACGACACCGCCGAATCGCCGTCCACATGAATCACGGCCAGGTTGGTAAAGCAGTACTCGTCTTTTTTGGACTTGATTAAAAAGAAGATGCGCTCGCTGTCTTCGTGGAACAGGTAGTCGTCGGCATCGACCTTGTCAAAGTCACTCGCGGGCACGATCACGCCCACATCGCTCAGGCCCAGGGCTTCGGCGGCAATTCGTTTAAACATATCTTTCCTCTCGGTTGGTTAAGTAAGGGATTGAAGTATCAGAAATTCTGGTTACGACTTTTCGTGTCCATCTCAAATCGTGTGTGTTTGCCTATGAAAATACTGCTCAAGCAGCTACGATTTTTATAGTGCCACGCGTCAAGATACCGCCTGCCAGGTGTTGCACTGAAGATTTCGCAAAGCGGGGTGAGATGAGCATTTCTGCCAGGCCTGTTTGGTCACACGTGACAGGATTTATGGTGCCGCACTTGCTTTGGCCACCGCAATCGCCTGTGCCTTGCTGAGGCCGTTCACCACGAAACGAAGCACACCATCATCGCGCTGCATGACCACCATGTGTTGTGGGGCAGTCGCAATGTAAACCGCACGATTGCTGGTGCCGGGGATTGGCTCGCGCTTGGTTTTGCTCATCGTTTCGTGCGGCGTGATCATGTCTTCAAAGAGCATCTGCGGCGTGCGGTTGTTGTCAGGCCCGGTTGCCGCGATGATTTTCTTTTCGTAGTACTCAATAGCAACGGTTGCAAACGGATCCGGAGAACGCCGCATCCAGGCACACGTGAGGTCGCCTGAAGGCTTCATGCGCGCAGACGCAGCGTTCAAGCCCTTTCCAGCGGCAGCTTGCAGTTTTTCTGCCGGCAGCAACTTGGCGCAGATCGCCTCGGCTTCCTGTGCATGTGCCGGGGGAACAAGGCCCGCCCCGGTAAAGACAAGTGCTGCGGCTAAGAGGGCGTGCCGGTGCTGTATTCGTATCTTCATGGCTGCTTCCAGTTCAAAAAAGTGCTGATTCGGTTGGACAAACAGTGGGTGTATCCATTATTTGGGGCTGGGCCCATACGCGTTGCTGCCGGGGTGGCTGTCCATCACGGTGAACACCAGGAACACGATGGCGCCCACCAACGGCACAAAAACAATCAGCAACCACCAGCCGCTGCGTCCGGTGTCGTGCAGGCGGCGGATGCCCACCGCAATGCTGGGCAGCAACACCGCCAGCACATAAATGCCGCCCAGAATGCCGGGGCTGCCAATCACCGTGTCCACCACGCCCAGCACCACCGCAATGATGATGTTGAGCAGCGCAAACATCCAGTACTCAGTGCGGCGGGCCCGGCCGGTGAAGGTGGCGTATTTTTTGAGGACTGTGAGGTAGTGGTTCATGCGGTTTCCGTTCTTGGGGTGTCGTTGTGAAGAGAAATGGCTGATCGCCCAGGTAAAAACTGCTCAAGCAGCTATTGATTCAATAGCGTCAACATGAGCACAATTGTTGACACTCATCGCGCCAATACCCTCATTCATATGAAGGAGGACGAACCCATTCACATGAACTAAAGTGAACGCTGAACTGGGCGCTTGCGTGAGAAATTCACACGACAAAAATTTACATATTGGGCCGTGCGTGTCGTGAATGTTTCTTGCCAGAGGTCAGGCGTTTGAAAGTGACTTTGGTCACTGGGCTGAACTGGGTTTGATGGCTAGCCTTACGTTGCACACAAAACTTGCGTCCGTACACAACACAAACCGCTACATGTTGTCCATCGCATCGCACCGCCCCACCGCCGTTCGCGCAACGCTGGCTGCCATCGCTGAAGGCAAACAGGCGGCGGGCAGCCCGGGCGTGGTGGAGCATGTGCTGGATCGCATTCGCGAGCAGGTGCAAAGCGCTACCGCCTGCGTGTTTGCGCCGCACCGCGTGGGCGAGCCGGTGGCAACGCCCGCCTGGCATGCTCCGGTGCCGGGCCTGGAGTACGAGGTGGGCATGCCCCAGAACTCGTTTGCTGACTACAACAGCTGGGTCTGGAAGATGGATGTGTGGCGGCTGGCGATTCAGAAGAACATGGCCGCCATGGCCGCCATGGCCGTGCAAGGCGGTGCGCTGAGCCAGGATTTGGTGCCGGTGCACGTACTGAAGCGCACCCCCTTTTATGCCGACTACCTGACCCGCCGCCTGGGCGGCTTGGATCACATGATGTGTGCACCGCTGGCCGGCGGCCATGTGCTGGGCTTTAGTCGCAGCGCCCTACAAAAGGCATTCACCATGAACGATCTGGCACAGGTGCAGCAGTTCAAGCAACCGCTGGAAGACTTCATTCAAGCCCAGTTGCGCGCCGAGCGGCAATTGAACGCAACCGCCCATGCCCATGCCGCGCTGGACCGGGTGCAAGACGGCGTGCTGCTGGTAGACGCCACCAGCGCCGTGCTGACAGCCAACGCTGCCGCCTGCCAATACCTGGGGCTACCGCTAGCGCCATTGCGCGAACAGCCCAGCGGCTGGGCACAACTGCTGGCACCGCCCAGGGTGCGCCTGCAACTGATACACCCCCCGCTGTGGAAGCTGGCGCTGGACGCGCGCTACACCGGGCAGACCGGTGTGGGCAGCATCAGTGGTACGGGTGGCCTGCGTGAACTCACCGTGCAGGTGGCCTGGGAACGCCCACAGGAGGCGGGTGCGCAGGCTCACCTGTTGCTGCGCGCACCGGGGCAGTTGAACCCGGCGCAGCAGGTGCAGCGCTGTGCCCGCAACTACCGGCTGACCGACACCGAAAGCCGCGTGCTGGCTGGTCTGATTGACAGCACCCCACAAGAAGTGGCAACCGCCCTGGGCCTGAAAATCACCACCGTGCGCACGCACATGGCGGCTATCTTTGTCAAGACCGGCACGCGCAGACAGGCGGAGTTGATCTGGGTGGTGGCTGGCGCATAAAACAGTCGCTCAAGCCACGCGTTGATGGCAGGCAGCGTGGGGCGGTCGCAACGGATACCTGACCCAGAGAATCCAGGCAAACCACCTCGGCGCGCAGACTGTTATGCTATTGATTCAATAGCTGCTTGAGCTTGATTTAAATGGGCTACAAGCACTTTTCACTCAATAACTTCGTGAACACCATGACCGCCCCTTCTTCGCACACCACCGGCAGCATTGCCTTCATCGGCGGCGGCAACATGGCCAGCGCCTTGATTGGCGGGCTCATCAAAGCAGGCACACCAACCGCCCGCATTCTGGTGGTGGAACCATATGGCGACGCACAAGCAGCGCTGAAGAGTCACTTCAATCTGCAAGCGCTGGACCGCCCCGGCGCAGCGCTGGAAGCAGCCAGCCTGGTGGTGTGGGCCATCAAGCCGCAGGTCTTCAAGGAAGCCGCCATGCAAACCCGCTTTCACACCAAACAGGCCCTGCACCTCAGCGTGGCCGCCGGCATTAACAGCGACAGCATTGCCCAGTGGTTGGGTGTGAGCCGCGTGGTGCGGGCCATGCCCAACACACCGGCGCTCATTGGCCGAGGCATCACAGGGCTGTTCGCACGCGAGGGCGTGCAGGAGGCGGATCGGCTGGCGGTCGAGCAAGTCATCAGCCCGACCGGGCAGTTTCTCTGGCTGGCGCAAGAGGCGCAGATTGACGCGGTGACCGCCCTGTCGGGCTCCGGCCCGGCTTATGTTTTTTACTTTCTGGAAGCCATGGCCCAGGCCGGGGCCGACATGGGCCTGCCGCGCGACCAAGCCCTGCAACTGGCCATTGCCACCTTTTCGGGTGCCGCTGAGTTGGCAAGGCAATCCGCCGAACCACCCGAAATTTTGCGCTCCCGCGTCACTTCAAAAGGTGGCACCACCCACGCCGCCATTCAGTCGCTCGAGCAGGACGACATACGCAACCTGTTTATGCGGGCCCTACATGCCGCCAGGCACCGGGCGCGCGAGATGGGGGAAGAGTTTGGGCGATGAGCGCCGGCACACGGGCTACCGCTCCCGCCCCGCTTCCATCGTCACCTTCTGCACCGGGCTAAGCAGGTACTCCATGACCGTGCGCTTGCCCTGGTGAACCTCAGCGACCACCAACATACCAGGCGACAGCGCCAGGCGTTCACCGCTGGGCGAAAGCAAATGTTGCTCACTGAGCTTGATCAGCGCACGAAACGTCGGGACTTGAGGGGCACCAGTTGCTTGCCGGTTGTCTGTGGTGTCTGCGGCAATGAGTTGAACGGTTCCTGCCAGCAAACCGTATTTTTGAAAAGGGTAAGCGCCAACCTTGATTTGCGCCTTCTGGCCTGTGGCTACAAAGCCTGCGTCTTCGGTGCTCAGCAGCACCTCCGCCTGTACAGGTTCATTGCGCGGCACGACATTCATCAGCAAAGCGCCAGCTTGAACGACAGCTCCAGGCGCGGTGACGCTCAGGTCTTTTACCACCCCGTCTGCTGGTGACCGCACCTCCAGCATGCCCGCGCGCACCGAGGTTTTTTGCACGTCCTGATCGATGCGGCTGAGTTGGGCCATGGCTTCGAGACGTTCGTTTTCCAGCTGCGTGCGATACGTTGAGCGCACAGCATCCATCTTGCTCGTCTGCTGAGCCGAGGCTGCTTTCAAGGCGTTCACCGTTTCAATCTGCGCCTGCAACTCGCGGCTTTTTTCTATCAGCTCGCGCTGCTTGTCGGCCACCGCCATCGACGAGATGAAGCCGTCTTTCTCCAAACGCTCATGTCTGTCGGCCATGCTCTGAACGATAGGCAACACATCACGCAGTTTGATCAGTGTTTGCTGCGCTGAAGCCAGCTCAGCCTGTACTTTTTCCAGCGCTGCACGGTCTTGCGCCACTGCATCGCTCAGCGACTGGCGACGCGCCTCAAACTGCGCTTGAACCTGCTTTGCAATGTGTGAAGGTATTTTGGATGGCAGCATGAACGTGCGCCCCGCCAGCTCGGCGTCAATCCGTGCAATCGTCAGGCGCTTGATCAAGCCATCCGCCTCCAGCGTGCTGGCATCAGCCTGCGACAAGCGCGAATCCAGCCGCAGCAACACCTGACCCGCTGTCACCGCATCGCCGTCGCGCACCAAAATTTGCGTCACCACGCCCGGCTCGCCCGGCTGCACCACCTTGGTAAAGCTGACCGGCACCAGCCGCCCCTGCGCGGTGGCAACCACGTCCAGCTTGGCCCAAAACGCCCATGCCAGCAAGGCACCCAGCAGCACCACCACTCCCAGCACCGCCACGCGGGGCGGGTTGGAGGGTGGGCTTTCCTGCAAGGTCAGCAAGTCAGGCGCAAAGTCATGCGCCAGCGGGCTGAGCCCCGGCCCGGCTACGCGGCCCAAGATGGTTTGGGCCCGTTGGGCGTCGCTGTGTTCAGCGCCGCAAACAACAGGGCGTCAGCGCTGGACGACTCGATGCGGCCAATCGGGTTGCTGGCAATGGCGGTTTGCCCCACCACCAAATCAGTTCCCGCCTGCAAGGCCACCCAGGGGTTCAAAAACGCAATGCCCGTCGTACTGCTGGACGCTGATGCGTTGCTGAATGTCTGGGCTGTCGTGCCGGTGGAGCTGCTGGGGGCAACGCCTCCTATGGTGTTGTCGCCGTTCAGGGTGAGGCGCGCTTGTGCAGTTACCGTCTTCATCGTGTGTTGTTCCTCCGCTTTCTTAAGCGTTGATGAGTGCTTGTGGAACGCCACTTCACGCCTCTGTTGTTTCTATCCGTTACTTTATCCGCAGTCGCTGCTAAATCTTGGTGAAATATTCACAGGAATCTGGCGATGACTCTCTTTTCAAGTGAAAGATTTGCATGGATGTATGCGTCGGATGAATATTGATCCGGCCCAATGAAGTCTGAAGTTTCCGTTCGGGCTGAGGTATCGAAGCCCTCGCGAGCCCTTCCTTCGATACCTCAGGACGGTCGGAACAGCCACCTCAGGGCGAACGGTTGATATTTCTTCGGGCCGGATCAATCGGTTGGCAAGGCAGTCAGCCATGGTTTGGCTCTTGCGACCTGCCAATTACAAGCCTTTTGGCCCTGTAGCCCATGTAGATATTGCTCCACCTGCTCCTTTTTTTGCAGCAAACCACTGTTTGTTCGCGTTTTTTGCCCGTTTTCAAACCAAATGGGCCACCCGCCCTTTTAGATACTGCTCAACCAGCTACGTTTTTAATAGCAATCGGTTGTCCGTGCGGGCTTTGACACGTTGTTCGACTTCATCGCATCGAGCAAAGCAATCAACGCGTATTCGGCACCCAACTGGTTCGTGCCGATGGGGCGTGCTCTGCTCGCGGCAGTGCTGCTGGCCAGCCGGTGGGACAGCGCTTGGCCTGTCATGCACACAGTTACACGCGGATGATTTTTAAGGTGCAGAGCGGTTGCGGCCTGCTCTGCCTGGGATGGCACCACAACGCAATGGCTACCCAACTCCAGCGCCCAACTCAGGCTATGAACGCCTCCGTTGGTGATGAAAACGTCTGCAATTAGCAGGGCGCGCGAAAAATCTGCACCGGCTGGCGTCAGGTGAATATGCCGTGCAAGTGGGTTCAGACTGGCTTGTATGTCGGCCGGCAGCAGGCCTGCCACCAGAACCTCACACCCCTGCGCTGTCTGCAGCGCAGCCACAAAATCCGGCAACTGTGGCGTCCAGGGTTTGAGGTAGCACAGCACACGCAGCCGCTCTGGCGACGCGTCGCACCAGGCATGCGGAATTTCGCCGCTTGGGGTTAGCGCCAAGGGGCCTAGGTGCAGCACATCTGTGCGAGAAACCCGGTCTGTCAGGTAGGGGTCGAGTTGCGGTTGGCTGGTCACGCAGCGGTGGCCCGCAAGTTGATACAACTGATTCAACGACTGCAGTGAGGGGCTCAAACTCAGTGATGAAAGCGCCAGGTTCACTGCAGCCATCACAGCCTGTTGGTGGTGGCGTATGGCTGCTTGTGCAGACGCTGACAGGCGCTTGTTCAGCGCGTGGGGCAGTAGCAAGGCTGCATCGCCGTGGTTTGGGGGCACACAAAAGCCACTCCCTGCCTCAATGAACGGAATGTTCAAGGCATGCGCCGCCACCATTGCCAGCGGCGCGTAGTCAGCGACCACGCTGCCCGGGGCAACTGAGCGAAAGAGCGCGACCCAGCGCTGCAGGCACGCGTGAACGGCCTTGGGACTGGCGTAGCCCAAGTTGGCAAGCAATTGCGCCCAATTGTCTGCCGCACCAGAGGCGGCACCTGCGTGCATGCTGGGCCACAAAATGGGCTCGCAGCGCAACGCAGGTAATTGAAACAGCGCGTAGGCTAACCGGGGAGTTGGGCATGCAAACGTGACCGGGTTGCCACGCTGCAGGAGCAGCTCAATGCTTGCCTTCCAGGGCAGGATATGGCCCCAGCCTTCGTTGGCCTCGGTCGCGATGAGGATGTGTTTTCCCATGTTCGCGCCCGGGTGCCTATAGCTGGCTGTGCCATGTCACCACCTTCACGCCTGCTTCCACCCATCTGCCGGGTTGCTGCTTCCACCGGCGTTCAGCGCCGCAAACAGCAACTGGTCAATGCTTTGCGCGGTACTGGTGGCAATCGGGTTGATGGCGATGCTGGGGGCGTTGTCCATCAGCGCCGTGCCGGCCTGCAAAGCCACCCAGGGGTTCACGTAGCCGTTGGGGATGGGGGTGCTGGCGTACAGCTGGGCTGTGCTCAGACTGGTGGTGCTCAGGGCCCAGCCACTAGCGGCGCTCGGTGTGGCAGCACGCGCCGCATCGAAGGCTTTGACGAGTTTGTCAAAGTCAAAGACCGTCACCGTCTTGTTGGTCAGGCTGCTGTTTGATGCTGCATCAAAGTCACCCCCGGTGGTGATCACCTGCAGGCGTCCCACGCCGCGGTTCTGGTCGGCCTTGTACCAGTCTTTCAGGGTGATCTTGTCGTTGCCGGTGCCCGACAGCACCAGGTCGTTGCCTTGTTTGGACAGTTTCAGGTCTGCATACTTAATTCCCCCGCCCAGGCTGAGGGTGTCGGCCCCCCAGACGCTGTTGGTCACGGTGTCGGCTCCATCGCCTTTGTTGAAGGCAATCAGGTTGTTGCCACCACCGGCGTCAATCTGGTCGTTGCCTTTGCCAGCCTGCACCCAGTCGTTGCCCCAGCCCAGGGCGATTTTGTCGTTGCCGCCGCCGGCGATGACCACGTTGGCACCCAGTGCGGTGAGGGTGTCGTTGCCGTCGCCGCTGACCAGCACATTGCGGCCTTCACCGGCGCTGATGTCGTTGTTGCCGTTGCCTGCGTTGACGGTGTCGTTGCCCCAGTCGGCGGTGATTTTGTCGTTGCCGCTCCCGGCCAGGATGTTGTTGTGGCCGCCACCGGCGTTGATGGTGTTGTTGCCTGCACCGGCATCAATGCGGTCGTCGCCCCAGCTGCCGGTGATGTTGTCGTTGCCCGAGCCTGCGCTGATGAGGGCTGCACCGCCGGTGGCGCGGATGGTGTTGTTGCCTTCGCCGCCAATGAGGGTGTCGTTGCCCCAGGCACCGATGAGGGTGTCATTGCCTGCGCCGCCGTCCAGGTAGTTGGCGGCGCCGCCCACGGCGTTCAGGGTGTCGTTGCCGTCACCGCCAAACAGGCGGCTGGAGTCCCAGAAGCCGTTGATCGTGTCGTTGTCTCCCAGGCCCCAGACCTCGGGGTACAAGCTGCTGGCGGTCAGCACATCTTTGCCGGTTGTGCCCACCAGCGCGCCAGGGGGCGGGCCGGATGGGGCTTGCGCGGTGGCAAAGTTCAGCGCGGTGGCGGTTGGAATGCCCGCGTAGGCGTTGCCAGCCAGGTCTTGCAGCACGCCTGCTGTCATTTGCACGCTGTAGCTGGCACCAGCCAGCAGGTCTGCGCTGGGGTTGATGGTCAGGGTGGTGCCTGCAATGGTGACCTGGCTGGTGTCGGTGACCGCAATCGTCCGGCTGTCGGCGGCGTTCGCTGTGTTGACGATGCGCAGGTTGCCGGTTCCAGGCTTGATGGCCTCGCTGAAGGTCAGCACCAGGTTGGTGGCGGTTGCTACGGCGCTGGCGTCGTCTGCCGGGCTTGCGCTGGCAAGCGTGGGCGCGCTGGTATCAGCCGGGGCTTGCACGGCCAGGGTGAAGCTGCTGGCGATGCTGGCACCGGCTTTGTCGGTGGCGGTGACTTGCAGGGCCAGGTTGCCCACGCTGCTGGTCGGTGGGGTGCCGCTGAAGGTGGCGGTGGCCGCATCAAAGCTGAGCCAGGCCGGCAAGGCATTGCCATTGGCCAGTCTGGCTGACAGGCTGAGCAGGTCGCCCACATCCACGTCCTGGAAGGTGGCGGCGGTGCCGCTGGTGGGCACGGTGTAGCTGAAGGGGGTGGTGCTGGTGGCGCTTTGGTTGGCCAGAGCGGTTTGCACGGTGGGGGCGTCGTTGGTGTTGCTCACTTGAAGGTCAAATGTGCTACTGGCCCTTGCATTTGCTGCATCAGTAGCTACTACTTTGATAGCGATGGTGCCGACCTGCGCATTGTCGGGTGTGCCGCTGAAGCGGCGGGTGGCCGCATCAAAGACCAGCCACTCGGGCAGTGCATCGCCGTTGGCCAGCGTGGCCGACAGGGTGAGTGTGTCGCCTGCATCGGGGTCTGCAAAGGTGCCGGTGGGCACGGTGAAGCTGAAGGCGCTGTCTTCGGCGGTGGTTTGGTTGGTGAGTGCGGCGGCTACCGTGGGGGGGCGGTTTGTCGGTGGAACCGTCGCAAAGTTCAGCTCAGTGGCGGTTGCAATGCCAGCGTAGGCGTTGCCAGCCAGGTCTTGCAGCACGCCGCTGTCCAACTGCACGCTGTAGCTGGCACCGGCCAGCAGGTCGGCGCTGGGGTTGATGGTCAGGGTGGTGCCGGTGATGCTGACCTGGCTGGTGTCGGTCACCGCAATGCTGCGCGTGTCGGCTGCATTGCTGGTGTTGACGATCAGCAGATTGCCGGTTCCCGGTTTGATGGCTTCGCTGAAGGTCAGCACCAAGTTGGTGGCGGTTGCCACCGCAGCGGCATCGTCTGCAGGGCTGGCGCTGGAAAGCGTCGGGGCGCTGGTGTCGGCTGGGGCCACCAGTGCCTCAGTCAACGCCAGCATCGTGCCATCGGCAAAAATCAACTGGTCAACCCGCTGGCCTGCGTCCACCCAGTTGCGAAGTGTCAGCGTGGCGCCCGTTGCGGCATCACCGACCACCTTGATCTGCAGGTCGTTGCCAACCTGGGTATAGCGCAAGTCAGCAGCGGTGATGCCGCTACCAAAGCGCACCCGGCCGGCACCCTGCACATCGTCAATCACATCGGTGCCGTCACCGCGCGAGATCAAATATTCATCGTTGCCCGCACCGCCTGCCAGCAAGTCGTTGCCCGTGCCACCGCGAATGGTGTCGTCGCCCGCGCCGGCAAATACCTGGTCGTTACCACCCAGCGCATCAATGATGTTGTTTTGGCTGTCACCGAACAGAATATCGTCCTGCTGCGTCGGCACCGTCACTTCTCGCGTGACCTTGAGCGCAAATACCTGCGATACCTGCGCCCCGGCCAGGTCACGGGCCGTCACCTCAATACGCAGCGTGCCGTCAAACTGAATAGGTGCCTGGCCCCTGAGCCGACCGGTGATCGGGTCAAACGTCAACCACGACGGCAACTCGCCACTGCTATTGGGCGCATCAGATGGTGACGAGGCCTGACCTACTGCATTCGGATCGACACCTGCCACCGGGGTCTCCAATCGCACCGAATACGACAACTGGTCACCCACATCTTCGTCAGAGAATTTATTCTTGGGGAGCAGCCAATCGACAAACCTGCCCGAAGACACATTCAAAGCGTCTATCGTGCCCACAGCCACCGGTGCATCGTTGCTGTCTGCCACTTGCACCGTGACCAGAACGGTCGAGCTGCTGCCCTGGCTGTTGGTCACGATCACGGGAATCTCATAAGCGCCCACATCGGCCTGAAGCGGTTTCCCGGTGAATTCGCCCGTCAGCAAATTTAATTTCAACCAAGCCGGTAAGGCCGTTGCGGTTTGGTCCAGTCGATATTGCAGGGAAGCGGTCGAGCCTGCCGGGAGATTGTTGGGCACTGTGGCGCGAAACTCAGCGTCTTCCGCCGCATTCAAGGTCACGCGCGTCACATTGGCTTGGGTAATCGCATCTATCACCACCCGATTGGCTGGCAAGCGTGCAATCAATTGCGCCAGACTCAGCCTTTCGCCCGAATCAAATTCAAATACCTCTACACCCGCGCCCAGAGGATCGGATTCGTCGCGCACCACCACGCGCACCGAGCCTTCGAGCCAGTTCAGCTTGGCCACCCTGCGTGACACGCCGCGTACGACTTCTTGTGTTACCTGAAGCTGCAGCACGTCTGGCAATACCCCACCGGTTATTTTGACGGTATCGATCATGGAGCCCACCAATTGCGTGCCAGGATCTGACTGCCGTGCAATAGCTGGTTTGTTGTACTCTGCACTCGGCACAACCACAGGCAACTGGCCTTTTTGTTTGGCTAGCAGCTCATCGAGCCGTGCCGAGATCAAGTGTGGGTACAGCAGCTCTCCACCGTAACTGCTCCCAGGGTCTGCTGCCACCAAGCCATCCAGTGCCAATAATCGGGCTATATTTTCTTGGGTGGCAACCACCTTGGCCTCTACCCGGTCATAACCAAACCAAGAATTATTGGGTACATACTCCTCCGGAGGATCGCCTCCATCCGCCCTGTTGATTCGAAGCGATGAAACGGATATAGCCCTCAATTCGCGCACCATCGCTTCACTCAGTTGTCCGTAATAGGCGCTTTTGACTAACACCTCAATCGTTTCCACACCCGAGTCATCCACCAAGTCCCAGCCCTGGTCAAATCGGTCAACAATATAGGTGTCGCCTCCATTGCCGCCGTCCAGGATGTCACTGCCCTGCCCACCTAGTATTTCATCATCACCCGAGCCGCCAAATATCTGGTCGTCACCAGCCGCGCCATACAACCAGTCTGAGGGTGAGCTGAGGTTGGTGGCAAATGAACCGACGCCGGAATCAACTCTTCGAATCACATCGCTGCCGGCCCCGCCTTCCACCAAGGCTGCGGCACCCGTCAGCGTAATAACTGAATCCGCATCACCTGCGCGCAAATCCTGCGTCACGAAATTGGCCGTGTAATCGGTATGAAAAATATCTTTATAGACCGTTGTGGTCACGGTCTGCGGCGTTACGACCGCACTGTAGTTAATTGTTGTGGTTCCCTTGACCGTCGTGGTCGTGGTCAAAGTGCCCAAATTAAGGTTGATGCCCGAGTAACCCCCATTCCCGTCATAGAACCTGTCTGCTTCACTGCCCGGTCTGGTAAAGACAATCGGCGTGTTATTCGTCACCGTTCTGTCAGGCGTGATGGTTCTGGAGTCTTCAACATATTCCGTGCTGTACGTGGTATTGGTCGTAGTAATAGCCCGTGTGCCTAAATACCGCTGCACTACCGCGACCGTGCCACTCGGCGTGGCCAGATCTATTTGCGGCGTATTCAAATTCAGCGTATCGCGCTGGCGCACCGCCGAATATGTCCAGGTATTGCCATCGGCATCACCGCCCCGCACGGGCGCTTCGCCCACGCGCACAGCGCCGTTGCCAAAATTCCATTCCTGCATGGCGCCCAGCATATTGCTGTAGAAGAACTCGCGCCGGTCGGCTGGGGTTACCGGTTGGGTTTGCGCAGCCACCACCGTGCGCAGGTTCTGGGTCGTGTTATTGGTCAGGCGCAGCGTCCAGCCTGATTCGGTGGCAAAAAAGTCTTGAATCAAGGCGATGGCACCGTCGCTGCTGTCGCGCACCAGCAAGGTGTTTTGTGAGCGTGAATACGTCAGCCCGGCAGCGTTGGAGGTCAGCCACGACAGCGTGTTGCTGCCGCTGCGGTCGTCTATGCGCGTGACTTCAGTGGCCACGCCCACCACATAGGTGTCGTTGCCGCGCCCGCCAATCAATTCATTGCGCCCGCCACCACCGGCTAATACGTCGTTGCCCGCCCAGCCGAGTATTCGATCATCAGCCGCCGTGCCCGTCACGGTTTTATCGGCCACATAGGCTTGCAGCAGCAGCTGCGCACCGCTGAGCACCCCGCCTTTGGCAAACACCAGTTGCACATCGTCAAACTTGTTTTGCTCGGGAATCAGCACCGCGTCTGTGCCGGTGTATTGCAGCCGCATATAGAACACCCCATCCACCTCCACCCGCGTGCACACCACATCACTCAGCAGCACATCGTCTGCAAAACGCAAGCTGATGGTGCCGTCAGCGGTTTCCACCACACGGTCTACCCCATCACCCTTGCGAAAGACATAGGCATCTTTGCCCTCGCCGCCATTGAGCACGTCGTTGCCCGCGCCACCCTCCAGCACATCGTCACCATCGCCCCCAAATAACTGGTCGGCTCCAGCGCGGCCCTGCAGGCTGTCGTTGCCTGCCCGGCCCAGCAGCGTGTCGTTTGCAGCCGTTCCCACCAGCACATTGTCTTTGTC
>JANOQJ010000004.1:0-3639 GCA_031414805.1 Comamonadaceae bacterium
CCATTTGGCGTTTGCGCCGTGTCTTTGAATTCAACTCCGACAGCCCACTTTCCAGGCCTCTCACGTGACACTGCATCTGACTACTTTTGAGGGCGCCAGCCCTGCAAACGCTCCTATTTCTGCTCTCAGCGAGTTTCGCGCCCAGCAGCTGGTGCCCAAGCTGCAGGCCATCGATAGCCAAGTTGTCAGTATCGGCGCTCGGTTCGTACATTGGGTCGCCACGCCATCGTCCCCCACGGATGCTGAAAAAGCCCAACTTGCTGCGCTGCTCAGTTATGGTGAGCCCTGCAAACCTGAGTCGAGCAAAAAGCATGAGGAAGCGGTTTTTATCGTCTCCCCGCGCTTGGGTACCGTGTCGCCCTGGGCATCCAAAGCCACTGACATAGCACGCAATTGCGGCCTGGCCGTCAAACGCATTGAGCGCATCACCGAATACCGCGTGGCCTTGAAATCTGGCTTGTTTGGCAAAGCGGCGCTGACGGACGAGCAACGCACGCAAGTCGCTGCGCTGCTGCATGACCGCATGACCGAGAGCGTGATGGCTGACCGCACGCAGGCTGTCGCGCTGTTCACGGCGCTGCAAGCCGAGCCGCTCAAAACCATTGATGTGCTGGCGGGCGGTAAAGCCGCACTCGAATCTGCCAACACCGAGTTCGGCCTGGCGCTGGCGGCCGATGAAATTGACTACCTCGTCAACGCCTTCACACAATTGCAGCGCAACCCAACCGACGTTGAGCTGATGATGTTTGCCCAGGCCAACAGCGAGCATTGCCGCCACAAGATTTTCAACGCCGATTTCACGATTGATGGCGTAGCTCAAGGCATCAGCCTGTTTGGCATGATCCGCAACACTGAAAAGCTGAACCCGCAGCACACGGTGGTGGCCTATTCAGACAACGCGTCGGTCATGGAAGGCTCAAAAAGGCAGGTTTTTAATGCCAAATCGATGCCTGGCGCACATAATACGGGCGCAAGCAGCTATCAAAAGTATAGTGAATTAGACGACGTGCTAACCCACGTCCTGATGAAAGTTGAAACCCACAATCACCCCACAGCCATCTCGCCATTCCCCGGCGCGTCAACCGGCGCAGGTGGCGAGATACGCGACGAAGGTGCAACCGGGCGCGGCTCCAAACCCAAGGCGGGTTTGACGGGGTTTACGGTTTCCAGGCTTTTTGATGCGACCTACGGCAAGCCAGACCACATCGCCAGCCCGCTGCAAATCATGACGGAAGGCCCACTGGGCGGCGCAGCGTTCAACAACGAATTTGGCCGCCCCAACCTGAATGGCTACTTTCGTGAATACGAGCAAACCGTGGGCGGCCAGCGCTGGGGTTACCACAAGCCCATCATGATTGCAGGCGGCCTGGGCACGATTGACGCTGGGCAGACGAAGAAGATATTGTTCCCTGCGGGTACGCTGCTGATTCAACTCGGCGGGCCGGGCATGCGAATTGGCATGGGCGGCAGCGCGGCCAGCTCGATGGCCACAGGTACCAATGCGGCCAACCTGGACTTTGACTCGGTACAGCGCGGCAACCCAGAAATTGAGCGGCGTGCGCAACAGGTCATCAACCAGTGCGCCCAGCAAGGTGCGGCCAACCCGATTCTGGCGATTCACGACGTGGGCGCTGGCGGCTTGTCGAATGCCTTCCCTGAGCTGACGAACGACGCAGGGCGGGGCGCAAGGTTCGATTTGCGCGCCGTGCCGCTGGAAGAAAGCGGCTTGTCACCCAAAGAAATCTGGAGCAACGAAAGCCAGGAGCGCTACGTGATGGCGATTGCGCCCGAATCGTTGCCGCTGTTCACCGCGTTTTGTGAGCGTGAGCGTTGCCCGTTTGCGGTGATTGGCGTGGCGACTGAGGAGCGGCAACTGGTGTTGACCGATGGCTCTATCCCCGATTCACTCCCTCTCCTTCCGGGAGAGGGCAGGGGTGAGGGCATCCCTGCATCAGCCCCAGTCAACATGCCCATGAACGTGCTTTTGGGAAAACCGCCCAAAATGCACCGCGACGTCACCACCGTCAAGCACAGCATCAAATCCATCGACCTGACCCGCATCGACCTGCAAAAAAGCGCAATCGATGTTTTAAGCCATCCCACCGTCGCGTCCAAACGCTTCCTCATCACCATCGGCGACCGTACCGTCGGTGGCCTCACCCACCGCGACCAGATGGTGGGCCCGTGGCAAGTGCCGGTGGCTGACTGCGCCGTGCCGCTGGCCTACTACCTGGGCTTTGCTGGCGAGGCCTTGGCGAGGGGCGAGCGCACGCCGCTGGCCGTTGTCAATGCTGCCGCTTCCGGTCGCATGGCTGTGGCAGAGGCCATCACCAACCTGCTGGCCGCGCCGATTGAGCTGCCGCGCGTCAAGTTGTCGGCCAACTGGATGGCCGCTTGCGGTGAGCCGGGGCAAGACGCTGCGTTGTTTGAAACGGTGAAAGCCGTGGGCATGGAGCTGTGCCCCGCGCTGGGCGTGTCGATTCCGGTCGGTAAAGATTCGCTGTCGATGCGCACGACGTGGAAGGACGACGGAGAAAGCAAAAAAGTCACGTCCCCGGTGTCGCTCATCATCACAGCCTTTGCCAGTTTGGCTGACGTGCGTGGCACGCTCACCCCGCAGCTCAACCGCGATGAGGCCGACACCACACTGATTTTGATTGACCTGGGCAAAGGCCAAAAACGCATGGGCGGCAGCATTCTGGCGCAAACTTTGAATTGCGAAGACGGCGACGTGCCGGACCTGGACGACCCGAAAGACCTGGTCAATCTGGTCAACGCCATCAATGCACTGCGGGCTAAAAACCAGATCATGGCCTACCACGACCGCAGCGACGGCGGCCTGTTTGCCTGCGTCTGCGAGATGGCGTTTGCAGGCAATGTCGGCGTGGCGCTCAACATCGACATGCTGCTGGTCGAGGGCGATGGCATCACCGACAGCCGTATGGAAGTCGGCGACAGCAAAAACTGGGCAGGCCAGGTCGGCGTGCGCCGGGAAGAGCTGACGCTCAAGGCGCTGTTCAATGAAGAACTGGGCGCAGTGATTCAGGTCAACACCGCCATCCGCAATGAGGTCATGCAAACCCTGCGCGACCACGGGCTGAGCAAGTTCAGCCACTTCGTCGGCAAAACCCGACCCGAGCATTCGCAGCTTACTGTTGGCAAAGGTGAAGTGCAAATTTGGCGCGACACCAAAGCCGTGTTCAAAGCCAAACTGCAAGACCTGCACCAGGTCTGGGACTCGGTGAGTTGGACGATTTGCCAGCAGCGCGACAACCCGGCCGGTGCGGATGCCGAGCATGCGGCGGTGGGTGATTTGGCCAACCCTGGCTTGCATGTCCGCCTCCCGAAGCCCCTCACCCCAACCCTCTCCCCACAGGGGCGAGGGAGCAAGTCCAACTTACTCCCCGATTCACTCCCTCTCCCCCCAGGAGAGGGCAGGGGAGAGGGCATCCCCGCTCCCGCACTGATGCTCTCAAAACCCAAAGTCGCCATCTTGCGCGAGCAGGGCGTCAACTCTCATATCGAGATGGCCTACGCCTTCACCCAAGCCGGTTTTGAGGCCTACGACGTTCACATGACCGACCTGCAAACCGGCCGGGCCAAGCTTGCCGACTTCAAAGGCGTGGTGGCCTGCGGCGG
>JANOQJ010000005.1:0-118499 GCA_031414805.1 Comamonadaceae bacterium
ATCTGGTGGAGGTCAATATGTTCGAGAAGATCACCTTGACGCAGATGGTCGACAACGCGCTCAAAAACGAGAGTTTTGAAGAATTGAAATCACAGGTTGAGCTGTTTTGAAAATCAGTCGAAATTTACCGGACAGTAGTGACATTGAAAGCCAAATCGGCTTCCAGCCCCTGTTAATACTGCTCAAGCAGCTATTAAAACAGTAGCGAATCGTATCGCTTAGTCGCTCCCGATTCCCCTGCGAAAATAGCACTCTGTTCGCAGTTTTTCCCACAACAAGGTGCCCCAGATGTCCAGCCCCACCACCCCACCGACCACAGTTCAAGCCGCCGACCTGATCGAGACCATCGCCGCTGCGCTGCAATACATCAGCTACTACCACCCGGCCGACTACATCGCCCACCTGGCACGGGCCTACGAGCGTGAACAGAGCCCGGCGGCCAAAGATGCAATTGCGCAAATTCTCACCAACAGCCGCATGAGCGCCACCGGGCACCGTCCGATTTGCCAGGACACGGGCATCGTGAACGTGTTCCTGAAAATCGGCATGGATGTGAAGCTGGAGGGCTTTACCACCGGCCTGGAAGACGCGGTGAACGAAGGCGTGCGGCGCGGTTACGCACAGGCCGACAACAAGCTGCGGGCCAGCATCGTGGCCGACCCGCAATTCGCCCGCAAAAACACTGGCGACAACACGCCCGCGGTGATCTACACCGAGCTGGTGCCCGGCAACACGGTAGACATCACCGTGGCGGCCAAGGGCGGCGGCAGTGAAAACAAGAGCAAATTCGTCATGCTCAACCCCAGCGACAGCCTGGTCGACTGGGTTCTGAAAACCGTGCCCACCATGGGCGCGGGCTGGTGCCCGCCGGGCATGCTGGGCATCGGCATTGGCGGCACGGCTGAAAAAGCCATGCTGCTGGCCAAGCAGAGCCTGATGGACGACATTGACATGTACGAATTGCAAGCCAAGTCGTCATCGGGCGCGGCGCTTTCCAAAACCGAAGAGCTGCGGCTGGAGTTGTTTGAAAAGGTCAACGCCTTAGGGATTGGTGCGCAAGGCCTGGGCGGTCTGACCACGGTGCTGGACATCAAGATCAACATGTACCCCACCCACGCCGCTGGCAAGCCCGTGGCCATGATTCCCAACTGCGCCGCCACCCGCCACGCCCATGTGGTGATGAACGGCAGCGGCCCGGTCTACCTCGACCCGCCGTCGCTCAGCCTGTGGCCCGATGTGAACTGGGCACCCGATTACGTCAAGAGCAAAAGCGTGGACATGAACACGCTGACCAAAGCGCAGGTGGCCAGCTGGAAGCCCGGCGACACCTTGCTGCTGTCCGGCAAGATGCTCACCGGCCGCGATGCCGCGCACAAACGCATTGCCGACATGCTCGCCAAGGGCGAAAAACTGCCGGTGGACTTCACCAACCGCGTGATTTATTACGTGGGCCCTGTCGACCCGGTGCGCGATGAAGTGGTCGGCCCCGCCGGCCCCACCACAGCCACCCGCATGGACAAATTCACCGAGATGATGCTGGCCCAAACCGGCCTGATCGCCATGATTGGCAAAGCCGAGCGCGGCCCCACCGGCATTGAGGCGATCGCCAAGCACAAAAGCGCCTACCTGATGGCCGTGGGCGGCGCCGCCTACCTGGTCAGCAAAGCCATCAAAGCCGCCAAAGTAGTGGGCTTTGCCGACCTGGGCATGGAAGCGATCTACGAGTTCGACGTGGTGGACATGCCCGTGACGGTGGCTGTCGACGCGCAAGGTACCAGCGTACACATCACCGGGCCTGCGCAATGGCAGGCGCGGATTGCTACTGGAGAATTCAAGGGGATTGCGGTGGCGGCAGGGTGAGATTTTTTGGCTGCCGCCTGAATTTGCACCAACTACGCGTGAAAATACGCAAATCAGGTGCAAATTGATTAAAATCATAGATTTATGATCTATGAAAAATCACAGTACCTGGCTTTTTCGAGTGATGCGCAGCGGATTGCCGCCAATTTAGAACAAGCCTACAGCTTCTGGCTGGATTCCCGGCAAACGCTGCAGCAGCTACCCGCCTCCTTGTATTGGGTCGATCGTGGGGACACCCAGTACCTGTATGCCAAACAAAACAGCACCGACAATGGCACCAGCCTGGGGGTACGCAGCCCAGCCACTGAACAGCAGTTGGCCAGTTTCACCGAAGAAAAACAACAAGCCCTCGAGCGCATGGCCTCGGCCGACGCGCTGATAGAAACCCGCGCCGCCCTGTATCGCCGCATGCGCTTGCCGACCCTGCCCGACAAGCAGGCTGAAATTTTGCGCAAGCTGGATGTCGAAAACCTGTTGGGTACCGACCTGATGGTGGTGGGAACCAATGCATTTTCTGCCTACGAATGGGCAGCCAATGCAATTTTTCCGGCGGGCAATGAGGAGACGCAAGATTTTGATTTGACCTGGTGCCGCGGCACCAAGGCGTCTCTGGTTCTGGCAGGGGTTGAGTCGACAAAGAAGACACGCAAAACCTTGTTCAGCGTGCTCAAAAGCATTGATTCCAGCTACAAAATCACCCCCCGAAAGCCTTACCAGGCGACCAACGCGGAGGGCTATGAGGTGGAACTCCTGGCCGCACCCAGTTGCCATCCTCTACCCAAAGAAGAGGCTTTTGCGCCGATGACGTCGCTGGTCGAGCAAGAGTGGTTGCTGCTGGGCCGACCCATTGCGGCGGTGGTGGCCACCGTCCGCGGGCGGGCCTGTCCGTTGACGGTGCCCGATCCGAGATTCATGGCCCTGCACAAACTGTGGCTGGCCGACAAGCCCGAGCGCAACCCTGCCAAACGTGAAAAAGACCGTCGCCAGGGCAATGTGTTGCTAGATGCGGTGCGCTACTTTCAGCAGTACAGCCACCCGCTGAACGTTGACTTTGTATTTGAGCTGCCGCCCGATCTGCGTCCTACATTCGACCAATGGTGCGAACCGCGCCAGTTCATCCCCACCCCATGACCGCAGGTCATTCAAGAGCAGGCGCAGGTCATTCAAGAGCAGGCGCAGGCCATTTAAGAGCAGCCGCAGGTCATTTCAGCGTCCCTGCCAGCCATTCCCGCGCCCCCATCGGCGTCTTCGACTCCGGCATCGGCGGCCTGAGCATCCTGCGTGCTTTACGCGCCCAGTTGCCACACGAACACTTTGTGTACTTTGCCGACACGGGCCACGCACCCTACGGCGAGCGCGGCGACGCCTATGTGCAGGCGCGCTCGCTCGCCATTTCGCAGCAGCTGGTCGAGCAACAAAACATCAAAGCTCTGGTGGTGGCCTGCAACACTGCCACTGCCGCTGCCATTGATCTGCTGCGCGAGCAGCTCCCCGACTTACCCATCGTGGGCGTGGAGCCCGCACTCAAACCCGCCGTGGCCTTGAGCCGCACCGGCCACATCGCCGTGCTGGCCACGCGCACCACGCTGAACAGCCGTCGCTTTCAAGCCCTGCACGCTGGTTTGGCCAATCAGGCGCAGTTCATGCTGCAACCCTGCGATGGTCTAGCAGAAGCCATTGAACAGGATGACACTATAAAAATAATAGCTGCTTCAACAGCATTTATAAGGGCTAGTGGCCTGTTTGGCATCAAACCAGGCGAAATTGACACCCTGGTACTCGGCTGCACCCACTACCCGCTGGTGCGTGACGTGTGGGCTACCCATGTCGGGCTGCAGGTCAAAATCGTCGAGACCGGTGAGCCGGTGGCCCGGCAAGCCCTCAGGCTATTGGCAGCGGCTGACGTGTTGACGTCATCCCGTGCACCCGGGTCACTGTCGCTGCTGAGCACAGGGCCAGCCGGTCACCTGGAAGCGGCTGTGGCGCGTTGGCTGTAACCACGCCCTAGCGGCCGGCTTTATGCCGTCTGCGCCACCTTCTTCCTGGCAAACTTCCACGGCGCATACGCTTCTTCCGGCACGGTGGCCAAGCGCGAACCGTGCACGCGGCCCATGTCGCCATAAAAGTGGCGAAAACTCATGATCAGTGGGTTCCATTTGTCGGGGTCAATGCGGTGCGATTCGGGTGCCTGCAGCAACTGCTCGTCCACATGTACCTTGACCAATTGCAGCTCTACCATCACCGTTGCAATGGCCATGCGCGGGTCATTCGCAGCAAACGGACGAATGGCTTGTACCACCGCCTCCAGTTGCACCTGGCACTCTTTGACGCGTGGCGGTGCGACTTGCACAGACGCCTGCGCTGTGAGCCCCGCAGCGCCGAGCTTGTCGGCTACGTGCTGATAACCCAGCAGTTGTTTGTGCAGCGGCAGCTGCGCAGACCCAGTGAGGTTGGCCAAGCGGTCAACGGCCGCCACGTTGTGAACTGCAGCCAGATTCAGCACGCATTCCCCCTGGCGTTGCAGGTTTTCCGTGGTTTTTGAGCTGGCATCCAGCCCCAGCATGCAGCTGTAACCCAACCACCAGGCTGACGACATCGGCGCCACGTTGGTCGAGCCGTCTTCATTCACAGTACTAATCAGCACCACGGGCGTGCCCCAATAGTGAATGGCCGGTTCGATGGTTTGGTGAACGGTGTTGTGCATGGCAAGAAATTCCTCAGATAAAGGTGAATGAACGGGCCGCAGTGTCCCTGCTTGCGTCTCAACCACCACTCTGTTTCTTGCTCTCAAACCCAGCCCATACAAACTGGCACGGCAACCCGCTCACCTCAATCACTATGAAATTAATAGCTGCTTGAGCAGTATTTACAAGGGCTACAGGCCGTTTTCTTTATAAAAAGTGCTCAGTGCAAATGCCGTGGCCTACGCCCACCACCGTGTGAGCCACCGCCCGAGGCACCGCGCGGTGGCCTGCCGAGCTCCAGCGAGTTGGCCAGCGCGTCAAAGCGCTGGGCGAACAGCTTGTCGATTTCGGTCACCACACCGCCCAGCTCCGCCCCGTCAAAGTGGCGCTCCATCATGTTCACCACGTCTTGCACCAGCAGGTCGCGCTGCACCTGCATGATGGCCGCAGGTGTGGGGCCGACGAACAGCATCATGAAGTCGTCGCGCGATTCCTCGCCTTCTTCACCCTCTTCGTCGTCCTCATCAAAGTCAGCGTCGTAAAACGTCACTTCAATCGGCGCGCCCTGCAAGGCCAATTCATTGAGGCTCATGCACATTTCGTCCAGCGCCTGGCGAAAGTCTTCGTCACCGGGCACCGTCCAGCACATGTGCAGCACATGGTCGGTCTTGTCCAGCTTGATACCGGGCTCTTCTTCATAAGAACTGGTGGCACCGTCGGCCAGGGAGCGGGCGCCTGCGTACTTCCACAAGGGTTTGAGCGCGTCTTGCAGCTGCTCAAACGTCACATCGTCGCGCAACGGCACATCGCCGTGAACATGGATTTCAAAAGGGGCGTTGTAGCGCGGCATAAGCAGTCTCCACGTTCAGATGTTGGGGGTGATTGGGGTGATTTTTGTCAGTGGTGCCTCGAACCGGAATCGAACCGGTACGCCCCCTCACGGGAAAGCGGCGGATTTTAAGTCCGCTGTGTCTACCAATTTCACCATCGAGGCGCTAACAAGCCGCACAACAACCGTCAGCAGTCATTGTGAAACAAAACAGCCCCGACACCAGAAGGTTGCGGGGCTGAAATGATTATTTTTGGAGGCGCGATCCAGAGTCGAACTGGACTGATCGGATTTGCAATCCGGTGCATAACCGCTTTGCTATCGCGCCGTTTTTTTATACGTAAGTTACACAGCAAAAAGGGAAGCCTGGGCTTCCCTTTTTGAAAATTGGAGCGGGAAAAGAGTCTCGAACTCTCGACCTCAACCTTGGCAAGGTTGCGCTCTACCAACTGAGCTATTCCCGCGTTTCGAGCCTCAAATTATATGCGATTTTCTGGCCGCTTCAACAAACTGACTTAATGTTTGATGCCAACCGGTGGATGGGCCTGGGGGCTCACCACGGTCGGTGCACCCAGAACCACAGCCGCCACGGGCTCGTCATCCAGCAACGGAACCGGCTGACGCTCGAGCGCCAACTCCAACACCTTGTCGATCCAGCGCACTGGCACGATCTCCAAGCCGCTTTTGACGTTGTCGGGAATCTCCTGCAAGTCTTTGGCGTTTTCTTCCGGGATCAGCACGGTCTTGATGCCACCGCGCAAAGCCGCGAGCAGTTTTTCCTTCAAGCCACCAATACCGGTGATCTCGCCACGCAAAGTGATCTCGCCGGTCATCGCCACATCGCCGCGCACTGGGATGCCAGTCAAGGCCGACACAAAGGCTGTGGCCATCGCGGCACCCGCACTCGGGCCGTCTTTCGGTGTGGCACCGTCGGGCACGTGGATGTGGATGTCTTTCTTTTCAAACACCTCATCTTTAATACCCAGCATGCGGGAACGGCTGCGCACCACGGTACGCGCCGCTTCAACCGATTCCTTCATCACATCGCCCAGCGAACCGGTGCGCGTGATAACACCTTTACCGGGCGTCAGCGCCGCTTCAATGGTCAGCAAGTCACCGCCAACTTCGGTCCAGGCCAGGCCCACGACCTGACCGACCTGGTTTTGCTGTTCTGCACGGCCAAAGGTGTATTTGCGAACACCTAAAAAGTCGTTCAAGTTGTCGCCGTTGACGACAACTTGCGGGGTCAGCTTTTTCAGCAGCAAACCCTTGACAACCTTGCGGCAGATCTTGGACAGCTCACGCTCCAGCGAGCGCACGCCTGCTTCGCGGGTGTAGTAGCGCACGATATCCCGCACTGCTTCTTCCGTGACCAGCAGTTCTTCATCTTTCACGCCATTGTTTTTCAGCTGCTTGGGCAGCAGGTAGCGTAGTGCAATATTGGTCTTTTCGTCTTCGGTATAGCCCGACAAACGAATCACTTCCATGCGGTCCAGCAGCGCTGGCGGAATGTTCATGGAGTTCGATGTGGCGACAAACATCACGTCGCTCAAGTCGAAATCCACTTCCACATAGTGATCGCTGAAGGTGTGGTTCTGCTCAGGGTCGAGCACCTCCAGCAACGCGCTCGACGGGTCGCCCCGAAAGTCGGTACCCAGCTTGTCAATTTCGTCCAGCAGGAACAGCGGGTTGCGTGTACCGGCCTTGTTCAGGCTTTGCAGCACCTTGCCCGGCAGAGCGCCGATGTAAGTACGCCTGTGGCCACGAATCTCCGCCTCGTCGCGCATACCACCCAACGCCATACGCACGTATTTGCGACCTGTGGCTTTGGCAATCGACTGACCCAGCGAAGTTTTACCCACGCCTGGCGGGCCGACCAGACACAGAATCGGCGCTTTCACCTTGTCGACACGTTGTTGCACCGCTAGATACTCAAGAATTCGATCCTTGACCTTCTCCAGGCCAAAGTGGTCTTCGTTGAGCACGCCTTCTGCGTTGGTGAGGTTGTGCTTGATCTTGGTTTTTTTGCTCCACGGCAAACCCACCAGCACGTCGATGTAGTTGCGCACCACGCTGGCTTCGGCCGACATGGGCGACATCAATTTGAGCTTTTTCAGCTCGCCTTCCGCTTTTTTGAGCGCCTCTTTGGGCATCTTGGCAGACTTGATTTTCTTTTCAATGTCTTCGATGTCGACGCCATCTTCGCCATCACCCAGCTCTTTCTGGATAGCTTTGACCTGTTCATTCAGATAAAAATCGCGCTGGTTTTTTTCCATCTGACGCTTGACGCGGCCGCGGATTTTTTTGTCCACGTTCAGAATATCCACCTCGCGCTCGATCTGCTCGAACAGGTTTTCGAGGCGCAATTTGATGTCGGACAGATCCAACACCACCTGCTTGCTTTCCAGCTTCAGAGGCAAGTGGGCGGCAATGGTGTCAGCCAGACGTCCCGGATCGTCAATGCTGGAAATCGAGGTCAAAATCTCCGGTGGAATTTTCTTGTTCAGTTTGACGTACTGGTCGAACTGCTGCATCACCGCACGGCGTAGCGCCTCAATTTCGCTGGTCTTGGGCACGACCAAGGTCGCGGCAGATACGGGGGTCACGTTGGCGGAAAAATGCAGATCACCGTCGTCGATGCGGTTCACTTTGGCGCGCTGCTGGCCTTCAACCAGCACTTTCACCGTGCCATCGGGCAGCTTGAGCATCTGCAAAATCGTCGACACACAACCCACGTCAAACATATCGCCCACCGACGGTTCGTCTTTGGCGGCTGCTTTTTGCGCCACCAGCATGATGCGGCGTTCGGCTTCCATGGCCGCCTCAAGCGCTTTAATGCTTTTTTGCCGCCCTACAAACAGCGGGATGACCATGTGCGGAAACACGACGACGTCGCGCAGCGGAAGCAGCGGCAGGTCAATGGCCTCGGGAGGCAGGGGGGTTTGTCCAGACATATCGATCCTTAGGCCTTCTTCGCCGCCTCGCGATAAACCAGAAGCGGCGCTTTGTTTTCCTCAATGGTGGATTCATCCACCACAACCTTGTCCACATTGGTTTGGTTGGGAAGATCAAACATGGTGTTGATCAGCGATTGTTCAAGTATGGAGCGCAGGCCACGTGCGCCAGTTTTACGCGCCAGTGCTTTGCGGGCAATCGCGCGCAGCGCATTGGGTCGTATCTCCAGATCGACGCCTTCCATGGCGAACAATTTGCCGTATTGCTTGACCAGCGCATTCTTGGGCTCAGTCAATATCTGCACCATCGCGTCTTCGCTCAGCTCGGTGAGTGTGGCCACCACGGGCATGCGGCCCACCAACTCGGGAATGATGCCGAACTTGATCAGGTCTTCCGGCTCGACTTCCTTGAAGACCTCGGTGAGGCTGCGCTGCGCCTTGCTTTTCACGAGCGCGCCGAAGCCAATTCCAGACGCCTCCGTGCGGTTTTCGATCACTTTCTCGAGGCCGGAAAACGCACCGCCACAAATGAACAGGATGTTCGTGGTGTCAACCTGCAAAAAGTCCTGATTGGGGTGTTTGCGCCCGCCTTGTGGCGGTACGCTGGCCATCGTGCCTTCAATCAGTTTAAGCAAGGCTTGCTGAACGCCCTCGCCAGACACATCGCGGGTAATCGACGGGTTGTCTGATTTGCGTGAAATCTTGTCGATTTCATCAATGTAGACAATGCCCCGCTGCGCGCGCTCGACGTCGTAGTTACAGCTTTGCAGCAGCTTGGAGACGATGTTTTCAACGTCTTCACCCACATAGCCAGCCTCGGTCAGCGTGGTCGCGT
Organism: Comamonadaceae bacterium; assembly: GCA_031414805.1. Classification (GTDB taxonomy): domain Bacteria; phylum Pseudomonadota; class Gammaproteobacteria; order Burkholderiales; family Burkholderiaceae_C; genus JAAFIW01. The sequence goes on from JANOQJ010000005.1 coordinate 9,163, forward strand.
CGGCCATCACAAACGGTACATCCAGCATGCGAGCCAATGTTTGAGCCAGCAGGGTTTTGCCCGACCCGGTGGGGCCAATCATCAAGATGTTGCTCTTGGTCAGCTCCACATCGTCTTTTCTGGCTTTTTCTTTGTGGCGCAAACGCTTGTAGTGGTTGTACACCGCGACCGCCAACGAACGCTTCGCAGGCTCCTGCCCGATCACGTAGTTGTCCAGATTGGCCTTGATCTCCATTGGCGTCGGGAGCTCACCCTTACCCTCGCGCGCATCGGTTGCCGGCAGTTCGTCCCGAATAATTTCATTGCACAGGTCTATGCATTCATCGCAAATGAAGACCGACGGTCCTGCAATGAGTTTCTTGACCTCGTGCTGGCTTTTGCCGCAAAACGAGCAGTAGAGGGTTTTTTCGCTGGAGGAGCCTCGTTTTTCGGCCATAAAAGAATGCCTTGTTATCGTGAAATCGGATGATAACCATACGCAAACGGCGTTCGCCCCGTGAGGCGAACGCCGTTGCTGATCAAAAAAGTGGAGATATCAGCGCCTTATCAAGGCCGCTTGGACAACACGTCGTCAATCAAGCCATATTCTTTGGCTTCTTCGGCGTTCATGTAACGGTCACGCTCCATATCCAGAGCGATTTTTTCAAGTGGCTGACCGGTGCGCTCTGCGTAAATTTCATTGAGCCGTTGCCGTGTACGAATGATCTCGCGCGCATGAATCTCAATGTCGGTGGCCTGGCCAGACGTGCCACCCGATGGCTGGTGGATCATGATTTTGGCGTTCGGCAACACAAAGCGTTTGCCCTTGGCGCCGGCCATCAGCAAGAACGAGCCCATGCTGGCGGCCATGCCCATGCACAGGGTTGACACGTTGGGCTTGATGAACTGCATCGTGTCGTAAATCGCCAGGCCTGCGCTGACGGAGCCGCCCGGGGAGTTGATGTAGAAAGAAATGTCTTTGTCCGGGTTTTCGCTCTCCAGGAACAGCAACTGCGCCACCACCAGATTAGCGGTCTGGTCATTGACTTCGCCAACCAGGAAAATCACGCGCTCTTTGAGCAAGCGGGAATAAATGTCGTACGACCGCTCGCCGCGGCCGGATTGCTCAATCACCATGGGAATCATTCCCAGGCCTTGAATGTCGTGTGCGCTCATGAGTGCTCCAGTGTGTATTAGAGAAAGCAATTGGGGCCTGACGCTACCGCATCAAGCCCCATTCAAAAATCTGTGATTTCAGACGCTCAGTTGTTGGCCATCAACTCGTCAAACGACACGGCTTTTTCGACAACCTTGGCTTTGGACAACACAAACTCGGTCACGTTGTTTTCGATCACAAGGCCTTCCACCTCGGCCAGGCGGCGGTTGTCACTGAAATACCAGCGCACCACCTCGGCAGGCTTTTCGTAGCTGGCGGCCAGTTCATCGACATGGGCTTTCAATTGCTCCATGCGTGCTTGCAATTCGTGCTGACGAACCAACTCGGCAACCACCAGCCCCAAGCGCACGCGACGCTCGGCTTGTGGGCGGAACACGTCATCTGGAATCGGCGCTTTGTCGGCGTCTTTGATGCCGCGCTGCTTCAAGTCAGCCCGGGCGTTTTCAATCATGCGATCCACTTCGGCCTGCACGCTGGACTTGGGCAAGTCCAGCTCCGCTTTGGAAACCAGCGCATCCATCACGGCTTGTTTGTTGCGTGCCTGCAGGCGGAACTTGACTTCGCGCTCCAGGTTCTTGCGCACATCGGCACGTAAACCTTCAATGGAAGAGTCGGCAATGCCCAGCGACTTGGCCAGGGCTTCATTGATATCGGGCAGATGCGCGGCTTCGATTTTCTTGATCGTCACCATGAAATCGGCCTGCTTGCCTGCGACATCTTTACCGTTGTAGTCTTCGGGAAACGCCAATGGGAAGGTCTTGCTTTCGCCGAGTTTCATGCCGCGAACCGCGTCTTCAAACTCCTTGAGCATCTGGCCTTCACCGACCAAAAACTGAAAATCATCGGCCTTGCCACCCTGGAAGGCTTCGCCGTCCACCTTGCCGTCAAAGTCAACCGTTACGCGGTCACCGTCTTGAGCTTGCGCGTCCAGGCTGCGCTGGGCAAAGGTGCGGCGTTGTTTGCGCAAAATGTCCAGCGTGCGGTCAATGGCGCTTTCAGACACGTCGGCGCTGATTTTTTCCACTTCGGCTGTGGACAAATCACCAATCTGCACCTCAGGAAACACTTCAAAAATCGCATCAAAAGCCATTTGGCCTTCTGGAGCGGTTTCGTTTTCGGAAATGCGCGGCTGACCTGCCACGCGCAACTTGGCTTCGTTGGCCGCCGTTGCGAATGCCTCGCCCACTTTATCGTTCATCACTTCGTAATGGACCGAGTAAGCGTAGCGCTGGGCGACCACGCTCATGGGCACTTTGCCAGGGCGAAAGCCATCCATTTTCACGGTGCGTGCCAGCTTTTTCAGGCGGGTGTCGACTTCGGACTGGATGATGCCAACCGGCAAAGTCAGAGTGATTTTGCGTTCGAGTTTTTCTAGTGTTTCTACGGTCACGGCCATTTGGGTTCTCTCAAAATCTTAAATGCTGTCTCAAAGATAAATTTATGGTGCGCGAGGGGGGACTCGAACCCCCACAGTGTTGCCACCGTCAGGACCTAAACCTGGTGCGTCTACCAATTTCGCCACCCGCGCTTTTAGGCAACCGCGTATTTTATGCGATGACCACTACTGTTCTTTAAAACGAATTAGCGCTTGACCCGAAACCACGCCGCGTACATGGCGGGCAGCGACAGCAAGGTCAGCAGGGTCGCCACGATCAGGCCGCCCATGATGGCCACGGCCATCGGGCCCCAGAACACGCTGCGTGACAGGGGAATCATGGCCAGCACAGCAGCCGCAGCCGTGAGCACGATAGGGCGCGCACGCCGCACAGTGGATTCGACCACTGCGTCCCACGCCGGTATCCCCTGCGAGCGGTCTTGCTCGATCTGGTCGATCAGGATGACCGAGTTGCGCTGGATCATGCCCATCAGGGCAATCACGCCCAGCAGGGCCACAAAGCCGAACGGTCTGTCCAGCACGATCAGCGCGCCCGCCACACCGGCAATGCCCAACGGGCCGGTGATGAAGACCAGCAGGGCACGGCTGAAGCTGTGCAATTGCAGCATGAGCAAGGTGAACGTGATGAACAGCATGATGGGCACGCCAGCCGCAATCGACGCAGAACCCTTGGAGCTTTCCTCCACCGCGCCTGCTACCTCGATGCGGTAGCCCGGCGGCCATTTGGCTTCCAGCGCCTTGAGTTTGGGCAGCAGTTCGGCGGTAACGGTTGCGCCCTGCAAGCCTTCAACAATGTCGCTTTGCACGGTGATGGCGTAGTTACGGTTCTCGCGCCACATCACGCCGGGTTCCCAGGCGAACACGGGCTTGGCAATCTGCGTCAGCGGAATCGACCGGCCCGACGCCGTGGGCAGGTAGGCATTGCCAATGTCGGTAATCGCATTGCGCTCGTCCAGCGGCTGGCGCAGCACAATGTCGATGAGTTTGTCGCCTTCCCGGAACTGGCCCACGGTGGTGCCCGCCAGAATGGTTTTGGAGGCTTGGGCAATCGACTGGCTGGTCACGCCCAGCGCTCGGGCTTTCGATTGGTCGACCTCCAACCGCAGCACCTTGACCGACTCGTTCCAGTTGTCGTTAGTGCCCCGCGTGTTGGGGCTCTCGCGCATGGCAGCGGTCACTTCGTCGGCGCGCAGGCGCAGCACCTGCGGGTCATTGCCCACCACGCGGAACTGCACGGGGTACGGCACGGGTGGACCATTGGGCAGCAGCTTCACGCGGCCGCGCACCTCGGGAAACTCCTGCGCCATCAGCGCGGGCAGCTTGACGCGCAAGGTCTCGCGCACCTTCAAGTCTTGCGGAATGATGATGAACTGAGACACGTTGGTTTGCGGGAAAACCTGGTCCAGCGGCAGATAGAAGCGCGGCACGCCCGAGCCCACCCAGGTGCTGACCGTGACCACACCCGCTTCTTTGAGCAAACGCTCTTCCACCCGCTTGACCGTCGCTTCATTCGCAGCAAACGAGGTGCCTTCGGGGAACCAGATGTCCAGCAAAATTTCGGGCCGGCTGGAATCGGGGAAGAACTGCTGCTGCACCTTGCCCATGCCAAATATGCCCAGCGCAAACACCAAAATCGTGGCACCAATGGTGATCCAGCGAAACTTCACGCACCAGTTCACGGCGCGCCGAAAGGTGTTGTAGAACGGCGTGTCAAAGTGCTCGCCGTGGCTTTCACCCTCAGCGGGCGCAGGTTTGGATTTGAGCAACAAGGTACCCAGGTAAGGCACAAAGTAGACCGACACGATCCAGCTGAGCACCAGCGCAATCACGGTGACTGCAAAAATCGCAAACGTGTATTCGCCGGTGAGCGAACGGGCCAGGCCGATGGGTAAAAAACCTGCTGCGGTAATCAGCGTGCCGGTCAGCATGGGCATGGCGGTGAGCTCATACGCGAAGGTGGCGGCACGCACCTTGTCGTAGCCCTCTTCCATTTTGCGCACCATCATTTCAACCGCAATGATGGCGTCGTCCACCAGCAGGCCCAGCGCAATGATGAGTGAGCCCAGCGAGATTTTGTGCAGGCCAATGCCAAAGTACAGCATGGCTAGAAACGTGACCGCCAGCACCAACGGGATGGTGATGCCCACTACCAGGCCAGGGCGCATGTCGACGTAATAGCGCTTGAAGAACGGTTGATTCCCGGCCCGCTTGTGAAAGCCCAGCGCCAGAAAGCTCACCGCCAGCACGATCACCACCGCTTCAATCAAGGTGACCACAAACTCGTTGACCGACTTGGCCACTGCTTTGGGTTGGTCTTGTATCTGCACGAGCTTGATGCCTGCGGGCAGCTGCTTTTCGATCTTTTCAAACGTGGTTTTCAGCGACTTGCCCAACGCAATGATGTCGCCACCCTTGGCCATGGAAACACCCAACGCAATGACCTCTTTGCCCTGGTGGCGCACCTTCACAAAGGGCGGGTCGACGTAGCCGCGCTTGATGTCAGCAATATCGCCCAGCCTGAGTTGATTTCCTGAGCTACCGCGAATTGGCATGGCACCCAGGTCTTCAATCGCGTTGAACTGCCCGGCCACCCGCACCTGCACCACGTCCAGCGGTGTTTGCACCGCACCCGCGGGCTCGATGGCGTTTTGCTGGCCGAGTTGCGCGAGCACGGCATTGAAGTCCAGCCCCAGCTGGGCGAGGCGTTTTTGCGACAGCTCGATGTACAGCTTTTCGTCCTGCGCGCCAAACAGCTCGACCTTGGCCACATCAGGCACACGCAGCAACTGCTGGCGCACGTCGTCGGCAAAAGTCTTCAGCTCGGCGTAGTTAAAACCGTCGGCCTCCAGCGCGTAGATCACGCCATACACATCGCCAAACTCGTCGTTGAAAAACGGGCCTTGAATGCCGGCTGGCAAGGTGTGGCGCATGTCGGCCACCTTTTTGCGGGTGGTGTACCAAACATTGGGCACCTCCGCCGGGCGCGAGCTGTCCTTGATTTGAAAAATAATTTGCGACTCGCCCGGCTTGGAGTAGCTGCGAATCTTGTCCGCATAGGGCACCTCTTGCAGCGTGCGCTCGATCTTGTCAGTGACTTGCTCGGCCACTTGCTGCGCCGTGGCACCGGGCCAGTTGGTGCGCACCACCATGGCGCGAAAGGTGAACGGCGGGTCTTCGTCTTGCCCCAGCTGAAAGTAAGCGGCACCGCCCAGCAGCAGCAGCACCACCATCAGGTAGCGGGTCAGTGCGGGGTGGTCCAGCGCCCATTTGGACAGGTTGAAGCCGGAGGGCTTGGCGTCGGTGGTTGGTTGTTCTTGTGTCATGGCAAGCTCACTTGACTGTGCCAGTGGTTGAAGTAGAAGCAGGGGCACTTGCTACAGGTTTAATAGCTGCTTGAGCAGTATTTACCAGGGCTACAGCCCCTTTTTCTTGATAAATGCTCACTTTTTGCCCCGCCTGCAGCACATGCACCCCGGCAGACACCACCTGCATGCCCGGCTGCAGGCCATCGCCAATCACCACCTGGTTGCCGTCGGCCGTGGCCACCACCACCTCTTGCGATTTCAGGGTCATGCTGGCTTTGTCCAGCACCCACACGGTGGTTTTGCCCGCTGCCTGGCGCAGCGCGGTGGTGGGCAGCTTGATGACTTGCGCGCCCGCAGCGCCCAGGGCTTGCGGCGTGACATACACAGTGGAGCCCAGCGGCAAATTCGCGGCAGCGTCCAGCGCCACTTTGACGGGGAAGGTACGCGTCACAGGGTCGGCACTGGCCGCCACTTCGCGCACCTTGCCCGCCAGCTTTTGCGCGGCCTCATCGGACCACACGCGCACGCCCACGTCCGAGCCCACGCGAATGGCGGCCACCTTGTCTTCGGGCACTGAAAACACCACATCGCGCACGCCGTCTTGCGCAATGCGCACCACCGGCATGCCGGCCGTGACCACCTGGCCCGGCTCGGCTTCCACGGCAGTGACCACGCCCGACACATCGGCCACCAGATTGGTGTAGCGCGCCTGGTTGCCTTGCGAGCTGAGTTGCGCCTGGGTTTGCTGCAGACTGGCCTGCGCAGCCTTGAGCACGCTTTCGCGCCGCTCCAACTCCGCGCCGCTGATGAAGTTTTGCTCTTTCAGCTCTTTAAAGCGCTTGAAATCCGCCGCCGCCAGGTCGCGGTTGGTGGTGGCAGCGGCCACCTGCGCCTGGGCTGCGTCTGCCGCCAGCTTGTAGTCTTGTGGGTCGAGTTGCGCCAGCACCTGGCCCGCTTTCACGCGCTGACCCAGCTCCGCCTGGCGGCGAATCATCTTGCCCGCCACCCGAAAGCCCAGCCGCGACTCGGTGCGTGCCCGCACCTCAGCGGCAAATTCATACGTCGCATCAAAACTGGCCTCGCCCACGGTGACCACGCGCACTGCGCGAATGGGTTCTTCGGTGGGGGCTGGTTTGCTGCAGGCGGCGAGCATGGCGACGGCAACGAGCACTGCAATGGACAATTTGGGGAAACTTTTCGGCATGACGAACTCCAGGGAATGGCTGCTACTGACTGACTGGTTAGTAATCTAAAGGCGTTGCCAAATGCTGTCAAGCGACAATCAGCCGGTGAATCAGACACCCCACACATCGACAGCACCCCCCCCCCATTCGCAGGCAAAACAGGCCGCAGAGTTAGCCGGGCATTACGAAAACTTCCCTGTTGCCTCCTGGCTGTGCCCGCCGCACCTGCGCCCGCCGATTGCCGCGATTTACGGCTTTGCCCGCACCGCAGACGACATCGCCGACGAAGGCGATGCCTCCAGCGCGCAACGCCTGGCCGACCTGGCTGAATTTGCTGCCGAGCTGGCCGCCTGCTACGGCCCAGGGGTATCCACCAGCACGCGCTGGCCTCATGTCTTCATCCCGCTACGCGTAGCCATTGCCCAGCACCACCTGCCGCAGAGCCTGCTCGCCGATTTGCTCAGCGCCTTCTCCCAAGACGTGCAAAAAACCGCCGCCGCCCAGGGCTATGAGAACGATGCCGAGCTGCTCGACTATTGCGCCCGCTCCGCCAACCCGGTGGGCCGTTTGCTGCTGCACCTGTATGGCATCACCGACGCCACCGCCCTGCGCCGCAGCGACAACATTTGCACCGCCCTGCAGCTGATCAACTTCTGGCAAGACATCAGCGTGGACATTCCCCGGGGCCGCTACTACCTGCCGCTGGCCGATTGCGCGGCACACGGCATCCCCCACAACGACCTGGCCGCCCTGAATCAACACCCCAATACTCCTGATTTGATAGCTGCTCGAGCAATATCTGCAAGGGCTACCATGCTAAAAGGCTCAAAACTGGTGCATCAGGTGCCTGGGCGGGCAGGCTGGGAGCTGCGCCTGGTGGTGCAAGGCGGCCTGCGCATACTGGACAAGGTAGAAGCCATTCGCTGGCGCAGCGACCGCCAGCGGGTACGCATCACGGCATGGGATGTGCCGCTGATGCTGTGGCGGGCGTTATGGATGTGAGGCCTGTGTGCATCCAATAACAACTTGCAAACGTATGTACAACCGGTAGACCAGTCGATCCATTACCCCCTGTGAAGTGAAAACACCATGAACACCCTCGCCAAAACACTCATCGTCATGAGCCTGTTTCCCTTTGCCGCCCTGGCAGGCACGGTCACCGTCACCGTGACCGACAAAGAAGGCAAGCCCGTGCCTGACGCCGTGGTGGTGGTGCTCACCAAGCTGCCCGGCAAACCCAAAGAAGCGCTGCCGCTGCAAACCACCATCACCCAGTTCAAGATGCAGTTTCAGCCCCCGGTGTCGGTCGTGCCCGTGGGCGCCAAGCTCAGCTTCATGAACAACGATAACTGGGAACACCACGTGCGCGGCTCCGCTGCGGGCATGGCCCAGTTCACAGCGGGCACCACCGGCGGTTTTGAGCTGCGCCTGGACGGAAAAGTCGATGGCCGCCCCGCTTCAGCCGCCTCCATCAACGTAGAAAAACCCGGCGCCATGCTGCTCGGCTGCCACCTGCACAGCAGCATGCGCGGCCACGTGTACGTGAGCGACTCGCCCTGGGCCGTGAAAACCAATGCCGAAGGCGTGGCCCAGTTCACCGATGTGCCCGACGGCGCGGCCCAGGTGCGCGTGTGGCAGGCTGACCAACTGCTGGACCTGCCGCTGCAAAACATCACTGTGAGCGCGACGCCCAGCCAATCCACCGTGCAATTGCCGGTAACGCCGCGCAGAAGGCGGGTTTGATTGAGCAGGTGGGTTATCAATCGGGTTGGCAGCGTTTTGCAGGTCTGCGCTTCACCTCTCATCAGAATCTACCAGTAAGGCAATGTAAGTAAACGGCTGTAAGTATTGTTGCGCGACGCCACTGTCCTGGAAGATCTGCATTTTTGGCCACCTATCATGAATGCGGATCTTCTTGAAATTGAATGGGACATCAGCCAATGGCAACACAACCACAACAGCAGTACCTATACAGCCCGGTCGTTCAAGTCACGGTAGACGGCAGCTATGCCGTCGGCGCTACGCAAAGCTGGGACGCTTTCATGCGCAAAAGCTACGACCAGGCCAATCAGGTCATCACCAAACAAGCGAACGCACTGTTGCAACGAGGCAATGTGACAGCGCAGGAAGCTCGCGCACTGGTGGAAGGGCAGCGCAACGCGCTGGTCATACAGATGCGCCAACGACTCAGCCCCTGGGGGCGCATCTACTCGGAATTGCTGAAACCATCCAGCAGCCTACCCACGCTGAACCAGCTTGTTGCCAAAAAAGGCAGCATTGAGGCGGTGTTGACCAGCGTGGGAAAAAGCCGCACCCAGGTCAACCGCTTTGCCGCCACCATGCGCGTGGCAGGTCCTGCAGCCATCCTCATTCAAATCACTTTGTCGGGCGTCATCATTGCGCAGGCGTCCCCGCAAGACAGGAATCGCGTTGCATCTGGCCAGGCCGGATCGATCGTGGGTGGTGCGGCGGGCGGTGCAGGTGGTGCGTGGGCAGGCTGCATTGCGGGAGCCGCCATCCTCTCGCCCTCCCTGGTTTTGCCAATCGTGGGTGAAATCGGCGTGGGCGGCGGGTGCCTGATCGGCGGCATCGTGGGTGCCTTCGGTTTTGGGGCGGCGGGCGCAGCGGTGGGCGAGCGGGCCGGCACGGCAACTTACGATTTTGTCACCCGCTTTGAATGGAAACGTGGCTGATGGGCTGGGTTGACCGGGTCAATCGTTATTTTCTGGATGCCCTAACCCGGCGGCAAGCGTCCGCAACCATCCCGGCAACCGCCTCAAGCCCGGCGCTGCAGCGCATGTCGCCTGGCTGCATCGGGCAATTGGCACGCCTGGACCTGGCCTCGCATGACCAGTTTGTCGGCGAAAGCTGGATGCTGTGGGGCACCCTGGTCGACGGCACCCCGGTTGCGATTGGCGAAAACGATCCGGGTTGGGCTGATGTACAGGCAGCGTTAGACCACAGCGGGCGATCCCCGCAGGCGCTGCATCTGGCGCAATTGAAGCTGCTGGCCGATCCTGAACGCAGGCCGCTGCGTTTGATAGGTGACGTGTAGCCCCCGGGTGGCATTGCTCAAAACACGCATTCGCCCTTGTATTCATTGTTGAAGCAGCTACGGTATTGATAGCATTGGCGAACCTCATGGGTTAGCGGCTGGCAGTCAATGCATGGTCGGCTCATGCGCAACGCCAAAGCGCTGCGCCAGCGCAGAAAGACGCTTGTCCAAGGTCCATAGCCTGACGCTTGGCGTGACCAGGGTGGAGGCCAACAACGTCGCGGTGCGCCCGAGGCTGCGTTCGGGCTGGCCGTCAGGGGTTTTGCAGAGGTTCCCTAGCTAGGCCCCCGGATCGAACCGCTCGCTCGTATCCATCCGGACACCGCGCAAGGCCGCCGTTTCCAGGTGTGCGGCGTAACGTGATGCGGCGAAATAGCCAATCAGAACTGAGCGACGGCGCGCGCCTGTTGGGTTCAGGCTGGCTGCATGCACCAGATCGGCATCAAACACCAGAATGTCACCCGCGCGGCCTGACAGCTGCACAGCCCCCGACTCGTCATTGAAGTCGAATGGCGGCTCATTCGGTCCGGGCCGATGGCTGCCGGGCACGATGCGTGTGGCACCGTTTTGAGGGCCGTAGTCGTCGAAATAGGCCATCACGTTCACCGTGTCCCCGGGCCGCTGGGCCGACAGGTCCCGGTGCAGCATCTGATGGCCACCACCCGCCAAGGGCTCCCGGCCCTCGACTTGCGCGAGAAAGAACTGCTCTCCGATCAGCTCGCCGACCACAGCCAACAACTCGGGCAGGCGGCAGGTGGCCTGCACGGTCGGATCGAGGTCAACCAACGCGTGCCGCCAACCCGCGCCACGCGGCACGGGCCATTGATCCGAGGGCTTGACACCCGCATCGAACGCGTTGCGAAGCTCATCCAGCCATTCGGCGGGAATTGCGCGGCGTAGCAGGGCATAGCCGTCTTGATGGAGTTGGTCGGGGTTGGTCATGGGTTAGTGATATTTGCTACGTTTAGGCGGGGTGAAGTTTCAACCGTTCGCCGAGAGCCTGTCGAAGGGCTCAGCCCGAACAGAAGCTGATACTTCTTCGGGCCGTCTCACCAGTCAATGCAAGGCCAACCCATGCGCGACGCCAAAACGCCCTGCCAACGCAGCAAGGCGCTTGTCAAGCGTCCACAACCTCGCGCTTGGCGTTACCAGGGTGGAAGCCAATAAGCACATGTCTACCAAACCACACCCCAGCCCATACAGTTTTTCCCGCTCGATGAATTCCATCACCTCGCTCATGCTCGCTTGATTGCAGGCTTGCAAAAGGCCGATGCTGTTCAGCGTCTGGCTGCGCGGCGCAGGCGGGGTTCCACAGGCCAGTTCGAGCATCACCATTGGGTGCGTCAGCGCAAGATCCAGTTCGACGAGAGAGACCAACGCCTCATTGCGCCGTCGAAAGTGGTCTATCCACACCGAGGTGTCGATCAGCACGCTCACGCCGCAGGCTCTTCCCGTCGGCGCGGCACGTCTTGAATCTCAGGCATCGCGCCGCCCAGCGCTGCAAGCCGCTTGGCAGCCTGCACCCGCACAAACGTCTTCATGGCTTCACGAAAGATGTCCGCTTTGTCCATGTTCGTATCGGCCATTTCCATGGCTTTTTCGTACAGGGTGTCGTCGATGGTGACTGTGGTGCGCATAGGTGGCCTCATAGATGCATCAGAAGTGATGCGATGGTACATTGAAAAATGCATCTATCTGATGCCTGCGAATGTTGCCAACATGCGCGGCCGTGTGGCAACCGAGTTGCTTATCGGCGGATTTAAGTTGAAACATTTGCCAACGACGCAAACTATGCGAACCTGAACTGATTTCTTAAAGTCCTGTGGGCTGCTTACCAGCACAAAAACTGCTTAATTAATCAACCATGTATTTGACTGCGTAATAGATTTGCGCAAACGCGTCTTTACTACTACTATTATTTTGACTAAGCAGTCTTTTTTGACTGGTAACGATAAAGGGAGTCAGTCAAATGAAGGAAGCTCCAGTTATTTGAGAGGTTTCGCCTTCACCTCAGCTTGTTCATCTCGTCCATCACGCGGCGCATAGATGATTCCCCCTCTGTTTCTATGCTCTCAAACTGCGCTTTGGTTTGGTTCCAAATATCACTCTTGCAGACTATTGATTTTGGCGTGCCGCCCTGGTAAACAACAACGACGAATAGGTCGTCACCCTCAGCGAGTTGGTCTACTGTCGCTTGTGCGACTTGACGTCCAACCGCCCAGATTTCCTTGGAATATCCGGTATTGGGGTCGAGGATGTGCGCGGTTACCAACGATGGTGACTTCTTTCCGAAGAGTCCGAAAAAACTCATATATCCCTCCTTATGTGGGTATGTTGTGAAACATGAAGTAAGCAGAAATGGGCCATCCAATGAAGCCTGCGAGACTGAGTACAAGACGGCCAACTAAACGCTCAAGAAGAAACCCTAGTATTAATGCAAATAGGCCGAAGCAAAATATAACGATCGGAGCCCACCACGTCACGACCCAACCGTAGTATGCGAGGTACGCAATCCCCGTGAGCATACCTGCGAAGGCGGAGATATTGAGCGCGAGCGGCAATATTTGGCTTGCACCATTAAAGTTTTTCACGTGCAACTGTTGATAGAAAACAAATATGCCAAACACGCAATACGCTGCAATTGATGACCAAGAAAGCATCTGCATTCGGGGGTTCCTGAAGAAATCTAAAAGATCAGCATTAATGTGCCTCGCAACCCCGTTTGAGCATCGAAGCCGCCTCAAACGCGGCGCATAAACTGCGTTGGATCAAACCACTGCTGGTTAAAGAAACTACGGCGGCAGTGGCTGGGTTTGCAAACTGGATTTGGAAGGGCATGTGTAAATTATGGCTTTGAACACAGTGGCTGATCTACCCTGGATTGGCCTTGACAACTGCACCACGTTTAAGCGCTCGAAAAGCCTCCATCCCAACCTTCCCCCAAAGGCGCGAAGGGGGTGCGACCCATTGCCACCATGAATTCGCCCTTCCGCCAAGGTAAATACTGCTCAAGCAGCTACGCTATTCATAGCAATCGTGCACTACCTGATCGCGCACGACACCCACTCACTGCGCCACCACCCCCGCCCGCTTCACCAACCCCGCGTACCGCGTCAATTCGCTTTTGAAATGCGCCAGCGCCGCCTCCGGGGTGCTGATGTTGATGGTATTGCCCTGTTTGGCCATCGCCTCTTTGACTTCCGCCGTGCCAAAGGCGGTGACGAAGGCCGCATTGATTCGGGTGACCTGCTCGAGGGCCAGGCCTTTGGGGCCGACCACCGCGATCCAGCCTTCCACCAAATACTTGGCGAAGCCCTGCTCGGCGGCGGTGGGAATGTCGGGTGCGGCGGGGATGCGCTCTCGGGCTGAGACGCAGATGGCGCGCAGGTTGCCGGCTTTGATCTGGCCCAGCACCGCTGGCAGTGCGCCCACACCCCAGTCGACCTGGCCGCTGACGATGTCTTGCAGCATGGGCGCGAAGCCGCGGTAGGGAATGTGGGTGGAGAAGGTGCCTGTGACGTCTTTGAACAGCTCGGGTGCCAGGTGCAGGATGGTGCCGTTGCCTGACGAGGCGTAGTTGTATTTGCCAGGGCTGGCTTTGAACAGGGCCACCAACTCGCGCATGTTGTTGGCAGGCACTTTGGGGTTGACCACCAGCACCAGCGGCGTGGCACCGACGATGGCAATGGGCGTGATGTCGGCCACCGGGTCGAACGGCACGGACTTGAGCACGCTGGGGTAGATGACGTGGTTGTTGGAAACCATGCTCAGGGTCAAGCCATCGGGCGCGGACTTGATCATGGCAGCCGTGCCCACCACACCGCCGGCACCAGGCTGGTTTTCAAACACCACAGCCTGGCCCAGGGCCTTGGCCAACTGGTTTTGCGCCGCGCGGGCAATGCCGTCGACGCCCGATCCGGCGCTGACGGGGAGGATGAATTTGACGATCTTTCCCTCTTGGGCGTGGGCCCAGCGTGAAAGGATGAGGGTGATTGCGCCCAGGGTGGTGCGGCGGGTGGGGTGAGGTTTTGCGGTTTTCATGGCGTGGTTTTGTTTTTAGGGAATGTTTGAACGCAAAGGACGCAGAGGTTACGCAAAGGACGCAAAAGGAGTCAGTGGGAAATAACTCATGAAAAAAGTTCTGTCAAAAAAATTGTCTTGGCTGTTCCTTTGCGCACTTTGCGAAACCTCTGCGCCCTTTGCGTTCGAGATCCGTTGCCTGTGCACTACGCCACCACCGCTTTCGCCCGCATCGCCTCAATCTGCCCCGCGTCATACCCCAGCGCCGCCAGCAACTCATCGGTGTGCTGCCCTCTGGTAGGCGGGTTCAGGCGCACGCCCAGGCGTTCGCCGTCCAGGGTGAAGGGCAGCAAGGTGGTTTGGGTGGTTTCGCCTGCGCGCTCGCCGTCGGGCAGGGTGATGTCGGCCAGGGTGCCAGTGGCCAGCAGGTGTTCGTCGTCGTACAGCTCTTCGGGTTTGCGAATGGGGGCAAAGGGCAGGCCCACGCGCTCGAAGGTGGCGGCCAGGTCCGCCGCGCTGCGCTGGGCCAGGCGCTCGCGCAGCAGCGGCATCAAGACCAGGCGCTGCTGCACCCGCTGGTTGTTGGTGGCGTAGCAGGCTTGGGCTTTGAGGTCGGCAAAGCCCAGTGCGTCGCAAAACGTGAGCCATTGCCCGTCGCTCACCGCCGCCAGGAAAATCTGCTCCCCATCTTTCACGGTGAACACGTCGTAAATGCCCCAGGCCGAAATTCGCTCGGGCATGGGGGCGGCGGGCTGTCCGGTGATGGCGTACTGCAGCATGTGCTGGCCCACCAGAAACACATTGTTTTCAAACAGCGCGCTTTGCACTTCCTGGCCGCGCCCGGTGATGCCGCGCTGAATGAGCGCGCCCAGTGCGCCAATAGCACCAAACATGCCGCCCATGATGTCGTTCACGCTGGTGCCCGCGCGCAGCGGGTCGCCGGGGCGGCCGGTCATGTAGGCCAGGCCGCCCATCATCTGCACCACCTCGTCGAGCGCCGTGCGGTGCTGGTAGGGGCCCGGCAGAAAGCCTTTGTGGCTGACGTAGATCAGGCGCGGGTTGGCTTGGGCAAGGCTCGGGTAATCCAGCCCGTACTTGGCCATGGTGCCGGGTTTGAAGTTCTCGGCCATCACGTCCGCCGTACCCACCAACTGGCGGGCCAGGGCCGCGCCTTCAGGCTGGCGCAGGTCGATGGCGATGCTTTTTTTGTTGCGGTTGAACATGGGGAAAAAACCCGCCCCCGCGCCCAGCAAATGCCGCGTGCGATCCCCCTCAATGGGCTCGACTTTGATCACCTCAGCCCCCATGTCCGCCAGCACCATGCCGCAGGTGGGGCCCATCACCATGTGGGTGAATTCGACCACGCGAAGACCAGCCAGGGGTTGGGATTTGGTTTGTTCGTTCATGCGATTTGCTATTCAAATAGTAGCTGGTTGAGCAGTATTTATAGGGGCTGGATGGCTATTTTTCATAAATTTAGTCAATTCAGGTTGCGCCGCGTGTCTTGCTCCTTCCTGCACCCGAAGGCGAAGCCTTTGGCTTCACGTCTGGGGGAAGGCTGGGATGGGGGCTTCTGATCTGCGAAGCCGCAAGACGAATGCAGCACGGGAAACCAACGGCAGCACGCGCATGCCCCCATCCCAACCTTCCCCCGGAAGGGGAAGGGGCTAGTCATCTCTTTCCCGCAGCGGAAGCAAGCGTCTGAAACCCCTTCGGCAACCCCGCCCGCCACAGCATGCCGTGCAAGGTTTCACCCGCCAACCAAAGCGCCACCTGCCCACGCAGCGCCAGCAAAGCAGTCAAATCAACGCCGGTGGCCACGCCCATGCTCTCCAACATCAACACCAGGTCTTCCATACACACATTCCCGCTGGCCCCCGGCGCGTGCGGGCAGCCGCCCAGGCCGGCCAGGCTGGCGTCAAAGCGGGTGATGCCGCACTGCCAGGCGGCCAGTGCGTTGGCCAGGCCCATGCCGCGCGTGTCGTGAAAATGCGCCGTGTTCAGCTTGTCACCGGCTATGGGCTTGGCTTGCTCAAACAGCGCCTTCACGCTGGCCGGGTTGGCGTAGCCCACGGTATCGGCCAGGCCTACCGCATCGACGCCCGCATCGAGCACCGCCTGCAGCAAGCGCATCACTTCAGCGGGTGCTACGGTGCCCTGCAGGGTGCAGCCAAATGCGGTGCTCATGCCCACTTCCACCTGCGTGGCTACACCCGCAGCGTCCCGCGCGGCCACGATGCGGGCGATCTCGGCCACCACGTCGTCGGGCGCTTTGCGCAGGTTGGCCAGGCTGTGCGCGTGGCTGGCTGATAGAGGCACCAAAAGCGAATGCGCACCACTGTCCAACGCGCGCTGCGCGCCTTTCAAGTTAGGCACCAAAACCGATGCCACCAGGCCCGGCAAGGTGCGCGCAAACGCCACCAGCTCGGCGGTGTCGGCCAGTTGCGGCAGCAAATGCGCGGGCACAAAGGAGCCCACTTCAATCTCGCGCTGGCCGGCCTCGTAGGCGGCGGCAATCCACTGCATTTTTTGCGCGCCGTGGGCAGCACCTGCTGAATGTTTTGAAGGCCGTCGCGCAGGCCCACTTCACGAAGGATGGCGGTGGGTTGACAGGTGGGCATGGTCATTTGGGGCATGAATGGGTGGGCTGGAGAACGCTAGCCTAGATATTCCACACAACTAGTAAAGTGACTATTTAGCAATGAATAATCTCCCGATTGGAATACCTGAATGCACGACCTGGACCTGACCACCCTGCGCCTGTTCGTCTGCGTGTGCGAGACACGCAACATCGCCCGCGCCGCCGCCCAGGCCAATCTGGTGGGCTCAGCCATCAGCAAACGGCTGGCGCAACTGGAGCACATCGTGGGTACGCCGCTGCTGGTGCGCAGGCGCCACGGCGTGGAGCCCACAGCGGCAGGTGAAACGTTGCTGGAGCATGCGCGTGACATGCTGGCCAGCGCCCAGCGCATCGGCGTCGACATGGCTGCTTATGCCACCGGCGTGCGCGGCCAGGTGCGGCTGCTGGCCACTGCCTCGGTGCTGGCCGGCTCGCTGGCAGACGATGTGGCCAGCTTTTTGCAAAACCCGGCCTGCGCCGACATTCGCATTGACATTCAGGAGCAACTGAGCAGCGAGGTGGTACGCGGCGTGCGCGAAGGGCGCGCGGCGCTGGGGCTGTGCTGGGACGCCGCCGACCGCCACGGCCTGAGCAGCCACGCGTACCGCAGCGACCAGCTGGCCATCGTGGCACACACCAGTCACCCGCTGGCACGCTTCAAAAAGCTGCGCTTCGCCCAGACGCTGGACTACGACCACGTGAGCCTGCCCGTGGCCAGCGCCGTGCAAATCATGCTGCAACGCGCCGCCGCCACTCAGGGCCGCACGCTGAACTACCGTGTCATCGTTTCCAACTTTGACGCCGCCCTGCGAGTGGTGCGCGCCAATCTGGCCATCAGCGTCGTGCCCGCCCAGGTAGCTCAACCTTACGCGCAGGTTTATGGCCTGTGCGTGATCCCGCTGGCAGAGCCGTGGGCCAGGCGACGGTTTGCGATTTGCTGCAAAGACGAGGCGGCGCTGGGTGCGCCCGCGCGCATGCTGCTGGCCCATCTGGCGGCGCAAGCTGCATGAGTTTTGTAAGCTAAAACAGATCACAAGCCCTTATAAATACTGCTCAAACAGCTATTAAAAACATAGCAATTTCTGTTTTTATCGATACCTGGCATATCCCTGCGCCACAATCGCAAGTCACGCCACGCATACCGCCTCATGCTTACCCAAGTCCTGCGCTTACCCGCACCCCACAGCCACCCGCGCATGTCTGCATGGCAGCGGGCTGTGGTGTTGCTGGCGATGGTGGCGTCGCTGCTGGTGCAAACGCTGGGTGTGCTGCACGGTGTGGCGCATCCGGCGCGGCAGGCAGTGGGGCACGTGGACCACACCCACCACAGGGACCACGATCACCACGACCATGATGGCCACGCGCACGAGGGCCACGCGCATCACGACGAGGCCACCACCACCTGGCTCGCGCATTTGTTCGCAGGCCACGGCGAGGGCGCTGAGTGCCGTTTGTTCGATGCCCTGGGCTCCGGTGACGGTGCGGTGCAATCACCGCCCGACCTGCTGGCCACCGCCCTGCCCGACTACTGGCTTGTTTTTTACGCGGGCCAGGCACTGGCTCGCTGGGCTGCGCTGTACCAAGCGCGCGGCCCGCCTTCTCCTCGCTGAATCCCCCGTTTTTTCGTCTCTCCCCGCCCGGCTTATTGGCCCGGCGGGGTGCTCCGTTTTTCATTTTTTCAGCGAGTCACTCATGTCATTTCACTTTTTACGCTCCGGCGTGGCCCTGGCCATCGCGAGCGGGTTGAGCCCTGCCGTCCTGTCCCAATCAACCCCGCCCCCCGCCACCCTGAAAGAAATCACCGTCACCGGCAACCCGCTGGGCGCTACAGACTTAATAGCACCTGCAGCCGCATTGACGGGCGACAACCTGCTGTTGCGCTCCCAAACCACCCTGGGCGAAACGCTCAACGGCTTACCCGGTGTGAGCAGCACCTACTTTGGCCCCAATGCCAGCCGCCCCATCATTCGCGGGCTGGACGGCGACCGCATTCGCGTGTTGAACAACGGCGGCGCAGGGGTCGATGCCTCCAGCCTGAGCTTTGACCATGCCGTGCCGATGGACCCGATAGCCGTGGAGCGCGTGGAGGTGCTGCGCGGCCCTGGTGCTTTGTTGTATGGCGGCAGCGCGGTGGGTGGCGTGGTCAACATCATTGACAACCGCATTCCCACCGAACCCACGGGTGGTTTCACCGGCAAAGCCGACCTGGGCTTTGCAACCGCCAATCGCGAACGCAGCGGCGCGGTGCTGCTGGAAGGCGGCAGCCAGCGCTTTGGCCTGCATGTGGACGCGTTCAAGCGCAACACCGGCGACGTGCGCACACCGGTTGATCTGGACTGCACGCAAAACGGCACCACCACCACCGCCCGGCGCATCTGCAACTCGGCCAGCAAAGTGGACGGCGGAGCGATCGGCGGCTCGCTGTTTTTTGCCGATGGCTACCTGGGCGCAGGCGTGAGCAGCTACCAAAACACCTACGGCACCGTGGCTGAAGACGAAGTGACCATCAAGATGCGCAGCCAGCGCTACAGCATCAAAGGCGAGCAGCGCAACCTGGGTGCCGCCACAGGCGGGCTGCTGCAAAGCATCAAGGGCCAGGTCAACTACACCGACTACCGCCACACCGAGCTGGACGCGGGCACGCCCGGCACCCTGTTCACCAACAACGGCAACGACTGGCGGCTGGAAGCACGGCACGGCAAATTAGGACCGCTGGAAGGCGTGATCGGTTTACAGGGAGAAAGCACCCGCTTCTCTGCCGATGGCGACGAGGCGTTTGCCCCCTTCAGCCGCAGCCGCAGCAAGGCGCTGTTTATCTATGAGGAGCTGCCCACCAGCTGGGGCAAGCTGAGTTTTGGCGGGCGCTCGGAATCCGTCACCGTGGAGTCTTTGGGCAATCCGGCTGTGGCCCGCTTCACCACTGGTAGCCGCAGCTTCAAGCCTGGCAGCTACGCGGTCGGCGCGCTGTGGAATCTGGCCCCCGGCTTCAAGCTCACCGGCAACCTGGCGCACAGCCAGCGCGCCCCCAAAGACTACGAACTGTTTGCCAACGGCCCCCACCTGGCCACTGCCGCGTACGAGGTGGGCGACGCGCAACTGGGCATAGAACGCTCCACCCAGCTGGACGCGGGTGTGCAGTGGCAAAGCGGCGCCAACCGCGCAGCGGTTACCGTGTTCACCAGCCGCTTTTCCAACTTCATTTCGCTGGAAGGCACCGGCATCAGCCGGGACAGCGAGGGCAATGGCTCAGGTACCGGCGTGACGGATTGCGGCGACGGCACCTCGCAAGAATCCGGCTGCGCTGCAGGCCTGCTCCCCGAGTTTGCCTACCGTGCGGTGCGTGCCCGCTTCACCGGCCTGGAGGCCAATGGCTCGTTTCGTTTGCTGGCACCCGCTTCCGGCAACACGTCCACGGTAGACCTGGAATGGCGTGCCGACTTCGTGCGCGCCAGCAACCAGACCACCGGCCAACCCCTGCCCCGCATCGCCCCCACCCGCATCGGCGCCACGCTGGTCTGGGCACAAGGCCCCTGGGGTGCAAGGCTGGGTTTTGACACCTCGTCCAGACAAAGCCGCGTGCCCGTGGGCGAACGCGCCACCGACGGCTACACGCTGGTCAACGCCGCTATGACCTATCGCATCCAGGCGGGCCCCACCAGCCTCTTGTGGTACGCCAAGCTGGACAACGCAGGCAACCAACGCGCCTACAGCGCCAGCTCCATCCTCACGCAAACGGCGCCGGGTAAGGCGCCGTTGCCGGGGCGTAGCTTGAAGTTGGGCTTGCAGGCCAGTTTTTAAGCGATATTGGCCATCAGCCCTTTTAAATAGTGCTCAAGCAGCTATGAATTAAATAGCAACAACAAATCTCTCCACGCTTTCAACAACTTTTTTAATCATGCAAAAAACCCCGTATCTCCGCGTCAAACCCAAGCCCTACAGGCAAGCTCTCAGCCTGTCGGTGGCAACACTGAGCGGTCTGTGTGCCACAGCCAGCCTGGCGCAAACCGATGCCATCTTGCCCACCGTTCGCATCACCGGGCAATCACCCGTGGTCAATATGCAGGGTGCGCGCAGTGAGATTTCTCTAGACCCGGCCAAGCTGCCTTCGGCGCTGTCGGTGGTGACGGCTGAAGAACTTGGCACGATCAACGTAGGCCGCGACATTTCCAATATTTTTCGCCGTGTGTCGGGCGTGGTGGCCAACAACATTGACCAGGGCGACACCGGAAACGGTTTTCGCATGCGCGGCTTTGCAACTGGTGGCACGCATGGAGCAGACACGGCGGTGTATGTAGATGGCATGCCGCAAAACATGCCCTCCAGTGAGGCTGGCGCGGGCCATGGCCCTGCATTTTTAGAGTGGCTCACGCCCGACATGATTGAGCGTGTCACGGTTATCAAAGGGCCGGTGTCCGCATTGTTTGGCGACCAGAACCGCGCCGGTGCGGTAGACATTCGCACCCGCAGCGGCCCGCAACCCAGCAGTGCAGCGCTCACGCTGGAAAGCTTTAACGGGCGGCGTGGCACGCTGGTGCTGTCGGGCCAGCTGTTTGCGGACCAGGTCAACCCGATCCAGTCGCTGTTTGTGGCCGATGTTTACCGCGCGGGCAGCTTTCGCGACAACTCCAGCAACAAGCGCGACAACCTCATGCTCAAGCTGTCCGCCCAACGCGACGATGCGCTGTATAGCCTGCGCTTGAATTACTACCGCACCGACTACCAGGCCCCAGGCTATCTCAGCTACAGCCGACTGGCCGCAGGTCTGGTAGCCCCTACATCGAAAGAAGAAAACGCCCTGCCTGGCTATGGCAACGGACATCGCACGGCTGTTGTGTTTAACCGCGCGCCAGCACAAGGCGAAGCCGGGTTGTATGCCACGGTTTACGCAGAAGACTTTCAACGCGTACGCGGCGGTATAGCCGGTGGGTTGCTGCACAACGAGGGCTCGGACGATCGCACCATCCTGGGCGGGCGGCTGGCCTACAACTGGGTGTTTGGCAACACCGGGGCGCTGCAGGCGGGTGCTGATGTGCGCAGTGACCAGGGCGATGGCATTCGCCGCCGCTTCACCAGCTACACACCCACCGCCAACTACCTGACCAACCTGGATATGGATCTGCTGACCTGGGGTTTGTTTGCTCAGGGGCAATACAAACTCGCACCCAACATCAAGCTGCTGGCAGGCGGGCGCCTGGACAGCTTTGACTACGAGATCACCAACCGCAAGCTGCCAGCCGCCTCCACGGGCTACCGCAAATCAGTCTTCACGCCCAAGCTGGGCGCGGTGTGGTCGGTGTCGCCGCAGCTGGATGTTTTTGCCAACGCGGCAGAAGGTTTCAGGTCAGCTTCGGCGCAGCAAATCAGCCCGAGTGGGGCACTGGGACCGCTGGGCGCGATTGGCGGCAAAAACAACGCGGGCATTGAGCCCACCAAGGTCAGGTCCTATGACGTGGGTTTTACGGCAACGCCTGCTGCGGGTGTGTCGCTGTCAGCCGCCGCTTACTACACCTTGAACCAGGACGAAATCGTGCTGGTCGCCCCCGACACCTTTCAGTCGGTGGGCAGCACTACGCGCAAAGGTTTCGAGCTGGAGGGCCGCTGGCGCGCAAGCCCGGCCTGGTCGGCTTACGCCAGCTACAACCGCATTTTGAAAGCGCAGGTCAACAACCCGTTACCCGGTATTGCGCCCCAGTTATCGGTACCCAAAGACCAACTTAAGGCCGGTGTGGAATACAAAACACTGGCGGGCGCGGGCCGTATGACCGTGAATGCTGACCTGTACTACACCGCATGCAATCCGTTTTTCAGCGGTACGCCGCTGGTGCAAGGCACCATGCCGCTGTACACCCGCTACGACTTCAAAGTTACCTACGACTGGCAGAAATACCAGCTGTCGGGCTTTGTGGTGCTGCAACCCCAGCGCAACAGCAGCGAAGCTGCGTTTGCCACGACTGCGGGCTTGCAGGTCTCACCCAACCCCAAGCAGCACGTGGGTGTGAGCTTGCGGTACTTTTTTGAGTGACTGCCATGTTGACCGTAACTAATCTGGTGGTGAGTTTTGACGGCAAACGCTGTGTGGACGGACTGAATCTGTCGGTGCCACAGGGCTCGGTTTACGCCCTGCTGGGGGGCAACGGCGCGGGCAAAACCACCACCTTAAATGCACTGCTGGGCTTCGTACAGCCCACTAGTGGGCAGGTACGTGTGGGCGGGTTTTCGCCGGTAGAGCAAAGCGTGCAGGCGCGTGCGCTGATGGCTTACTTGCCGGAGAACGTGGCCCTGTATCCCTACTTGAGCGGCCTTGAAAACCTGCGCTATTTCTGCGCGCTGTCGGGCAAAGACCCAGGTCCTGCGGCTGCGGCTTCGTTGCTGCAAGCGGCGGGCCTGGACGGCGGTGCCCACAGCCAACGGGTGTCGGCCTATTCCAAGGGCATGCGCCAGAAGGTGGGCCTTGCCATTGCACAAGCCAAAGGTGCTCGCGCCATGCTGCTGGACGAGCCCACCTCGGGCCTGGACCCTGCGGCTGCCAACGACTTTGCCCAGCGCCTGAAACTGGCCAGCCAGACCGGGATGGCGGTGCTCATGGCGACCCACGACTTGTTCAACGCCAAGCAGGTGGCCAACCGCATAGGCATCTTGCGCCAAGGTCGAATGGTGGACGAGTTTGATGCCGACTCGGTGAGCCACACGGAGCTTCAGGCGAAATATTTGACCCACGCCAGGGGCGTGGAGGAAATAGCCCACGCCAGCGTGGAGGAGCTGACATGAACGCCCTGGTATTACGCAAAGAGTGGTTGGCCCTTGTGCGCGACGGACGGCTGGCCGTGCTGTGCGTGGGCCTGCTCGTTTTGCTGGCTGGCCTGACAGCCAACGCTGCCTGGCAACACCAGCGCGATCACGCGCAGCGCGATGAGGCGCAACAGGCCACCCGCCAGCAGTGGGACAACCAGGGCGACAAGCATCCCCACCGGGGAGCGCACTACGGTCTGTATGTCTTTCGGCCATTCTCGGGCTTGAGCGCGATAGAACCGGGCTTGGTGCCCTACACCGGGCAAGCCCTGTGGCTGGAGCCGCACCGGCGCAACATGGCACGCTACAGCCCGGCAGCCGATGAAACCGCAACCAGCCGTTTGGGGCGATTCACCGCTGGTTTTGCCTTGTATGCGCTGCTGCCATTGCTGGTGGTGGGGCTTGCGTTCACCAGTTTGACGCAAGAGCGCGAGCAAGGCACTTTGCGCATGCTGCACAGCGCAGGCCTATCGGTTAAGGCCTTGCTGGTGGCGAAGTTTGCGGTGCTGGCTGGTGTATCAGGCACCGTGCTGCTGCTGGCGATGGCTCTCGGCGCAGGCATGTTTGGGCTGGTCGGCTTTGAGCCGACGGACGACCCAGGCAGCTTGTCGCGTCTGGCGCTGCTGGGGCTTTCCGGGTTTGTCTATTGCTGCATTTTTGCCGTGATGGCCCTGGCCTTGTCCGCGTGGCTGGCAACCAGCCGCATGGCGCTACTGGCCGTGCTGGCGATGTGGGTGGCCTTTGTATGGGTGGTGCCGCGCGTGTCGGCGGGGGTAGCTGCGCAAACGGTTGCGTTGCCCTCGCATGACGAATTCTGGGCAGCCATCCGGCGCGACTATGAGCAAGGCCTGCCGGGCGACGGCCCCCTAACCGATCGGGTCAAGCGCTTTGAAGCGGACACCATGGCGCGTTACGGTGTGACTCGGGTGGAGGACTTGCCAGTGGGTATCAACCCCATGCGCCGCCTGTTTCGAGATGCCTACGCTGACAAAGTCCATGCGCTGCACTTTGCCGACTTGTGGGGCCGCTATGCACGCCAGGAAAACCAGGTGCGATGGTTTGCCGTGCTCAGCCCCACAGTGGCCATGCGCGCTGTCGCCATGGCCAGCGCTGGCACCGATTTGGCGCACCAACGCCACTTTGAAGAAGCTGCAGATGCGTACCGCCGCAGCATCAACACGGCCATTGACCAGTGGGAGGCTGACAGCACACAAGGGGTCACCTCGTTCGAATCGAAGTTTGCCGACGACTCGCTGTGGCAGTCCATGCCGACGTTTCGCTACGCACCGCCGCCCCCGCAATGGGCCTGGAAACAGGCCTGGGTGCCACTTTTGACTTTACTGGCCTGGCTGGTCGGCGCGCTGGTACTGCTGCGCTGGGCTGCCAAAGGCTTGACGCCATGAACACACAATTTGCTCTGCTTGCACGCTTTGAGATTTTGCGCCTGGTGCGTAACCGGGCCAATGGCATGGTGCTGTTGAGTCTGCTGGCCGCGCTACTGTGCGGAGCATGGTTTTCGGGTCAGGCCGCGCGGGAGCTACGGGCGCAGGCCAGCCAACAAGCCACCGATTGGAGCAACATTGTGAAAAAGCGCCAGCAAGATGCTGTGGCACTGCAAGCGCTGCCGACTCGAAACGAACAGCGGACCCTGATGGCGGCTTTTCAATTCGCCCGAGATGATCCAGCGCCGTCGCGCCTGGAACCGGGCGGGGGGCTGGTTCTTAGCGTGGGGCAGTTTGAACTGCTCAGCCCGTCAGTGCGCGTGGCGTTGGAAAGCCGCTACAGCGATGGTCGCAAGAGTGATGTGATTGCCAACCCGCTTTTGCAAGAGCTTGGTTTGCCAGACTTTTCAACGCTGGTTTTGTTGCTCACACCACTGGCTGTCATCGCACTGGCTTACGGCTTGTTGCAGGAAGAGCGGGAGTGTGGCACCTGGCGGCTGGTGTGCATGCACAGCGCCCAGCCATACCGGGTGATTGCGATGGCGCTGGGCGTGCGTTGGCTCGCGGTGTCAGCGGTGGTGGCAGTGGCCTCGCTGCTGGCGTTTGGCTTGGACCCGGGCTCTACAGGTCAGGCCCTGGCCACCTGGTTGGCTGCGGCCACGGGTCTGGCCGCGCTGTGGTGCGCGATTGCAGCTCTGTTCTGTTTTGGGCGCGTATCGGCTGCGGCTTGCGCTGCAGGTTTGCTCAGTCTGTGGTTGTTGGCTAACTTTGCAATACCGGTTGCGCTGGCTTGGGCTGCCGAGCGCGTGCATCCCATGCCGTCTCGCCTGACGCAAATTGTGGAGCTTCGACTGGCTCAGCAAGAAGCCGAGGTGCACAGCGAAGAACTGCTCGCCCAGTGGTACCAGAACAACCCCTCCCACAGCCACCCCAGCAAAAGCACGCACACCTGGCCGGTGAGTTTCATTCCACGCTACCTGTCGCAAGACGAAACGATGCGCCCGCTGATGTATGCATTTGACCAGGCGCGCGCCCGGCAATTTGAGTGGCTGCAGCCGCTTGTATGGCTCGCGCCCACGCTGGCTTTGTCTTCAGCAGCCGATCAATTGGCAGGCATCGACGCGCCGCGGTATGCCGCTTACGTTGCCAGCGTGAACCAGTTCGAAGACGCCTGGCGCGATTTTTTCGTCCCCAAAATCATGAGCTACCAGGGTCTTGCGCCAACGCAGTTCACACAAGTGCCAGTGTTTCATGCCACCTCGCTTCCCGTGACTTCGCCCTTGCCTTCGCTGGCCGCGCTCTGGGGTAGCGCCTGTGCGTTGATCCTGGTTTTTTTCGCCTTCTGCAGACGTTCAGGCGGTCAGTTTTAAGCCAAATACGGCATCAGCCCTTTTAAAGACTGCTCAAGCAGCTATTAATTTTATAGCAATTTGAATGACGCCATCTGGCATTTACCCCCCTCCCGGGGGAAGGAGCCTGTTCTGCAACCTGACTTGTCACCTGATTCAACAACCCATCGCAAAAACACCATGCACTTCACTTTCCCACTCCACCCCATCGCCCTGGCCGCGCTCTCGATGGTCACCCTGCCCCTGGCGGTCAACGCGCAGACCCTGCGCCCCATCGAAATCCGCGAAAAGGCGCAGCCGCGTTTCGGCGCAACCGACGCCGCTGCCACCAAAACCGACGTGCCGCTGATCGAAACCCCGCAGACGGTCAACGTCATTACCGCTCAGCAGTTGGACGCGCAGCAACCCGCCAGCCTCACCCAAGCCCTGGGCTACACCGCTGGCGTGAGCGCCGGCAATTTTGGGCGGCGGGGGTTTGACAACTACATCATTCGCGGCTTCGACCAGTCGGCCTACACCCTGCGTGACGGCCTGCGGCTGGACCCTGGCTTTTTGACCGAGCAGGAGATGTTTGGCCTGGAGCGCATTGAAGTGGTCAAAGGCCCGGGCTCGGTGCTGTTTGGCCAGCTCGCACCGGGCGGCGTGGTGAACCTGGTGAGCAAAACGCCGGATGGCCAGACCCGCCGCAGCGCTGAGGGCGGCCTGGGCAACAACAGCTTGGTGCGTGCGGCGGCTGACCTGTCGGGTCGCTTCAACACAGACGGCAGCCTCGCGTGGCGGCTGGTGGCCACCGCGTGGGACAAAGACGATTCGATTGACCAGGTGCGTGCCAAGCGCCAATACATCGCGCCCTCGCTCACCTGGAAAGCCAGCGCCGACACGCAGCTGACTGTGCTTGCGTCGTTTCAACAGGACGAATTTGTGCGCGCCATCAACCTGCCTGCGCGCGGCACAGTGCTACCGAACAGCAATGGCACGACCAATACGCGCCGCTACCTTGGCGAGCCCGGTTTTGAGCCGATTGCGGTGCCGCAAACGCAATTGGGCTACCAGTTGTCGCACCGCATCAACGGGCATTGGACGTTTAAGCAAAACCTGCGCAAAAGCAGCTACAGCGTGCGCGGTCAAAACATGAATTTGGGCGCGTTGGCGGCTAACCAACTCACCGTCGCCCGCGTGCCGATTTTTGTGGACATCGACAGCAGCACCACCGCGCTGGACAACCAGTTCAGCACCCGGGTCACCACCGGCAGCGTGCAGCACAAGCTGTTGTTTGGCCTGGACGCGATGCGCTACACCGACGATTCGCTGCAAAACGGCGGCACCCTGCCCGCAGCCAATCTGTTTAACCCCGGTGCCAGCGCCTTGGTGGTGCAAGGCCCCGTCACAGCCAACCGCCGCACCGTGATTGCGCAAACCGGCTGGTACGCGCAAGACCACATGAAGCTGGGAACGCAGTGGGTGGTGGTGGCCGGTGTGCGCCAGGACAGCGCCCGCAACGACACCATCAACCGGCTGAACAACACCCGCGTGGCCGTCAAACAAAGCGCCACCACCGGCCGCCTGGGCGCGGTGTATCTGGCCGGTGGCGGCTTTGCGCCCTACGTGAGCTACGCCACCTCGTTTGTGCCCGTGGGCGGCAACCCCAAAGCCGACGGCAGCGCGCTGGAGCCCGAGCGCGGCGAGCAAACCGAGCTGGGCCTGAAGTGGGAAGACCCGCAAGGCCGCGCCCGCGTCAATGTGTCGGCCTACAACCTGAAGCGCCGCAACGTGGTGACCACAGACCCGGCCAACGCCGCCTTCAGCACGCAAATTGGCGAGCAAACCCACAAAGGTGTGGAGCTGGAAATCAACGCCCGCGCCACCCCCGCGCTAGACCTGGCCTTCAGCCTGGCCACCATCGATGCGCAAATTACCCGCAGCAACGCAGGCTTGCTGGGCAAGCGCCCCTCCAACACGCCCGAGTTTCAAGCCAGTCTGTGGGCCACCTACAAACTGGCCAGCCTGGGGTTGCCGGGAGCAGACCTGAGCCTGGGTCTGCGCCACGTCGGCTCGCGTGCGGGCGATGCGTTGAACACGTTTGACGTGCCCAGCTACACCGTGGCCGACCTGGCCGCCAGCCTGCAAAACGGCCCCTGGCGCTACAGCCTGCACGTGAGCAACCTGACCGACAAAACCTACTTTTTAGGGGGCGTGCAAGCATCACAAGTGAGCGTCGGCGAGCGCCGCAAACTGACCGCCACCGTGCGCTACGACTGGTAGGCGGCGCAATCATGAATTCCATTCCTGTGAATCCCGCCCGCCGCCGGGCTGCTTCGTTGCTGGCCGCCTGCGTGCTCGTCGCGCCAAGCCTGGCGCGGGCGCAAGCCCCTAGCCCCAACTACGTGGCCGTCTGCGATGTGGACCTGTGGCGCATCCTGCCCGCACCACCGGCTCCCACCAGCGCCGAGCAACAAACCGACCTGACCCAGGTCTACCAGTTGCAAGCCGCTCGCACGCCTGCCGTAGAAGCCGACGCCAACCGCCACGCCAGCCTGCCTTCAGCGCAGTGGGCGGGCGACGTGCTGGGCCATCCCCTATTGCCCGACAGATACCCGCGCAGCGCCGCTTTGCTGGAGCGCGTGCTGCAGGACTTGCGGCCCGTGAACCGCGCAGCCAACGCGGTATTTCCCTTCCGCAAACGGCCGTTGGCCGCTGCGCTGGACCCGCAAGCCACCGCGCTCGTGCAACAGTTTGGCCCCCTGAAACCGTCGCTTGACATGAGCAACGCACCGCCCACCAGCAGCTACCCCAGCGCCAACGGCAGCGCCGCGCTGGTGCAAGCCGCCGTGCTGGGTGCCTTGTTTCCCCATATGCAAGACGCCTTCACGGCCAAAGCCGAACACGCCGCCAGCCTGCGGGTGATTGGCGGTGCCCACTTTCCCAGCGACGTGACGGGCTCACGCGCCGTCGTAGGGGGCTTTCTGGCCGCGCTGGCGCGCAGTCCGGCGTATCAGCGAGATTTGCTGGCAGCGCGCGAGGAAGTAACAACCGCGAAGTAGGTAGTGTGTTACCAGGCACCGCTCGTTACAAGAGAAAAGTGCCTCTCGCCCTTGTGAATACTGCTCAAGCAGCTACTTTTTCAGGAGCAAAGATCTACTTGACGCCAACCGCCTCTGTGATGCGGTAATACAAACCGTATTGGTCATCCGCCAAAACAGCAAACACACCTTCCACCACCACCGGCTCCATCGTGTACTTCACTGGCGATTTGGCTTTGACTTCGATGATGCTTTCCGGTCCCCCGGGCATGCAAAAAGAACAGGTCAGGGGCACAGAGCTGAGCAGGAAGTGGGTCTGCTTTTCGCGGGCGTCCATCGGCAACATGAAGCCCTGAATCTTCTGCGTTTTTTGATTCAGTGCCAGCTGATCTGGTTGGAACACCGGCAGGATGCGGCCCTTTTGAACCCTCGTTTTCACGTTCGTCAGCACCGACCAGGGCACCACATCGGCGCGCGCACCCAAGGGCTTGAAAGGGCTGTTGGCACCATGCACACCGGCACCACTGCCAGCTGGCAGAGGAGAGCCCAAAGGTGAGCTGAGTTGGGCATACGCTGGAAACGCCAGCGCACACCCGGCCCACAGCAGATACCGACGCTGCATATCAGTGCTCGTGCTTCATGCCGCAGTATTTGCCAATGGCAATGCCTTTGCAGCTGGCAGCCAGCTCTTTGTGGCAGGCCTCATGCGCCTTGCCCGATTGCAGGCATTTGGCCGCTGCATCATGCGCAGCGCTGATGACCAGGTGGCGGTCGATGTCTTTTTTCACATCCGCGGCGCTGTGTTTGCCGGTTTGTGCCACTGCGCTGGTGGCAGCGAGCAAAAGACTGATTGTCAGGATAAGTTTGTTCATGATTTCGCCTTTTTTTACTACAAATTTAATAGTGGCTTGAGCAGATTTCAAAGGGGCTGGCGGCCGATTTCTTCCATATTTTTTTCAGGCCCCGGGCTGCGCATCCGACGCACAACCAGCGCAGCGCCCGTGCACCGACACATCCACAGAATGGCCTTGATGGCCGGCCGCCGCCAGCGCTTGGAGCACCTTGCGCGCCGCCTCGCCCAGCGTGTCAGCGTCATCGGCCAGGCGGAATTGGCGGTGGCAGTCGTCGCACTCAAAAAGCGGGGCGGCGCTGTCCTGGGTGGCCATGGAAAAGCGCGAGACGCGTTGCGCGTCCACGGTGCGGCGCAGCAGGCCTGCCGCCGTGAATCTGTCCAGCAAGCGATAGAGCGTGACCCGATTGACCGCAACCCCTTGGGCGGCCAACGCCTGTTCGACCTGCGCATGCGACAGCACCACCTCGTCACCTTGCGTGAACAACTGGGCCAGCGCGAGCGTGCCAGGCGTGCGGCGCAGCTGGGCGCTGGCCAGGGCGGCATCGACAAGCGCGTTGGTAGGTGTGGTGGATCGCACGGTGATGAACAGACAAAAGCTGACGAAAAAGCACAACAAAAATAGCCGGGGCCATTAATGCAACTCAGTTGCGTTAGACTTGCTGACGCAACACAGTTGCAATTGTAGCCAACGTAAGCCGTTCCGCTGCCGAATTAACACCCTCCCCAAGGAAACCCCATGAGCCTCATCCCCGTCACCATCCTCACTGGCTTCCTGGGCAGCGGCAAAACCACTTTGCTCAACCACATCCTCAAAGCAGACCATGGTCACAAGATTGCAGTGATTGAAAACGAATTTGGCGAGGCGGGCATCGACAACGAGCTGCTCGTGCAAGACCAGAGCGAGCAGATTGTGGAGATGAACAACGGCTGTATTTGCTGCACCGTGCGCGGTGACCTGGTGCGCATTCTGGGCGAGCTGGCAGACAAGAAAAAAGCTGGCACCTTGACGTTTGACCACGTGGTGATCGAAACCACCGGACTGGCTGATCCCGCACCCGTCGCACAAACTTTCTTTGTGGACGAAGACGTGCAGCAGAACTACCTGTTGGACGCAATCGTCACCATGGTAGACGCCAAGCATGCGCAGCAACAACTTGACGAACACCACGAAGCACAGGAACAGGTGGGCTTTGCCGACCGGGTGCTGATCACCAAGACTGATCTGGTCACCGCCGACGACGTACAGGCGCTCCGCCAGCGGCTGACGCGCATGAACCCGCGCGCCAGAATTGGCGAATCACACCGGGGGGTGGCAGAAGTGAACGATTTGCTGGACATCCGCGGCTTCAACCTGAACGCCATTCTGGACATCGAACCCGATTTTTTGAGCGATGTGACCCACGAGCATGACGACGATGTGACCTCATTCGTGTTCCGCGAAGACCGCCCGCTGGATCTGGAGAAGATGGAAGACTTGCTGGGTGCGATGGTGCAGGTGTACGGCACCCAGATGCTGCGCTACAAGGGTGTGCTGAACATCGCAGGGCACGCGCGCCGCGTGGTGTTTCAGGGTGTCCACATGTTGATGGGCGCTGACCTGGGAACGCCCTGGAAGGTGGGCGAAAAACGCAGCTCCACGATGGTGTTCATCGTCAAAGGCCTGGACAGCGCGTTGATTCTTAAAGGCATGGCCTTGTGCGTGGCGGAGCCGGGCGCAGTCAGCGGCGCTGCGCCATGAAACGACTGATCGCAGGCACGGCCTCCGCCTTGCTGGCTCTGCCGCTGTCCGCCCAACCCACCCGCCCAGCGCCCGACGAAGACACCCGCGCACTACCCGCCGTCACGGTGTCGGGTGAACGCGGCGTGGCAACCCCGCTGGTGCAACCCTCAACGGCGGCCAGTCGGCTGAATCTGTCCCCACTCGAAACACCGGCCAGCGTGTCGGTGGTGCCTGCCGAGCTGGTGCGCAGCCTGGGCGTTGGCACCTTGATCGAAGCCAAAACGCTGGCCCCGGGTATCAGCTCAGCACCCAACCCTGGCAATGGCGGCAACCTGCTGAATGCGCGTGGGTTCACCGGGCAAAACTCCGTCAAGCAGCTGTACAACGGGCTGGAGATTTACAACGCAGGTGGTGTCGTGAGCTTTCCGTTTGACCCCTGGAACATCGAGCGCATTGAGGTCATGGGTGGCCCGGCCTCGGTGCTGTATGGCACGGGGGCCATTGGTGGCGCGGTGAACGTCGTCTCCAAACAGCCTGACGCGTCACGAACCCGGCATGAGGTGGCTTTGGGCGCAGGGTCTTACCGTGCGCTGCATCAAGCGGTGGGCAGCACCGGCCCGCTGGCACCGGGCTGGTCGTATCGCCTGGACCTCAGCCACCGCGGCGCCAACAACTGGATTCCACGCGGCGAATCCGAAACGCTGGCGCTATCTGCTGCCCTGCGCTGGGACGCCAGCGCGCGGCTGCGCTTGACCCTGCGCACCGACTACGGTGAGCAAAGCCCCATGCACTACCTGGGCACACCCCTGGCCAACGGGGCCGTGGCACCCGGCACCCGGCTGCAAAACTACAACATCAGCGACAACGACCTGTACTTCCAGGACCGTTGGCTGACGCTGCAGACCAACTGGGATCCAACGGACAACGTGACGGTGCGCAGCGATGTCTACAACCTGAACCACCGGCGCCGCTACCGCGACATTCAGACCTTTACCTATGTGCCCGCGACGGGCGTGCAAAGTGCGGCCGTTCGCCGCACCGGTTACCGGGACATTGCCCATTCGCTGCAGCGGCAAAACGGCATCAACACCTACGCCAAAGTCAACGGCCAGCTGTTGGGTATGACCAATGAATTTCTGGCGGGTTTTCAGGTGAACCAGGGCAGCTACGACCGCCACGACAACGTACGCGCCGGTACCTCGCTGGTAGACGCTTTGAATCCGGTGCCCGGCCTGTATCGCGATGCTTACAGGGGAGAGTCGTTGCCCCAGTACTACCTGCAACTCAATCAACTGGGGCTTTACCTGGAGAACCGGCTGGTGGTGAACGACCAGTTCTCCGTGGTGGCGGGCCTGCGCAGCGACCGCTATCGCACGCAGCGGCTGGACCGGGTGACCAACAACAGCACCGAGGGCAAGTTGTCGGGCCTGAGCGGCAATGTGGGACTGGTGTTCAACCCCGAGCCCGAGTGGGCGGTCTACGGCCAACTGGCCACGGCGTCTGACCCGGTGAACTCGCTGGCCAGCATCGGCGCAAACCAGCAGGGTTTTGGTCTGTCCAAGGGTCGTCAGGTTGAAATTGGCGTCAAGCAAAGCCTGTGGAACGGCAAACGGGACTGGACCCTGGCGGCCTACCGCATCGTCAAAAAAGACCTGCTCACCGCCAATCTGGCCAACCCCACGATTCAAGAGCAGGTGGGTCAACAATCGTCGCGCGGCATTGAGGCGGCGGTATCAGCCCGGCTGAGTACTTGGCGCATCGAGGCCAATGGCACGGTGGTAGACCCCAAGTTCGACGACTTCAAAGCGCAGGTCGGCACGGTTACCCGTCAACTGGCGGGTAACGTGCCCACCACCGTACACCGGCGCGCTGCCAATCTGTTGGTGTTCTGGCAATTTGCGCCGGGCTGGACGGCGCGCAGCGCCCTGCAGTACGTGGGTCAGCGCTTCACCGACAACCTGAATGTGTCGTCCATGCCCGGCTACACCACGCTCAACCTGGGCTTGAACTGGGTTCCGGTGCCCCAGCTGTCGGTGGACCTGCGGCTGGACAACGCCACCGACAAGGTGTACGCCACCCAGGGGTCGGCCACACAGTGGATTTTGGGGCGGCCTCGGACCATCACGTTGTCGGGTTTCTATGCGTTTTGATCGGCACTGGCCGCGGCGTGACTGGCTGCTGGCCTCTGGTGCAACAGCACTGGCGTCCATCGCGCCAGGTTCGGCAGTGGGAGCGAGCCGAACCCTGATCACCGATGACATGGCGCGCCGCGTGTCGCTGGTACTGCCGCTGAAGCGCGTCGTGGTGTTCAACCGCTACACCACCGAGTTCATTCGCGCCATCGGCGCGATGCCCGCCGTGGTGGGCGTGGACTTTGACGCCACCAGGCACCCCACCTATTGGCGCGAAGTGACGCCCGGCATGTTTGCCGGCAGCGGCCAGAGTGCGCCCAACTTTGAGGCCATCGTGGGAATGCGTCCCGACGCGGTTTTCATGCCGCGCAACAGTGACTGGAAAAAAGCAGCGAGCCTGCTCGCGGGTTTCGGCATTCCGGTTGTCGTGCTTACCGGTTGGGACTTGCTCAAGCATGAGTGGAATATTGATCTGCTGGGCCGTCTGTTTGCGCGGCCAGGCCAGGCACAGCGGCTGAACGCGTTTTACCGCCAGTGGCACCAGCTGCTGGCCACCCGCTTGCGCGGTGCCGTGCCCAAGCGTGTGTATTTTGAAGAAGTGGGTGACCACAAGACCGGCCTGAAGGGCTCTGGCTGGCACGACATGATCGAGACCGGTGGCGGGTTGAACGTGTTTGGCAACGTCAATCTGGCCGGTGCCAACGTGCAGAACTTCGAGGTGGATCCTGAAGAAGTGGTGGCCCGCCAGCCCGAGGCGATCATCAAACTGCAGCCGGGTCAGTACGAGCCACACACCAGGGAATTTGCACAGCAAACACTGGAGCGCCTTGTGCGCCGCCCCGGCTTTGACGCGCTGCCCGCCGTGCGCAGCGGCCAGGTGTTTCACTTGAGTTACTACCTGGCCAGCGGCTGCTCCAAGATCACCGGTGCGGTACAAATCGCCAAGTGGTTGTACCCCGAACGCATGGCGGGGGTCGATGCCGACGCCCCCATGGCCACCTGGTTGCAAACCTTCCAGGGCGTGCCTGCGCGCCAGGGCTATTGGCATTCGCTGGCCGAGCTGCGCGTGGCCGATTCGAAACGATGAACAGCGCGGCTTTATCAACTGAACCAGACTTGTTGCTGCAGGCCGCGTCTGCGGCCCAACCAGCAACCTCACCTGCAGCACACGCCGAGTGGGTGGCCGCATTGCGCCACTTGGCCCAGCAGCGCTTGTGGATGGTGGCCATAGGCCTGGTTCTACTGCTGTGTGCCATCGTCACCTCGCTCTGTCTGGGTAGCCAAAACCTCACACCCAACCAGGTGCTGCGCGGCCTGCTGGCGCTCTGGCTGCCCGGTGAGTGGACACGCGACATCAGCGCCAGCCAACAGGCTGTGCTGCTCAACCTGCGGCTGCCGCGCACCCTGATGGCGCTGGTCACCGGCGCTGGCCTGGCCATGGCGGGTGTGGCCATGCAGGGCATCACCCGTAACCCGCTGGTCAGCCCCTACACGCTGGGGATTTCCCCTGCTGCCGCGTTTGGCGCATCGCTGGCCATTTTGTTGGGCTTGAACAACCTGCCCGACACCGGGCCGTACTGGACGGTGGGCCTGGCATTTGCCGCCGCCATGGTCTGCGCCGCCACGGTGCTGGGCCTGGCGTCGCTGCGCAACGTCAGTGCCATGGTGTTGATCCTGGCGGGTGTGGGACTCACGTATTTTTTCAGTGCCCTCACTGCGACTGTGCAGTTTGTCGCCAGCGAGCAGCAGCTGGCCGCCATCGTGCACTGGACGTTTGGTTCGCTGAACGGTCGCACCTGGGACGAGCTGGCCGTGGCGGGCAGCGTGTGCCTGGTGTGTAGCCCGGTGTTGTTAGCCCACGCCCCTGCGCTCAACGCCTTTGCCGCCGGTGGGGACGACGTAGCCGCTTCGCTCGGCGTGCCAGTGGCACGCACCCGCATTCTGGTCACGCTGGCGGCGGTGCTGTCCAGTGCCGCCATCGTCAGCTTCACGGGGGTGATTGGATTTGTCGGTCTGGTGGCACCTCACATTGCGCGCCTGTTGGTGGGTGGCGACCACCGGGTGCTGCTACCGTTTGCCGCGCTGGTCGGTGCATTGTTGGTATTGGTGGCCGACTTGGTGGGGCGGCTCGCCTTTGCGCCGGTGCTGATTCCGGTCGGTATTGTGGTGGCCTACATCGGCGTGCCGCTTTTTCTGCACCTGCTGCTGACGCGGCGCAACGAAATGGCGGCATGACAGGTGTTCACGTTTTACAAGCCCGCGGGCTGGGCAGTCGCCACGGCACGGCGAATGTGCTGGCAGATATCGACCTGGACATTGCACCGGGCGAGGTCGTGGGCCTGGTAGGCCCCAACGGCTCGGGCAAAAGCACCTTGCTGCGCTGCTTGGGTGGGCTGCATCCCGTGCACGCAGGCAGTGTCGCCATCGGTGGCAAGCCTTTGCATGCTTACGCGCGGCAAGCGCTGGCCCGCGCCGTGGCTTATGTGCCGCAGCAAGTCGGTTCTGCGATGGCCTTGCGGGTGACCGACATGGTGACGCTGGGCCGCATGCCACACCGGGGCCAGGCGAGCGCCGCACAGCACCAGGCGCTGGTGTTTGACGCGATTGATGCCATGCAGCTACAGCCACTGGCCTTGCGACATTTCAGTGACTTGAGCGGCGGCGAACGCCAGCGCGTGCTGATTGCCCGTGCACTGGCTCAGCAAAGCCAGTTACTCCTGCTCGACGAACCCACTAGCGGGCTGGATCTGCGCCACCAGCTGGCCGCCCTCCATGCGGTGAGCAAGGCCGCCACCGTGCGCGGCGTCGGTGCGCTGGTGGCGATTCACGACCTCGCACTGGCCGCGCGGTTTTGTGACCGCCTGGCCATGCTGCGCGCAGGACGACTGCTGGCCATTGGCCCGTGGCAAAAAGTGCTCACACCCGAACACGTACAAGCCCTGTTCGGCGTACAGGCCCGCATTGGCCAAGACGGCGGGCTGCCGTACGTCATCACCGTGCAGGAAACCACTACCCAAGGCATAACCCAATGACCACAACCGCCATCCTGTTGGCCAAGGCCGCCATCACCCAGGCCGCCGTGTCTGAACTGCAGCGGCTAGCCGACGAACTGGTGGCAACTGGCAGCGTGCAGGGCGCTGAAATTGCGTTCAGCGAGCAAGGGCAACCGGCGCTGCGTGACGTTCTCTGCAGCCTGGCCGACAGCTTGTGCGATGAGGTGCTGGTGCTACCGCTGATCGTGCCTTCCGAGCCAGGCTTTGCGGTGTGGCTGACCAAGAGCGTGCAGCGATGGCGTAGCGCGCAGCCGCAGCGCGCGTGGCCCACCGTCCGTGTGGCTCCCCCTTTGCCCAGCCATGTGAAATTTCTGGCGCTGCTGCAGGAGCAGCTTGCGAGCGCGCAAGCCGCTGCAGCCGTGGCACCCATAGCCCATGTGGCAGGCGAAGGCTCCACCGTTCCCGCCCAGCAATGCCGGGTGTTGGTCTGCCACGGCGCGCCCTGCAACAACGCAGGTGCCGCCGTGGTGTGGGGCCACTTGCGCAACGAGCAAAAGCGTCTTGACTTGCGCACCACAGGCCGCGGCGTGATGACTGCCAAAACCAGTTGCCTGGGACCCTGCAACCTGGCCCCGGTGATCCAGGTCTTTCCGGATGGCACCTACTACGGCGGTGTGAACGAAGCAGGCGTTGACCAAATCATTGCCTCGCACCTCTTGCAAGGCGTGGTGGTTGACAACCTGGCCTACGCACCAGGGCCTGGCAAACAACGTTTGCGAGGGTGATGGTTTCATATGTCACGATGCGAGGCTTGACGCCTTTCCACCGCCGGGGAATGCGCTGAACGCTCCATCGCGTCACATCACTTGACCTCAAACCGGGCAGACACCGCAGGCTTGCCAGCCAAGGTGACCACGGCAATGCCCTTGGTGCCTTTGGCCACTTTGAATGCGCCTTTGGCCTCTAACTTGTCGCCTGCGGGGGCCAGCTCGGCTTCGGTTTTTTCCGTGCCGTTGAGCAGCGTGACTTTGCCCTTCGCGCCGTCCAGCTTGACGGCCTTGCCATGGTCGGCCACGTAGACCTGAATCAGATCGGGCTTGGCGACGACTTCAAAGTCCAGCGCCTTGGTTTCAATGAAGATGCCGCCGTGTTTGGCGGTGTGGTCACCCGCTGCGAATGCGATGCCTGTAGTGGCAATCGCAGCGGCGATCAGAGTAGTTTTGAGGTTCATGGTTTTCATGGGTTTGCCTTTCAAGCAGGGTTAAAAAAGTGGGATGGGACTGACACAAAAACTGATTTCCGTCATTCCCGCGCAGGCGGGAATCCAGTGCGCGAACCACCGCTGGATTCCCGCCTGCGCGGGACTGACGGGGCTTGTTGCCGATCGTGGCGTGGCGCACCGCATCAAAAACTCTCAGAGCCCGAGTCAGCCACCAAAGACTCAACGGCTTTGCGGCCGAACAAGGCGACCATAGCGGGCGTTAAAAATGAATCCAGCAGTGTCGAGGTGATGAGGCCGGAGAAAATCACCACCGCCACCGGGTGCAAGATTTCGGTGCCGGGCATATCGGCCTCGAACAGCAGTGGGGCCAGGGCCAGCGCAGCCACCAGCGCCGTCATCAGCACGGGCGTCAAGCGCTCCTGCGAGCCACGCAGCAACATTTTGGTGTCGAAGTTCTCACCCTCAAACGCACACAGGTTGATGTAGTGCGACACCTTCAAAATGCCATTGCGAATGGCAATGCCTGCCAGGGTGATGAAGCCCACCAGCGCCGCCACCGACAGCGGCTGACCCGATAGCCACAAGCCCACCACCGCGCCCACGAGAGCCAGCGGAATGTTGGCCATGATGATGGCGGCCAGCACACCCGAGCGGTAGCGCGAATACAGGATGAGAAAAATCATCGCCACCGAAGCCAGTGACAACAAACCAATCAGGCGCGAGGCGTCTTCCTGCGCCTGAAACTGTCCGCCAATGGTGATGAAGTAGCCCTCGGGCAGCGTGGTCTGGGCAATCGCAGCGCGCATGTCCGCCACCACCTCGCTGAGCGCCCGGCCTTGCGCATTGGCCGACAGCACGATGCGGCGGCGGCCATCGTCGCGGCTGATCTGGTTGGGGCCATCCGACTCCTCCACCGTGGCCAGTTGACTCAGGGGCACGCGCCCACCCGGTGTGTCAATCATCAAGTTGCGCAGGCCCTCGATGCCGCGAGAGGCTTCAGGCAGGCGCAGCACCAGGTTGAAGCGGCGGCTGCCTTCGACCACCTGCGTGACCTTTTCGCCATCAATCAGCACCTGCAACTCGGCCAGCAGTTTGGCGGGCGTTATGCCCAACCCAAGAGCGCGGTCGTAGTCCACCTGCACCTTGATTTGTGGCGTGAGCACCTGCTTTTCCACCTCCAGATCCACCACACCTTGCAAACCAGACAGCTTGATGCGCAGCGCCTCGGCCTGCGCACGCAGAGTGTCCAGATCGTCGCCATAAATCTTGATGGCGATTTGCGAGCGCACACCCGAGAGCATGTGGTCGATGCGGTGGCTGATCGGCTGGCCAATGCCGATGGCGGCAGGCAGGCTGGCCAGGCGGCTGCGCAGGTCGGCATATACCGCTTCCACGCTGCGGTCGCTGCGTTTGAGTTTGATGTCCAGCTCCGACACGTGCACGCCCTCGGCGTGTTCGTCCAGCTCAGCGCGGCCTGAGCGGCGGCCCACGTGCTCGGCTTCGGGCACGCCTTTCAAGGCGTTCTCAGCAATCGAGCCGATGCGGGCTGACTCGGTCAGCGTGGTGCCGGGGTTCAAGCGAATGCCCACCAGCGCCACACCTTCATTGAAGGGCGGCAGGAACGTGGTGGGGAAAAACGGCACGGCGGCAATGGCCAGCAGCGCGGCCACAGCGCCTGCGCCCACCCAAGTGCGGGGGCTTTTCAAGACCCACGCCAAGGCGGTGGCGTAGCGCGTTTTCAGCCAGATTTGCGCCCGCGTGTCGCCGTGGTCCAGGCCCTTCATACGCGGCAGCAGGTAGTAGGCCATCACCGGTGTGAGCGTGACGGACACCACCATCGACGCCAGCATGGCCACGATGTAGGCCACGGCCAGCGGCTGCATCAAGCGGCCCTCCACACCCGGCAAAAAGAACAACGGCACCAGCACCAGCACCACGATGACGGTGGCAATCACGATGCCCGAGCGCACTTCGAGCGTGGCCTTGGCAATCAGGGTCAGCGGGTTCATGCGGTTCTGGGGGTGAGCAGCGCGGTCCATCTTCAGCCGGCGCAGCACGTTCTCCACCCCTACCACCGCGTCGTCAACCAGCTCGCCAATCGCAATCGTCAAACCGCCCAGGGTCATGGTGTTGATGGAAAAGCCAAAGTACTTGAACACCAGCACCGTGGCCATGAACGAAATGGGAATGGCCACCAGCGAAATCAGCGTGGTGCGCACATTGAGCAGAAACAAATACAGCACCACCGCCACCACGCCAAACGCCAGCAGCAGCTTGCCCTTGAGCGTGTTGACCGACGACTCGATAAAGGTGGCCTGGCGCATGGTGACTTGCGGCTGGCCCATGCCAGCGGGCATGCCTTTTTGCATTTCTTGCAGCGCGGCTTCGATTTTTGCCGTGAGCTTCACGGTGTCGGCATCGGGTTGTTTTTGAATGCCCAAAATCACCGCCGGCTGGCCGTTCAGGCCCGCGTCGCCGCGTTTGATGGCGGCGGCAAAGGTCACATTCGCCACCTGGCTGAGCTGAATGGATTTGCCATTTTGAAACGCCACCGGAAGCCGCTGCAGGTCTTCCAGGCGGGTGGTGCGGCCGATGTTGCGAATCAGGTATTCACGCGAGTTCAGCTCCAGAAAGCCGCCGCTGGAGTTGCCCGAAAAGCCCTTGAGCGCCGCTTCAATAGCTTCCAGATCAATTTTCAGCGCCGCCATGCGCGCCGTGTCTGGCTGCACCTGGTACTGGCGCACTTCGCCGCCAATCGGCACCACCTGGGCCACGCCGGGCAAGGTGAGCAGGCGCGGGCGCATCACAAAGTCGGCGTATTCGCGCACCGCCATCGGGCTGATCTTCGAAGTGTCAATTGGCAGGGCCAGCAGCATGATTTCGCCCATGATGGAGCTGATCGGCCCCATGCCCACATGCTCCACGCCCTGCGGCAATTGCTCACGCACCAGCTGCAGGCGTTCGCCCACCATCTGGCGGGCACGGTAGATATCGGTTTTCCAGTCGAACGTCACGTAGACAAACGACAAGCCGACGCTGGAGACCGAGCGAATCGACTCGACGCCTGGAATGCCGCCCATAGCCGTTTCCAGCGGCGCGGTGATGAGTTGCTCCACCTCTTCCGGGGCCATGCCACCGGCTTCCACCTGCAAGGTCACCGTGGGTTTGTTCAGGTCGGGGAACACGTCCACCGGCATTTTGACGAGCGTGAAACCGCCGACCACCATCAGCACCACCGACAGCACGATGACCATCAGCCGGTTCGCGAGCGAACCGTGTATGAGTTTTTCAAACATGGTGCTGCCTTAACGAACCTGGTTGACCAGCGGTGCGCCCTGCGTCACCACCCGGTCACCGGCTTTCAAGCCGTCAATCACCGACACCGTGGCGCCGTCCAGCGCAATGGCTCGCACGGTGCGCGGCACAAACTGTTCGGCGCCGGTGTGCACCCACACCATGTCCTGGTTGCTCGGGTTTTTCACCACGGCGGCGGTGGGCACGGCAAAGCCTTTGACATGTTCTTTGGTTTGCACGATGACTTTTACCGGCTGACCCACTGCCAGGGGCAGTTCCCGATTTGCAAGGGCCAAAGCATCTTTTCCGACGGTGCGAAACAGCAACGGAATCGCGCCCTCGCGCAGCGCCCGGCCAGAGCCTGTGAGCTGCAAAGGCGCATTGCTGCCCGGCCCCGCGCTGGCGCTGGCGGAGGCGATGTTGGCCAACAGCGACGCATCAAACGCGCTGGCTTCCACGCCCAGACGGCTGGTGTCCACGATCTCGAACAGCACCTCGCGCGCATCGACCACTTGCCCCGCCACCACGTTGGCTGCGGTGATCACGCCGGACACCGGTGCGGTGAGGGCTTCGCTGGTCGACACACTGCCGCCCACCACCGCCGCGCGCTGCTGCAAGCTGGCCACTTCAGACTTGGCCTCTTCTATTTCTTTTGCTGGCACGGTGCCTTCCAGCTGCTCCAGCCGGGCTACTTTTTTGCGTGCCAGGTCCAGGTTGGCCCGCAATTCAGCGCTTTGTGCCTGTTGATTGGCTTTTTCAATCGCGCCGACGGAGGTGCGCACCACGGCGAGCACCTCGCCTTTGCGCACCGTCTGGCCCAGGCTGGGCAAGCCGCGCGGGCCTGCTTCCACACGGCCCGCTTGCGTGGGCTGCACCTTGCCGCTGGCGTTCACATCAGCCACCACCCGGCCCGTCAATTCCACGATTTTGGGCAGGCTTTTTTCTTCCACCACCATCGTGCGCACCGCCAACTGGCGCTGGCTGGTTTTGGGTAAAAACACGCTGCCGTCGGCCTGGCGTTTAGGCGCATTGCCACTGGCCGCCGGGGCTGCGTCGCCATGGTCATGGCCTTCTCCTGCTTTTGCATCAAAAGAAGCTGTAGCCCCGGTGAATATTGCTAGGGCAGCTATGAATAAAGTAGCAACTGTGTAGCTGC
The DNA here is from genome assembly GCA_031414805.1 of Comamonadaceae bacterium. Lineage (GTDB taxonomy): Bacteria > Pseudomonadota > Gammaproteobacteria > Burkholderiales > Burkholderiaceae_C > JAAFIW01. The sequence goes on from JANOQJ010000005.1 coordinate 51,869, forward strand.
CACGGCGTTTGCGTGCACGCACGAGCGCTGCCGCAATGGCCAAAACGATGAACGCGCCCGCGCCGTAAGCCGTCCAGCGCAACCAGGGGCGTTTGGCGGGCTCGTGGCTATGCCCAGCCTGGCTGTCGGTCATTACCAGGTCACCTGCCAACAAGTCGCTGTCTTTGCCCGCTATCACGGTAAAGCTCACCGGCACGGTGCCGGGCTTGCCAAACAGATCGCTTTTGAAGCTGTAGCTACCGTCGGCAGCGGGGGTGGCCATGCCTTTTATGGTGCCTGCTTCCACCTCAATTTTGGCGTCGGTGATGGGTTCGTTGGTGGCGTAGCGGTCCAGAAAAATCTTCATTTCTCCGGCTTCCACCACACCCACCAACTCAAACAGATCCGAGTGGCTGGTCACGCGCGGTGAGGCGGTGCCTGCGGCGGCTGGCGGCGCGTCACCATGGTCATGGCCTTCGCCCGCCACGGTCGCCGCTGAAAATACAATTGCTATGGAAAGAATAGCTGCTTGAGCAGTATTGGCTAGGGCTAGAGCCAAATTTGGCTTAAAAATCAGGTTCATGGGAACAATCCGATGGCTTGGTTCAATTGGGAGATGGCGCGCTGCACATCGGTGCGGGCACGGGCTTCTGAGAGGTCGGCGTCGAAGCTGTCGTTGTCGGCGCGCAGGCGGGTGGGCAGGTCGGCTTGGCCCAGTTGGTAGGACTTGGCGACCAGGCTTTGCACTTCCCGTGTCAAGCGCACACGTTCAGCCGCCACGGTTTGGGCAGCGCGGGCGGCGGCCAGGTCAGCTTGAGCTGCGGCAACGTCGGCTCCCACCTGGCGGGCAGCCGCATCAGCCTCGGCCTGCGCGGTGTCGAGCTCGGCGCGGGCTGCGGCCAGGCGTGGCAGGTTGCGGTTGTCACCGCCCAGGGGAATTTTCAAAGCCAAGCGCAGCGAGGTTTGGCCTGCGTCTTCGAATGCGCCGCGCTCACGGGTGATGCCAATGCCCAGCGCTATCGGGTCGCGCTGGTCGGCCTGCGTCAGTGCCAGCCTGGCTTGGGCGGCTTGCACTTGCGCTTGGGTGGCTTGCAGGGCCGGGTGGTCTGCGGTGGCTGCGTTTGCCGGTGCAGCCTCACCTTCCAGCGTCGCCACGGCGCTCAGCCCGGTCAGCCCACGCCACTGGGCCTGCTGGCGGGCCAGCGTGCTGTCGGCGGCGGCTACAGAGGCGGTGGCTGCTTGCACGGCGGCCTGGGCTTGCAGGGCGTCCACCCGCGCAGTGTCACCGGCCTTCACGCGGCGCTGCACGTCTTGCAGCAGTGCGTTGGCCTCGGTCACTTTGCGCTGGGCAACAGTTTGCTCGGCGCGGGCCGTGGCCAGGCTGGCGGCCAGCTCGCGCAGTTGCCCGGCCAGTTTCAGGCGGGCCAGGGTTTGCTGCGGCTCAAAGCCAGACGTGTCGGCGGCAATCTGCCGCTGGGTGGCACTACGCACGCGGGGGCTCCACAGCGGCAGCTCCACTTCCGCCTCGTACTCGCGCAGGCCGCCATTGGCATTCAGCCGGTCGGTGCGGTGGGCCAGCGTGGCCACGGCCTCACCCGCAAACCAGCCGTTGGCAGCGTTTTGCCGGGCTTGCAGTTCAGCGCGGCGGTTGTCAGCCGCGCGGGCCTGCGGGCTCAGGGCCCACGCGGCGTCCAGGGCTTGGCGCAGGCTGGGGGCGGAAACGGCAGGCGGTGCCGTAGCCGTCTGGCCCTGCGCGATAGCCTGTGTAACGGCCAGCGCAACACCGATCATGGCCAAGCGCGCTGGCTGGGTGAAAGAGAAGGAAAAAATCAAGGAAGCACTCCGAAGTAAAACAAAACTTCGGTGAATGCCCTCCTGCTTGCGCAGGCATCAAGCGCAGGTCAGGTCAGAGCGGATTCACCACGGCGGGGCGTGGTGAATTGCCATTTGGGGCGCTCAATCTCGTCAGGTGGGGTGCTGGTGAATCCGGAGCTGGCCACCTGTGGCGCAGGCTCGTTGCCCGGAATTTGCAGCTTGGCACGCTCCACGCCAGCCAGTGCCGCGCTGTGCGAATGCCCGCAGTGCGCATGCAGACAGCCATCGTGCGATGGGTCGGTTTGCTCAAGCGTTTGCGCATCCGCTGACGGCTCGGGCGCGTGTGATGCATGGCTGTGACCCACGTTGTCCGAGAGGTGCACGGTGCCATGCGCATGCGCGCCGACCGACATCAGCATCATGCACAACATCAACAGAAAGCAGGCGATTCGGTTCACGGCGCGCATGGTATCAGCGGGGAATGTCCGCACGTGGCGGGGGTGAATCAATTGCTTCGCGATCGGCCTTGTGCGCCGCAGCAATAAGCCACGCAACGGCAGCGCTGGGTTGCATAGGTTTAAACGCACTGACATCACTGCGCCCAGTGTTTCCCAGCGGTAGCCGGCCTGTGAGATGCCCGAGGGGCACCAAGCCCAGGCGCATGAGCTGCCCAGCGATTTCTTTGAGGTTGCGCTGCCGCCAGGCCATGCGCAGCATGGCCATATGCACTTGGCAGTGCAGCTCAAAAACGGTTTGCCCCACCACATGCGCAGCCTCCAGGCGCAGGCCACACTGCACATCGGCGGTGTGCGGCAGCGCCGAATATTCGGCCATGAGCCGTGTGAACGCGCGCCGCACAGCAGCTACGTCGTGTTCAGGTTGATGGGTGTTTTCGAAAGACATTCTGCAATTGGAAACCTTCAAGCCACTTCAAAGTCAAGCGGCAATCTTGCGGTCTTATCTTTCACGCACGCTCGGACTTCGCCAGCGAGTGCTAAGAGGGGGTTTCCATACCGCTGTAGGGTCGCCATCAAGCGCTTGGTTGGGCAAGATTAGCGAGTTTGGCCACGGTGCCGTGCCATCTAGCGTGCGGCACCACACTAACTGCAACATACCTAAGGGAAGATAAACCATGCCTAAGCGTCCGTACCACTCAAACACCCACCCCATGCGCGTGCAGCAGATGGCTTGGCTGGGCACATTGTTCAGCGCGGCGCTGGTGGCGACCGGGTGCGGCGGAGGCGGCGGGGGTGACGCCATTGCAACGCCTGCGCCGATCGCCAGCCCGGCACCCGCACCGACACCCCCCAGCCCCGCACCCATCTCCAGCCCGAGCCCCGCGCCATCTACGCCTGCCCCGTCCCCAAGCCCTGCACCGACACCCCCACCGACCCCTGCACCCACACCCCCACCGCCCCCTGTACCGACCCCCCCCAGTCTGGCACCTGCCCCGGTGGTGGTACCGCCCCCGCCGACACCGGGCGCACCACCACCGCCAGCTCCTGCCGCGCCCGCACCGATCACTAGTCCGGCACCAGCACCAGCGCCTGCGTCGGTGCCCGGCTGGAGCGCAAGCGTGTTGCTGGGCAGCGTCAACGCCGCTGCGCCCGAGCGAGCCGTGAGGACAGCAGCTGGCACGTGGGAGACACTGAATCTGACATCGGGCGGGGGGCTCGGTTTTGATGCCAGTGGCAATGCAATTGCGGTCTGGCGTCAGTACGACGGCACGCGTTTACAAGTGTGGACCAATCGCTACCTGGCCGCTTCTGGCTGGGGTACGGCCGCACAGATCAACACAGGCTCTGGCACCGGCTCTAGCGCAGGGGCTGCCCATGTGATGGTGCGACCCAACGGAAACGCCAAAGCTTGGTGGACTGAAACAGGGGATGTCGTCACGAGTAATTTCACGCCCACTGGCGGATGGGGCAGCCCGACAACCGTATCCATCGCGCCAGCCAGAAACATCAATTTCTGGCCCAGCACGGCCATTGCCAACACCGCGGGCGACACCACTTTGGTGTGGGACGACTACGTTCGAACGGACGGCTACATCAATGTTTCCACCGGTCAATACACGGTGTGGACCAAACAGGTCAACAACGACGGCACCGTGAGCTTGACCCAGGCGCTGGCACCACCTGTTTACATGTTCAAGTCAATCAACACCACCAACAGCCACAGCGGGGCCATGGGTCCCCGATTTGGTATCGATGCGCAAGGCAATGCGATGGCCATCTGGGTGGATAACGGCTCATCTATCAACGACAGCGACGCACGACCCATTCAAACTGCGCGCCGCGTCGCCGGCGTGTGGCAGTCCGTGCAGCCACTGCCCGTGGAGGGAGCACGTCGAATCAACGACTATGACCTGGCGGTTGCGGCCAATGGTGACGCCATGATGGTGTTCAACGGCACAACCACGACGGTAAATTTGGACTCACGATCCGTAGTCTGGAGCGGCGTGTCGGCACTGCGCTATGTGACGGGGCAGGGCTGGGATAAATCGCCCGTGTTAATTCAAAACACCAAGACTTACACCACAGCACCCAAGCTGCTAGCCGACGGCGCGGGCAATATGTTGGCCGTCTGGGCCGAGCCGGGGACTGGCGTTTGGGCCAATCGCTATGTGGCCGGTTCGGGCTGGGGTACGCCCACCGCCGTACGCGCGCTGACAACCTATCACGAATACGACCCGTACGTTGCGGTCAACACCAAAGGCGATGCGGTAGTCGTCTGGCGGCAAACCGACACGAGCCGCAAACAGAGCATCTGGGCCAGCACCTTTGCGGCTGATACTGGCTGGCGCAGCCCTACCCAGCTCCAGGCCGAAGGCCCGCCCGACAGCAGCCTGAGCCCGGCAAAGAGCAATTCCCAATTGCGCGCCGCCGTAGACGCCAACGGCAATGCCACCGTGATCTGGGATTGGCATGACGGCACTCGCTACAACATGTGGACCGCCACGTTCAGGCGTTGAACGCCCTATTGCGTAAGCTCTACCACTATCATTTCAATAGCTGCTTGAGCAATCAATACAAGGGCTGCAGGCCGATTTGCCTTAAATCTGCTGCTTTTGCGCCTTCAACCCAAGCGCCAGCCGCGTTCCCCCACCCACCACGGCGGCAGTCGCCCAAAACACGGCTGGCACACCCACTGCCGCACCCGCCACGCCAAACAACAGCGGCATCAAGACGCTGGAGCCGTTGATCGCCATGAGCCGCAGGCCCAAGGCCTGGCCGTGCAGGTGCTCGGGGGTGATCTGGTGCAGGGTGCTCATGATCATGGGTTGCACGCTGCCCAAGGCCAATCCGAGCAACACCGAGCACGCGCCCATGGCGAGCGGGGCGCTGAGCAACGGGTAGATGGCCAGCAGCACGGCGGTGGCCAGCATGGCACCCGTAATCACGGCCCACTCGCGCACCCGCGCCGCCACCAGCGGCAGCAGCAGGCGCACGGCCACGGCGGCCATGGCAAATGCGCCCAGCAGGCTGCCAATCACCGAAGCACTCAGCCCGCGCTCGTGGCCTAGCACCGGCACCAAAAACGTGTGCACGTCCCAGCAGGCCGACAGCAGCCAGTTGACCAGCAACAGGCGGCGCAGGTCTTTGTCGGCCAGCAATCCCAGGGCATTACCCAACAGACCTTTACCCAGCAGGCTGGTCGATGCGCCGGGTGGGGTTTCGGGCAAAGCCACCGGCGGCAACTCGGCCACGCCGCGCGTGAACCACCAGGTCAACAGCGGCAGCAAGGCCAACGCAAAAAACGCCACCCGAAAACCCGTCCACTCGCCTGCAAAGTTGCCTGCGGGGAACGCGGCGTAGTCAATCAACAAGCCTGCGGCAAACGGCCCCACAAAGTTCGACAGCGCCGGGCCAATGGCCAGCCAGCTGAACACCTGCTTGAGCTGGGTCGCGCCCACCGCCGCCCGCCCCACATGCCGCTGTAGCGCAATCGACGCCGCACCCGTCGCCCCACCCGTGCACAGCGCCGCGATGCAGAGCACCGCAAACACCGGCCACACCACCGCAGCCGCCGTACCCACCACCGCCACAGCCGCCGCCCACACCATCGGCCTGCGCAGCCCGTGCTGGTCGGCAAAGCGCCCGGCCGGTAGCGCCAGAAACACCTGCATCAAGGCAAACAAAGCCAGCAAAACCCCCACCGCCGCCTCGCTGTACCCCTGTCGCAAAGCCAGCAACGGCGCCGCCATGCGCAAGCCCGCCATGCAGGCATGCAGACACATCTGGGCGGCGATCAGGCGGGCGAGGGAGGCGGTCATGTGGCGGGGTTCGGATGCTCTGTATTTGATAGCTGTTTGAGCAGTATTTAAAAGGGCTGCGGCACTTTTTAACCAGTTTAACGCCCACGAGAAGGTGCGCACTGGGCAGCCTCGGCAAATAACGTTGTGAGGCGACGGCTTCTTGAATATGAATCAAAAGATGGCCGTTTGGCATTTAGGGAACCTCTGCAAAACCCCCTGCGGCCTGCAATCAAACGAACTTGGGCGCATCGCAGCGTTGTTTTTCTTACCAATAGCCCCGCTATTGACTGCAAAAAGACGCCTTGCGCTGCATCCCAATCCGTTCGCCGCAGTTCCGCAAAGGTTTTGCAGAGGCTCCCTAGTCGGGTTGCCACGAGACATTTACGGAATCGTCAGAAAACACGCCCCCCGTGACATTTCCGGGGCTACCAAATCCAACCACGAGCCAGAACGGACAACTTGCAAATTGGACTGCCCGATGTGATGGGCATCAGAGCGCGCGACACCATCTTGCCGGTAGTGTCGATGTTTCACGTCAACGGCTGGGGCATTCCATATATTCCAGCCGCAATGTCATTCTTCCTGGCCCAAATATCTCAAATCTCTTCAGTCAACAGTTCAACGGTGATTTCAAAACTCGGTATTTCACGCCACTGCGAACGTTTGGAGACCGCCGTTTCCTCAGACACCATGGAGATGATGAAGGTTTGCTTTTTTGTCGACAGAAAGGAGGTGGCCGGGGAATCCCACTGACAACAGGATCGTTTCAACCTGTTCAGACCCACTGACTTGATGAGTGTGGCTTCCACTTGCGCCGCAAACATTCCACGGACATGGTAGGTCGCGCGCAGTGGCTTGCCTTGCCGTTCTGGTTGAGAAATGCATGTGATGAACGTCAGATGCGCTGGTTTTTTTTGTTGCTGCGCGAGAAAATCCGCGCACGCCGGTGAAGGTTTGGCCTCGCTACGAGCAATTGCAACACCGTGAGGTTCTTTTGCAAAAGACGCGCATGACAAAGCCACACATGCAAAAGCCAGGAATAGCGCCAAGATTGTCTGGAGCAGTTTCATGGGCGCGCCTTGGCAGGCTTGGTCACTGTCATCGAACCAATACTTTGCCCAGCAGATCCGGGCACGCGATGGGAAATAAGGTAGTTGTACAGCGCGGTCCATTTTTCTAACTGATAAACGGTGACACATCCTTCAGATAAATTGCCAATGTGAATATAGCGGGAGCTGTTTTGGGAAGACCCAAGCAAGCCAATCGGAAACCAGACGTCATTGCCAACGGTGCCCGGCGCTGCTGCCGCATATGCACCCGTGCTAATTTTCGCGTGGGAATAATCTGGTGCGAGGATGGAATGAGTGCCCGGCGCAATAGGCGAATATATAGTGCCCCATACACTATTCAGGGTCACCCGAGCGGTTTGCCCGTTAAACGATACATCTGCCCATTGCTGAAGCAATTCTCCTTTGAAGGTCGACACCGCTTTGACCGGTTCACCGACGTACTTCACTGCCATGGTCGCCGCACCGGCGGGTCCAGTGGCATTCAAATAAATAGCTGCATTGGCTGACGTTAACGAAGCCTCTTTCCCGACAGATATCGTGCCATCCATGATCGTGAAATAGGTGCGTCCACCTTCCTCCCGCATCACATTCACTTGGGTGTATTCGCACAGAGCGGCAAGCTGATTTGTTTTGGTAAGGCGAACCGACAACCAGCCCTGCTGTCCGCGCGTCGGGTATATTTTTTAACGGGCGGCTTGGGCGGTAAAGTCATAAGTTCCTGGGAAAGTTAATTTGATAAAAAAGCTGCAAGCTCCGGTTCGTAATAATAAGGTTGTACACACTGGTTTTGAACTTATTTTGACTTTGTATCAAAAGACTTGGTTGGCCCTCAGTCAAACTTGAGGTGCGGTAGGAGCGAGGGGTGCATGTTGTGCAGGGTGAGGGTAGCAGCGCCAGAAACACCTGCATCAAGGCAACAGCGCAAGCAGCACACCCACCGCCATCTCGCTGTAGCCCTGGCGCAAAGCCAGCAACGGCGCCGCCATGCGCAAGCCCGCCATGCAGGCGTGCAGACACATCTGTGCGGCGATCAGGCGGGCGAGGGAGGCTGCCATATGGCAGTTTTAGATGCTCTGTATTTGATAGCTGCTTGAGCAGTATTTAAAAGGGCTGGTGGCACTTTTGGCTTAAATGAAGGGGGTTGTGCAGGCGCAGGAGGCACGCATCAAACCAGTTTATGAGCCAAACAGGCCATTCGCCCTTGTGAATGCTGCTCACGCAGCTATGAAATATAGAGTGAATGCGTTTGGTCTTGAAGCACCAGCACAAGGCCAAACCATTGGCCCTGCTGCACACAAATGGGCCAGATTCCCACTACGTCACGCCGAGGTTGCCACCGGAATGGCCTCGCCCACCGTGAGATCGGCACATACCAACCCCCACTTTTTTGTCTTTTTTTTGCACCTCCAAAGTCAACTTTTGCGCGTTTTGATTCCCAAATCACATGCATTTGTTGCTTTTAGCTAACTGTTGCAATTACTTTCTAAAAAGTTTAAACCCTTTCAATTCGGACCTTTTCCCGTAACGGAGCTGCGCGGCGTGCTATCGGTTTTGAGCATTCGCGCGCCGCATCCGGGCGAGAGGCCGCCGCCCGACCTTGCGGGAACATTCCGCGCCACAGACACTTCGCCCCGCATACCAACCCGGTTGCAAATGCGGCTGGCCCGCGCGGGGGCTGCATCCATTTATTGGTTCTTTCAATTTTTAGGGAATACGAAAATGAACAACACCACAGCAACACCTATCGGCACGCAAGACAGCACAGGCGGCGCGCCAGACAACCCGACCCTGCAGTCTTTGGCGGGCGCCTTTATCGCCATCAAATCGGCCAACAAGGCCATCGAATTGCAAGCCGTGTTGCCCGTCGTGGCAGGCATTCCCGGGCTGGCCAATGTCAACACGTCCCTTGCCACCGCCCAGACCAACGCGACCAACTGGACCGGCACCATCAGCGCAAACGTGCAAAACCAGTTGCAGGCCTTGATTGACTACAACAGCCTGTACGTGCCTCTTGCAGCCTCCATCAACAGCGCCATCGCCGCCATCGGACAGGCGACCACCACCAACCCGCCCAGCCCCGGCACCATGTCCAACCTGGCGGCTGAGCTGTCGGCACTTCAAGGCCAGATGCAAACCAATTTGTATGGCTCCGGCGGCACGGCCACCGCGCCGCTGGCGGCCAGTGCCCTGGGCGTGTACAACCAGCTGACCGCCTACCAGACCGCCGTGGCCACCGACGCGTCGGTGTTCAGCGGCTACGCCACCCTGGCGTTCAACTCCAAAACCGGCGTCAGCGCACAGATCAAGCAATACAACGACGACATCGCAGCCGACAACACAGCCATGGCCAAAGATCGGGCCATGATTGGCGGTGGTGCCGCGATGATCGTCACCGGCGTGTTGATTTGCATCGTGGCCGTGGCCCTGGCCCCGGAAACCGGGGGTGTGACGATTGCCGCCATTGGCACCGTGGGTGTGGCTGCAGTGGTGGGCGGCGCAGTGATGATTGGCGTGGCCTCGCACGACCTGAACACCAAAGAAACCGACGTGTCCAACAAGCTGGTGGCCATTGCCAACGACCAGCAGGAACTGGTAAACCTCACCACGCTGAACACGGCCAGCAGCAATGTGTCCACCCACGCCAGCGACATCTACAGCGCGATGGACACCATCCAGACCAGCTGGCAGCAAATGGACAACAACATGAGCAGCGTGATCAGCGCGCTGAACATGCCGCAGGCCGAGTTGATGCAGTGGATTGCCCAGCAATCGGGTTCGTCCAACCCCAGCTATTTCGTCATGGGCACCATCTTGCAGGCTCAATTTGTCGCGCCACAAGCCAACTGGCTGACCGCTGCCACCACCGCGCAAACCATTTTGACCGCCCTGGCCAGCGTGGTGGATTTCACCTTGCCCACCGGCACGGTGCCCACGCAAAACGTGATTGCGGCGCACGTACCCGGCTCCCAAGCGCTGGCTTCGCGCAAGCTTGCAGCGCAAGCTTCGGTTTCGCACGCGATGGCCTGAACGGAGCAACTCTCCATGCTTTCTACCTACTCCCACCTCAGCGCACTGGTACCCGGCGCGCCCACCTCTCTGGCCCTGGCCACGCCTGCGGCCATAGAGGCCATTCAACTCGTAGACCAGCAAATTGCCGCCCTGAATTTCGTGCAGATTCAAGGCGGCTTTCAGGGTGCCCAGCAAATGGCGCAAGCCGTCGCTGGCATGAAGACCGCCGCCGCGCCGTGGCCTGGCGTGAAGGCAGCCATTTTTGCTGCCGCGCGTGAAACGCTGGCTGCTGGCCCGGCCGCAGCTGCCCTGGGCAATGCAGACAGCACCGCTGCCCAGTTGGCCGCCGACGTGAATGCCTTTGCAACAGGCACCCTGACCAAAATCGTGAGTGACTTTGCCAGCGCGCAAGCGGGTTTCAACACGTTCAGCGCAGGCATGGATCAGGCCTACAGCCAGAGCGCCAACGCCAACCAGGCAGCCGCCAACGCCATTGCGCAGGGCCAGCAGCAGATCAACTATGAAATTCAAATGCTGAACGCCAAAGAGAGCAACCTGCGCTCGGCTGGCTCCATCATCATTGGCATCTTCTCGGCGGGCATTTCGTATGCGGTGGAAATCCGGCAACTGGAGCAGGAAGCCGATCAACTGCGCTCGCAAGAGCAGCAGCAAAGCTACCAGCTGGCCCTGTACCAGAACTCGCTGGGCAGCTTCAACAACGCCTTGAACGCCACCAAGCTGGCCGCCTACGCTCTGTCTACCTTGAGCACCAGCCTGCAGCAATCGGCCAATGCGGTGAAGGACGTGAGCTCCACAACCAACGCCAACCTCATCGTGATGCAAGCCGAGCTTGCACAGTTCAAGTCGGAGTTTGCGCAGGCGGTTACCACCGTTTCGCAACTGATGGCCTGAATCACCTTCACTCATTCATTCAGGAACCCACCATGTTGCCTCCCTCAACTGACCTTATTCCGCCGGGCAGCGGCAGCGCTGCGCTGGACGCGCAGGCGCAGAGCCTGCTGAACGCGCACAACCTGGCCTTTGGCAGCGCGTTAACACTCATCGTGCAACCGCCGTTCACCAACGGCCTGCTCGCCACCCTGCCCGAAGACCAGGCCCTGGCCGCACGGCACGCAACGATTTTCAAGAATGGCTGGGGAATGGGGGTGGCCACCACCTTCATCACCTCGCTGACCGCCATCAGCCTGTTTACCCAGAGTCTTTTCAGCGGTGATTTAAAGCGCATCGCGCAGCAGCTGGACAGCGTGAGCCCACAAGACCCCAGCTACCCCGGGCTGCTAACCGACTTTCGCCAGATCCTGGCGGCCATCGTGGCCACCTGCTGCGACACCGACCCCGACTCAGGCAGCATGTTGCTGAGCATGCAGCAGATGATCACCAACCTGACCGGTTTGGCATCACAAATCGACGACGACGACACCCGCATTCACACCGCTTTGGGCGAGGTAAACAACTCGCAGGTCATCATCGGTCTGGAAGCTCAGCAGCGCACGCTGCAGGACCAGTTGGCCGATGTGAACCAGCAAATCTCGCAGGGCGCCACCACCACCATCGCGTCCGACATCGCCTTCGGCTTTTCATTCGCCACACCATTTACCGATGGCGGCGTGACACCCGGCGCGGTGGCCGGTGCGGTATTGAGCGTGGTGGGCGAGGCTGATGCCATCAAGCAGTTTGAAGAACAAACCCAGGCACTAACCGACCAGCAAGACCAGCTGAGCGAGCAAATTTTCAACCTGGCCAACACGATCGCCAGCGACAAGGCCGACGCCATGACCTTGACACTCGTCGCTGCACAAATGGGCGTGTTCAACACCCAGATCAAAAGCCTGCTGGCCGAATGCGAAGGCATCCTCGCGCAAATGGAGCAATGGAAAGAATCGCTGGACCTGCTGTCCGACCTCTCCAGCCCGCCGTCTGCCAACTACTACACCTACCAGGTCACAGCAGCCAGCAGCTACTGGGCAGACCTGCAAGCGCAGCTGCAGCGTTATGCGGCCATCATGGCGCAGAGTGTGAGCAATACGTCGGGGGTTTGACGGCCGAGTTTGGAACGATTGGGCGGGCGACTTGCCGCGCGGGGAAGCAGATCAAACGCCTTCCAGTGGCATGGGCAGTCTTTCAGAACAGCGGGTTTTTCTCCCTCTCCCTCTCCCTTGGGGAGAGGGAGAGGGGTGAGGGTGTAGCACGATACAAAAAATTTGTACAACACCAAGGCCCTCACCCCTGCCCTCTCCCGCAAGCGGGAGAGGGAGAGAAAGCAAATCCCTCTTGTAACCTTGAACGGTGGCGGGAATGAGCAAAGCTCGCACGAGAGCCGAGTTCGCCAGATGCTTGGTCAAATCGCCTTCCAGCCCTTGTCGATCCTGCTCAAGCAGCTATACAAGCTATAGCAACCTCATAGATCGTTCACTTTCCGCTACGCACCAACTGACCAGATTGAGTGGTCGCACGTTCGGTCAAAAGACGTGAGTTGCAAAGACTTTGGCGGTCATTGACTGGCATCCTGATCGATCAACTTCTCTCTTCTTTCGTGCGCCGCTTCCACACCCTCCTGAATCCGCTTGGCGCGCGTCTGCGGTTTGGCCGCATCGTCGATCCGGCGAATGATGAAATTCTGTTTGCCAGGCGGGAGGGACTGGAAGGCTTGCGCCACACCTTCGGCCATCAGCGCGCGCATCAGATCATCGGGAATCGCCACGTCTGCACGATCCAGCACCGTGATTTGCACACGAATGCGGTCACCCGTCTTGGTGTTCGTCTCCGCTCGAACCTTCGCCTTGATGCGAATGAAGTGCCGCCCGCCGCCGACGGGAAAGAGACTCACCTGAAAAGGCTCCGAGTTGTTCACTTTCGCCATGACCAAGACAGGGCCCTTGGTTCCCAAAGCCTCGGTGATCTTCGCAGGCACAGCAACGGCGCAATAGTCCATTCCTTCGGCCCAGTTCTCCAAGGCTGCGTGAAATGAGAGTTTTAAGCCTGCGGCGGGGGAAGTGGTCATGGGTTGACGTGCGACGAGGCTTGTTGGTGCTGCGGGGATGACGGCGTTGACTTGTTGATACGGCCCGAAAAGTATTACGTTTCCCGTTCGGGCTGAGGTGGCTGTTACGACCCGTCCTGAGATATTGAAGGAAGCCCTCGCGAGCCCTTCGATACATCAGGGCGAACGGTTAACACTACATCGGGCCTTATCAATAACCTCAGTAAGACGGCAATCTGATCATTCGTAGGACGTACGCAAACAACCCATTTCCCGTCATTCCCGCGCAGGCGGGAATCCACCGCAGAGAACTGTAAATGCCGTTGACCTCGCCGTCCGCGCGCCTGGATCCCGGCTGCGCGGGGATGACGGGAAAAGCGGTTTACCGATGTACGCTGAATCCCTGCCCGCGTGCAACGTTTCCCAGCGAAACACCCAACCCGGGGTAGCGAGAACTATGGCAAAACTGGCCAACGCTGCAATGGTTCAATCCAAAGAAGTAAATGGTAACGAGTCAGACCACCGCGGCGTGTCTTGCCCCTTACCGCCTTTGGGGGAAGGGGTTGAGCCCATGCAGCCGAGTTATGAATTATGAACCAAACAGGCCACCAGCCCTTATAAAACCTGCTTAAGCAGCTATCAAACACATAGCAACCTCAAGGCAAATCCTCCTCCAGCGGCAGCGCCGCCTGCGCCTCGGGCAGGGCCTGCACATCGCGCAGGGCTTTGCTCATGACGCGGGTGCGGACGTCGGCGCTGTCCAGGGTGGTGAGGACGGATTCGGTTTGTTGGCGGACTTTGGCTAGTACGTCGCCGAATTCGCCGAATTCGCTTTTGACGGTGGCCAGCACTTGCCAGACTTCGCTGCTGCGCTTTTCCAGGGCCAGGGTTCTGAAGCCCATTTGCAGGCTGCTCAAAATGGCCAGCAGGGTGGTGGGCCCCGCCAGGGTGATGCGGTGTTCGCGTTGCAGGGCTTCCATGAGGCCGGGGCGGCGCAATACCTCCGCATACAGGCCTTCGCTGGGCAAAAACAGGATGGCGAAGTCGGTGGTGAAGGGGGGCTGGATGTATTTGGTGCTGATGGATTTGGCCTCCAGGCGCACGCGAGCTTCCAGCGCGCGGCCGGCAATCTGCGCGCCGTCGGCGTCGGCGCGGCTTTGGGCGTCTAGCAGGCGCTCGTAGTCGTCGTTGGGGAATTTCGCGTCGATGGGCAGCCACAGCGGGGTGCCGTCGTGGGCCTGGCCGGGCAGCTTGATGGCGAAATCGACCGCTTCGCGGGAGCCGGGGCGGGTGGGCATTTTGGCGGCGTATTGCTCGGGGGCAAAGACCTGCTCGAGCAGGCTGGCCAGTTGCGCTTCGCCAAACATGCCGCGGGTTTTCACGTTGGTCAGCAGGTGCTTCAAATCGCCCACGCCTTGGGCCAGGGTTTGCATTTCGCCCAGGCCTTTGTGTACCTGCTCCAGGCGCTGGGCCACCTGGGCAAAGCTTTCGGACAGGCGCGATTGCAGGGTGGACTGCAGTTTTTCGTCGACTGTCTTGCGCATTTCATCGAGCTTGGCGCTGTTGGTTTGCTGCATGTTTTGCAGCTGCGTCTCCAGCGTGGCCCGCACCTCGCTGATACGCCGGGCGTTGGTTTCGCTCAAGACGTTGAGCGAATCGGCCAGGGTTTTTTGCAGGCCGGCCAGTTGCAGGGCGAATGCGTCGAGCTGGGCGTTTTGCGTGCGGGTGGCTTCGCCGCTTTGGGTTTGCAGGGCTTGCTGGAAGGCGGTGAAGGTGTGTTTGAGAGCCTGCTCGGAGGTGGCCAGTGACTGGGCGGTGGCTTGCTGTGCTGAATTGAGGGTTTGCGCCAGCTCCTGGCGGCCCCGGCTGGCGGTGCTGGCGATATCGCTGCGCAGCTCGCGCTCCAGCCGTTCCGTGGTGGCTGTGAGCGCCGCCAACACCTCGGCCTTGCCCGCGTCGGCCGGACGGCGCAGCAGCCACACCAGCGCCAGCAAGATACACAACAGCAGCAGCGTGGCTGCAAGGCCCAGGATCACCAACCAGTCACTCATGCCTTACGCCGAGGGCAGCACCTGCGGGTTGGATCGGTCCAACACCTGGGCGTTGATGGGCGTGGGTGGCCGCTGGCCGGTGAAAAACGCAATCAGGTTGTCAGCGGCCAGGTTGGCCATGGCCATGCGGGTGGGCACGGTGGCGCTGCCAACGTGGGGTGTGAGCACCACGCGGGTTTGTGCCAGCAGGCGGGGGTTCACCGTGGGCTCGCCTTCAAACACATCGAGGCCCGCCCCCATTAAACCGCCCCGCTCCAGCGCATCGGCCAGTGCGTTTTCATCAATCAAACCGCCCCGGCCAATGTTCACCAAGGTGGCGGTGGGTTTCATCAGCGCGATCTCTGCTGCACCCACCGTGTGGTGTACGGCGGCGCTGTAAGGCAGCACCAGCACCACGTGGTCAGCCTGCTGAAACAGCTCGGTTTTGCTGACGTAGCGTGCCTTGATCGGGGCTTCATCTTGGGCGCTCAGGCGGCTGCGATTGTGATAAATCACGTTCATGCCAAAGCCCAAGACACCCCGCCGGGCAATGGCCTGACCAATGCGGCCCATGCCCAAAATACCCAAGGTGCTGCCGTGCACGTCGCTGCCGCACAGCAGGTCGTATTTGAATTTTTTCCATTCGCCGCGCCGCAAAAATGCCTCGCTCTCGCTCATGCGGCGGGCGGTAGCCATGAGCAGGGCAAACGCCATATCGGCGGTGGTGTCGGTCAGCACATCGGGCGTGTTGGTGCAGACCACGCCGGCGGCGGTGCAGGCGTCCACATCAAAGTTGTTGTAACCCACAGCCACGTTGGCGGCGATTTTCAGCTCGGGGCAGGCGGCGAGCAGTTCGGCGTCAATGCGCTCGCTGCCGCCGGTGCACACACCCTGCTTGCCCTGCAGATGGGCCAGCAACTGCTCACGGGAAAAAATCACGTCGTCCTGGTTGGACTGCAGGTCGAAGTGCAGCGCGAGTTTGTCGAGCACTTCGGGGAAGGTGGCGCGGGCGACGAGGAGTTTTGGTTTTAGTGTGTTTTGCATATGAATTTAGCACTTAGCCCTTGTGTTTATTGCTCAAGCAGCTATAAATTTTATAGTGAAACAGATTGGCCCAAGGCATGAAAGTGGACATCAGCAATTCGCTGAATGAACCCAAATCAGCATCGTCAAATTTAGCGGGTTGTGAAACTGTATTGGTTGTATGGATGTCCCCACCACATGCCGAGTAAATCGCGCTACGCTGATTTTTTGTGCAGGCTCAAGGCCTTCCTTTTTACGGCTACAAACCTTTGTACCCAGACTCCCGCTGATGCCGCAGTGCCAGCACCAGGACGCGGTCAATTTGGGGCAGGAACCGATAAAGGGCCAGATACCCGGAACGCCCTCTTGAGATCACCAACTCCCGCTGCCCCAGTTGAACCTTGCGACCGATCTCGGGGTGCCGCACCAGAATCTCTATGGCCTCAAAAATCAGGGTGGCAGTTTCGTGCGCTGGGCGCGGATCGGTTTCCATCAAAAAGTCGCACAGTCTTTCCAGCTCCAACAACGCTTGCGCGCTGTAAACCAGCTCAGTCATGTCAAGGACTACTGGGTCGGGTGGCATCCAGCGGCAACGCCGGCGGCCTGTCCGGCTTGCCACCGGTGACACGGCCCAGGATATAGGCCTTGACTTGAGCACCGCCATACACGGCATTGGAGCGCAAACTGTCCTGATGGGCTGCCTCGCCATCTGCATAAAACTGCTGGCGTGCCAGCGCGTCGTCCATGGCAGATTGCAGGGTGTCCACCATCAGCGCATGGGCGCTCTTGCCCTCAAAAGCAGCCACCTGTGCAATCGTATTTTTCAACACCTCGGGTAACTTCAACGACGTGGTGGCAGACATGGCTCTCTCCAGTGGGTGACACTATGGTAACACCCACACAACTCAGCACATACGGCTTTTCCCAGACTGCTACTTCGCTCGGGCCCTTGTTAGATGATCAAAAAGATCAAGTGGCGAGCAGCCATAAATCCAGCCCCTGCGACTCGAAGTTTTTGAAATCTTTGTCTAGCGTGAGCATGCGCAGGCCGCTTTGGATAGCAAACGCTGCGAGATACGCATCCATCCAGACTTTAGGGGAGGCCGTATCGAGTGTGGCAAGGGCGCGCCATTTGTCAAAAACGCCTGGAGGCTCGTCGCGCCAAACCACTTGGGGCAGGGCTTGCAGGGCGTCGAGTGCCTGCCAGACCGAGCGGTTGGTCTGCCCTAGCGCATCGTAGGTGCGCTGAACGGCGGGCGTGGATGCCAAGCGCATGAAGCTTTGCTCAGTGGCGCGACACCAGATGGCGGGGCGTGCGGGGGTGCATTGCACTAAAGCCTTCTGCGCCAATGGGTAAAAAATATGTTTAGGAAACGTGGCGGCGAGCCACACATTGGTATCAAACAGATATCCCGGCACGTTGCATGTCCTCTTTGTAAAGCGCATCTTGTTCAAGCCGAAGCAACTGCTCAAGGGTCATGTGTTGAGCAGGCGCGTTATCCCCACCACGGAATACCGGGAAACCGTTTTCATTAATTTGTATAGGTGAATCGGGCGTCAGAACGGGAGGGCGTTGGGGCGTTGCCAGCCCTAAACCTTGGCGCAGAAAATCGGTAGCCAGATCGCGCAGGGTGCGGCCTTGCATGAGGGCACGAAGCTTCATTTCGCGCACCAAGTCGTCGGGCAAATCGAGGGTGGTTTTCATGCGAGCAAGTTTAACAGCTAGCTGGGTTGCCGTAAAGCTGGGCAATAAAAATGGTGAACGTCAGGCACTTATTAGCCCGCCAAGCATGCGCAAGATGTGACAGCCAAAACGACCGTTTCAGGCGTGGGTTTCAGCTTCTTTGCGGATGGTTCACGCTGGATCTTCCGACACACATTAAAATTGCTGCAGCCCTTGTATTTATTGCTCAAGCAGCTATTATTTTTATAGTAAAACAGGTTCCATCAACAAGCACGACCAAATGTGCACCGGACACCGCGGGGTAGCTGGTACCGATCACGTCCAGGTGTCGTACCGAATGGTTTGTATGCGCGCGACTTGCGGTCACGTTTATGGTGCCTAAGGAACCTCTGAATAACCTCCTGCGGTCTGCGATCAAACGGCCTTGGGCGCATCGCTGCGTTGCCTTCCTTGCCAATAGCCCGCTATTGGCTGCGAAAGGCGCCTTGCGCTGCATCCCAATCCGTTCGCCGCAGTTCCGCAGGAGGTTAATCAGAGGTTCCCTAACGGGACAGATGTATTTCAACGAAAGTGCCCGAAGCGCCAAGGTGGTGCACTTGGAATTTCATATTAGACAACCGTTGCCTATAACACCAACTCTGCGCTTCGCTGGAACGGCACTGGCGGCACTGCTCGTCTGGTTAGCAGCTGACCTTGTCCGCGTTTCTTTGGGTTCAGTCGCCGGGCGTAGCGCTGTATTCGACTACGCCTTCTTCCCGGCCGTTTATGCGGGGTTTCTCTGGGCAACTTTGCCGCTCTTCCCTCACCTGACGGCTGGTAGCCGTTGGTTTTTGCGCGCATGGGCTGCTCTGGGCGCGTTTGTTACGTGGATCTGGCCTGCAGCAGTTGTGGTTTTCTATTTCCATCATTGGATCGGCGGGACAAAATGAATATCACCTCCGTTCGCCGATTCGCCATGGCGCTCGCTGCGGTCACGGAAGCGCCGCACCACCACTTTTCGTCGTTCAGGGTCGCGGGCAAGATCTTTGTGACCGTGCCGCCCGACGAAGAGCACATTCATGTGTTCATCCCGGAAGAGGCGAGGGAGCAAGCGCTGGCGATGTACCCGGAGTTCACGGAGAAATTGCTTTGGGGCAGCAAAGTGGTCGGTGTTCGCATCACCCTGCCGCTCGCTAACGCGACGGCCGTGAAATCGATGGTCAAAGCAGCTTGGCAAATCAAGGCACCGCGTGCGTGAGCCGCTTCGGCTTCACCGAAACCACACCACCGTCACCACCGCAAACAGTGGCAGCAGCACCGCCCCGGACCAGGCCATGTAGGCAAAAAAGCTGGGCATCTTCACGCCGCGTTCTTCGGCTACGGCCTTGACCATCAAGTTGGGCGCGTTGCCGATGTAAGTGACAGCGCCCATGAACACCGCGCCCGCTGAAATGGCGGCCAGGGTGGGGGCCAGCGTCGTCATTAACTGCGCCGGGTCGCCGCCGGCGATGTTGAAGAAAACGAGGTAGGTGGGCGCGTTGTCCAGAAATGCGCTGAGCGCACCGGTGGCCCAAAAATACATGGCGGGGTTGGGTGTGCCGTCGGGCCGGGTCACGGCGGCTACCACCGCACCAAACGGGCCATCCACCCCGGCGCGCAGCATGGCAATGACCGGAATGATGGTGATGAAGATGCCCGCGAACAGTTTGGCTACTTCCAGCATGGGTGCCCAGGAAAACTGGTTGTCGTGGTGCACTTGCGCGGCGGTCAGCTTGAACGACAGCATCGCGATCAGCAGCAGACCGCCGTCGCGCACGAGGCCGGGCAGACCCACGGGCGTACCCATCACCTCAAACACCACGGGCGACTTCCACACGCCGCTGAGCAGCACCAGGCCCATCACAGCCAACAGGCCCAGGAAGTTCAGCTTGCCGTCAAAACCGATGCGTGGGTTGTCGGGCGTGGGGTCAACGGGCAGCAACTCTTCTTTGCGGTGAAAGTAAAAACGATCCAGCACATAAAAAATGGCTAGCAGGCTGGCCAGCATGAACAGGGTTTCGGGAAAGATGTGCTGCGCGGTCCAGAAAAAGCTCACACCTTTCAAAAACCCCAGAAACAGCGGCGGGTCGCCCAGCGGGGTGAGCGAGCCGCCCACATTGCCCACGATGAAGATGAAAAAAACGACCACATGGGCTTTGTGCTGGCGGTTGTCGTTCGCACGAATGAGTGGACGAATCAACAGCATGCAAGCCCCTGTCGTGCCCATAAAGCTGGCCAGCACCGCGCCAATGGCCAGGATGGCCGTGTTCAAGCCGGGGCTGCCATGCAGGTTGCCGCGAATGTGAATACCACCGGCTACGGTGTACAGCGCGCCCAGCAAGATGACAAACGGGATGTACTCGGCCAACAGCGCATGCACCAGACCCGCCGTGGCCAGATACGGGCCGTACAACCAGGCAAATGGCAACAGGAAAGCCGCCGCCCAAAACGCCGCGACCTTGCCGTAATGCTGGTGCCAGAAATGCGCCGCCACCAGCGGCAGCAGGGCAATGCACAACAAGATGGCTGCAAACGGCAGGCCCCAGGCGGCGGACAGGTTGGCACCGTCCAGGTCGGCGGCCACCGCCAGTTTCGGGGCCGCGAGGGCGCCCAGCAAGCAGCATCTGGCGAGGTTTTTGAACAGGGTCATGCGGGCTGGCTGGATGGTTGGATCAGGGACTGGCGATTTCAAACACCTGGCGCAGGTAGGCCAGGTATTTCTCGTCTTCGCACATGTTTTTAGACGGCGTGTCCGACAGTTTGGCCACCGGCTGGCCGTTGGCGCGCACCATTTTGATGACGATTTGCAGCGGTACGTGGGCGGGCGGGTCGCCCAGGTCGTTGGTGAGGTTGGTGCCAATGCCAAAGGCCAGTTGGCAACGGCCGCGAAACTGCTGATACAGCTCGATGGTGCGTGGCACGGTCAGGCCGTCGCTGAAGATCAGGGTTTTGGTTTTGGGATCGACGCGGTTGTGCTGGTAGTGGGCCAGCATGCGCTCGCCCCAGTCAAACGGGTCGCCGCTGTCGTGGCGGGCACCGTCAAACAGCTTGCAGAAATACAAATCAAAGTCGCGCAAAAAGGCGTTGATGCCATAGACATCAGACAACGCAATGCCCAGGTCGCCGCGGTATTCCTTGGCCCACGACTCGAAGGCAAACACCTGGCTGTCGCGCAGCCGTGGCCCCAGCGACTGGCAGGCTTGCAGGTACTCGTGCGCCATGGTGCCCAGCGGGGTGAGGCCCAGCTTCATGGCAAACAGCACATTGCTGGTACCGGCAAACTGCTGGGTGCCCAAACGGGCGGAAAGTACTCGCAGCACCTCTTCATGCCAGGCTTTGGAAAAGCGCCGGCGGGTGCCGTAGTCGGCAATGCGCAGGGCGCTTAAATCGTCGGCCTGCAACTGCTTGATTTTTTCGTCCAACCGCCTGCGGCCTTCGGGGTAGTCGGGCACTTTTTGGGTGTTGCGAAAGTACACCTCGTTGACGATGGCCAGCACCGGAATCTCGAACAGGATGGTGTGCAGCCACGGCCCGCGAATCGCAATGTCAATCTCGCCCGAGGGCAGCGCGGTGACGGTGATGTGCTTTTCATTCAGACGGAACAGGCCCAGAAACTCCACAAAATCACTCTTTATGAAGCGCAAGCTGCGCAGATACGCCAGCTCGGCATCGTAAAAATGCAGACCACACAAGGCACGGATTTCTTCGCGGATTTCGCTGGCAAACTTGGCCAGTTCAACACCCGGGTTGCGGCACTTGAACTTGTATTCCACCTGCGCACCGGGGAATTGGTGCAGCACCACTTGCATCATGGTGAATTTGTAGAGGTCGGTGTCGAGCAGGCTGGTGATGATCATGGTGGGCTCTGTCTGTTAAACGCGTTTTCCGTCATCCCCGCGCAGGCGGGGATCCAGGTGCGAGGTCTCCGAAGCACTGGGTTCTGCAAGACTCTGCGGTGGATTCCCGCCTGCGCGGGAATGACGGGCTTTTGGGGTGTGTGGCCAACTTTTTTGACATTTTCGGCTTCTAGCCCTTGTGAATATTGCTCAAGCAGCTATGCAAATAATAGCAACTGATATCACTCGACCCACCGCGTGAACTGCGCCACTGGCTCGCGCGGCGTGTGAAAGCTGTTCACCAGCGCCGACTCATCCGCAAAGCCCAGCGCCATGCCACACACCAGCATCTCGTCAGGCCCCGCGCCAATGTGCGGCAGGATGATTTTGGCGAAACCGTTCCAGGCAGCTTGCGGGCAGGTGTGCAGGCCACGAGCCCTGGCGGCCACCATGATGCTTTGCAAAAACATGCCGTAGTCCACCAGGCTGCCGCGGCCCATCACGCGGTCCAGCGTGAACATCAGGCCCACGGGCGCGTCAAACAGTTTGTAGTTGCGCTGGTGCTGGGCGTGCATCTTGTCTTTGTCAGCTTTGGTAATACCGAGGAGACCATAAAGACTCCACCCATTCTCACGCCGCCGGTCTATGTAGGGGCTGACCCATTTTTCGGGGTAGTAGTCGTATTCCTCTTTGTACTCGGCTGCCAGGGCCGGGTTGTCGCGCAGCGCGTCGTGGGCGGCGCAGACTTTTTGCACCAGGCCATCGCGGCTGGCACCTTGCAGCACATAGGTTTTCCAGGGCTGGGTGTTGGTGCCGCTGGCCGCGCGGCTGGCGACCTGCAAGATGCCTTCGATGGTTTCGCGTGGCACGGGGGTGGGCAAAAAGGCGCGGGCCGAAAAGCGGCTTTGAATGGCCGCGTCTACGCTTTCGGGGTCTTGAATGCGGGTGGAAACCTGGTTCATTGGAGTTTTTCTAAAACGAGTTTGAGGTTGTGGGGCAGTGGCACCGGACGGCGGGTTTGCTTGTCTACATACACATGAACGAAGTGGCCTTGCGCAGCCGCAGTGGGCTGGTCTTGCGCAAACAGGCCCACCTCGTAGCGCACGCTGGAGGTGCCCAGGCGCGCCACGCGCAGACCGGCTTCTACTGTTTGCGGAAAGGCCAGCGGCGCAAAGTAGTTGCACTGCGTTTCGATCACCAGCCCAATCGTGTCGCCCTGGTGAATGTCCAAAACGCCCTGCTCGATCAAGTGGGCGTTCACAGCGGTGTCAAACCAGCTGTAGTAGATGACGTTGTTCACATGGCCGTAGGCATCGTTGTCCATCCAGCGGGTGCCGATGCTGCGAAAAAGCCGGTAGGCGCTGCGGGGTTCCGGCTGGGGTTTGAAGGGCTCGCTCATGGGCGTTGATTCTGCCAGCGGGCGTGGTACTGCAGCGCAATGGTGAAGGTGTTGATTTGAACCTGCACTGTGTCCTCGATGCGGGTGCCGTAGCCACCCGCCATGACAAAGGCCAGCGGAATGCGCCGTTGCCAGGCCCAGTCAAACACGCGGCGGTCGCGCGCTTCCAGTCCGTCAAACGTGAGCTTCAAGCGGCCCAGGCGGTCGCCTTCGTGCGGGTCGGCACCGGCCAGGTAAATCACCAGTTTGGGGGCGAAGCGGCGTTCCAGTTCGTCGAGTGCAGCTTCCAGTGCGTGAAGGTAATCGTCGTCGCCGCAGCCATCGGGCAAGTCCACGTCCAGGTCACTGGGTTCTTTGCGGAAGGGGAAATTTTTCTGGCCGTGCATCGACAGGGTGAACACGCTGTCGTCTTTGGCAAATACCGCGGCGGTGCCATTGCCCTGGTGCACGTCCAGGTCAATCACGGCCACCGGGAATGCGGTTCGGTGGACACGGGCGTGCTCGGCTTGCATGAGCCGGGCGCTCACCGCCGCGTCGTTGAACACGCAAAAGCCGCCGCCCTTGTCGGCGTACGCATGGTGTGTGCCGCCCGCAATGTTGGCTGCCACGCCCTGAACCAAGGCCGCGCGACACGCGCCAATCGTCGCACCCACCGAGCGTCGCGCCCGCTCGGCCATGGCGGTGCTCCACGGAAAGCCAATCTCGCGCATGGCGCTGGGGCTGATGCTGCCGGAGGCAATCGCGGCGATGTAGTCGGGGGTGTGCGCCAGCGCGAGCTGACCGTCGGTGGCGGGTGGTGCCGGTTGCAGTGCAATCTGCGGCAACTCATGGGCCAGACGGTCACGCAGGATCTGGTACTTGGCCATGGGAAACCGGTGCCCAGGTGGCAGCGGCAGGACGAACTGATCGGCGTAGAAAACATGCATTCGCCGATTGTGCGCAAGTGGCCACATAAATACTGCGCTGTCTACTTTTGGGTGACAGCAACTAATTTGGTGCATTGCAGCAATTAACACTTGCAAAACTAAGGTGTAACCCTAAAATCAACACCTATGCTGCACTGCACAATTTCGTCGGGGCAGCTTCCTCGGGGCAGTTTTAGCCCCCTCTTTTTTACTGGAGAACCCTATGCTGACCACTGAACAAATGATTGCCTCGCACAAAGCCAACATCGAAACCCTGTTTGGCCTGACCGCCAAAGCCTTCGAAGGCGTTGAGAAACTGGTTGAGCTGAACATGACTGCTTCTAAAGCCGCCATGACAGAAGCCGCGGGCACCGCCCAAGCCATGCTGAGCGTGAAAGACGCACAAGAATTGATGGCCATGCAAGCCGGCATGCTGCAGCCATTGGCTGAAAAAACCGCTTCTTACAGCCGTCACCTGTATGACATCGCCTCCGGCACTGGCGCTGAGTTTGGTAAAGCCATGGAAGCCCAAGCCACTGAAGCCCAGCAGAAATTCATGGCCGTGGTCGACAACGCCACCAAAAATGCACCCGCTGGTTCCGAGTCAGCTGTTGCCGTGTTCAAAAGCGCGATTGCCGCTGGCAACAACGCCATGGAATCCGTACAGAAAGCCATGAAACAAGCCAGCGAAGTGGCCGAAGCCAACTTCACCGCCGTCAGCAAAAGCGCCATGAACGCCGCTGAAACAGCCACCAGCACCGGCACTTCCAGCCGCAAGCGCGCAGCTGCTTAATTGCGGAATTTCCCGTTTCAGCGTGCTGAAGAGGGAACTCAAATACGCATGGAGCCATCCACTCAGAGCTCTTGCAGGTGGCAAGAGTTCTTCAGTTGTCTCCTCGGATTCTTTCGATACCCCTGAAGGGTCAGGAATCCAGTTAAGGCCCAGTCTTCGGACTGGGCCTTTTTTTGTTGGATCTGTCATTCCCGCGAAGGCGGGAATCCACCTCAGAGCGCTGAAATAGCCCCCCAAACGGACGGTCCTCGCGCCTGGATCCCCGCCTGCGCGGGGATGACGATAGAAAAAGATTTTCTGTGCGCAATTGCGAGTGATTCGCATTTGCTGTACAGTGCGTGCACCTCTACTTCAGCACTGACGGCACGCATATGTTTCCAAAATCCCTGGTTTGTCTTTCTACAGCACTCTTTTGTCTGGCGGCTTCGGCCCAGGAGCAGACGCTGAACCTGTACTCAGCCCGCCACTACAGCACCGACGAAGCGCTGTACGCCAACTTCACCAAAGCCACCGGTATCAAGATCAACCGGGTCGACGCCGACGACGCGGGCATCCTGGCCCGCCTGAAAGCCGAGGGCAGCGCCTCGCCGGCCGACGTGATTTTGTTGGTTGACGCCGCGCGGCTGACCAAGGGCGACGCTGACGGCCTGTTTCAACCGATCAAGTCGAAACTGCTGGACGACGCCATTCCCCTGGCCTACCGCGCCAAACCCGCTGCGGACGGTGGCACCGCGTGGTTTGGTTTTTCTACCCGGGCACGGGTGATCGTGTATGACAAAGTCAAGGTGAAAAAAGACGATGTGGACACCTACGAAGAACTGGCCGAGCCTAAAAATAAGGGCAAGGTGTGCCTGCGCTCCGGCTCGCACCCCTACAACCTGTCGCTGTTTGGCGCGGTCCTGGAGCACACCGGAGAGGCTAAAACTGAAGAATGGCTCAAAGGCATCGTTGGCAACATGGCGCGTGACCCCAAAGGCGGCGATACCGACCAGATAAAAGGCGTGGCCTCCGGCGAATGCCAGATTGCCGTGACCAACACCTACTACATCGCCCGGCTGATGCGCTCCGCCAAGCCGGAAGACCAGGCGCTGATGGAAAAAGTGGGCGTGGTGTTTCCCAACCAGGCCTCGTGGGGCACGCACCTGAACATTGCCGGTGGCGCAGTCGCCAAACACGCGAAAAACCCGGCCAATGCTGTTCGGTTCATGGAGTACCTGGCCAGTGCCGAAGCGCAAAACTACTTTGCCAACGGCAACAACGAGTGGCCCACGGCCAAAGGCGTGCAGGTCACCAACCCGGCCTTGCAAGCCATGAGCGGCGGCGCTTTCAAAAGTGAAACCATCCCGCTGGCTGCCGTGGGTGCCAACCAAGCCAAGGTGCAGCAGATGCTGGACAGGGTTAATTTCAAGTAAAAAGAGCTTCCTGCCCTTGTAGATACTGCTCAAGCAGCTATCAAAACTATAGTGTTTCGATGCGCACCGCCTTCCGTCTCACGGCCCTGTAGATAATTGACGTTTACGTCAACGTCACTTCAGGAGCATTTCATGGACATCAGCGGAAAAGTATTCATCGTCACTGGCGGCGCATCAGGCCTGGGTGAGGGCACGGCGCGCATGCTGGCGGCCAACGGCGCCACGGTGGTCATTGCCGACATGCAGGCCGAAAAAGGCGAAGCCATCGCCAAAGAAATCGGCGGTGCGTTTGTCAAATGCGATGTGAGCCTGGAAGCCGACGGCCAGGCCGTGGTGGCCAAGGCCGTGGCGCTGGGCAAGCTGATGGGCTTGATTAACTGCGCCGGTATTGCCCCGGCCGAAAAAACGGTCGGCAAAAATGGCGCGCACAGCCTGAGCGTGTTCAGCAAATGCATCACCGTCAACCTGATCGGTAGCTTCAACATGATCCGCCTGGCCTCTGAGGCCATGGCCAAAAACGAGCCCGAAGCCACCGGCGAGCGCGGCGTGTTGATTTCCACCGCATCGGTTGCGGCTTACGACGGACAGATGGGCCAGGCGGCCTACTCGGCGTCCAAAGGCGGCATCGTCGGCATGACCCTGCCGATTGCGCGTGACCTGGCTCGTAACGGCATTCGTAACATGACCATTGCACCCGGCATTTTTGGCACGCCCATGATGTTTGGCATGCCCCAAGCCGTGCAAAACGCCCTGGCCGCCAGCGTGCCCTTCCCGTCCCGCCTGGGCACGCCGGTGGACTACGCCAAGCTGGCCAAGCACATCATTGAAAACGACATGCTGAATGGCGAGGTGATTCGCCTGGATGGCGCGATTCGGCTGGCTCCGAAGTAAGTTTTTTACTACAAATTTTGTAGCTGCTTGAGCAGTATTTACAAGGGCTGGTGGCCTGTTTGGCAGCTAAATCCTGACGGTATGCCAAAGCCCAAGCCTGGTTCAGCATCGCCACCCATACAGGCTGTTTCATGGTGAAGGCCCAGCGCGGCTTTCGACTATCACACGGGCTTGACTGACACGCTGCAACACCGTTTGCACATCAACGATGCACCGCTTTATTCGGGCGTGTTCGGGTCATTGTCATTGCCGCCTGCTTCCAAAGCTTGTCGCTCCAACTCTTCGTCGGTCAAGGGATTTGCCGCCAGGGCAGCTTGGTTTTCAGCACGTGATTGCATTGCTGCTTGCCACCCTGCCTCTTCTTCCTCAGGAGTCATGACCGCAGAGGCGATTTCTTCCTCAATTTGTTCGTCTTCGGTCAAAACAGGTTGCGCCTGTTTGCCTGGAGCTGCTTGCCCATCTAGCAACGCAGCAAAGTCACCATTTTTGGGTTCCACATCACTCTCCTTGAAAAAAGCCGATTTTGTGAAGGCCATTTGAGTTACGCAAGACCCAATTGGTCGTTTGATTGTGCCTCCGGCAGGGGTCGCCCTAACAGGCGACCGCCATGGGTTTAGCATCGCCTCGTTCCACCCCGCAACCCTACCCGGAGCCGCTATGAAACACACCCTCGCCTGCCTCGCCGTCGCAGCCCTGCTCGCAGCCTGCGCCAGCGCCCCGAGCAGCAACTTCTCCTACACCGTGCCCGCCCAACCCGAGGGCGCATCTGGCTACACCGAAAAACCCGGCTGGGCCACCACCAAATTCGCGGTCGCTGCAGCCAACCCGCTGGCCACCGACGCGGGCTATCAAATTCTCAAAGCCGGTGGCTCGGCGCTCGACGCCGCCATTGCCGTGCAAATGGTGCTCACGCTGGTCGAGCCGCAGTCCAGCGGGATTGGCGGCGGCGCGTTCTTGTTGCACCACAACGGCAAAGACGTGCAGGCCTTTGATGGCCGCGAAACCGCGCCTGCAGCCGCAGACGAGAAAATGTTCCTCGCCGCCGACGGCAAACCCATGCCGTTTATTGAAGCGGTGGTGGGTGGCCGCGCGGTGGGCGTGCCCGGCACCGTGCGCATGCTGGAGCAAGCCCACAAGCTGCACGGCAAGCTGCCTTGGGCGACCTTGTTTCAACCAGCCATCACACTGTCGGAAGGCGGCTTCAAGGTCAGCGCACGGCTCAACACGCTGCTGAAAGCTGAGCAGCACCTGAAAAAAGACCCCACCGCCGCCGCCTACTTTTACAAGCCCGATGGCACACCGCACGACGTGGGCCACACCCTGAAAAACCCCGAGTTGGCCACCGTGCTGCGCCAGATTGCGTCCCAAGGCTCCAAAGCTTTACACGAAGGTGCCGTGGCGCAGGCCATCGTCGAGAAAGTACAAAAGCACCCCACGAACCCCGGCAAGCTGACCCTGGCCGACCTGGCCACCTACCAGCCCAAACAGCGCGTACCGCTGTGCCACGACTACAAAGCCCAGCCCAGCGGCGCGCCACACGACTACCGCATCTGCGGCTTCCCGCCGCCCAGCTCCGGCGCCATTGCCGTGGGCCAGATTCTGGGCATCTTGAACAACGCCTACGCCTCGGCCATTCCTCTGGAAGCCGACGGCCTGCCCGGCCCCGCCTGGCTGCACCTGTACACCGAAGCCGCCCGCCTGGCCTTTGCCGACCGCGCTCAGTACGTAGCCGACCCTGATTTTGTGCAAGCCCCCGGCGGCAACTGGATGAGCCTGCTGGAACCCGCCTACCTGGCCAGCCGCGCCAAGCTCATCACCGCGCAAAGCATGAAAACTGCCCAACCCGGCACGCCGGGCCCGGTGAAAA
The DNA here is from genome assembly GCA_031414805.1 of Comamonadaceae bacterium. Lineage (GTDB taxonomy): Bacteria > Pseudomonadota > Gammaproteobacteria > Burkholderiales > Burkholderiaceae_C > JAAFIW01. Next base: position 80,859 of record JANOQJ010000005.1, read on the forward strand.
CCAGCTACGCGCCCATGCCCGACCAGCCCGAGTACGGCACCAGCCACATCAGCATCGTTGACGGCTTTGGCAATGCACTGGCCATGACCACCACGATTGAAGACGCGTTTGGCGCGCGGCAAATGGTGTCCACCAACGCCGCGCGCAGCGGGGGCTTTCTGCTCAACAACGAATTGACCGACTTCAGCTTCGCCCCCACCGACGCCCAAGGCCAGCCCATCGCCAACCGCGTGCAGCCCGGCAAACGCCCCCGTTCGTCCATGGCCCCCACGCTGGTGTTTGACAAAGGCACCGGCCAGCTACTCATGAGCGGCGGCAGCCCCGGCGGCGCGCTGATCATTCACTACACCGCCAAAACCCTGTACGCCGTTTTGAACTGGGGCATGGTGCCCCAGCAAGCCATCAACCTGCCCAATTTCGGTTCCACCAATGGACCGACCGTGCTCGAAGAAAAGCGCTTCCCGATCGCCACGGTCGACGCGCTCAAAGCCCGCGGCCACGAGGTGCGCGAAATGAACATGACCAGCGGCCTGCAAGCCATCTCACGCGGCGTGGCGCACGGCATTCCGCTGCTGATGGGCGGGGCCGACCCACGGCGTGAGGGTGTGGTGATGGGGGATTGATGGGGCCAGGCCAGCGCGATCGCATCAGGGCCGTCATTCCCGCGCAGGCGGGAATCCACGGTGGCCCACACAAACCCCACGACCAGCAGAGCCGTCCCGCCTGGATTTCCGCCAGGATTACCGCCTGCGCGGAAATGACGAGACCGCTTCTTTTTTAATAGCTGCTTGAGCAGTATTCACAAGGGCTAGTGGCACTTTTCTTATAAATCCTATGCAAGCCATCCTCGAGCAAATCCACACCGAAGCTGAAAGCCTGTTCGGTAAAGGCAAAGTCGCCAGCTACATCCCCGCCCTGGCCCAGGTGCCACCGCGCCAGTTCGGCATGGCGGTGGCACAAATCGATGGCCAAACCTGGGAAGTAGGCGACGCGCACACGCCGTTTTCGCTGCAAAGTATCACCAAACTGTTCGCCTTTGTGCTGGCCATCAAGTTGGTGGGCGATGCGCTGTGGAGCCGCGTGGGCCGGGAGCCCTCGGGCGCGGCATTCAACTCCATGGTGCAACTGGAAACCGAGCACGGCATTCCGCGCAACCCCTTTATCAACGCAGGCGCGCTGGTCATCACCGACATCTTGACCACCCGCTACGCCCACCTGGACATCGCGCTGCTGGGTGCGCTGCGCCGCCTGACCGACGACAACAACCTCAGCTGGAACGCCCACATCGCCAAGTCCGAGCGCGACACCGCGCACCGCAACATGGCCATGGCCTACTTCATGAAAAGCCACGGCAACCTGCACAACCCGCCCGAGCTGGTGCTGGACAACTACTGCCGCCAATGCGCCATCGAGATGACCTGCGCCCAGCTCGCGCAAGCCACCCTGTTCCTGGCCAACCACGGCCGCGACATCGCCAAAGACGGCCGACCCGATGAGCAGTTCCTCACCCCCGACGCCGCCCGCCGCGTCAACGCCCTGCTCCTGACCTGCGGCGCCTACGACGCCGCCGGCGACTTCGCCTACCGCATCGGCCTGCCCGTCAAAACCGGCGTCGGCGGCGGCATCATGGCCGTGATCCCCGGCCGGGGAACTGTGGCGGTGTGGGCACCAGAGCTGGACGCAAAAGGCAATTCGGTGCTCGGCGGGTTTGCGCTGGAGCGTTGGGTGCAGTTGGCGGGATGGCACGCGGCTTTATAAGCATTTTGGGCCACCAGCCCAGGTATTGATTGCTCAAGCAGCTACTTTTTTCATAGCATTCACCGTCGCCTGACAGCGCGAAAAAGAAAGTCTTTGTACGGTGTATCCGACCAAGTCGTTTGGGTAATGCATGCCCCCTACCATGCATCGCAACCACCATAGGAGCATCCGCATGGCAAAACTCAATGTGAATGGAACCACCCGAGAATTTGAGGCAGAAGCGGACACGCCGCTGCTGTGGGTGCTGCGGGAACAGTTGGGGCTGACGGGCACCAAATATGGCTGCGGCATTGCGGCTTGTGGTGCCTGCACGGTGCACATTGACGGGGTGCCTACCCGCAGTTGCGTGCGGCCTGTGTCGACCGTGGAAGTCAGCGCCAAGGTGGTAACCATCGAAGGGCTGTCGCCCAATGGCTCGCACCCGGTGCAAAAGGCTTGGGTGGCACTGGATGTGCCGCAGTGTGGTTACTGCCAGTGCGGCATGGTGATGACCGCGGTGGCCCTGTTGCAGAGCAACCCCAAGCCGACTGACAAAGACATTGACGAGGCGATGACCAACATCTGCCGCTGCGGCACTTACAACCGCATTCGTGCGGCCATCAAGGTGGTGGCCGATGGCGGCAACACCAAAACGGCCGGCCTGGCTATTGCCCACACCGACGGGAGCATCACATGAGCGCCGTAACACTTTCACGCCGTCATTTCATCTCCAGCGCCGCTGCCAGCGGCTTGGTGGTTGGCTTTCACATTCCCTTTCTCGGCTCGGCACAGGCCCAGACGGCACCCGTCACACCGCCAGAAATCAACGCCTGGGTGGTGGTGCAGCCCAACGACACGGTGGTCATCCGCATCGCCCGCTCGGAGATGGGCCAGGGGTCGCTGACCGGGCTGGCGCAGCTGGTGGCTGAGGAGCTGGAATGCGATTGGGCCAAGGTGACAACCGAGTACCCCACGCCCGGCCAAAACCTGGCGCGCAACCGGGCCTGGGGCAACTTTTCCACCGGCGGCAGCCGGGGCATTCGCGAGTCACAAGACTATGTGCGCAAGGGCGGCGCCACCGCCCGGCTGATGCTGGTGCAGGCCGCGGCTGACGAGTGGAAAGTGCCCGCCACCGAATGCCGTGCGGCCAACAGCGTCATCACCCACACGCCCTCGGGCCGCACCACCACGTACGGCAAAGTAGCCGCCGCTGCAGCCAAGGTGGCCGTGCCTGCGCAGGTCACGCTGAAAGACCCCAAAGACTGGAAGCTCGTGGGCAAGCGCCTGGCCCGGCTCGACACGCAAGACAAAGTGACTGGCAAGCAGATTTACGGGGCTGACCTGCAACTGCCAGGCCTGCTGAACGCCGCCATCAAAGACTGCCCGGTGTTTGGCGGCAAGCTGAAAAGCTTTGACGCAGCAGCGATTGAAAAACGGCCCGGCATCAAAAAAGTGGTGCGCGTGGGTGACAGCGCGGTGGCTGTGGTGGCAGACACCTGGTGGCGCGCCAAAACCGCGCTGGACGCGCTCCCCATTGAGTGGGACCTAGGCGACAACGCCAAGGCCTCCAGCGTTGAATTTGCCAAGGTGCTGAAAGCCGCGCTGGACGCGCCCGAGGCCGCCGTGGGCAACCAGAACGGCGACGCCAAAACCGCCATTGCAGGCGCGGCGCGCAAGATTGAGGCGGTGTATTCCTATCCACACCAGAACCACGCCACCATGGAGCCGATGAATGCGACGGTGCGCTACACAACCGAGCGCTGCGAGGTGTGGGTCGGCACACAAAACGGCGAAGCCGCGCTGGCTGCAGCGTCCGAGGCCTCGGGCCTGCCGCCAGCGAAGTGCGAGGTGTACAAGCTACTGCTGGGCGGCGGCTTTGGGCGGCGCGGTGCGGTACACGACTGGGTGCGCCAGGCGGTAGAAATTGCCAAACAAATGCCGGGCACACCCGTCAAGCTGCTGTGGAGCCGCGAAGAAGACATGCTGCATGGCCGCTTTCACCCCGTCACCCAATGCAAGATGACGGCGGGGCTGGATGCGCAGGGCAAAGTGACCGCACTGCACATGCGCATTGCGGGACAGTCCATCCTGGCGGGCGTAGCCCCGCAAAACATCCGCAACGGCATGGACCCCGTGGTGTTTCAAGGGCTGAACCCCAGTGGCCCCGAAGCCGCCATTGGCTACAGCTTTCCCAGCCTGCTCATTGACCACGCTATGCGCAACCCGAATGTGCCAGTGGGCTTTTGGCGGGGTGTGAACCTGAACCAGAACGCGATTTACCTGGAGTCGTTCATCGACGAAATTGCCTTTGCCACCAAGCAAGACCCGCTGGCCCTGCGCCGCAGCCTGATGGACAAGCACCCCAAGCACCTGGGTGTGCTGAACGCCGTGGCAGAGAAGGTGAAATGGGGCAGCGCGGTGCCCGATGTGGGTGGCCAGAAGGTGTTTCGCGGCCTGGCGCAAACCCATGGCTTTGGCAGCTACGTGGCGGCTTGCGCCGAGGTGTCGGTCAGCAACGACGGCGAGCTGACCATTCACCGCATCGTGGCCGCCACCGACTGCGGCTACGCGGTGAACCCGCAGCAAATTGAGGCGCAGGTAGAAGGCTCGTTTGCCTACGGCCTGTCGGCCGCGCTGTTTGGCGAATGCACCGTGAAAGACGGCCGCATGGAGCAAGACAACTTCAACACCTACCCCGTGGTGCAGATGCGCCACATGCCCAAGGTGGAAACCGTCATCGTGCCCACCGGCGGCTTCTGGGGCGGCGTGGGCGAGCCCACGATTGCCGTGGCCGCCCCCGCCGTGCTGAACGCGATTTTTGCCGCCACCGGCAAGCGCATTCGCGACCTGCCGCTGAAAAGCCAGAGCCTGAAGCGGGCTTGAGGTGATGCGGCTTGCGGTGCCCTTGCTCCTGGCACTTGCGCTGCCTGCATTCGCGCTAACTGGTGGCGCGCAAACCGTGGCCTGGCGGGTGGCCGATGGCGGCATTGCCCAGCCGCTGACCGCGCAAGCCGGTGACGCCGAGCGTGGCCGCGCCCTCGTAGCCAACCGGCAAACCAGCCTGTGCCTGCTGTGCCACAGCGGGCCGTTTGAGCAACCCGGTTTTCAGGGCAATCTGGCCCCGCCGCTCGATGGCGCGGGCACCCGCTGGAACTCGGCCCAATTGCGCCTGCGCATCGTCGATTCCCGGCAGGTCAACCCGGAGTCGGTGATGCCCGCTTTTTTTGCCGTCACAGGTTTGCAACAGGTGGGACGCAACTGGCAGGGGCAGACGGTGTTAACCGCGCAGCAGGTGGAAGATGTTGTGGCGTTTTTGGTGACCTTGAAATGAGCAACTTGAACAGCAGCCGCCGCCAAGCGATGAAGCTGAGCGCAGCAGCACTGGGCTGGGTCAGCTGCCGCACGGCACTGGCGCAAGAAGACGAACTGGCCGCTGCCGTGCGCCAATACACCGGCGGCGCTCCGGTGCAAACCGGCAAGGTGATGCTGGACATTGCCCGCCTGGTCGACAACGGCAACACCGTGCCACTGACCGTGTCGGTTGACTCGCCCATGACCGCTGAAAACCATGTGCTGAGCATTGCCCTGTTCAACCAGCGCAACCCGCAGCGCGAGGTGGCCCAGTTCACCCTCGGCCCTCGCGCGGGCAAGGCCCAGGTGGCCACGCGCATCCGCCTGGCCACCACGCAAAAACTGGTTGCCGTGGCCAAGCTTTCCGATGGCAGCTACTGGCAGCACCAGGTCGATGTGCTGGTGACCTTGGCGGCGTGTATTGAGGGCGACGTATGACGCAAACAGACGTCAAAGCCCGATTCCAGGCATACCCAAACAGGGACTTGAACGCCCATCCCAATCCGTTCGCCCTGAGCCTGTCGAAGGGCTTGCGAGGACTTCGACAGGCTCAGTCCGAACGGGAATGTGATCGTTCGCATGATCGGATTCGTCAAGCCAGCCTGGGGTCGCCACCATGACCGCCCGCACCCTTATCAACGCCCCTAAAACCGCCACCCGCGGCCAGGTGATCGAGATCCGCGTGACGATTGGTCACCCGATGGAAACCGGCTACCGCAACGGCGCAGACGGCCAGCGTCTGCCGCGCAATGTCATCACCCGCTTCAGCTGCCGCTATGACGGCGAAACCGTGTTCAGCGCCGACCTGTACCCCGCCATCTCGTCCAACCCCTACTTGGCCTTTCACACCGTGGCCACACAAACCGGCACGCTGGAATTGCGCTGGGAGGGCGACAACGGTTTTGTGCACACCGAGCAAGCCAGCCTGACGGTGACATGAAGCATTGGCTGGTTCTGGCCGGGTGGTTCGCAATGGCGCTAGCTGCGCTGGCGCAAACCGCCCCAGACACCCGCCGCTCCGGCTTCCACGACATGCGCCCCGAAACCCAGGCTATGCAGCGCGATGACACGCAAAACCCCGCCATGCTCTGGGTCGGCGAGGGGCGCAACCTGTTCCAGCGTGCCCCCGCCCCGCAAAGCAAAGCCTGCATCGCCTGCCACAGTGAAACTTCTCTCAAAGGCACAGCCGCCCGCTACCCCGCGTTTGACGCAGCCCTGGGCCGCCCCGTCAACCTCTCGCACCGCATCAACCTGTGCCGCCAGCGCCACCAGCAAACCCAAGCGCTGGCACCCGAAAGCCAGAGCCTGCTCAGCCTGGAAAGCTACGTCGGCCACCTGTCGCGCGGCCAACCCATCGCCCCGGCACCCGACCCGCGCCTGACCCCGTTCGCGGCGCGCGGCGAGCAACTGTTCAACCGCCGCATCGGCCAAATCAACCTGTCCTGCGCCCAATGCCACACCGAGCGCCCCAGCCAGCGCCTGGGCGCCAGCACCATTCCCCAAGGCCACCCCAACGCCTACCCGATTTACCGCCTCGAATGGCAAACAGTGAGCTCCCTGGCCCGCCGCCTGCGCGGCTGCATGACCGGCGTGCGCGCCGAACCGCTGGCGGCGCACAGCGTGGAAATGGTGGAACTGGAATTGTTTCTGGCGTCCCGCGCAGCGGGGATGTTGATGGAAACGCCGGGGGTAAGGCCTTGAAGGACTTTTATGGGTATTAGGCTACTAGCCCTTGTGAATACTGCTCAAGCAGCTATCATTTTTATAGTATTTGAATCCGCATCACGCCGCCTGCTGTTTTGCCAGTTCAGCTCCCAACGCGTCATCAATAGCCTTTGCCACCTTGTAAGCTGGCCGCTCCACCAGCCGCTGGGTATACGCCTCAAATTCGGGCCGCTTGGGCAAGGTGCCGAACTGGGTGCCCCACAGGATGTGCGAGCCGACATAAACATCGGCGGCAGAAAAAGAGTCGCCCCCAATGAAAGGCGAAGCCGCAACGGCCTGGGCCAGCACATCCACCGTGCGTTCGTAGTTGCCGTAACCCACCATGCGCTCCTGCTCGGGGCTGACGATCAACTTCAGCGAGCGATTCGTGACTGCCGCCTCCAGCGGGCCTGCTGCAAAGAACAGCCAGCGGTAGTAATTGGCTCTGTTTGCCAGCGACGGCGCCAGCTGGGCAGCGGGAAACGCGTCGGCCAAATAGGCGCAGATAGCAGCGCATTCGGTGATGGCGGTTCCCCGATGGGTGATTGCCGGTACCTTGCCCATGGGGTTGACCGCGAGATAGGCGTCGGCCTTCATCGTCGTTTCGTAGTCAAGCACCACGTGGCGGTAAGGGGCACCGGTTTCTTCAAGCATCCACCGAGCGATTTGGCCGCGCGACCAGGGGTGGGTGTAGAGGACGAGGTCGCAGGTGGGGGAGGTGGTGAGGGGCATGGAGGGCTCCGGGGCTTCAGTTTTGCGGGATGGTGACGCTGCAACTTGGCATGATGGAAGTTTAGGCCACAGTGACCGGCGCAATGGCCACCGTTGAGCGCCTAACGCAGTGCGCAGGCCTTGGAAATCCAAGCGTCATCTTCGATCTCCCGTTCGGTTTTGGGAAGCACCCGGGCACTCCATGCTCGCTCTAGCTGCCATCTCACAAAATCGTAATCATCAATGAACAGCAGCTCTTGAGTCCCCGGCAAGGAAAGGCCTCCAACGTGAGACTTTGCCGCATTGAAATCTCGCTGCGGGTACGACCTGGTTTTTAACGCTACCTTCAACTCTGCGAAATCGATGACTCCGCCCTTGACGTGAACCCATCTGGGCATTGCCCCAAAGGCAATGCTGGCGCTCCCATCCTGGCTAACGCCAAGTCGACAGCCGCCATGCGGCATATCAACGGTTATCTGACGGGACGATTGCTCTTGAGCGTGCGTTCCTACACAAGCCACGGTAAGCGCCAGACAAGCGAGCACCGCGAATACGCGCGAAGGATTAGAAGAAATCCACACAGCCCACGGCCCTCTAGCTCGTCAATCCCGCACATCCGCCACAACGTTCTCCCCAAAATCCGCCCGTTCCAACCACCCCAACACCCGCTTGGCCGCGTCCGCCGGGCTGCTCAGTTGACCGTTTTCCTTCAGCGCGGCAAACGTGCCCTGCGAGGCAAAGCGCGCAGGGTCGGCACCGCGCAGTTGCACCTGCATGTCGGTGTCGATGACGCCGGGGGCCAGGGAGCAGATGCGGGCACCGTGGGGTTTGGAGGCTTCGTCTAACGCTACCGAGCGGGAGAAGTGGTCGAGGCCGGCTTTCACGGCGCAGTAGGTGCTGCTGCCGGCCATGGCGCGGCGGCCCAGGCCGGAGGAGATGTTCAGAATGCGGCGGGGCACCGTCCAGGCTGCGGTGGCGCGCAAAAAGGCGGCGGTGAGCAGCACGGGCGCTTCCAGGCCGACGCGCAGGGCGCGCACGGTGTCTGTGTCGTCGGTTTGTTCCAGCGGGCCCGGGGCTGACAGGGCGGCGGCGTTGTTGATGAGGGTGGCGCTGGCGGGCTGATCAACGAGCGATTCGAGCAGGGCTTGCAGTTGCGTCGCGGCGGCCTGCGGTGCGGCCAGGTCGTGCTGCCATTGCGCCAGGCGCGCGCCGTGCTGGCTGGCCAGCGCGTCCAGGCCGGGGTTTTGCTTGCGCGCAATGGATACCAGCCAGTGGCCGGATTGAATCAACTGCTCCGCCATGGCCGCGCCCATGCCGCGCGAGCCGCCTGTGAGGATGTAAAGGTGTGGGGTCATGAGGCGCGATGGTAATCACTCGTTCCGTTTCTACATCACTGCTGTAGGTCGTTGCTCCTCCTTGCCGTGCTGTAACACTGCCTTCGTCGTCGCGCCTACTGCAGCAATGATTTGGAAACGGAACCCGGCCGCAGCGCGTGTCTTGCGCCTTCCCGCCTTTGGGGGAAGGTTGGGATGGGGGCTTGCCGTCAGCCCAACGTCCCTCACGCCAAAGCCGGCACAAGCGCAGTCAGCCCGGGAACAAGCGTTGTCGCGCGCATGCCCCCATCCCTGCCTTCCCCCAGCGGGGGAAGGAGTTGTTTGTTTCCGCCGGAGTCGTTACCAAAAACAAGCAAAAAGTGCCACCAGCCCTTATAAATACTGCTCAAACAGCTATTACTTCAATAGCAAACCAGTGACCACCGTGGGGTGCTGCAACACCAGTTTCAGCTCCCGTTTCATGCGCCGGTTCACCAGCCGGCGCGACTCGCCCATGAAACTGAGCAGGCTCAAGGGCAGTTGGTCTGCCGCAGCATCCCGGGCGATGCGGGGTGGGTGGGGCAAGCCGTACAGGTCGGCGGCCAGAGTCACGTAGTCACCCATCTTCATGTCGCTGTCGTCGCTCACGTTCACCACGCGCTGGGGCTTGCCGCGCCACAGCGCCAACAGGCAGGCGCGGGCCAGGTCGTCGGCGTGGATGTGGTTGGTGTACACGTCATCGGCTTGTGTGAGCACGGGCGTGCCTTTGAGCAGGCGCTCGCGCGGGGTGCCGCCCACACGGTCGGGCGCGTAGATGCCGGGGATGCGCAAGATGCTCACGGGTACGTGGGCGGCGCGGCCAAAGTGGCGCACGGCGGTTTCGGCGTCGACCCGGCGGTGGGCGCGTGGGGTGTGGGGGCGGGCAGCGCGGCATTCGTCAACCCAGGCACCCGCGCAGTCGCCATACACACCGCTGGTGGAGCCATAAACCAGGGCTGCGGGCGGTGTGCGCAAGCGCAGGGCTCGCGTCAGGGCCTGGGTGCGTGGGTCGCGCCACCAATGGGCACCGTCGTTGGGCGGGGGTGCCAGGTGCAGCACACGGGTGGCGATGCCGGCCAGGCGGCGCAAAGTGGCGGGTTGATCCAGATTGCCTTGCAGAGGCGTGATGTGCAGCGCGCGCAACTCGGGTGCCCGGGCGGCTTGCGACGTGAGGGCCAGCAGGCGCATCCGAGCGCCCAGCCCGCGGGCCACACGCACACCCACATCACCACAGCCCACGATGAGTAAGCGCTCGCGGCGGAAACGGGCGGGCAAGGCGCCCAAGGGGCTTTGGTTTGAGGGCAAAATCGAAAGTAGCTTTATCAGTCGTACGGGCCAAAAACGGCCTCTCTAGGATACCCAACACATGACCCTCGCCACGCCCAGCGCAACCGACGCAACCCAGGCTTACATCCCCACCGCCTTTCAAATCACCGTCTCGCCCAGCCAGCGCCAGTTCACGGCCCAAGCCGGTGAAACCATGCTGGCGGCGGGCATTCGCCAGGGCGTGGGCTTGCCCTACGGTTGCAAAGACGGCGCATGCGGTTCGTGTAAATGCAAAAAACTCAGCGGTACCGTGGTGCACGGCACACACCAGTCCAAAGCCTTGACAGCTGACGAAGAGGCCGCCGGCTTTGTGCTGACCTGCTGCGGCGTGCCGCAAAGCGATGTGGTGCTGGAGTCGCGCCAGGTGACCGACGAGTCGGCCTTTCCGGTGAAAAAAATGCCCTCACGCGTGACCGTGCTGGAGAAAAAATCGCACGACGTGATGCTGCTGCGCCTGCAACTGCCCGCCAACGACACCTTGCGCTACCACGCGGGCCAGTATGTGGAATTCATTCTGCGCGACGGTGCCCGGCGCAGCTACTCCATGGCCAACGCGCCGCACACCCTGGTGCCGGTGGAGGGGCAAACAAGCCCCGGCATCGAGCTGCACATCCGCCACATGCCCGGCGGCAAGTTCACCGACCACGTATTCACCGCCATGAAGGAAAAAGAAATCCTGCGGGTCGAAGGCCCGTTTGGCAGCTTTTATTTGCGCGACGAATCCACCAAGCCCATGGTGCTGCTGGCCTCAGGCACCGGTTTTGCGCCCATCAAAGCCATCATTGAACACATGCAGTTCAAAGCCATCACCCGCCCCGCGACGCTGTACTGGGGCGGCAGGCGGCCAGATGATTTGTACATGGACGCCTGGGTGCAAGAGCGCCTGGCCGACATGCCCAACCTGCGCTACGTGCCGGTGATCTCCAACGCTGCACCCGAAGACAACTGGACCGGCCGCACCGGTTTTGTGCACCGGGCTGTGTTGCAAGACATACCCGACTTGTCCGCCTACCAGGTTTACGCCTGCGGCGCGCCCATCGTGGTGGATTCGGCCAAGGCCGACTACATGGCACTGGGCGGGTTGCCGGAGGACGAGTTTTATGCGGACTCGTTCACGACAGAGGCGGATAAGGCGAAGGCTTGAGTTGCGAGGGAGTTAGTTGTAAGTTCCAGCTTTGGCGGGTTCAGTGGCAACCCTACGCCCTGGGAAACTGTTCCTGAACCTGCGCCGTTAGGTAGCGCTCTCGCGAAATGCTCGTATCAAGCTCAGCTGTCCCAAACATATCCGAAGGAAGACGCTGCTCAAGCGAAGAGTCTTTAAACGCGAGTTTGAGTCTGCCCTCGGCAAATTCGACGACTGAGCAAATGTATCTATATGCCAACGATAAATTGACCTCGTGTTGTCCAGCAGAGACTGAGACATGCCCGCATCCGTGGCTGAAGCTGACCTCGCCACGTGGCATTGCGAATTGACCCTTCAAACTACCGTGCGCAATCCCAGGACGGATGAAGTGGGTTTTTACTTTGAGAGGGGTTTGGCTCGACAAAAAAACCCAACTGATTGCACCGAGCACTGACGAGTTAAGCGACACAATTTGGTCAATCTTTTGCGCCAAGTGAGCCGATACGTTCCTTACATTACGAATGTCTTGTAGTTGCATGCGAACGGTATCCGGTGAAAATTGGTCAGGGATAGTCGAGGCGCTAGGTTGCATCTCCCAAAGGCACCTGAATCGGTCAGCCGTGTCTATAAAAGCCCACACATCAAGAAAGACATGCGTAAATCCCTCAGACCCCGGAGCAATAGCGTCGGCAACAGACAGATCGTTCAGTGACTGACACAAACGTGTATGTGATAGCTCGATGATCTGTGCAGCGTGCCTCATACCGTCAAGAAACACTGCCTGCTTCTGGTTCAATGCCGTCGGTATGTTCAAGAATGGTGAATCTATGGAAAGCATCTCTTGTGAAATTTGAACTGACGTAGATGGTCGCATACCCCTCAACATTTTGAACCAGGGTACGACCCCAAATGCCTACCCCTAGCTAATTTAGTGTTGTTCCTGAATTGGTAGCTGATTGATCAGCATATGCAAGGGCAACAGCCCTAAAACACACAAACTGGGATTAATAGGCAGCGCTACGGTAGTCAGCCCCTTCCCCTAGCGGGGAAAGGTTGGGATGGGGGCATGAGCGCACAGACGAGTCCCGCAGTGAAGCACGCAATTGGGGTCAGAGCCCGGTTTCGTATGGTCTGCTCGCGCGTCGAATAGACCACGTCCTGAACCGGGATCCGACCCCAAATGCTTATCGCGGCTCGTCGGCCCCAAATGCTGCGCCCTGCTCCCACATCAGCCGCTCCCGCCCACTAAAACACAAAAACCGCCGGTTCGTGGCCCGGCCTATGGCGCACAAGCCGAGTTGTTGCGCAATGGCGTGGCCCATTTGGGTGATGCCGCTGCGGGAGACGACGATGGCGACGTTCATTTGGGCGGCTTTGATGAGCATTTCGCTGGTCAGGCGGCCGGTGGTGTAGAAAACCAGGTCGTTGGGAACTGCGGCTTCGGGTTGCAGCCAGAGCCAGCCGGCCAGGGTGTCGATGGCGTTGTGGCGGCCCACGTCTTCGGCGAATTGCAGCAAACGCCCCTCATCGTCAGCCACGTTCTGCGAAAACCCGCCAAACAACGCGCAACCGTGCACCGAGCCGGCTGATTTGTAAATGCTGGGCAACAAGCGGATGGTGTTGACGAGGCCGTACAGCCCGGCCTGGCTGATTCGGGTGGGTGGCAGCTGCAGCTGCGCCACGTCATCCATCAAGCCGCCAAACACGCTGCCCTGGCCGCAGCCTGTCGTGACCACGCGCTGACTGGTGCGCTCTTCGATGTTGTGAATGCCTTCGCGGGTGGTCACTGCGGCTGCACCCACCTCCCAATCGACCGTGATGGATTCAATATCGGCCACTGACTGCACCAGGCGCTGGTTGCGCAGGTAGCCCAGGGTCAGCCATTCGGGGTGGGCCCCCAGGGTCATCAGGGTGACGAGTTCGCGCTTGTCCACATACAGGGTGAGCGCGCGCTCGGCGGGAATGTCCAGCGTGTCGGCGGTGCCGTGCTCATTGACCACGGTGACAGCGTGCGTCAGCGGAGCTTGGGCTTGGGTGAGGTGGGGCAGCACAGCGGACCGTTGCAAAGCAGATTCAAATCACTATTATTTTGATAGCTGCTTGAGCAGTATTCATAAGGGCTTCTGGCCAAAATGTTCTAAAAACCTGCTGCCAGTCATCTGTCATCCAAGGCTGCAGGCCAGGTCATCCATCATCCGTGCGCCAGGCCATCCAGCACATAGTTCTGCGGCCCCCGGCTGGCAATCTTGATCGCGCCCACCTGGTTGCCTAAAGCGGCACAGCGCGCCAGCGGCCAGCCTTGCTCCAGGCCGTGTAGCAGCGCGCCGCGCCAGGCGTCGCCGCAGCCGGTGGGGTCGACCACCTCGGTGGCTTTGACCGGGGCCACATGCGTGCGGTCGCCGCCCACCCACACCTCGCAGCCCTCGTGGCCCAGGGTGACAACCAGGCCGTGCACGCGCTGAGAAATGTCAGCGCACGACAGGCCGGTGCGCTCGCAGAGCATCTTGCCTTCGTAGTCGTTGACGGTGACCCAGCTGGCCTGGTCGATGAAACGGATCAGCTCCTCGCCATTGAACATGGGCAGGCCCTGGCCGGGGTCAAACACAAAGGGGATTCCTGCCGCCTTGAACTGCTGGGCATGTTGCAGCATGGCGTCGCGCCCGTCCGGCGAGATGATGCCGATGCGGATGTCGGCTCGCGCACTGATGGTGTTGATGTGGGCCTGCATCATCGCGCCGGGGTGAAACGCGGTGATCTGGTTGTTGTCGCGGTCGGTCATGATCATGGCTTGCGCGGTGTAAGCGTCGGCTACCTGAGCGACAAATTCAGTGCTGATGCCCTGGGTTTTCAGGCGTGCCAGGTAGTCCACACCGTCGCTGCCCAAGGTGGCCATGGGCAGGGGCGTGCCGCCTAGTAGTTTCAGGGCGTAGGCAATGTTGCCTGCGCAGCCGCCAAAGTCACGCCGCAGATCGGGCACCAGGAACGAGGCATTCAGGATGTGCAGCTGGTCGGGCAATATTTGCTCGGCAAAGCGGCCCGGGAAATTCATGATGGTGTCGAAGGCTAAAGAGCCGCAAATCAAGGCTGGCATGGTGAGTTATAAAAAGTTAGGGGTAAAAAGCCAGCACGCGGTAGCCTGCAATGCGTGCGCTATCGGGGCTGTCACTGACGCTGATGACCAGCGTGCTGCTTGAGGTTCCAGCTGCGTCCATCACGCCGGTTTTGGAGCCCAGGTCGGCGGGCTGCAGCACGCGGCGCAGCACGGGCTGGTCTTGTGAGTCGGTGAGCGTCAACTCCACAGCGGGCATGGCCAGCGGCAGCGCAGACTGGTTTTTCAACGACAGGCTCAAGCGGTAGCTGCCGCCTTGCAGCTTGTTGAAGCTGGAGCTGTCAATGACGATAGATTCGATCTGCTGCAGCGGGCCCACCGTGCACGGCACGCGCTCGCACAATTGAACCAGCCAGGGGCGGATTTGCGGGTACAGCGCAGCCAACCGATTGCGCTCCTGGTGCGCCACTTGCAGGGCCAACGCACCGAGGGCCACCAACAGCAGCAGGCTCAGCACAAGTCGCACCCCCGTACGGCGCCAGAATGCCTGGCGGCGCGCGGCGCGCACAAATGACACTGGCGGCTCCAGTGGCTCCATCGGTTGCGGCGCAGCTGCCGGTTCTTGCGAATCCGATGGCTCGGGTAGTTCGTGAAAGCGGGAATGCAACTCGAACGGCTCTGAATCGGGTGCCGACGGCGTTTCAGCTGGCTTGGGGGATGTCTTCCATATGGGTCGGGGCTCGGTGGCGCGCTGCGACGGCACCGGCAGCGGCACTGACATTGCGTCACTGGGCGCATCGGGCCACGGTTTGTTGAGTAAGGCGTCGGCTGGGTTGGCGCCGACACGGCCACCATCAAGCGTGTCAGCTGTGCGAGACGATTCGTCGACAGGGAACTGCGCGTTAGGTGCCTGGCCCCCAGGTGGCTCGGAAAGCCGCTCGCCGGTGGCGTCGCGCGTCGCCTCGGGCGATACCGCCGACAAAATACTGCTGCTCACGGCGCGCGGCTGCATGTTGGCCGCCGCGTCAAACACCTCGCTGCAATGGCCGCAGCGCACCCAGCCATGCGAAATGCGCAGCTGATCCGGCACGACCTTGAACATGGTGCTGCAGGCGGGGCAACAGGTAACCAGGCTCATGCGCTTTTGCCAGTGCTCATGAAGGCGCTGCCCGCCTGGCGGTCATCAAAATCCAGCCCTCCTGGCTGTCGGCCACGTGCAGCTGCACATACGGCGCGTAGGCTGCTTTCAGCTCGTCGGCCTGGCGCTCCAGAATGCCCGCCAGCACCAACGCGCCGCCCGGGGTCACATGGCTGCACAGCAGAGGGGCCAATACCTTGAGGGGCGACGCCAGAATGTTGGCCAGCACCAAGCCATAGCCACCAAAATTGGGCGATGGGAGTTTGTCGGGCTGCCCCACGATGGCCAGACCCACTTGGTTAGCCAGTGCGTTGGCGAGCGTCGCAGTCACTGCCGCTTCGTCAATGTCGACCGCGTCCACATGGGCTGCGCCATATTTGGCCGCCCCAATAGCCAGAATACCGGAGCCACAACCGTAGTCCAGCACGCGCTGACCCAGGCACCCGTGCTGTGCGATCCAGCGCAGGCACATACGTGTGGTGGGGTGGGTGCCGGTGCCAACTGCCAGGCCAGGGTCGAGCCGAATGATCTGTTGCGCCTGGGCGGGCGGCTCATGCCAGGTAGGAACAATCCAGAAATCAGGCGTGATCTCCACCGGCGCAAACTGGCTTTGCGTCAGACGCACCCAGTCCTGGTCGGGCAGCTCGGCGATGCCCAGGCGCTCGCAATCCACAAAAAAGTCTTGCACCTCCAGTAGCGACGCCGCTTCGAGCGCTTGCACATCGGTGTCAAACAAAGCCAGTACCCGCGAGCGTTGCCAGCCCGCTTTGGGCGGCGGCATGCCCGGCTCACCAAACAGCGCCTGCTCGGCCTGGGTGTGGGCATCGGCATCTTCCACCGACACCGACAAGGCGTTCAGTGCCACCAGCGCATCGCTGATGGCTTCAACACTGTCCTCGGGGCACAGCAGGCTTAGTTCATACATGGCTCCCCCCCGTTGCTTGCTCACTGCGTGTAGCCGCCTCCCCCCTGCAGGGGGCAACGCCAGTGGCCCGGCGAAGCCGGTTCCACGGCATTTCCGGAAGGACAGCCCTACTGCAAAACAAGGAGGTTCTTGCCATATACCTTCAACGTTTGTGTTGCGACAACCACTCTTCCAGGTAGTGGATGTTGGTGCCGCCGTCCATGAATTTGGCGTCGACCATCAACTCGCGGTGCAGCGCAATGTTGGTGCTGATACCTTCCACCACGGTTTCAGCCAGTGCGCCACGCATGCGGGCCAGGGCCTGCTCGCGGGTGTCACCGTGCACGATGAGTTTGCCAATCATCGAGTCGTAGTTGGGCGGCACAAAGTAGTTGGTGTAGATGTGCGAGTCGACCCGCACACCGGGCCCGCCGGGCGCGTGCCAGGTGGTGATGCGACCCGGTGACGGCGTGAATTTGTACGGGTCTTCGGCGTTCAGCCGGCACTCGATGGCGTGGCCCCGAATCACGATGTCGCGCTGGGTAAACGGCAGCTTTTCGCCAGCGGCCACCATGATCTGTGTTTTCACGATGTCGATGCCGGTCACCATTTCGGTCACTGGGTGCTCCACCTGCACGCGGGTGTTCATTTCGATGAAATAGAACTCGCCGTTCTCGTACAAAAACTCAAACGTGCCCGCACCCCGGTAGCCAATTTTTTTGCACGCCGCCACGCAGCGTTCGCCGATGCGGTCAATCACCTTGCGCAAGATGCCGGGCGCGGGTGCTTCTTCAATGACTTTCTGGTGGCGCCGTTGCATGGAGCAATCGCGCTCACCCAGGTATACAGCGTTTTTAAAGGTGTCCGCCAGGATCTGAATTTCCACATGGCGCGGGTTTTGTAAAAACTTTTCCAGGTAGACCGCCGCATTGCCAAAAGCAGCACCAGCCTCGGCCTTGGTCATTTGCACGGCGTTGATCAGTGCGGCCTCGGTGTGCACCACCCGCATACCGCGCCCACCGCCGCCACCCGCGGCCTTAATGATGACCGGGTAACCCACCGACTTGGCAATGCGCCGCACCTCTACCGGGTTGTCGGGCAGCTCGCCTTCCGAGCCGGGCACGCAGGGCACGCCGGCGCGAATCATGGCCTGCTTGGCCGACACCTTGTCACCCATGATGCGGATGGACTCGGGTGTGGGGCCGATGAATTGAAAGCCGCTTTGCTCCACGCGCTCGGCAAAGTCAGCGTTTTCGCTCAAGAAACCGTAACCGGGGTGAATGGCTTCGGCATCCGTCACTTCAGCGGCCGAAATCAAGGCGGGCATGTGCAGGTAGCTCAGGCCCGACGGCGCGGGGCCTATGCACACCGCCTCTTCGGCCAGCTTCACATATTTGGCTTCGCGGTCCGCTTCGGAATACACCATGACCGCTTTGACACCCAATTCCCGGCAGGCGCGCTGAATGCGCAGTGCTATTTCGCCCCGGTTGGCAACCAGTATTTTTTTAAACATCGGTGCCAATCATTCAAGTAGCGGCGCGGTCGTCGATCACAAACAGCGGCTGGCCATATTCGACCGCCTGGCCGTTTTCGCCCAGGATGTGGGTGATGACACCACTCTTGTCTGCCTCGATTTCATTGAGAATTTTCATCGCTTCCACGATGCAAATCGTTTCGCCCTGCTTGATCTGGCTGCCAATTTCCACAAACGGCGCTGCGCCTGGACTGGACGAGCGATAGAACGTGCCAACCATGGGCGACTTCACGACATGGCCTGCAGGCGCTTCAGCCACGGCTGGTGCCAACGGCGATGCCACGGCTTGGGGCTGCTGATGCATTTGGGGTTGCGAGGCCATCATCATCGGTTGGCCCTGTTGCACCATCATGGCCATGGGCTGACCGCCTTTGACGATGCGGACCTTTCCTTCGGCTTCGGTGATTTCCAGCTCCGACACATTGGAATCCGAGACCAGATCGATCAAGGTCTTGAGTTTGCGCAGATCCATTATTTTTCTCCAACGGGGTTTGCAAGCAGGCTTCTTGGGTTTTTTACCAGGTCCGGCAGATGGTGCAAGCTAGCACCCATCACAAAACCAAGAACTGCGCGAATTTACACGAAGTCACATGCAAAAAACGCTTACTCCTGATTTCGTCTTTTATTTTTGCTTAGTTTTGATTTATCGCAGCGTTTGCCACTGACTCAGATCCGCCGCGCTGACCAGCCCCATCTTGCGGTGCAGAAGTTGTCCACTTTGCCCAAAAACCACCGTAAATGGCAGGGCGCCGGAGAGATTGCCCATGGATTTCACCAGGTCTGTGCCCTCCAGTCCGGCCAATCCTATCGCAAAACTCAGGGGCATTTTGGTCAGAAAATTACGTACCGCGCTAGGCTGATCGATGGCCAATCCAAGCACTTGCCAGCCGTTTGAGGCATTTTGTTTATAAAAGCCGTCCAATAGCGGCAACTCCTCCACACACGGCGGGCACCATGTGGCCCAGAAGTTCAGCAGCAAGGGTTTGCCTTTGAAGCTGGCCATCGCCAGGCTCTGCCCAGTCGGTGTGTCAAAACTACGCTGCCAAAAGTCACCCTCTGCGCCTGGCTGCACCGCATGCGGCTGAAATTTCCACCAGGCATAGCCCGCGCCGGCTAACACCGCCGCGCCGGAGACGCCTGCAGTCAACCAGCGGCGACGATGGGGCTTGGATAGCGTTGATTCAGTCATGGCTGCGATTGTTAACCAGCGCGGCCACAGCCTGGGTATCCCCGCGCGGCTTGCGGCCTTTGCTGTCGGGCTTGAGAGCGCCGCGCAGATCATCGAGGTCGTGCACCAGCAAATGCACCCCGATCACCTCGCCCAACTCGGCGCAATGCGCCGAAATGCTTAGCGCCTCCACCAATTCACCCGTAAAACCCGGCACGCTGCGGGGCTCGTAATCCACTTTCTGGTCGATCAACGTGATTTCGGCAATTTTTGAATCGTCGCAAAACAGCTGGATGTAAATGTCCGACAGCCGAGTGGCCGTGCCATGCCACACCGCCCCCGCGAGTTGCGGTCGAAACACGTCCAGCCGCCGCATCCAGAGCAAGGCCAGGCGCCGCAAAGCCGCCAGCTCATCTGGCTGCGTATCCGCACAAAAAAGCTCGATGTATTCACGCACCGCCTGCTCAACCGCATCGTTGTCCGGCAGCGCAGCGCGCGCGTTCAAACCCAGTTGCTTGACCGCCCGCCGCTTGGCCGGGCCGTATTCCAGCCCCTCTTCCACCACCATGCGGGCCGCAGTGTGGGCAATCTCGGCGGTTTGTGAGGGCGGGATATGAGAGGGAAACTCAAACGGGAAGTCCATGGCGCGGATTTTGAACGATGCTTGCAGTTCAAGCCATGCCAGGCGATAAGATAAGAGTCAAAATGGCCATCAGCCCTTATAAAAACTGCTCAAGCAGCTATTAAAATAGTAGCAATTTTTACCCCTGATCGCCGTGTGCACTGGCACGTTTAGCAGCGGCTTGGGTGCATCCACAGCACCCAGCAGCGCGTACTCACACAGCCCGTACGATTGGCCCTCTTCCAGTTTTCAAACCATGCATCTACCCCACCACCCGCTGATTTCGGCCCCCATCGCTTGCCTGGCCTGCCTGGCTGTGCTGGCCCTGCCAGCGCAGTCAGCCCCCTTCACCCCCGCCGCCGACAGTGACGTCGTGGAGCGCCTGCCCACCAGTCGCAGCGACGCCAGCGTGAGCCGCGTGGAGTCGTTGCGCCGCCAACTGGCCGCGCAACCCGACGATGCGGCGTTGCGCGCCGAGGTGGCTCGCCGGTACTTTTCGCTCGCGATGGCCGAGGGTGACCCGCGCTACGCCGGCTATGCCCTGGCCGCCCTGGGCAGCACACCGCCCGCAGGAGCGGACGGGCGCTATTGGCTGTCCAAGGGAATGGTGCAGCAGTACACGCACGACTTTGCAGGCGCGCTGGCCAGCCTGGCCCGCGCGGCCGAGATGGGCCCACCCTCCCCCGAGCCCTATGCCTGGCGCGCCGCCATCTTCATGGTGCAGGCCCGGTATGACGACGCCAAAGCCGAGTGCCAGCGCATGGCCCCGCTGACCTCCCCGCTCACCGCGGCGGGCTGCATTGCCTATGTGCGCGCCAGCAAGGGCGAGCTGGCGGCCGCATTCGAGCAGTTGAAAGCCGCGCTGGACACGTCGCGCAGCACCAAACCGGCCGAATCGCCCGAGCTGCTGCTGTGGCAGCTCACCCGCCTGGCCGAAATGAGCTGGCGCTTGCAGCAAGCCGCCCAGGCCGAGGCCTATTTCAAGGAAACGCTGGCGCTGGGCATCACCGACCAGTTTTTATTGGCTGCGTATGCCGACTTTTTGATACAACAAAAAAGACCGGGCGAGGTGCTGACCTTGCTGGCCACCTGGGAGCGCTCCGACGTGTTGCTGCTGCGCCTGGCCCTAGCCGGGCAAGCCACCAAAGACCCGCGTGCTGCCGGTTGGTCGGCGCAATTGAAAGATCGTTTCGACGCTGCGACTCTGCGAAAAGACAGCCTGCACGAGCAGGAAGCCGCGCGCTTTGCACTGGACCTGCAGGCAGACCCGAAAAAAGCCGTAGCACTGGCCAGCGACAACTACCAGACCCAGAAAGAGCCGCGCGACGCTGAAATTTTGATGCGCGCCGCGCTGGCGGCCAGGCAACCCGCAGCGGCACAGCCCGCGCTGGCATGGCTGCAGGCTAGCGGGTATGAAGACCCGGCCCTGAAGGCGCTGGCGGCGCAGTTAGCGCAGTTGGCCCAGCCGACAGGAAACAAGCCATGAAGCGGTTTTTTAGATTCTTTCCGGACTTACTCCCTCTCCCGCTCACGGGAGAGGGCAGGGGTGAGGGCCTTCGCGCTGCACACATGTCTCTATCGCACTGCCCCCTCACCCCAACCCTCTCCCCGAGGGGAGAGGGAGAAAAACCGTGTACGCAAGGACTTATCTGGGGGAAATTCACGTGGCTTGCAGCCGCGCTCTCGCTGTTGCTGTTCGCCGCCCCCGCCCTGGCCCACAAACCCAGCGACAGCTACCTCACGCTGACGGCACAGCCGGGAACGCCTGGCCAATTCAGCCTGCGCTGGGACATTGCCCTGCGCGACCTGGACTACGTGCTGCAACTGGACGCCAACAACGACGGCCAACTGACCTGGGGCGAGGTGCGCCAGCGCAGCGACGCTATCAAACAGTACGCACAAAGCCGCCTGAGCGCGGGCGTTCCCGATCAGCCCTGCACCTGGCAAGACCTGGCACCGCTGGCGCTGGACAAGCACAGCGACGGCACCTACGCCGTGCTGCAAGCCAGCCTGCAATGCCCAGGCCTGCAAAGTGCCTTGCCGGTTCGCTACAGCGCCCTGTTTGACGTGGATCCCACGCACCGGGGGCTGGTGCAGTGGCTGCCCAGCGGGGCAGACAAACCCGAACAGGTGGCCGCCCGCATTCTGGCCGCCACCTCGGCCCAGCAAGACCTGCCGCTGGTGGCGCCCAGCGCGTGGGAAACCATTCGCCAGTACATCGTGGAAGGTGCCTGGCACATCTGGATTGGTTTTGACCACATCCTGTTTCTGCTGGCCCTGCTTTTGCCCGCGGTGCTGGTGCGGCGCAGCGGTTTTAGTGATTCCACGCTGCACACCACCGGTGCATCCGGATTTAGCGAGGTGTTCAAAGACGTGTTCAAAGTGGTCACGGCCTTCACCATTGCGCACTCCATCACGCTCAGCCTGGCCGCACTGCAAATCATCAGCCTGCCCTCTCGCTGGGTGGAGTCGGCCATTGCAGCGTCGGTGGTGCTGGCGGCGCTGAACAACCTGCGCAAATCAGGCAGTGGCGGCGGCCCCAGCCAGGCGCGCTGGATGATGGCCTTTGTGTTCGGCCTGATCCACGGCTTTGGCTTTGCCTCGGTACTGGCCGATTTGGGCCTGCCCCAGCAAGCATTGGTGCTCGCGCTGATTGCGTTTAACGTCGGTGTGGAGCTGGGCCAACTGGCCATCGTCGCCGCGTTTTTGCCCGTTGCCTACACGCTGCGCAACACCCGCTTTTACCAAGTGGGGCTGCTCAAAGCGGGCTCTGTGGTGATTGCGCTGCTGGCGGCTTACTGGTTTGCGCAGCGGGCGTTTAATTTGTGAGTTTGCTATTTAAATAATAGCTGCTTGAGCTTGATTGATAAGGGCGAAAGCCTGATTTGGCTTGATTAGGTACATGCCTCAGATATCCACAAACCCGTCATTCCCGCGAAGGCGGGAATCCACCTCTGCGACCTGCAAACCTTGCAGCCTGCGTAGTCTTCGCTCCTGGATTCCCGCCTTCGCGGTAATGACGGTCTGCGGCATGTATCTACTCAGGTGATCTGGCTTGCAAAACCATGAAATCCGACCCGGTTGGCTTTGAACTGTTTGGCCTGAGCAGCCTGGGTGATCTGCTGGGCCGTTACCGCCGCAGCTCGATGTGGCTGGTGTCGGCCATGGTGCTCGCCTCGATTGGCATGGGCATGTTGCAGTGGTACTTTCAGCGCTGGCTGCTGGGTGGCCTGGTGACGGGCTTTGGCGTCATTCTGGGCATCAACACGCTGGCGTTGTTTCGCAGGCGGCCTGTGCCCATTCCCATCGAAGTGCTCTTCTTATTCGCAATCGGCACGGTTGCCGTCGCCGTGTTGCGGGTGGGTGTTGCGGGCGTGACCTGGGCTTACCCGACGCTGCTGATGATCCATTTTCTGGCACCAGACGCTCGGCCAACGTCATCAACGGCATGCTGATGGCCGTCACTGCCTTGGCCTGCTACATCAACCAGGACATTTTTCTGGCCCTGCGCTGCGTCATCACCCTGGGCATCACGCTGTTGTTTGCCAACATCTATTCCAACGTGGTCCATCGCCAACAGCAACGCACCCAGGTACAAAACGACCGCATGGACTTGATGGTGCGGGCCACCTACGCCGGCACCCTGGAATGGGTGGGGCGTGACAACAGCCTGCGCTACTCTGGGCGTCTGAAGGAAATGCTGGGCTACCCACCCGAGCACGACCTGGACAAGCAGGACTTTTTTGGCTTGGTACACCGGGACGACGTGGAGCCATTGCGCAAACTCTTTGTCAGTCAGTTGCGCAACATGCGCCCCGGCAAAGTTCATCAGTTGCATCCCGCTGACTACCGCATGCAGCATGCTGGCGGCCACTTCCTCTGGGTGCATGCCGAAGGCATAGCCCTCGCAGACAAGGCCGGGCGTGTGGCGCAATACACCACCGCATTTGTCGACATCACGGCCCGCATCGAGGCGCAGGAGTCGCTGCGCGAGGCCATCCGGGTACGCGAAGAAGTGGAGCGCATTGCCCGCCACGACCTGAAAACCCCGCTGACCAGCATGGCCGCCACGCCCGCCATGCTGCGTGCGCTTCGCACACCCAGCGCGCAGGAGGAGCAGTTGCTCAAGATGATCGAGCACGCAGCGGTGCGGGTGCTCAGCATGGTCAACCTGTCGCTGGACATGTACCGCATGGAGCAGGGCCACTACGCCCTGAAGGCGCAACCGCTGGATCTGGCGCAGGTGGTCCACAGCGTGCTGGCCGACCTGAAAAGCCATGCACAGGCCAAGTCCGTACACCTGGCTCTGGAGAAGCCCGATACGCCCTTGGTGGCGTTGGGCGAAGAGCTGCTGTGCTACTCCATCGTTGCCAACCTGGCCAAGAACGCGGTCGAGGCGGCGGCCGATGGCTCGACCGTGCAACTGCGTCTGTGCGGCGTAGCGGCCAGCGGCACGGGTGGCGAAAGCGGCGCGTGCCTTTCGATTCACAACCAGGGCGCTGTCCCGGAATCGATACGGCATCTGTTTTTTGAGAAATACACCACCGCCGGCAAAGCCAGTGGCACCGGTCTGGGGGCCTACTCGGCTCGCTTGATGGCCCGGGTGCAACAGGGCGATGTACACATGCACAGCAACGCGGTGGACGGCACCACCTTGACCCTGCGTTTACCTGCCTGCGAGCCCGGCGGCGACGTTCACCTGTCCAGCGAGCCGGGCGCCTTGGAGTCGGCCCCGAGCGCCAACGATCTGCCCGCGCTGACCGTGCTGCTCGTGGACGACGACGAATACAACCTGTTGGTGGCGCGCAGCCTGTTCCCCACGCCGCCCTTGACGGTGCACACCGCCATCAATGGCCGGGCGGCGCTGGACGCGGTGCGCAGCTTGCAGCCCGATGTCGTGTTCATGGACCTGGAAATGCCCGTGATGGACGGCTTTGAAGCCACGCAGCGCATCCGGACGCTGGAGCAAAGCCAAGCTGGCTCCCCGCACAAGCGCGCCACCATCGTGGCGTTTTCCGCGCACGACGATGAGGCCACGCGCACCCGCTGCCACGCCGGTGGTTTTGATCTGTACCTGAGTAAACCCAGCACCCGCCAAGCCCGTGGACTTTGTTGCAGGGCATTGCGCCTGCGCCAACCAGCGTGTCACCCCACGCTGAATCGGCCCTGCCCGCCTGGGTACCCCAGCCCGAGTTGGCCCACTTGCTGGCCGATTTTGTGCAGTCGCGCCTGGGCCTGGTGCAGGCGATGCGTGAAACCCTGCTTTCGGGCAACCGCAGCGAACGCCAGGCACTGGCGCACCAGTTGGTGGGTAGTTTGGGGATGTACGGACTGGTACAGGCCAGCGCGGTGGCACACGCTATTGAGACCGCAGCACCCGACACGCCGGCTGCTTTACTCGGGCAGCAAATCGACCGGTTGGCTGGCGCCATCGAGGCATCCCGCGGGCCGGTGATATCGTCAAACGACCTACAACCTGATGCCGGATGAATGCTCGCGCAACTGCCATGCCCACGACCACGACGCGCCTGAAACTCCTGCTCATCGACGATGACCCCAGCATCGTGATCGCCCTGGGTGCCCGGCTGTTTCGATACTTTGAAGTGGCGTCCACCAACGAGCCGACTGAGGCCGTCAAGCTTGCTGCCAGCTTCATGCCCGATGTGATTTTGTGTGACATCAACATGCCCGGCATGAATGGCGACGAGGTGGCCTTCGAGCTGTCGCAAGACCGCAGGGTCTGCCGCATTCCCCTGCTGTATCTCAGCGGCTCCGTGCCGCATGGCGAGATCACCGAACTCGGCGGATCATTCGGTGGCCTGCCGGCCATCTCAAAGACCGCCTCCACCGAACAATTGCTCCAAGCCATCCGCAGTGTGATGGCTTGAATCACTATATTTTTGATAGCTGCTTGAGTAGATTCCACAAGGGATAGAAGGCGAAATGCTTGGTATTCTGCAAAGCCTCACCACTCGCGCCACTCTTCGGTAATGTCTTCGCCCTCCGCGTCAAACCCCGCCTCCGACGCCGCTGTGAGGATCAGGTCGCACAGTTGCTCACGCTGGTCGGTCTCGATCAGGCTGCCCTCGCACTGCTCGTTGAGCACGTTCAGGGCTTGCACCACGGTTTTCACGGCTTCCAGAATGCTCTCGTTGAACACCTGTCCGTCGTCATCGTCGTCTTCCAGGTCAGCGCCTTCGACGGCCTCGGTCAGCGCCTCCAGGTAGCTGTCCAGAATCTCGGCGCAGCTGTCGATGTTGGCCTGCACATAGCCAGCTTCAAAGTCGGGGTCGAAATCGGGGTCTTCGGCATCTGCCGCGCCGCCAAATTTCATGTAGCCGGTCATGCTGTCGATGACGTCCTGCTTGCGGGCCAATAGTTCGGGGTGGGTGTTCAAGCTCATAGGTTGTGTGGGTCATGAAGTTGGGAATACGCCACTACGATAGCCCACCCGTTTGACCGTTTCAGCCGTATGCCCAAAACAAACCACGCCCCCCTCGCCGAACGCCTGCGCCCGCGCACCTTGGGCGAAGTCGTCGGCCAGCAGCACTTGCTGGGGCCGGGCATGGCACTGCGGGTGGCTTTTGAGGCGCGTGTGCCGCACAGCTGCATCTTCTGGGGCCCGCCCGGCGTGGGCAAAACCACCATTGCACGGCTGATGGCCGATGCGTTTGATGCGCAGTTCATCGCCATCAGCGCCGTGCTGGGCGGTGTGAAAGACATTCGCGACGCGGTCGAACGCGCCCAGGCCGCACGCGATGGCACCGACCCGAAACGCACGCTGGTGTTTGTTGACGAAGTGCACCGCTTCAACAAAAGCCAGCAAGATGCGTTTTTGCCGCATGTGGAAAGTGGTCTGTTCACCTTCATTGGGGCCACTACCGAGAACCCCTCGTTTGAAGTCAACAGCGCCCTGCTCTCGCGCGCGGCCGTGTATGTGCTGCAACCGCTGTCACCAGCCGATTTAGAGCAAATACTGGCGCTAGCCCTTGCAGAACCTGCTCAACCAGCTATTGAAAAAGTAGCAGTCGATCGTTTAACAGCCTACGCCGACGGCGACGCCCGCCGCCTGCTGAACACGCTGGAAAACCTGGCCGTGGTGGCGCGCCAGGAAAAAATCACCGAGATCACCGACGCCTGGCTGCTGCGCGTGCTGGGCGAGCGCCTGCGCCGCTACGACAAAGGCGGCGAACAGTTTTACGACACCATCAGCGCCCTGCACAAAAGCGTGCGCGGCTCCGACCCCGACGCCGCGCTGTACTGGCTGATGCGTATGCTGGATGGCGGGGCGGATGCCCGCTACGTCGCCCGCCGCATGGTGCGCATGGCCAGCGAAGACATCGGCCTGGCCGACCCCCGCGCCCTGCGCCTGGCGCTGGATGCCGCCGAAACCTACGAGCGCCTGGGCTCACCCGAAGGCGAACTGGCGCTGGCCCAGTGCGTGATTTACCTGGCCGTGGCCCCCAAGAGCAACGCGGTCTACCGCGCGTTCAAGGAAGCCCGCGCCCTGATCAAAAAAGAAGGCACCCGCCCCGTGCCCCTGCACCTGCGCAACGCCCCCACGCAGCTGATGAAAGACCTGGACTACGGGAAAGACTATCGCTACGCCCACAACGAGGAAGGCGGTTTTGCGGCAGGTGAGAACTACTGGCCTGAGGGCATGAAACCGCCACAGTTTTACCGGCCGGTGGATCGGGGGTTGGAGATCAAGATTGGGGAGAAGCTGGCGCAGTTGAGGCGGCTGGACGAAGAAGCGGGGAAACAGTAAAACCGGGGCTGGCAACCGTCGCTGCAAAATTTGGCGCGGCTGGTCGAGCCGCATATTCCCGACTGACTTGCGACCCGGTGTCGAAACCACCTGTCAAATCAGTCTCCAGCCCACGTATCTATTGCTCAAGCAGCTATTATTTCAGGAGTGAAATCATGAACTATCTCGATGGATTTGTGGCCGCCGTTCCCATGGCCAACCAAGAGGCCTACCTGAAACATGCCGCTGATATGGCGGTAGTGGCCAAGGAGTACGGCGCGTTGCGCGTGGTGGAGTGCTGGGGCGACGATGTGCCGGAGGGCAAGCTCACCTCGTTCACCATGGCGGTCAAACGCGAAGACACCGAGGCGGTGATCTTTTCCTGGATCGAGTGGCCGTCCAAAGCAGTGCGCGATGCGGGCTGGCAAAAAATCATGGCCGACCCGCGCATGGATCCGGCGAACGCGCCCATGCCGTTTGATGGCAAACGCATGATTTATGGCGGCTTTCAAATGATCATGGAGAAATAGCATGACCACCCCCGCCAAAAACACCATCTGCCTGATGTACGACGGCGCTGCCGAAGAGGCCGCGCGGTTTTATGCCTCGGTGTTTCCCGATTCGTCGGTCAAAGCCATACACCGCGCACCCGGCGACTATCCGGCGGGCAAGCAAGGCGACGTGCTGACGGTCGAATTCACCGTGCTGGGCATCCCCTGCCTGGGGCTCAACGGCAGCGCCGCCACGCCGCACGGTTTGGCGTTCTCGTTTCAGGTGGCCACCGTCGATCAGGCCGAGACCGACCGCTACTGGAACGCCATCGTCGGCAACGGCGGCACGGCCAACGTCTGCGGCTGGTGCCAGGACAAGTGGGGCATCTCGTGGCAGATCACACCCATTGCCTTGACCCAGGGCTACACCGATCCTGATCCGGCGGTGGCCAAACGCGTGTTCAACGCGATGATGACCATGGGAAAAATCGACATCGCGGCCATTGAAGCGGCGCGACGCGGCTGAATCCGCTTTTTAAGCCAAACAGGCCAACAGCCCAGGTATTCATTGCTCAAGCAGCTATCAAATCAGGAGTTATTGGCGAACTGAGCTGATTCCCTTTTGCAAAAAAACTGGACACAACATGGCAGAAAAACCAGCGTTCGCAAACATCGATGACTACATCGCGTCAGCTTCGCCGCACGCCAAGCTCATCCTCGAAGAAATACGGCGACTCATCCAGGCCAGTGTTCCTGATGCCAAGGAAACGATCAGCTACCAAATGCCCGCTTTCAAACTGGGCCACACTTTTATTTACTTTGCGGCTTTCAAAAAGCATATCGGCGTTTATCCACCTGTGACGACAAACAATGCCCTCATGGCCGAATTGCAGCCGTTTGCTGGCGAGAAAGGTAATTTGAAATTCCCGCTTGATCAGCCCATGCCGTATGAGTTGATCGGTCGTGTGGCCGTCGCGCTGGCCCAGCAGTATGAATAACTGAAAGTTTGGCCTGTAGCCCAGGTACCTACTGCTCAAGCAGCTATCAAATCAGGAGTGATTTATGCTTTCACAAACAGCAACCCTCCGCTACACCATCCGGCGTCTGCGCCCCGAACACGCCGCCGTAGTGCCCGACTTGCTGGACATGTTTGGCACAGCCTTTGAAGACCCGGTCAGCTACGCCCAAGCCCGACCTGACGCCGCCTATCTGCAGGGGCTGCTGGCCAAAGATCATTGTTTGTATTGGCTGCCGTGCAGCAAGACCGGGTGGTGGCCTGACCGAGCCCAGTGGTCGTGTCGGGCATGCCGAGATGGACTTCGGCGGCATGACACTGATGTTGTCAGAGGAATACCCGGAATACGGCATTCGCAGCGCCGCCAGCATCGGCGAAACCGCCGTGACCATACACCTGCATGTGGACGATGCCGATGCCATGGTGGCCCAAGCCGTAGCCAGCGGCGCGCGCCTGGAGCGCCAGGTGCAGGATGAGTTTTACGGCCAACGCGGCGGTATGGTGCGAGACCCATTTGGTCACCGTTGGATGATCGGGCACAGCATTGAAGATGTCAGCACCGACGAAATGCAGCGGCGCTGCACCGCGATGTTTGACACCTCCAGCTAAGGAACCTCTGCAGAACCTCCTGCGGTCTACGATTCAACGTCTTACGACGCGACGTCCGGTGACCAGGAGCCGCCTGAAGGTTTCTTTGCCCGCTGAACTGATAAGCGACATACCCCGAAAACGCCGCAGCATCAGTTGCGCTAATCAAAATGCCAAGCCGCTGATAGACCCGCCAAACGGCCTTGCGTCAAGGGTAAACCCCGCCGATTGCTACGTTTCCCCAATGGGAACCCATGACTACAATTCCCGACGCAAACCCGCCCAGCATCCTCCTGGCGGGTTTTTTGCTAGGTAGACGGTGCGCACAATCAAGTCTGATTTGCACACGGTCTTCGCGGTTCAAGAAAACGGAGAAAAACTTATGGATATCCTGCTGCAACAGGTCATCAACGGTCTGGTTCTTGGCAGCATGTACGCCTTGATAGCCCTGGGCTACACCATGGTGTACGGCATCATCAACTTGATTAATTTTGCCCATGGCGAGGTGCTGATGGTGGGGGCGCTGACCAGCTGGACCGTGATCACCACCATGCAGGGCGCGATGCCCGGCACACCGGGCTGGATCATCCTGATTTTGGCCACGCTGATTGCCTGTGTGGTGGCGGCGGTGCTCAATTTCACGATTGAGAAAATCGCTTACCGGCCGCTGCGCAACAGCAACAAACTGGCCCCGCTGATCACCGCGATTGGCATGAGCATCCTGCTGCAAACGCTGGCCATGATCATCTGGAAACCCAATCCCAAGCCCTACCCCAACCTGCTGCCAACAACGCCGATTGAAGTGGCAGGCGCGGTGATCACGCCTACGCAAATCATGATTCTGGGCGTCACCGCTGTTTCACTGGCAGTGTTGATGTACCTGGTGAACTACACCCGCCTGGGCCGTGCGATGCGGGCCACCGCCGAGAACCCGCGCGTGGCGGGTTTGATGGGTGTCAAACCCGACATGGTGATCTCGGCGACCTTCATCATCGGCGCGATTTTGGCGGCGATTGCGGGGGTGATGTATGCATCAAACTACGGCACCGTGCAACACGCCATGGGCTTTTTGCCCGGTCTGAAGGCCTTTACAGCGGCAGTGTTTGGCGGCATTGGCAACCTGGGCGGTGCGGTGCTGGGCGGCATTTTGCTGGGGCTGATCGAATCGATCGCGTCGGGCTACATCGGTGATTTGACCGGCGGCGTGCTGGGCAGCCACTACTCCGATATTTTTGCTTTCATTGTGCTGATTTTCGTGTTGACCTTGCGGCCTTCCGGCCTGCTGGGCGAGCGCGTGGCAGATCGGGCGTAAGGAGCACACCATGAACTTGATCAACAAACAAAACAAGCTGGCCGTGTATGTGTTGGGCGCCCTGGCATTGCTGATTCTTCCGCTGCTGCTGCAAAGCGCGGGCAACGCCTGGGTGCGCATTGCCGATGTGGCCTTGCTCTATGTGTTGCTGGCCCTGGGCCTGAACATTGTGGTGGGCTACGCGGGCTTGCTCGACTTGGGCTATGTGGCGTTTTTTGCGGTGGGGGCCTACATGTTTGCGCTGATGGCGTCGCCGCACATGACCGAAACCTTCGCAGGCTTCAAGGCCCTTTTTCCAGACGGCCTGCACACGCCGTTGTGGATCGTCATCCCGGCCGCAGCGGCGCTCGCCGGATTCTTTGGGGTGTTGCTGGGCGCGCCCACACTGAAGCTGCGCGGCGACTACCTGGCCATCGTCACCCTGGGTTTTGGCGAAATCATCCGCGTGTTTTTGAACAACCTGGATCACCCCGTCAACATCACCAACGGCCCCAAAGGCCTGGCGCAGATTGACTCCATCAGCTTCTTTGGCCTGGACCTGGGCAAGCCGTTGGAGGTGCTGGGCTTCAAGGTGGCCTCGGTCTCGCTCTATTACTACCTGTTCCTGGCGTTGGTGGTGCTCAGCGTCATCATTTGCCACCGGCTGGAGCTGTCGCGCATTGGCCGCGCCTGGATGGCGATTCGTGAAGACGAAATTGCCGCCAAGGCCATGGGCATCAACACGCGCAACATGAAACTGCTGGCCTTCGGCATGGGCGCCAGTTTTGGCGGCGTGAGCGGAGCGATGTTTGGTGCGTTTCAAGGCTTTGTCTCCCCCGAATCGTTCAGCCTGATGGAGTCGGTGATGATCGTCGCCATGGTGGTGCTGGGCGGCATTGGCCACCTGCCGGGTGTCATTTTGGGTGCTGTGCTGCTGGCCGCGCTGCCCGAGGTGCTGCGTTATGTGGCGGGCCCGTTGCAAGACATGACGGGCGGGCGACTGGATGCCTCTATCCTGCGCCAGCTGCTGATTGCACTAGCCATGATCATCATCATGCTGTGGAAGCCGCGTGGCCTGTGGCCGACGCCGGAACACGGCAAATCGCTGCAAGCGAAAGAAGGTGCTTGATATGAGCGACATCGTTTTGAACGTCTCCGGTATTTCCAAGCGCTTTGGTGGCCTGCAAGCACTGTCTGACGTGGGCCTGCGTATCGAACGCGGACAGGTTTACGGACTGATCGGTCCCAACGGCGCGGGTAAAACCACCTTCTTCAATGTGATCACCGGTCTGTACACGCCCGACAGCGGCACCTTCGAGCTGGCCGGCAAGCCTTACAAGCCCACGGCGGTGCATGAAGTGGCCAAAGCGGGCATTGCCCGCACCTTCCAGAACATCCGCCTGTTTGCCGAAATGACGGCGCTGGAAAACGTGATGGTGGGCCGCCACATCCGCACCGGCTCAGGCTTGTTTGGTGCCATTTTCCGCACGCCTGGCTTCAAGGCCGAAGAAGCTGCGATTGCCAAGCGCGCGCATGAGCTGCTCGACTATGTGGGCATTGGCAAATTTGCCGACTACCGCGCCCGCACCCTGAGCTACGGCGACCAGCGCCGCCTGGAAATTGCCCGCGCCCTGGCCACCGACCCGCAACTGATTGCCCTGGACGAGCCCGCCGCGGGCATGAACGCCACCGAAAAAGTGCAATTACGCGGTTTGATTGACCAGATTCGCAAAGACAACCGCACCATCTTGCTGATTGAGCACGACGTGAAACTGGTGATGGGCCTGTGCGACCGCGTGACGGTGCTGGACTACGGCAAACAGATTGCCGAAGGCACGCCCGCTGATGTGCAGAAAAACGAAAAAGTAATTGAGGCCTATCTGGGCACGGGAGGCCATTGATATGAGCAAAACACTACTGAAAATCACCGATCTGAAAGTCGGCTACGGCGGCATTCAAGCCGTCAAGGGCGTGAGTTTTGAGGTGAACGAGGGCGAGCTGGTCAGCTTGATCGGCTCCAACGGCGCAGGCAAAACCACCACCATGAAAGCCATCACCGGCTCCCTGGTACCCAACGCGGGCGACATCGAATACCTGGGCAAAAGCATCAAGGGCCGCGGTGCCTGGGACCTGGTGAAAGAAGGCCTGGTCATGGTGCCCGAAGGCCGCGGCGTGTTCACCCGCATGACCATCATCGAAAACCTGCAGATGGGTGCCTACATCCGCGACGACAAAGCGCAGATTCTGGTGGACATCGACAAGGTGTTCACCCTGTTCCCCCGCCTGAAAGAGCGCCGCGACCAACTGGCCGGCACCATGTCCGGCGGCGAACAACAAATGCTCGCCATGGGCCGCGCGCTGATGACGCAACCCAAAGTGCTGCTACTCGACGAGCCGTCGATGGGCCTCTCGCCCATCATGGTGGACAAGATTTTCGAGGTGGTGCGCGACGTGTACGCGCAAGGCGTCACGGTGCTGCTGGTCGAACAAAACGCCAGCCGCGCGCTGGGCATTGCCAACCGGGGCTATGTGATGGAGTCTGGAATCATCACCATGAGCGGCGATGCGAAAGAGATGCTCAATGATCCGAAGGTGCGGGCGGCTTATTTGGGGGAGTAGGGTTTGATTTGCTATTGAATCAGTAGCTGCTTGAGCAGGATCAGATTGGTCTGGAGGGTTATTTCCCTGTGACCAGCGCATTCTCAAGCGGCTCGAAACCCAGTCCATCAAACACATCTGTAGCCAGTAACTCGCAGCCAATTGAAGTGAGCGAAATCTGCGGCTGACCGGTGAAGTCGTACAGGGTAAACCGGCCTTCCTCACCACGGCGGTATAGCTCCACCACGCGTGTTTCGGGGTCGATCAGCAGATACTCTTTCAACGGTGCAATCTGGCGGTAGGCGGCGAATTTCAGGCCACGGTCCTAGGCTTGCGTGGACGTCGACAAGACTTCTATGACCAGACTCGGTGCGGTAAAGATGTAGTCGGTTTCGAGATCCTGCTTGTTGCAGGTGACAAAAACATCGGGATAGAAAACCATGTCTTGCGCAACCTGCACCTTCTGGTCTTCGATGAATGCGCGACAGCCACTGCCTTTCAACTGGTTTTTCAGTGCCGCGAATACGTTCCCCGCCACGATACCGTGAACACGCCTGGAGCCAACCATGGCAAATATCTCGCCCTGGTAAAACTCATTTCGGGTGGGCTGTTCATGTTCCCACACCAGGTAACTTGCAAGATCAATTTTCGAGACAGGTAAGCCCATACCAACTCCAGAATAAACACGCGATTGAGCCAAGTGTACAAAGACGATCATCGCGCAACGGCGTCATTTCGGGCGACGCCACAGAGCCGCGTCATCATCCCAAGTTGCGGGCGAGGCTCCTGAAAGACATGTTCGTTTGCTATTAAATAAATAGCTGCTTGAGCAGTATTTACAAGGGTTGAAGCCGGTTTTGCTTAAAAATCACATCTTTACAAGCCGTGGGATCCCGCTCAAGTACCCATGCCCGCTCGCTGCACAGCACCCGCCAGACGCCGCCCTGTGAAAACTTCGGGCCAGCGTCCTACGCCGCCGCAGCACCTGCCCCGACCCCTGTTTGGCTTGGATAACGGCCCATTCGACCAGGCCATGACTGGCTTGGTCGCTATCAAATAGATATCAGATTGGGCGCTCGCTTATGTGGGCTGTCGCACGGACGGCGTTTGGGTTCCTGCGTAGCCTGAAGACAGGTGGCGCTGCAAAGCTGACTCACCTTTGATCGTTCACAACTTAAGGAATCACCATGAAAATTGTTCACCTCATTGCTACTGCCTGCTACGCCATGATTTTGAGCGGCTGCATCTCGGCGCCTGCCGGCCCTCCCGGACCGACCGGTGCCACTGGCGCAACCGGTGCCACAGGCTACACCGGGGCTACCGGCTACACGGGCGCCACGGGTAACACGGGCAATACCGGCAACACGGGTGCCACGGGCTACACCGGTGCCACCGGCGGTACAGGTGCCACGGGCGGAACTGGCGCCACAGGCGCGACCGGCGATACCGGCTATACCGGTGCCACGGGCGCAACCGGCAGCACGGGTGCGAGGGGCAGCACGGGCTCCACTGGCGGCACGACGGTCATTGTTCCGCCGCGCTGAAGTAGCCGCAGTCAAGCGAGCGGGGCAGTCCTTCCAGGCGTGACTGCGCTTGCTTTCCAAGCCGCGTGAAGGCCCGCTAACATCCCGCTATGTCCAGCCTTCAACGCCGCCCGACCGCCGCGTCAGCAACCCCAGCGACCACAAACCAAGCTTTGCTCAGCCAGGAAGACCGCGAGTTGGCCGAGGCGTTGCGGGTGCAGGCAATGGGAGAGGCTGAACGCAGCTTGTGGCTTGAAAACGTGTGGGGTCGTGTGCAGCGAAACGCAAATGCGCTGGCGAGCCACGCACCTCACCATCAGCCGACGGCGCGCAGCTATGCCAGCCCCGAAGAAAAAAACCGCTTTGACGAGGCAGAGAGTTGGAATTAGCGATGCAGTACTCGGTTTTTGCCACCGGGAAAGCCGAGCGCAAACCGTGAACGCACGCCAACCCGGTGCCGACGACGTGGTGCTGCTGACGAAAGCCCTGGCTTAAAAGTCTTGGCTA
Source organism: Comamonadaceae bacterium (assembly GCA_031414805.1). GTDB lineage: Bacteria > Pseudomonadota > Gammaproteobacteria > Burkholderiales > Burkholderiaceae_C > JAAFIW01. The sequence continues at coordinate 116,338 of JANOQJ010000005.1, forward strand.
AGGTGAACGCCTGAACCGGGGCATCAAACTGCAAATTTCGCAGCCGTTCTTGCATTCGCGTCCCGACCGGCTTTGCCAAAATGCCGAGGCGAGCAGCCCATCACCCGCTTGAATGCGGTGCTGAAAGCGCTATCGGATTCATAGCCCAGCGACTGGGCAATGACGGAGATTGAATCGCCCGAATTCGTCAGCCGGTCGCCCGCCAACAACATACGCCAGCGGGTCAGGTAGCCCATCGGTGACATTCCCACGGTCTCCTTGAATTTCAAGGCAAATATCGTGCGCGACATGCCAGCATGCCGGGCGAGTAAGGGCAGCGTCCAACGAGCCGCCGGGTCGTTGTGTATGGCGGTGATGGCCAGCGCCATGCGCTTGTCAGCCAAAGCAAACAGCCAACCCACACCCCCTTTCAGGCCTTCGGCCAAATGCAAGCGCAGGGCTTGAACCAGCATCATCGTGGCCAGTTGTTGCGCAACCAGCGCACCACCTGGCTGGGGGTTGCGCAGCTCCTGGCGCATCCCCTCGATACACCAGCGCAGACCGGCCTTGTCGGCTTCATCGCGCAGGTGCACGATGGGCGGCAACATGCCTAACAGAACGTCGGCGGAACCGCCCGAGAGCGCGAAGAGCCCGCCCACGCTGAGAAAGTCGCCTCCCCCGTTGTAGCAGCGCACACCCCCATCACGCAGGGGCGGGAAGACTGTTGAGGCATCGGCAGGTGGCAGGGCCAGATCGCTTGCCAGCGTGAATGGCAAGCCTTTGGGCAGCAAAAAACAGTCCCCCGTCTGGATGCGTACGGCCGCTTCAACGCCCTGCATGGACAACCAGCACGCGCCGGAAAGCACCGCATAGCACTTGATGCCGTCCAGCGGGCCGAATCCGATGGACCAGTCGCCACCCGCCTCTAAACCGCGCGCAACTTGAGCAGAGAGAGCACGTCGGAGAGCGGGTCCATACGATTGATTGGTGGTGATTTACGAACGATGACGAAGGTAAAACGAACTTTTCAGCATAGCTTATTCGGATTTTCACACCTACAGTCACAAACCAGGGGCGTTTACCCCTTTACCCAAGGAAATGACTTCATGCGAATTTTTGTCACTGGAGCCACTGGCTTTGTGGGCCTGGCGGTCGTTCAAGAGCTCATCACGGCAGGACACACTGTGCTGGGCTTGGCGCGCTCGGAGGCAGGCGCTTTGGCCCTGGCTGCAGCAGGCGCCGACACACATCGCGGCTCACTTGAAGACCTGGACAGCCTGCGAACCGCTGCCGCTGTGGCAGACGGCGTGATTCATACCGGTTTTAACCACGACTTCTCGAGATTTGCGGACAACTGCGAGCTTGATCGACGGGCCATCGAAGCGCTTGGCGACGCACTGGCGGGCTCTGACCGCCAGCTGCTCGTGACTTCAGGGCTTGTGCTGCGGGTCGCCCCGGGCCACCTGGCAACCGAGGCCGATGCGGCAGCGCCCGCCTCGACCGCGTATCCACGTGCCTCGGAAGCGACAGCGCTGGCCCTGGCGTCACGCGGCGTGCGGGCAACCGTGATGCGCCTGCCTGCGTCCGTACATGGGGACGGCGACCACGCCTTCATTCCGACGCTGATCAGCATCGCTCGGGAAAAGGGCGTGTCCGCCTACTGTGGCGAGGGACTCAACCGCTGGCCGGGCGTTCACCGGCTGGACGCTGCCCGGGCTTTTCGCCTGGCCATTGAAAACGGGACAGCCAGTGGCCCCTATCACGCGGTTGCCGACGAAGGCGTTTTGTTCAAAGATATTGCCAGCGTCATCGCCCGCCGCCTGAACGTGCCGCTGGTCGCCCTGTCGCCCGAACAAGCCGCCGAACACTTTGGCTGGTTCGCGCTGTTTGCAAGCCTGGACGCACCCGCCTCCAGCAAACAAACGCGTTCGGTGCTCGGCTGGGCACCCAGTCAGGCCGGGCTGCTGGCCGACATGGACCGGTCCGCGTATTTCGCGACTTGAGCGTATCGGCAAGTCGGTAGCGCGAGTTGCTTATAAACAGTAACTACTCAGCTGTCTCTGCATTCTCTCTGGCGAAATACGAACCGTTCGCCCTGAGGTATCGAAGGGCTCGCGAGGGCTTCGATACCTCAGCCCGAACGGTAACCTCACACATCGGCGGACTGCATCAATAGCTGAGTA
>JANOQJ010000006.1:0-102377 GCA_031414805.1 Comamonadaceae bacterium
CATCCCCCAGAGGGGGAGGGAAACCGATATTTCCTCCCCCAGAGGGGGAGGGAACATTCAAAAATGCGAGAAGGAAACCACATGCATGAACTAGGCGTCGTCTACCGAAACATCACCCGCGCAGACCCCACCGCTGCCAGCGCCCTGGCCGTCCTGGGCTCGGCCACGGTGCATGAAGCCATGGGCCGCGTGGGCCTGCTCAAACCCTACATGCGGCCCATCTACCCCGGCGTGCAAGTCAGTGGAACGGCGGTCACCGTGCTGCTGCAACCTGGCGACAACTGGATGATGCATGTGGTGGCCGAGCAGATTCAGCCCGGCGACATCGTGGTGGCCGCCGTCACGGCTGAGTGCAGCGACGGCTACTTTGGCGACCTGCTGGCCACCTCGTTTCAGGCCCGTGGTGCACGGGCGCTGGTGATTGATGCGGGCGTGCGCGACGTGAAAACGCTGCAGGAGATGAACTTTCCCGTCTGGAGCAAAGCCATCAGCGCCAAGGGGACGATCAAGGCCACGTTGGGCTCGGTGAACATACCGGTGGTCTGCGCCGGGATGATCGTGAACCCGGGCGATGTGGTGGTGGCCGACGACGACGGTGTGGTGGTGGTGCCCGCCGCCATCGCGCAGAAAACGCTGGACGCTGCCCGTGCGCGGGAGGCCCTGGAGGGCGAAAAACGCGCCAAGCTGGCCAGCGGCGTGTTGGGGCTGGACATGTACAAGATGCGCGAGCCGCTGGAGAAAGCGGGGCTGCGTTATGTGGACTGATGGCGTTTTAGTAACTACTCAGGTCGAAATCAAAAAACCTCAACACAGAGGCACAGAGGACACAGAGGGCCACAGAGAGAGAAATCTTGTTACAAAGACATCTTGTCTACCTCTGACTTGCTGCCTCTGTGTCCTCTGTGCCTCTGTGTTGGACGGTTGTTTTGGTTTTTGAGGTGAGTTGTTACGCGTTTTTAAGTCAAATCGATCTCTAGCCCTTGTAAATGTTGCTCAAGCAGCTATCAATTCAATAGTAATCATGCCATTTGAAAAATCCCCCGGTTGGCTCGACTGGTACCCAGACCCCAGCAAGCCGCGCTTTCACGTGCCCCCCGGCAGCGTCGACGCCCACTGCCACGTGTTCGGCCCCGGCGCCCAATTCCCCTTCGCCCCCGAGCGCAAATACACGCCCTGCGACGCCAGCCGCGAGCAACTGTTTGCGCTGCGCGACCACCTGGGTTTTGAGAAAAACGTCATCGTGCAAGCCACCTGCCACGGCGCAGACAACAGCGCCTTGCTCGATGCGCTGGCCCACGCGAATGGCCAGGCGCGCGGCGTGGTCACCGTCAAGCGCAGCGTCACCGATGAGCAGTTGCAAACCATGCACGCAGCCGGTGTGCGCGGTGTGCGCTTCAACTTCGTCAAGCGCCTGGTGGACTTCACGCCCAAAGACGAGCTGCTGGAGATTGCCCACCGCATCAAGCCCTTGGGCTGGCATGTGGTGATTTACTTTGAAGCAGTGGACTTGCCCGAGCTGTGGGACTTTTTTACTGCACTGCCCACCACCGTGGTGGTCGACCACATGGGCCGCCCCGACGTGAGCAAGCTTGTGGACGGCCCCGAGTTCGCGCTCTTCATGCAGTTCATGCACCAGCACCCCAATGTGTGGAGCAAGGTGAGCTGCCCCGAGCGCTTGTCGGTATCTGGCCCCAAGGCATTGAACGGTGAACAACATGCCTACCAGGACGTGATTCCCTTCGCCCGCCAGGTGGTGGAAACCTTCCCCGACCGCGTGCTGTGGGGCACCGACTGGCCACACCCCAACCTGAAAGACCACATGCCTGACGACGGCCTGCTGGTGGACTTCATTCCCCACATCGCCACCACCGCCGAGCTGCAACGCAAGCTGCTGGTGGACAACCCGAACCGCTTGTACTGGAGCTGAACCATGTCGCTGGAAAAACCCTACCTCGACGTGCCCGGTACCACCGTCTTTGACATGGAGCAAAGTCGCAAGGGCTATCACTTGAACCAGTTTTGCATGAGCCTGATGAAGGCAGAAAACCGCGAGCGGTTCAAGGCTGATCAACGCGCCTATCTCGATGAATGGCCGATGACTGAAGACCAGAAGCTGGCCGTGCTGGCGGTGGACTTGAACCGCTGCATTGCGCTGGGCGGCAACATCTACTTTCTGGCCAAGCTGGGCGCCACCCACGGCAAGAGCTTTCAGCAAATGGCGGGCAGCATGACCGGCATGACCGAAGACGAATACAGGGCCATGATGATCGCTGGCGGTCGCTCGGTGGAAGGCAACCGGGTGATAGACGAGGGCGGTACCGCACAAGCCCATCGCCAACCCCAGGGCACCGGCACCGGCCTGGTGCAGGGAGCACATTGATATGGCACGCATCACCGCATCCGTCTACACCTCACACGTACCCGCCATCGGCGCCGCGCTCGATTTGGGCAAAACGCACGAACCCTACTGGCAGCCGGTTTTTCAGGGCTACGAGTTTTCCAAACAATGGATGAAAGACAACACGCCGGACGTGATTTTTCTGGTCTTCAACGACCACGCCACCGCCTTCAGCTTGGACATGATTCCCACGTTTGCCATCGGCACCGCCGCGCAATACCAGCCCGCCGACGAAGGCTGGGGCCCGCGCCCGGTGCCGGTGGTGCATGGCCACCCGCAACTGGCCGCGCACATTGCGCAGTCCGTCATTCAGCAAGACTTTGACCTGACCATCGTCAACAAAATGGATGTGGATCATGGCCTGACTGTGCCGCTGAGCCTGATGTGCGGGCAACCACAGCAATGGCCTTGCCCGGTGATTCCCTTCGCCGTCAACGTGGTGCAGTACCCGGTGCCCAGCGGCCAGCGCTGCCTGAATCTGGGCAAAGCCATTCGCCAGGCGATTGAGAGCTACGACGAAGACCTGAACGTACACATCTGGGGCACAGGCGGCATGAGCCACCAGCTGCAAGGCCCGCGTGCGGGTCTCATCAACAAAGAGTTCGACACCGCCTTCATGAACCGCCTGATCGCCGACCCGCAAGGCCAAGCCTCTGTGCCGCATATTGATTACGTGCGCGAGGCGGGAAGCGAGGGCATCGAGCTGGTAATGTGGCTCATCGCACGGGGTGCGATGTCTGATCATTCAGGCGGCGCTCCCCCGACCGAGCGCCACCGCTTCTATCACGTGCCCGCCAGCAACACGGCGGTGGGACACCTCATTTTGGAAAACTGGTGACCCAAGATTCGTCATTCCCGCGAAGGCGGGAATCCACCGCCGTGCGCAACTTACCCGGTGAACCGCCAAGTCCACGCGCCTGGATTCCCGCCTGCGCGGGAATGACGGAAATACGTAAGTGCTCAAAAAATTGACTTTGCGCTAGCGACTTCTACGTCTGCATTTGACTTCGCTCTCCATCAATTTAAGGAACAACATGACCATCAAAGTCGAGTCCACTGGAACCGCGACCATCAAAGTAGCCCTGGCCGGTGCCGGTGCCTTCGGTATCAAGCACCTGGACGCCATCAAGCTGATAGACGGCGTCGAAGTCGTCAGCCTCATCAGCCGCGACCTGGACAAAACCAAAGAAGTCGCCAATAAACACGGAATCGCCCACGTCACCACCAACCTGCAAGACGCCCTGGCTTTGAGCGAAGTCGATGCCGTCATCCTCTGCACCCCCACGCAATTGCACGCCGCCCAGGCCATGGCCTGCATGCAGGCGGGCAAGCATGTGCAGGTGGAAATTCCGCTGGCCGACAGCTGGGCCGATGCGCAGGCCGTGGTGGCGCTGCAAAAGCAGACCGGCCTGGTGGCCATGTGCGGCCACACGCGCCGCTTCAATCCCAGCCACCAGTACGTGCACCAGCAAATCAAGGCGGGGCGTTTCAACATTCAACAGATGGACGTGCAAACCTACTTTTTCCGCCGCACCAACATGAACGCCCTGGGCCAGCCCCGCAGTTGGACCGACCATTTGTTGTGGCACCACGCGGCGCACACGGTCGACCTGTTTGCCTACCAGTGCGGCAGCCCGGTCGTCAAAGCCAACGCTGTGCAAGGCCCGATTCACCCCGTGCTGGGTATTGCGATGGACATGAGCGTTCAGCTGCAAGCAGCCAATGGAGCGATCTGCACCCTGAGCCTGAGCTTCAACAACGACGGCCCCCTGGGCACCTTCTTCCGCTACATCGGCGACACCGCCACCTACCTCGCCCGCTACGACGACTTGTTCACCGGCAAAGACGAAAAAATCGACGTGAGCCAGGTGGCGGTCAGCCTCAACGGCATCGAACTACAAGACCGCGAGTTCTTCGCCGCGATTCGGGAAGGTCGCGAGCCGAATGGGAGCGTGGGGCAGGTGTTGGGGTGTTATGAGGTGCTGCATGGGTTGGAACAGCAGCTATTGGGCCGGTAGCCTAGGTATTCATTGCTCAAGCAGCTATCAAAAACGTAGTGACTAGACCCCCCCGGAAATGGGATGAGCAATTGGGGTCGGATCAAAATTCAGGACGCGGTTGGCATCGGCGGGCGGGGTGCCCATACGAAATTTTGCTCTGACCCCAATTGCGGGACGCCGGAGACTACAAGCCCTTGCATGCAAAGGTCTTCGCGCGCCGGAAGCCAAAAATGGGGTCAGAGCCCGATTTCGTATTGGTGTTGTTGCGCGTCGAGGAGACTGTGTCCTGAATCGGGATCTGACCCCATTTTTCCGCGTTCTTGAGGCTAAACAGCCAACAACCCTTGTATTCATTGCTCAAGTCGCTATCTAATCAATAGCAAACTCAATCCGACTTGGCCACCAGCTCAAAGTGCTCCACCACGGGTGGCGTGGCAAAAAATGGCCCGACGATGGCGCGCCACTGGGGGAACAGGGGGCCTTGGCGAAAGCCGATGGTGTGGTCTTCCAGGGTGGTCCAGAAAATTTGCAGCACGTAGCGCTCGGGCGACTCGATGCCTTTGTTGACCTTGAAGCCTTCGAAGCCTTTGGCGGTGGATGCCACGGTGGCAATGCCGCGCTGAATGGCTTCTTCAAAAGCGGCTTGCTGGCCGGGGTGGATGCGGATGTCGGCGATTTCCAGAATCATGGGGTCTCCTCAGTGGGTTGAATTTTCACCAGGCTGCGCGCCTGTCTTTTGGCGCGGTGGCGTGCTTGCCTTTGTGTTTTTGCCAGCCAGCCATCCTGAACATGGCCAATCAAACACTGCGGCAGTGTGCCTGCGCTGCGCTGCCAGTCGGCGCTGATGGCTGTTCGCGCTGCCGCTGATCCTTCGCCACGTTGCAAGAAATCAAATAGAAAGTCCAGCAGCTTTTCTGCGGCAAACGCATGCGTTTTGCCACTCTGAGCCCACAACCCATCCGCGAATGCCAGGAAGCGATAAAACGGCGATTGGCCTGGCGCATCCAGCGCCAACAGCAGCGCCAGCGCGTGGGGATACTTGCCGGAATTGGCCACCAGTTCCCAGTAGCGCGCCATGCGGCCGATGCGCTGCACGGTGGCAAAGTCAATGGTGGAGGTTTGCAAAATCACATACGGCGGCTCGGGGTCGTAGACCATTGCGAACGGCGCTGTGTGGCGAACAATGGGCGTGCCGCGCAGCCGCTTGAGCATGCCAAATTGCACCTCGTGTGGCCTTAAGCGGGCCAGTTTGTCAAAGCTTGCGGCAAAGCTCGCCAAGCTTTCGCCGGGCAGGCCAAAAATGAGATCGGTGTGTAAATGCGCAGGGCTTTCGCTCACCAGCCAGGCAATGTTGGCCACCGTTTTGGCCTCGTCTTGCCGGCGGCTGATGCGCTGCTGCACCTCAGCCGTGAAGGTCTGAACGCCCACTTCAAACTGCAGCGCACCGGGCGGAAACTGTGCAATCAGGGCTTTCAAACGATCCGGCAACACGTCGGGCACCACCTCGAAATGCACGAAGAGTTCATTGTTCCTGGCCAGTTCCTCCAGGAAAAACTGCAAGATGCGCGCCGAGGTGTCAATCTTCAAATTGAAGGTGCGATCGACAAATTTGAAGTGCTTGGCCCCACGATCCACCAGGCTGCGCATCTCGGCCAAAAATGCATCCAGATTGAATGCCCAGGCCGTTTTGTCAAGCGAACTCAAACAAAATTCGCACTTGAACGGGCAGCCGCGCGAGGCTTCTACATACAGCAGCCGGTGCGCCAAATCGGCATGGGTGTACTCGGCGTAGGGCAGGGCGATCTCGCTCAAATCGGGCTGCTCACCCACGATGATTTTGGGCAGCACGGCACGTTGCGTCGCGCTGCCGTCCAGCAGCGTGGTGCACAGCTTGGCAAAGCTCACATCGCCCCAGCCGGTGATGGTGTGGTCGGCCAACCGGCAAATATCCTGATCGTCGGTTTCAAAGCTCACTTCCGGGCCGCCCAGCACGATGGTGATCTCCGGTGCCAGGCGTTTGAGCAGGCGCACCACTTTGGTCGTTTCCACCACATTCCAGATGTACACGCCAAAGCCGATGATCTGGGGCCGTTGTGCCGCATCGGTGCCCAATAAATCCGCTGCAATGTCAATCGCCCGAAGCGCGATCACGTACTCGCGCAAGCCCGTGCGCGCGCGCAAGCCCGGCGCACCATGACGATCCAGATTCGCCAGCAAACAGCGCAGGCCCAGGCTGGCGTGGATGAATTTGGCGTTGAGCGTGGCCAGCAGGATGTCGGGCATGTGGACCTGGTGTTATGGCTTATTGATTCGGCCTGGTGAAGTATCAACCCGTTCGCCCTCAGCGGCGTATCCCTGCCAGTGCCAAGCGCCCAAGACTGGGGCAGTGGTGTGCGCAGATCGCGCACACACAGGCGGAGATTTCAAACTTCATCTGGCCGAATCAATCGTGCTGGCTGGCAGGCAGGTCCACAGTCAGCCCCTGCAGCTGCGGCGTGAGCGTGATCTGGCAGCTCAGGCGGCTGTTGGGCTGGCGGGGTGTGGCGGTGAAGTCGAGCATGGCCAGTTCGTCGGCGTGCGGCGGGGGTAGCTGGCTGGCGTGCGGTTCGCGCACGAACACGTGGCAGGTGCCGCAGGTCATCAGGCCACCGCAATCGGCTTCGATGCCGGGCAAGTTGTGGTCGGTGGCGGCTTGCATGAGGGTTTGGCCGGTTGTGCAGTCAAATGTGCTGGTAGCCCTGGTATCTATTGCTGAAGCAGCTATGAAATTTATAGTGATTGTGGGCATTTCGCGTGACGGAAAAATAGAGTTGGAGGTGTCATTCCCGCGAAGGCGGGAATCCATCGATGCGCGCTGAAAACCCCTGCCGCCGGACAGTCCTCGCGCCTGGATCCCCACCTGCGCGGGATGACGGGTGTGCGGGGTGAATTGTCAAGAGTCCAGGCATCAAATGCGTGAAAAGTACTCGCGGCGCTCGAAGTCGACCTTGTCTTGTGCGGCATCGTAGCGGGCAAGCTCGACTTGTTTGATGCGCACCAAGTAGGCCGCAAAGCCCGGACCAAACGCGGCCATGAGCGCGTCGTCTGCCTGCAGGGCAGTCAATGTCTGCGCCAGGCTGCTGGGCAGTTTGTTGGCTTCGGGCACGTCGCCTGCGTAGGGCGACAAGGTGGCGCGTGGCGGTGCCAGTTGCCGACGGACGCCGTCCAGCCCGGCGTGAATTTGCGAGGCGATGTACAGGTAAGGATTGGCTGCGGGCTCGCCGAGGCGGTTTTCGATGCGGGTGGCTGGGTCGCCAGCCGCGCCAATCACCCGCAACATCGCGCCCCGGTTGTCGTAGCCCCACAGCGCGGCTTGAGGGGCCAGGGCGTTGGGCTGGTAGCGGCCATAGCCGTTGACGGTGGGCGTGGCAAACACGGCTGCGCCCTGGGCATGGGCCAGCAGGCCGGCCAGGTAGTGGCAGCCGGTCGTGCTCAAGGTGTGGGCGGCGTCGGTGGGGGTGCTGCCTGCTTGTGGTGCTTCACGCATGAAGGCGTTATCTCCATCGTTCAATGAAACCAGCGACTGATGCAGGTGCCACCCGCTGGACATGATGTGCGGAAACGGTGGCCTGCACATAAACGTGGCGTGGTAGCCCGCGCGCCGCAGGGCCTGGCGCACGCCGTTGCGAAACCGCACCATGTTGTCGGCAGCGGTCAGGGCGTCAGTCACGTCAAACACGGCTTCGACCTGGCTGGGGCCAAATTCCACTTCGAGCGACAGCAGCGGCAAGCCCAGTGCCTGCGCCGTGCGCTGCACGATGGAGAGCGGCTCGTCGCAGGCATCGGTGTAGGCGTCGCTCAGCAGCTGGTAGCCGGGGTGAATCATGTCCACCTGGGGCGGCAGGCCCGGCCAGGCGGCTTGGTCGGGGTCGGTTTGTGGCGTGGGGTCGGTGATTTTGTAGATGTGAAATTCCACCTCCAGGCCGCACTGCATGCCAAGACCTTGCTGGGCCAGTTTTTGTAGCGCTTGCTGCAGCACATGGCGGGTGTCGACAGGAACAATCTGGCCGTTTGCAAAGTACGGCTGGCACTGTAGCCAGGCGGTTTTGTCGGCCCAGGGCAAGACGCGAAAGCTGCCGGGATCGGCCAGCATCAGCAGGTTGGTAGCACCTTCAAAGCCGAGTAGGTCACCCATGCCACCAGCTTCAAATACCTTGAACGCAGTGCGGTCAGACGTGTCTTTCAGGAGCAGGGTACTGACCATGCCCACGCCCTCGTGCAGCGCTTTCACCGCGCTACTTGCCACCAGGGTTTTGCTACGCAGGCTGCCGTGCAGGTCGCACCAGGCGAAGCGCACGAGTTCAATGTTGTGGGACTGAAGCTGCTCGGCCACGCGTGCGATGGCTTGGTCGCGCTCGGGGGTGGCGATGCCGCAGCGGTGGGCGAAGGTGGTCATGTTGATTGGGTTTGTATCGCGCAGGCCCTCACCCCTGCCCTCTCCCAGAGGGAGAGGGAGGAAGAGAAGCCCATGGCGCGGCGTCCCGCCTCGCAGTCACCTGCGCCTGCCACCACGCTTCCCACTCCTGCGCAGGCGCAATGCCATCCACCGTGTCAGGTCCCGTCATCTGCGCGGCCAGCGAAGCATCCGCCACACCGGGCGGCACGCCCCCTTGCTGCACGGTGTCAATCGCCGCCAGCAGCAGGCGCCGGTTGGCCATGATGACTTTGTCGGTGGTGCCCAGGTGCTCGCGGGTGCGGTCGGCAATCGGGCCCATGCTTTCCACGGCCCACTGGTCGTGTACGTTGATGTCTTCTTCGCCCATGCCCAGGTAGGTCTGGCTTTGCTGCTCGGCGGCGTTAAAGCCCCAGTGGTTGTGGCGACCGTTTTTGGGCAGGTAGTCGGGCAGGCTGATGAAGCGCAGGCGCTGGTTGCGCATGGCTTCTTTGTCGACCGGCTGGTCAAAGCTGGTGAAGAAGGAATACCAATAAGTGTGCGTGTCGTCCACCGGCACGTGCATTTGCGTAATCGTCATGGTTTCCGACAGCGGAATGACGAAGGTGTGCGGGAAGATGGCCTGCGTCACGCGCACGTGTTTCAAGGTTTCCGTCATGGCGCGCAAGGCGGTGAGTTGCAGGCCCCAGGGCTTGGGCTCAAAGCGGATTTCGGCGCGGTGAAACTCCCGCATGATCCGCGTCATCGGCCAATGCTGGCCTTCAATTTCACCCGAGTTCGTGGAGAGGGTGGCGCTGCGAAATTGGCGGCCCGCCGCGTTGTCACCCGTGGCATGCAGCGATTCATCGTTGAAAAAGCGGTGCAAAAACGAGGGGTGAACCGGGTCAATGCCCACCTCAAACGCTTGCAGCCAATTGGCGTTCCACAGGCCCTTGAACGCGAAGGTATGCGTGGCCGGGGCGGTGAAGCAGTCGAACGCAGGGAAGGGCGGCGTTGCTATAGTTTCAATAGCTGCTTGAGCAGGTTCTATAAGGGCTAGATAACCAAACAGCACACCACTGCGCTCGATGACCGGGTAGCTGCGTTGGCGGACCCGGGTGCATAGCTGGCTACCGACAGGCTCACCCGGCGTTTCCAGGCAGGTGCCGTCCACCGCAAATTTCCAGCCATGAAAAGGGCAGCGTAGCCCGTCGCCCTGCTCGCCCGTTTCCAGCCGCCCGAATGACAAGTCAGCCCCGCGGTGCGGGCAGTCGCGGTCGAGCAAACCCCAGCGGTTTTGGCCGTCTTTGAACAGCACGAAATCTTGCCCCAACACCCGCACCGCCTTGACGGGGCGCTGCGCCATGCGGGGGTCTAAAACCGGGTTGAATTCATCGACCAGGGCTAGCGGTTGCCAGTAGCGACGCAGCAAGTTGCCACACGGTGTGCCGGGGCCAACACGTGTGATAAGTTCGTTGTGTTCGGTTTTCATGAAACTATTTGTAATGTATACATCGCACACAAAAAATTGCGCGAGTATTCATTTTTTTCTTGGAATGACTGAATGTCAATCTAAGTTTTGTATGCATTAAGGGGGCGACAGCGATGAGTTTGCAACAAACCGTATTAATTGAGCTTCGTGACTTGCTGCTGAAAGGCGAATTTTTGCCGGGCCAGCGTTTGGGGGAGGTGCAGTTGGCCGACAAGCTCGGGGCGTCGCGAACGCCCATTCGGGCCGCGCTGGCCACACTGGCGCAAGAGGGCCTGATTGAGGTGTCCGGCAGTGGCGGTTACCTGGCGCGCCAGTTCAGCCTGAAAGAGGTGGTGGATGCGATTGCGGTGCGGGGACACCTGGAGGGCATGGCGGCACGGCTGGTGGCCGAAAACGGCATGTCGCAGCAACTAAACCACCAACTGCAGCAATGCCTGGCCGACGGTGACGGCGCTTTGGCAACCGGCTTGGCCACCTACGACGACCATGCAGCCTACGTCGCCATGAACGACCGCTTTCACGCACTGGTACTGGGTGCCTGCGGCAACAAGGCATTGCAGCGCGCCCTGGCCACCAATGACAAGCTGCCGTTTGCTGCACCGTCAACGCTTTTGCCCATGCAATGCCTGGCAGACGAGGGCTTGCGCTGGATGCACTTCGCCCACCAGCAGCACCACATGCTGGTGCAAGCCATCAAGCGTGGCGAGGGTGCCCGCGCACAGGCACTGGCCACCGAGCACACCGAAGTGGCGCGTGAAAACATGTACATGGCTGTGGCGTCGCGAGAGCAGGCGACCAGCCTGGTGCCGGGCATGCGCTTGCTGACCGAGCCGGGTGAAGCATTCAATTCCGTTCGGGCTGAGGTATCGAAGCCCTTCGATACCTCAGGGCGAACGGTTCAAACATCATCGGGCTGAATCAACAGCTCAACGCCTGGCACACACCGCAAAGTACCCCGCGCGCCACAGCTGCACACCCAGCAACACCGACAGATACGACGCCGCAATATGCCGCCAACGCCAGGCTGGCAGGCGTTTGTGTTGCCACAGCCGGTGGTCGGATGGGGGTATCGTGCGTACGTCTTTTGTTTACAAAGTGAGGTCGGCGTGAACCCATCTGATGCATTCGTTCAACAAACCCCTATGAGCCCGCCTGTCGCACAGCAGGTGTGGCTGCTGCGAGGGGTGGCGGTGGTGGCCGCGGCGCTCTTGGGGTTGGGGGTGGTGATGTGGATTGCAGCGAACTGGCAAGCCATGGGACGCGTGAGCCATTTCGCGTTGCTGCAAGGCCTGGTGCTGACCACCGGATTGGGGGCGGCCGCGCTGGCACCGGGGCGTGCGGCGCTGGGTTTGCTGTGCTTTTTAGGCACCGGTGCACTCTTTGCCTACTTTGGTCAAACCTACCAAACCGGGGCCGACCCCTGGCAGCTGTTTGCCCTGTGGGCTGTGTTGGCGCTGCCGCTGTGTCTGGCCACGCGCTCCGACGTGCTGTGGGCTCCGTGGGCACTGGTGGCTGCGACCGCCATCTCGCTGTGGACGCACACCCACAGTGGCCACCGTTGGGAGGTTCAGACCGATCAGTTGCAGGTGCATCTGCTGGGCTGGTCGGCGTGTCTGGCACTGGCGGCATGGCTCAGCCCAGCCATGGCCCGCTTGAGCGGGGCGGGGCTGTGGAGCTTCCGGCTGGCGGTGGTGCTGGTGGTGTTTGCCATCACCTTGACAGGCATCGGCGGCTTGCTGGACCGAACCATTGCACCGCAGTACCCGCTGGGCGTGCTGGTGCTGGCGGTGGGCTTTGCGATGCTGTGCGTAGACAAGGGGTGGGACGTGTTTGCAGCCAGCGCGGTGGCCTTGGGCCTGAACGGCTTGCTGGTTGCAGGGCTGGTGCGCTGGTTGTTTGACGATGCAGCGGGCGACTGGATAGGGCGTTTGTTGTTGCTGGGCTTGCTCGCGGCGGGCCTTTTGGCTGTGTCGGTCAGCGTGGTGATGCGCATCGCCCGCAAGCAGTCAGCACGAGGAGCCACAGCATGAACGCGCCACCGCAATCGCTGCATCCCAATCCGTTCGCCGCAGTTCCGCCGGAGGTTAATCAGAGGTTCCCCAGCGCCCGCCCGTGGCCCGTGGTGTTGCTCACCGCTTTGGGGGCCTGGCTGGCTGCGGTGCCGATCATGGTGGCGGTGTACGAATTGCTGGGTGACCGCCTGACTCAGGGCGTCACGCCCTACATCGTGGGCGTGTTGGCGCTCGGCGCTGCGCTGGTCGTGCTGCGGTCTGCGAGCGCGCCTATTTTTCTGGAGCAACTGGCGGTGCCCGCGCTGATGGTGGGGCTCGGTACGCTGGGCATGGCGATTCACAACGACTTGCCCGCAGCAGGCGGTCGAGCGCTGATGCTGTGCGTGGTGACGGCGCTGGCCTGGGCACTGCCCAAAGACTGGTTGCGGGTTTTGCTGGGCGCAGGCGCAGCGGCGTTGCTGGGTGATTTGCTGTCCTCTGTGAACTGCTGCGGAAGTTGGCGCCCCAGTGAGTTCTGGTTACTGCATGGCGTGCTGCTCGTCTGGCTGGGGCTGGCCGCATGGCGTTTGCGGCCCACCGCTGCAGCAGCCTGGCTGGAGCCATTTAACGCAGGCTGGTTGCTGGCTGTTTTGGTAGGGCTGGTAGCGCTGACGGGCCGTACGTTTTTAGTGGGTGGGAACGCGGTGGAGCAAACGGGTGCCTCCTGGGTGGTGGCAAACGGATCTCACAGCACTGAAAGCCTCTTGCGGCAAGGGCTATCGGCTCTGCTCGCTGTGGCAAGTTTCGCTGTTGCCCTGCGTGCCTGGCCGGTGCTGCGCAGCGGTCAGCCAATGGTCCAGGCGGGTGTGGTGGCAACCGTGGTGGCAGCGCTGGCCTGGTTTATGCCCACGCTGGGCGCAGCCTGTCTGGCCCTGATGGTCACCGCCTCGCTACACCGATGGCGTCTGGCGGCGGCTTGCGCTGTGGCGGCAGCCTGGGTGGTGGGCGCGTTTTATTACCAGCTGCAATGGCCGCTGGGTGACAAAGCCCTGCTGATGATGCTGGCCGGGACCATTTTGGGCGGCCTGGCTTGGCTGAGCCACCGCCGAGATCCGCCCGTACACGTCAGCGAAACCCACCCGCCTGGCCCCACAACAGCCATCTCACGCCAGCGCCTGGCCGTGTGGGCCATCGCTCTGGGCACCGTGCTCACCTTGGTGGTGGCCAACGTAGCCATCTGGCAGAAACAACACCTGATTGCCAACGGCAAGCGTATCTACATAGAACTGGCACCGGCAGACCCCCGCTCGCTGATGCAAGGTGATTTCATGCGCCTGCGTTTTGCGGCGCTGAGCGTGCCTGAGCCGCTGCGCAGCAGTCTGCGCGGCCAGCGCCCGCACATGGTGATGCAGCTGGATCAGCAGGGCATTGCCAAACCGCTGCGCCTGCACGGCCCCGAGCAGGTGTTGGCACCCGGAGAAATGCTGCTGCAACTGACGCGCAAAGATGGCGGTTGGGTGGTGGTCACCGATGCCTGGTTTTTTCAGGAAGGCCAAGCAGGCATGTGGCAGGCCGCCAAATTCGGCGAGTTTCGGGTCTTGCCTGACGGGCGAGCCTTGCTGGTGAGCCTGGCTGACGAGAACTTGAAAGCCATTCAACCTTGACGGGCTGGATGGCTGGATTGGCTTAAGTCTCCCGCCGTGCGCACACCGCAAAGTACCCCGCGCGCCACAGCTGCACACCCAGCAGCACCGACAGATACGACGCCGCAATATGCCGCCAGCGCCAGGCGGGCAGGCGGCCTTTGTGGTGCCACAGTTGTTTGATGGTGAAGCGGGTGGCCAGCACGGGAATGTGGGCAAAGCTGGGTGCCATGCGCAGGCTCCAGTCGTGTGCCTTGACCTGTTCGAAGCCTTGACTTGTCAGCGCTTGCAAGCAGGGCTTGATCTGCGCCATTTCACGAATCGCCCAGCCCTGGCACCACCAGCGGTGTAGCGCGCCAAACAAGCCCGTGGCCGGCTTGCGCAGAAAGCCGTCGATGAACACCAGCGTGCCGCCGGGCTTGAGCAGGCGCCACGCTTCTGCGATGAGGTCGGCTTTGTCGGCGCCCTGGGCATAGCAAGCGCTTTCAATGGCGTAGACGGCATCGAAACTGATACTGGGCAGGCCGGTTTGGGTGTAGTTGCGCTGGTGCAGCCGCACTTGCTGCACACCGATGCGGCCAGCGGCCACGTCGGCCGCGTTGAGTTGCCCGGCCAGTTGCACCTGCACGGGCGAGATGGTGACGGCGTCGATGGTGCAGCGGGGCATGGCGGCGGCCAGCGCCCGGGCGGTGGCGGCGACCCCGCAGCCCAGGTCGGCCATGCGGGGCGCGTCGGTACTCGTAAAGCCCAGCAAGCGCTGCAACTGCACCGTGGTCTCATGCAGCATGGGTCCGCGCGCAAACGGGTTCAGGCCCCAGCGCCAGTAGCCAAAGTGCATGTGGTATTCAGCGCTCCAGTCGGCGTAGTCGGCCGTGCAGTTGTCGTAGTAGGCGACGATGTTTGTCAGGCCGCTGGGCATTGATGCGAAACCTGTTGCTACTGAATTTGTAGCTGCTTGAGCAATATTTTCAAGGGCTGGAGGCATATATGATCGTTATTTGTCTCTGTGGTGCCGCGTCTACTTCGTCCAGCCAAACCCCGCGGCAATCAGTGGCAACGACAGCACCAGCGGGGCCCACAGCGGCGAAACCGGGAAGGCCGCAACGCCTACGATGGACGAGGCCAGCATGTAAATGCCAATCAGCTTGAGCACACGCAAATCATCCACCGCTACCGCGTGAATGGCCAAGTGCCCGGCCATCATGAACAGCGGCCCGGCCATCAAAAACCAGAAGGCCGTGCGCCGTATTTCGGGCACCGCAAACTGGCCCACAAAGCCGTCTGCCACCGCAGCAGCCAGCGGTACCTTGAACCGCGCGATGCCAAACACGACGTGAACGATGCCCAGGATGAAGACGGCCCAGGCGGTTGCTTTTGACATGGTTTTTCCTGGTTAAAAAGTTGCTTTCTCTTGCGGCCACCCTCTGCGCGCAGCCCGCCGCAAACTGGTTTGCACGATGAGCCGGTGAAACGGTGCAATCACAAAGATGTAGGCGCGGCCCAGGCGGTTGTGGCAGTGCACCACCGTAGACAGCACCAACCGCCGTCCGCCTGCCGGGGTGGCGGGGTGGGTGTAGAGCGACAGCCGGAAATCCAGGTGCTGGTCGTCTTCTCCCAGCACGATTTCCTGTGGGCTGGCGCTGTAGATTTTGAAGATGCCCACGCGCTGTTTCTGGCTGGCCGGGTCCTTGGCCGTCAGTTGGCTGGATGTTTTCAAGCCAAAACCGGCCACCAGCACATCGCGCAGCTTCATCAAGCCCAGGGCCCACGGAGCTTGGTGGGAAAAGATGAACCGCGCCAGTTGCTCCGGGCTTGCCTGGTTGCCGGGGGGCAGCTCGATGGCGTAGGCGTCGGCCAGGTCGGTTGACGGGTACAGGTGCGCAATGCCGCAGCCGACGGGAAGCGTGGTGGCGGTGACAGGTGAGGTTTGATTTAGTAGGGTAGACATGATTGTTGCTATGTTATTGATAGCTGCTTGATCAGTATTTACAAGGGCGAGTGGCTGATTTCATTCATTTTTTGCGCCTTGCAGACTCTTTTCCCTTCTGGGCATGGGTATCCACATCTTCCAGCCACACGGGCTTTGCCCCCTCTCCCTCGGGGAGAGGGTTGGGGTGAGGGTGCTGCGCAACACAAAACTTGTACAACGCCGAGGCCCTCACCCCTGCCCTCTCCCGCCAGCGGGAGAGGGAGACATTCCCTCATCACAAGCTGCTTCACGCGCAGCCCCCATCCCTGCCTTCCCCCGGGAGGGGAAGGAGTGGGGCCGAGGGTTGGCTACTGCAACGCTGTACTTGCGCTCGCTGAACCTGTGCTCGCTGAACCTGTGCTCGGTACGGCAGGTCTTGCGGCTCCTGCACCTGCCACACCAGCCCCAGCCGCTTAAGCACCAGCAGCACCCACCAGCCGGGGTCGGGTTGCCCGGCGTGCAGGCCCAGGTGGGCGCTGCCGGGGTAGGCGTGGTGGTTGTTGTGCCAGCACTCGCCCATGGTGATCAGGCCGTTGAGGCCACCCAAACCCACGCCACCAAAGTCAACGTTATGCCCTTGCACACCGGCACCGTGCACCAGATAGTCCTGGTGGCCGGTGCGGTGAGCAAAGTGGCCCACCAGCCAGTGGCCGGTCACGCACACGGCCACCCGTGCGCACACGCCCCACACCACCCAGGCCCAGCCGCCCAGGGCAAACAGCGCCAGCGCCAGTGGCAGTTGCTGCAGCATCCAGGTGCGCTCCAGCCATTGGTAAAAGCGGCTGTTGGCCACGCGCGCTTCGGGCACAAAAGCCGGTGGGTGGGCCAGGTGAATGTCGGCATGCAGTTGCCACGCATAGTCTTGCCAGATGGGGCGGCGGTGCGCAAAGTAGTCGTGGCAATGTGGCTGGCGCTGCGCCCAGTCGCGCAGGTCGTGCGTGCGCAGCATGCCCATGGGCCCAGCCATGCCCACCAGCGTGCCCAGGTACACCAGCGTGTATTCCAGCCACAGCGGGCATTCGTAGCTGTTGTGCACAAACCGGCGATGCATGCCCAAGGAGTGGCCCAGGCACAGGGTGACGGCGCAGAGCGCTATGAAAAGCGCAGCAGTTTGCCAACTCAGCGTGCTGGGGCCCCAGATCAGGGCGATGCTGGTCATGCCGCTGATCCAGATCGATTTGACCGGCGACCAACGCATGCGCCCTTGCACCGGGCAACTGGTGGGGCTGGCGTGCATGCGGGGAACGCTGGTGGTGGTGTCCATGGTTCAGCTCCTCAGGACATTGCCAACGAAACCTGACTGTCTCCCTCCCCCGCTGGGGGAGGGCAGGGGTGGGGGCAGCGCGTGAGTTGCCGTCATACCCAGTAAATCCATCTCACCCAAACCCAAAGCCTCCCGCCCCAGCCAGCGTGCCGTCTCGCTACGGCCAGACACCGAGCCCGCCTGCAGCACCCGCAGGTTGTCCACACTCACCACTTTTTGCGGCAGCCTGTGCGCCAGACGGGCGGTGAGTTTCATCAGCCACCAGGGCAGGGGCAGCCACAGGGCCGCGCCTTTGCCCTGGGCCGAGCGCAGGTGTTGCAGCAGGGCGCGGTAGCTCAGGGTTTGCGGGCCTGCCAGCTCGATGACCCGACGCAGGGCTTTGGGGTTGCCCGCAATTCGCACCACGCAGCGCGCCACGTCGGCCAGCGATACGGGGGCCAGTTGGCTGCTGCCCGCATGTCGCAAGCCGGGCAGGGCGATCACGGGCATGCGGGCCAGCCAGGCAAACAGGCGGGTGCTGGGGCTCGCAGCGTCCATCAGCAAGCCGGGGCGCACGATGGCGTAGTCAACCGCATGCGCGGCCAGGGTTTGTTCAGCGGCCAGTTTGCTGGCCATGTAGGCACCGGGCAGGCCCGTGCCCACGCCCAGCGCCGAGATGTGCACGATGCGCGCCACCCGCTCCTGCTCGCAGGCCTTGCACAGCGCGTCCACCGCGTCTACGTGCACGCGCTGGTAGGTGTTGCTGCCTGCTGCATCGGTGCGCTCCAGCAAGATGCCCACGGCGTTGACCACGATGTCGGCGCCTTTCACGGCTTCGCGCAGGGCTTGCGGCGTGTGGTCAAAGCGAAAATCCACCGCCAGATCGGCACCCGTGCGGGCCACGGTGGTCACCTGGTGGCCCTGCGCAATGAACTCACGGCAAATCGCAGCGCCCAGCAGACCCCGGGCACCCAAGACAACGACTTTCATAGAACGCTCCTTTCGGGGTGAATCGAACAGATTGCTTCTTTTTTGATAGCTGCTTGAGCAGTATCTATAGGGGCGGTTGGCCCTTTTTGCATAAATTTGCCGGATGCTGGCGGAACCAGCACACACGCCCCATCTACGCAAGCCCTGGCCCGCTTGACGGCCCGCCGAGCGGCGATATGCGCAATGAACGGCATCACCGCCCCGGAAAACCGATAGCGGTTGCGCGCAAACCTGCTGTAAGCCCAGTCAAACACCGGCGCCAGCATGGGCCAGCCGGTGGGTGCCGCCCAAGCGCCCATGCCCACCGCCTGGTAGGCCAGCCGCAGCGCTGGCACACCCACCACCAGCGAACCATCGGGCCGCACGGCATGAATCAGCGCCTGCATGTCGGGCAAGGTGGCTCCGTAGGGCGCGGGGTCGAAGCCAGGCTGTGCAATGTCGACAAACATCAGTTTTCGAACCGGGTTCTGCGCGTTGTCGCGTTCGCGGAAGTTGTCCATCTCCAGCGCGCAAATCGGGCAGGCACCGTCGTACAGCAAAGTCAGGGGGTAGTTCACAACGTGGGTCATACAACTTCCTTTCATCAGCTTCAGTTAAAACTTGTTTGGCAGTTATTTCAGTCAATACAGAAATAAATGGTTAAAAAAAGGGCTATCAAGGCCCCATCAGCGCGCCCAGTGCCTGCGCCTTGGCTTTCTCGCTCTCGCCAGCGCCCAGGTTCTCACCGCGAATCAGTTTTTGAATCTTGGCCCCCAGCATCAGCACTTTGGTCAGCGTCTCCGTGTCCAGTCGCAGCATCTCGTCGCTCCACACCGTGAGCGACTCCAGCATGGTCAGCATTTCCTTGATGCGGTTGGCCCGATCCACCCCGTCCACCATCAGCTCAGGGCTGTTCAGCAAGGCCTTCAGCACGTCAACCGTGGGCGCAATTTCCCGCTCCTGCCGCTCCCGCACAATGGTGCGAGCCAGCTCCCAAATGTCGGTGCTGGTTTCAAAATGGTCGCGCCGGTCGCCCAGCACATGCACCATCTTCACCAGATTCCAGGCCTGCAACTCCCGAATCGAGTTGCTCACATTGCTACGCGCCACCGCCAGCGTGTCCGCAATTTCGTCAGCGGGGAGCGGCTTGCCATGCAAGTAGAGCAGGGCATGAATCTGAGCCACGGTGCGGTTAACGCCCCACTTCGTGCCCATCTCGCCCCAGTGGAGGATGAATTTTTGGGAGGTGGTGCTGAGGTCCATGGGTTCACTTTAGTTTAGACGGTTATTTCTGTCAAGACAGAATTATCCTTGTCGCCCAACCGCTCATAGCTGGCGCATTTGATTGGCTGCTTGGGCAATTTCACCGACTTGGTTCTGTAGTTTTGCCGCGCTGTTGCACTATTGATTGATCGTTAATCTTCTTGATAAACCCTCCCATCTCATTCCCCACGCTTTCAGGCAGTTCGCGTCGCCGATCCTGTCTTATTCGCCGGACAGTAAGCAGGAAGATCCAGAGGCCGCACTTCCTGGCAGCAAGCTTGGTTGATTTAGCCAAATCCTCAACAACTGCATGCCGTGCGTAATCGCCGAGCACTCGATGGAAAGTCTCCAGAGCATTGCCCGAGGCATCGCCTTCTTTGGACATAGCATCCTTCAACATTGCTTCGACATTGCTAGCTGTCGCATGAAGTTCCTCCTGGCCTTTGAGAGAGTAAGCGAGCATGGGGTCATCTTTGGCAAGATCCAAAAGCGCTTTTCGGTAGGGTTCAAGAACCTCCAGGCGCAGCTCGTCCATTTGCCTCTCGACAAATTGGCGAAAGCCAGGGTCGACTGCGGCGTGTATTTGTTCAAGTTGAGTGTCTGTGACCGTGAGTGATTGCGCCGCAAGCGCTGAACGCAACGTAACCGTCGCCTGCCTCGGAAACACGGTGATCAGCTTTTGCAGCTTTTGCACTCGATGGTGCATCTCCAGAAGATAGTAGAGAACAACCCGTGTCGTACGAAGTCTTTCGTGCCGTAGTTTCCCTTTGTAGCCAAGTGCGGCTATTAACGCGCTGAGAGCAGTCCCGAGCAAGCCGACGAGCTGAGGATCAAAGGTGGCAAACATAAGAGATAAGGGAGGGTGTTGTGGTGCCTAACGATCAGGCGGTACACGTTTGCAAGCTTGGTTTGGGCGGGCAAGTGCAAATTATGGCGTTGCACGCAGTGCTATATCCCTGCTTCGAGAGCGCAATTGGGGTCGGAGCCCGATTTCGTAATGGTACCCAGCGCTTCGGCCAAGTCTTCGTCCTGAATCGGGATCCGACCCCAAATGCTTATCGCGGCTCGACCGATCAACCGCTGTCCGCTGCGTCATCCCGAAACGACACATCAGTATCCCTTGAACCCAAGCAAAACGAGAATGTCAGCCTCCGCCAGAGGCCGACGCATGACGCGTGCCATCTACGCAACCGTCGACTTGACCACGCGGCGGGTCCGCGCTTTTGCCTTGACGGCTGTAGCGTCCCACTGTTCGCTGGTGCCGCTTTCCAGGCCCTTGCGAACGTCGCGCTGTAGTTCCTGAAGTTTTGCCTGCCGCAGGCGATCCTGCTCGTCCATGAGGCGAAGTGCCTCACGCACAACTTCGCTGGCCGATGTGTACATGCCCGAGTCAACCTTGGCGCGTACGAGCACCTCCAGTTGAGGTGTGAGGTTGACGTTCATGCCCATGACTTCTCCATCTCAAAAGGATTGAAATTTATCAGGAAATGTCAAAGATTGACACTTCGGGCAGCTATTAGCAGGTGCATCCCTGCTTCAAAGACGCAATTGGGGTCGGAGCCCGATTTCGTACTCGCACCCAGCGCTCCGGCCAAGTCCTCGTCCTGAATCGGGATCCGACCCCAAATGCTTGTCGCGGCTCAGTCGGGAACCGCCGACCGTTCATTCAGTGCTTTACTTAACAACTCTCAGCTTTATCGCCGCCTGTACCGTAGGCCTTGTCGTTACGCGGATACGGTAGGCCAGCAGATTGGCATAGGCCGACAGGTCTAGCCGACCAAGGCGGGTTATTTTTAAGCAAAATCGATCATCGTCCCTCGTAAATACTGCTCAAACAGCTATTAAATTAGTAGCAAATCGAGCAATCAACGACCTGGAAAAATCGTCGGTATCACTTTGCGTCCATGCCTTCGATAAACATGAAAGTCGCTGTCCAGCGTCAACACGGCGCACGGCTCGTAGAGCTCCGACATGCGCACCAGGCAGGCGTCGGCCAGGGATGCCGGCAGCTTGTCGTAGCGTTGGTAGAGCGCGCGAACCGGGGCAATCTCCTGGCCCAGCGTCATACCCATTTGAACCACACCGCGCTCGATCAAAGACAAGGCTTTACCAGCGTCAAAGCCGTTTCGCGCCAACAAAAAACAGGTCTCCGCTACCACGGCCTCGCAGCTTAGAAAGGGGGCAGGATGGTTCTGAAATTGTTGTCTGGCCCAGTCGTGGTGCTGGTCGTCTTTGCACAGCAACGCCACCCACGGACCCGTGTCAAGGAGGATATGCACGGGCTACACGCGACCGAATTCAGCCAGATGAATCGGGTTGGACGCCAGGTCGTTTGGCCCACCGGCGAAACAACCAACCAAATCGCCCGCCAGATCCAGGGCCGACTGTGCAGGTGCAGCGCTGTCTCGCTGCGCTGCATACGCATGCAACGCACGACGGATGAGCTCTGATTTGCTCACGCGCTCGCGCTGACTGAGCCGCGCCAGCGTTTGCTCAAGCGGCTCGGAAATTTTGATGCTGATGGTGTTCATCTAAAAATCATACCAGCTGCCTGCGGGTATTACTTGTGAGGCAGCGTAGCTATTGATACGGCCTGATGAAGTATTAACCGTTCGCCCTGAGGTATCGAAGGGCTCGCGAGGGCTTCGATACCTCAGCCCGAACGGAAATTTGATACTTCATCGGGCCGGATCAATAAGGCCACGAGGTCTCGGATGCAACCCCGATGGCACCAGCCTTATTTCAACAACCCCTCAGCCTTCATCGCCGCCTGCACCCCAGGCCGGGCCGCCACGCGGGCGCGGTAGGCCAGCAGGTGGGTGTAGGCCGACAAATCCAGACCTACAAACGCGGCCCAGTTGGTCACCGTGAACAGGTAGCCGTCGGCCACGGTGAAGTGCTCGCCCATCAGAAAGGTTTTGCCGTCCAGTTCGGCATCGACCCATTTCAGGCGGCTGTGCAGCTTTTCTGTGGCGATGACTTTGTATTCGGCGGGGGTGGTGGGCACGAACAAGGGAGAAAAGCCTTTGTGCAGCTCGGTGCCGATGAAGGTGAGCCACTCTTGCAGGCGGTAGCGCTCCAGGGTGCCTGCGGCGGGGGCGAGGTGTTTGTCGGGGGCTTGGTCGGCTATGTATTGCACGATGGCAGGGCCTTCGCGCAGGCGGCTGCCGTCGTCCAGCTCCAGCAGGGGCACGTAGCCCAGGGGGTTGATGCCGTAGTAGTCGGTGCCGTCTTTCAGCTGGTGTGTTTTGGTGCTGGCCAGCACGGGTTCAAAGGCCAGACCGGCTTCGTGCAGGGCAATGTGGGGGGACAGGGAGCAGGCACCGGGGGAGTAGTAGAGCTTCATGGTTTGTTTTCCTTGTGGGTTTGAAAGGCGGTGGGATGCTATGCGTTTGCGCCGTTTTTTGCTGGACGGCACCACCCAAGCCCTTTTGCAACGCCACCGGCATGAAGGTGTAAAAAATGGTTCATACACTCTCCGATGCAGCGACGCGTGCGCTGGCTTTTGCCGCATTTTTTGCATTTGTGCAGGGGTTTGTATGGAACTCACGCACGATGTAGTGTTGAGTCCCATCACCAGAGAGAGTCCAATGAAAAACGTTTCTTTTGTTCCCTACAGCCCCTTTGACAAAGGAGCCTATCCCTCCATTGCCGTAAACGCCAATGGCCTGGTCGTCGAGGGCCATCAGCGCCAGGGGGATAGCAGCTTGTACTACAACGTGGGTTCAAGCGGCAACGACGCGATCAGCTTCAATACCAACAGCGGCACTTACTTTGACATGGGCGCGCCGCCACGTTTTGCCATCAACGACCACAACTGGGCAGTTGAGATGCACAAGAGCAATGGCCCCAAAGACAACCTGTGGTACCACGTGGGTTTGGTGAATGCCACCGACAAAACATGGGCTTTTGGCGACTCGCACAGCTCGGGCAATGGACAAGACCCGGATATTGCTTTGAATAACCATTACCAGGTGGCGGCTGTACACGAAAACGACGGCACCATCAAATGCCGTCTGGGCACGGTGGACACGAGTAAAAAAACGATCTCGTTTCAAAACGAATTTGATATTGATTCGGGCACCACACCCACCGTGGCCATGACCGATAGCGGCAAGGTGCTGGTGATTTATCGCTCGTCTACTTATAACAATCTGCAGTATTGGCTGGGCCAGATCAGCGGCAACAGCATCAGTAAAACCGGATCGGGCTGGACGGCCAGCGGCAAAAATCCGTCGGTGGGTATGAATGAGGACGGTTTTGTGGTGGTGGGCTTCACCGACGAGGACGAAACCAATATTTATAGCTACCCCGGTATTTTGTCTGGCAGCGCAATTGGCTGGAACGCGGCATCGCAATACGCCTATGGCGAATACCCGTGGGTGGATGTGAAGGGCAACTATGCGGTGCAGGTGTTCCCGTCAGACGATTTGCTGGACTACAGTTTGCTGGCCTCGCAAAGCACGGTGTACAACCGGGCCACCTGGATGGGCGACAACCCGAATATTCAAACGCTGTCGCTCAGCCAGCTGGTTTTCCCTGGCTCGCACGATGCGGGCATGAGCATGCACCAGGACTGCACTTTCTACGGCACCCAGTGCAATACGCGTACCCAGTATGTCGATATCGGCATGCAGCTGGAGCTGGGTAGCCGATATTTTGATATTCGACCCGTGATCTACAACGAGACGTTTTATACCGGCCACTATGCCGACTCCGGTATTCCGGGCATTGGCATTCAAGGCTGCAACGGCCAGTCGCTGGACTCGTTGCTGGACCAGGCGGCCAGCTTTTTGAACGAGCCTGGGCACGAACTGGCGGTGCTGAAGTTCTCGCATTACTACGATAAAGACGCAAACAAGCTGTGTTTTAGCGAAACGCAAATGAACGACCTGATCAGCCTCGTCAAAACCAAGCTGGCCGGCCTGCTTTACATCAACACCGAGGCCACGCAACGCCTGGCGGACCGGCCGCTTCGTGAGGTGACAGTAAACGGCAGCCGTGCCATTGCGGTGTTCCAGTTTTGCGCCAACAAGGCATCGGATGACGGCGCGGGTATGCAGTGCCAGTGCGCCGACACTGATGGGCCGCTGTGCGTACCCGGCTCCAACAGCGCCGACCCGGCCAGCGGCATTTATTCATACGCCGACTACTGCCACGACTGCCCACCCAGCGCCGACCTGACGGTGTACGACCAGTACTCCAAAACCAACGACCTGGACACCATGATGAACAACCAGTGGAGTAAGCAGGGCGACGTGAACAACCACGGGGGCGACTTGTTTTTACTGTCGTGGACGCTGACCCAGAGCAACACCCAGGCGACCGCTTGTGGCATTACCTGGCTGGACAGCATCGTGGCGCTTGCCGACACCGCAGACGCGCAGCTCTATGCGCAATGCGTGACGCGCTACGGCGACGGATTGATCACACAGGGCAACATTCCAAACATCTTGTATGCGGATTTGTGCAATGGTTTTGCCACGGATGTGGCGATTTATTTGAACGCCCAGCTATGGAATGACCGGGTGGCCAGTGTTTGATTTGCTATTGATTGAATAGCTGTCTGTGCAGATTTCCTATGGTCTACAGCCACTTTTGGCTTGAATCAATGCCCGTTTGCGACTGTGATTCCCGGGTGCGCGGGAATCACAGGGATTTTTACAAGCGGTTGATCGCGATGTCACGCAGCGCTGGCCCGCTGGCCCCGCCAATTTGCGACAACGCCGCGTTGCCGCTGGTATTGCCGTACAGCGTGATGGCCCCGGTGGTCAGTGACATGGTTTGCAGTGTGAATGGGCCCGTATTACCCGCGCGGGTGGCCACCAGCACCAAGCCGTTGTCGCCACCGGCAATGTCCAGCGCGGCTACGCTGGTGATGTCTACGCCCAGCGGGCCTACGTCAGTCAGGGTGCCGTCATTGGGTGGGTTTTGCAGGGTGAGGGTGTCGGCGTTGGCTTCCAGGTTAAACAGCGCGGTAGCCGCCGTGCCGGCAAAGTTATTGGTGTAGGCAGCGGCCAGCACCGAGGCGGGTGAACTGGTGCGGTTGATGGTTGCGTCGGTGGTGGTGGCACTGGTGGTGACGTTGATGCGCAGGTTCTGGCCGGTGGAGGTGATCACGCGCAGACGGTCGGCCGCCGGGTTGAAGTCGACGCTGAGCACGGCACCACCATCCAGCGCGATGAAGGGTGCCGTGGTATCAGCGGCATCGGCCGTCAAGATGCCGCGAAACGTGGCCGCCGCGGTGCTGGTATTCAGTGTGAACAGGCGCCCGGTGCTGGAGACGGCCCACAGCAGGCCATCGGCAGGGCGCACGTCCATGCCCAATATGTTTTCGCCGGCATTCAAACCGGTGATGGCGGTGTCGGTGATGAGCGTGTTGGGGCTGCGGGGGTTGAAGCTGACCAGCCGGTTCTCGGTGGTCAGACCCAGCACCGTGGGCGCTGCAGTTTGAACCAGGGCCAGGCCGGTAATTTGTTCGCCACCGCCGATCGCGCCGACCGGTGTAGCCACGGGTGCGGGCGCGACGGCCGTCAGGTTCACGCGGTACAGCGCGGTGGTGGTGCCCACGGTGAGCGCGGCAAATCCAGCGTTGTTGCGTGCGTCAATGTCAAAACCATTCACCGCGGTCGGTGGGAAGCCAAGTGCGGCGCCCGCCACCAGGGTGCCGTTGTTCGGCGGGTCTTGCAGGTCGAGCGTGTTGGTGGCCAGGTTGATGTTGAACAGGCGCGTGGTGACGGCGCCCGCAAACGAATTGGTGTAGGCCGAGCCGGAGACAGCGGCAGCCGGGTTGATGGCGGCGTCGGTGATGGCGTCGCCGGTTTCCACGTTGATCCGCAGGTTCTGGCCGGTGTTGCTGACCACGCGCAGACGGTCGGGCACGGGGTTGAAGTCCACGCCAAAGCTGGTGCCCGACAGGGCGGTGAAGGGGTTGTCATCGCCCGCAACCGCGCGCAGCGTGCTGGACAGTGTGGCCACGCCGGTTGCAGGGTCCAGGCGATAGACGCTGCCCTTGTCGCCCAGGCCGTACAGCAGGCCGTTCGCCGGGCGAAAGTCGATGCCGAGCAAGGTCTCGCCGCTGGCCACACCGGTGAGCGCGATGGAGCCGACCAGCGTGCCCGGTGTTTCACGGTTGAACGAGATCAGCTTGCCAGAGACGGTGAGCGCCACGGTGTCGCCGACGCTGACGGGTGTGGGGGCGGGAGCGGGTGATGGGGCTGGGGCAGGTGTTGGGGCAGGAGCCGGTGTCGGGGCGGGGGCTGGCGCTGGCGTGGGTGCCGGAGTCGGTTCTGGCGTCGGCGCCGGGTCGTCGTTGCCGCCACAGGCGCTCAGGGCAATGGCGACAGACAGGGCAGCTGATTTCAGCAATGGGTTGTGAATCATGGGTGTTCTCCTTGAGGGTTGGGGGGCAGTAGGTGACACAGACCCGGCACAGACGCTGGCAGCGCCTGACCCGGGACGCTCGGAGCGGCAACGGCCTACAACGCTGTTTTACTGAGCAACCTGTCACACCCGTGTAGGAAATAACGCCGTCGTGTACCTACCAAACGCCGCAAAGTACAGCCAGCCATGTCTGACACGGCGGATGAAGGCTCGAATACTGCTATGAATTACATAGCTGTTTGAGCAGTATCTACAAGGGCTGCATGCCGTTTTAGCACTCAAACGACTCAAACGCTCAACTGGCACCCACCATCGCATGCGCCAGCACCAGGCGCGCACAACTGGCGGCATCCAGCTGGGTGGTGTCGAGCAGCAGCTCGGCCTGCTCCGGGCGTTCATAGGGGGCGTCCAGTCCTGAGAGCTGGCTGATCTGGCCCTGTGCGTAGCGGGCGTACAGGCCTTTGGGGTCTCGGTGCTGGGCCACGGCAATGGGGGTGTCCACAAACACTTCGATGAACTGACCCTGCGCAAACAGGTCTCGTGCGGCGTGGCGGGAACGGGCGTAGGGCGAGATGCTGGTGACCAGCACGATCAGGCCCGCATCGACCATGAGGCGGGCGCATTCGGCCAGGCGGCGCACGTTTTCCTGGCGGTCGGCTTCGGTAAAACCCAGGTCGCGGTTCAGGCCGCTGCGGGCGATGTCAGCGTCGAGTGTGTAGGTGTGTTTGCCTTGGGCGTGCAGGGCTTGTTCGACCAGGGCGGCAATGGTGGATTTGCCGGCGCCCGAGACGCCGGTGAACCAGATCACCAGCGGGGTTTGGGCTTTGTGGGCAGCGCGCTCGCTGGCGCTGATGACGGGCTTGGCTTGCATGAGTCGAAGGAACTTGAATAAGCGGTTTACTTATTGCGTCATTCCCGCGCAGGCGGGAATCCAGGTGTCGCGCTACGCAGAGTGATCACGCCTGGATCCCCGCCTGCGCGGGAATGACGCCCGTTACCTTAGCGCTCCAAAGCCACCGGCTGGCTCAGCCAGGTTTGCAGCGGGGCCAGGCTGAGCCATTGCGCGTCGCCAGCCAGCGCGTTCAGGCGCAGCTGGGCCAGCAGGAGCGACAGGCGCGTGGTGCGCTGCTCCAGCAGGGCGCTTTGCAACTGCGATTGGGCTTCCAGCACATCCAGCGCCGATTGCTGTCCGCGGGCCTGACCCTGGCGGGCAGCGGTGATGGCTTGCTGACTGGCCGCCACGACGACCTGGTGGGCTTGCAGGCGCTGGTTGGCCTGCAGCAGCAGCTGGTGGGCACCGTCGACTTGCAGGTCCAGGTCGCGCTGGGTGCCTTCAAGGGCGGCTTGGGCGCGATCGAGCTGGGCCACGGCCTGGGCGGTGGTGGCGCTGCTGCGGCCCCCGTCGTACAGGGGCACGGCCACTTGCACGCCAATGCTGTTGTTAATGAAGCGGTTGTTCACCGAGGTGAAGGTGTCGCTCACAGCGCGGCTGCGGCCAGCCAGCAGGTCGACCGTGGGGTACTTACCGGCCTCGGCGCGGCTGATGGCTTCGCGGGCGGCTTGCACAGCGGCTTGTGCGGCTTGCAGCTCGGGGGACTGGGCGCGGGCGCGTTGTTGCCAGTCGGCCAGGGCGGTTGGCGGGTCGGCAGGCCAGGTGAAGCCGTCATCGGGCAACGACACCAGCTGGGTGCTCGGTTGGCCGACCAGCTTGTCGAGCTGGGCCAGTGCCTCGCCGCGTTTCAAACGCGCCTGCATGACGCGCAGCATGCCCTGCGCCGCTTTGGCCTGGCGCTCCTGCACCAGGCTGGCACTGCCCAGGCCCAGGGGCAGGGCGCGTTGTGCGGCCACGACCAGGCTGTCCAGCGCTTGCTGTTGACTCTGCTGGGTTTGCCACTCGGCGTGGGTGCGCAGCGCTTCCAGGTACACGTTGGCCACGTCCAGGCTCAAGCGGTTGCGCTCGGTGCCCAAAATGGCTTCCTGCCGCGTGACCTCGGCCCCAGCCTGGCGCACGATGGCACTGGCTTCGGGGCGATACAGGGGCTGGCGCAGGCTGATGGACGTGTTGGACGACACATAGTCTTGCTGGCGACCGGCGCTGGGGTACAGCATGTTGAAGGTGCGGTTCAGGTTGAACGCGATGTTGGGCCGCAGGCCCGCACGCGCTTGCTCCAGCGCCTGGCTTTCGGCGCGCAAAGTGGCTTTGGCGGCTTGGTAGCGGGCTTCGTATTCGGCGGCCAGCGTGAGCGCGGCGGCGGGGGTCAGGGCAGTGGCGGGGGGCGGGGCGCTTACGGCGGGTCTTGCGGCGCTGGTGGCGGGTGTGGGGGAAGACGACAGCGTGGTGGATTGAGCCAGCAACAGCGGGCGCTCGGTGTTGGCAATGACGCTGGGGCTGATGAACAGGCTGGCGGCCAGGGCGGCAAAGGTGCTGGCTTTGAATAGGTGGTTTGGCGCGCAAGCCCTCACCCCCGCCCTCTCCCAGAGGGAGAGGGAGTTAAAACCCGCGTCCTGCCCCCTCTCCCGCTGGCGGGAGAGGGTTGGGGTGAGGGCTGGGGGGTGGTGACCATCTTTAACGTCGCTCAAAAGGGAAGATTTATTCATCACGATCAACTTTCTTTCAACGATTCAGAAAAGCGCTTGAGCAGCGGGCGCATCAGGTAATTGAGCAGGGTGCGCTCGCCGGTTTTCACCACCACATCGGCCGGCATGCCGGGCTGCAGCTCGCGGCCCGCCAGGCGCTTGATACCCTCGGGCGTGACCTCCACGCGGGCCAGGTAATACGCCAGGCGGGTGTTGGGGTCGATCAGGCTGGCAGCGGAGATGGTGACCACTTTGCCTTGCACCACCAGCTGCGGCAGGTTCACAAACGAGTGCAGGTTGATGTCGGCTGGCAAGCCCGGGCGGATGCGGTCAATTAAATGCGGGGCAATTTGCGCTTCCAGCACCAGGCGCGCTTCGTCAGGCACAATTTCCATCAAGCGCGCGCCGGGGGCCACCACGCTGCCCACGTTGGCACCCTGCAAGCCCACCACCGAGCCAGCTAGCGGCGCGCGGATGACGGTGCGGTCCTGACCCTCGGTCGCACCTTTCAGGCGCTCGCCCTGGGCACCGGCCTCGCGCCGCACCTCGCCCAACTGGGTTTCCACTTCTTTGCGCAGTTCCTGGCGGCGCTGCTGCTGGCGCGCGCGCACCTCGGCCATGCTCTCTTGCAGCCGGGCCTGGTTGCCCTGCATGTCGGCCAGGCTGGCACGCACGTCGGCCGCCTGGCGCTCCAGCTCGGTCTGGCGGGTGCGGGGCGTAAAACCATCGGCCACCATCTGGCGCACGCCCACCAGCTCTTGCTCGATCAGGGCTTGCTGCTGTTGGCGTGCCACGATCGACTGGCGCTGCCCAGCGGCACTGGCCTCCAGCGCGGCTAACTGCTGGTTGAGTACGACCATGTCTTGCCCCAAGCTGCGCTGGCGGGTGGCAAACAACTGTTCTTGTAGCGCCATTTGCTGTTGTGCCAGCGGCTGGTCTTTCAAGGCCAACAGTTCCTGGGGAAAGGTCACCCGCTCAGCCCCGGTTTGCTCGGCCGAGAGGCGGGCTTGCAGGGCGCGCAGCGAAATCCACTGAATGCGCACTTCGTCCATGCCCGCGCGCGTGTTGACATCGGCCAGGCGCAACAGCACATCACCTTTGGCCACGCGTTGGCCTTCGGTCACGGCCACTTCAGCCACCACGCCGCCGGTCGGGTGGGCAATTTGGGTGCTGCGGGCTTCCACCACGATGGTGGCGGGTGCGGGCACGCCTTCGTCCAGCGGCACCAGCACGGCCCAGAGCAAAAAGCCGCCAAAACCCAGCAACAAAATGAGCGCGCCCCAGCGAATGGCACGGCCCACATCGGTGGGCACAGGCGGGGTGTCGGTGGTGGGCGAGGTGTTGATTGACAGATCGCTCATGCTGCACCTCCAGCGGTCGCCGTGGCGTTTGCGTTGGGTGCAATTTGGGTAGGCCCCTGGCTGCGCAGTTGCATGATTTGCTCGCGTGGCCCGTAAGCGGCCACCGTGCCGTCGTTCAGCACCAAAATTTTGTCGGCAATGCCCAAAATGGACAGCTTGTGCGCAATCACCACCACGGTTTTTCCTTTGGCCTTGAAGGCTTGCAGCGCGCGGATCAGCGCGGCTTCACCTGCGTCGTCCAGGCTGGCATTGGGTTCGTCGAGCACCAGCAGCGCGGGCTCGCCGTACAGCGCACGGGCCAGGGCCAGGCGCTGGCGCTGGCCACCCGACAGGGCGCTGCCGCCCACGCCGATGCGCGTTTCGTAGCCGTGCGGCAGCCGCAAAATCATGTCGTGCACATCAGCGGCCTGCGCAGCCTGCACGATGGCGGGCGCGTTCAGCGTGCCAAAGCGGGCAATGTTTTCAGCCACCGTGCCGTCAAACAGCGACACGTCTTGCGGCAGGTAGCCCAGGTGCGGGCCCAGCTCGGCTTTGTTCCAGGCAAATATGTCGGCGCTGTCCAGCCGCACGCTGCCACCGGCTGCGGGCCACACGCCCACCAGCACCCGCGCCAGGGTGGATTTGCCCGATGCGCTGGCGCCCACCACACCCAGAATTTCGCCCGGATCCACCGAAAAACCCACACCGCGCAGCACCAGGCCCGGTCGGCCGGGTGGGGCGGCCAGCAGGCCTTCGACCTTCAAAAAGCCCTTGGGTTTGGGCAGCGACAGCGTGTCCAGCGGTGCAGGGTTGCCGGCCAGCAGCTTGTTCAGCCGCCCCCAGGATTCGCGCGCCGCGACCACTTGCTTGAACGAGCCCACGAGTTGGTCAATCGGCCCCAGCGCCTTGCCCATCAGGATGGACGCGGCAATCATGGTGCCGGGCGTGGCCGTGCCCTCAATCACCAGATAAGCACCAGCGCCCAAAATGACCGACTGCATGCCAATACGGAAATTTTTACTCAGAGATTGCAGCGACGCCGCGCGGTCTGACGCCTGCGACTGGTGGGCCATCATCTGGTGGTGCATGCGGTGCCAGTGGGCGCGGATGTTGCCCACCATGCCCATGGCCGTCATCACCTCGGCATTGCGCAGCTGGTTGGCGGCAAAGTTGTTGGCCTGGCTGCCTGCGGCCTGGGCCTTTGACAGCACAGGCTCCGTCATGCGCGAGGAGATAAACCCCAGCGTGATCGACACCAACAGCCCGAATACCGCCACCCAGCCCAGCACCGGGTGCAGCAGAAAGCAGGCAATCAGGTAAATGGGTGCCCAGGGCAGGTCGAAGTACGCAGCGGCGGGGCCGGTGATGAATTGGCGCACCTGGGTGAAGTCGGTCAGCGCCTGCACGGGGTTGCCACCGCCGTCTTTGAGCAACTGCTGAAAGTTGGCCCCAAAAATGCGCTGGTTCAGGTTGTGGTCCAGCTGATTGCCCAGCCGCACCAAAATACGGCTGCGCACGGCTTCCAGCAAGGCCAGCAACAAAATCAAGCCGATGGCAATGCCGCTGATGGCCCACAAGGTGCCCAGGTTGCGGCTGGCCAGGACCCTGTCGTACAGCTGCAGCATGTACAGCGAGGGCACCAGGCCCAGCAGGTTGATCACCAGTGAAAAAGCGGCCAGGGCGATGAAGGCCCATCGGTAAGCGGCAAGGGCCTTGCCCAACTCAGATTGCATGCGAAAAATCCAGAAATGAAACAGTCTGTTGAATGCTATTTAATTAATAGCTGCTTGAGCGTGCTGCATGTGCTCTTGGTGTCGATTTGAGCATTATTGTGTGACCTGTCGAGCGCAGACAATCTTGTGCCACCGCATTTGTGAAAATCAAACCACTATGAACACCCCCCTGGAACTGATCAGCGAGCACGCCTGCTTTGGCGGTGTGCAGCGCTTTTACCGCCATGCGTCAGCCACGATTGGCCTGCCGATGCAGTTTTCGGTGTTCAGCCCGCCCCAGGTCACACCAGGCGCAGTACCGGCGTTGATCTATCTGGCGGGCCTGACCTGCACCGAGGAAACCTTCCCGCTCAAAGGCGGTGCGCAGCGCGTGGCGGCCCAACTGGGTTTGATGCTGATCAGCCCCGACACCAGCCCGCGCCACACCGGCATGGCCGATGAGGCCAAAGACTGGGACTTTGGCGCGGGGGCGGGCTTTTACTTGAACGCGACCGCAGCGCCCTGGGCCACCCATTTCCGGATGGAAGACTATGTGGTGCATGAGTTGCGCGGCATCGCCACCCAGCTGGGTGCAGACCCGCAGCGTCTGGGCTTGTTCGGCCACTCCATGGGCGGACACGGGGCGCTGACTCTGGCTTTGAAGCACCCCGGCATGTTCAAAACCCTGTCGGCCTTCGCGCCAATCTGCGCGCCCACGCAATGCGCCTGGGGCCAAAAGGCCTTTGCCGGATACCTGGGCCATAACATGGGCCACAACACAGGCGGTATCCCGGCGGTTTGGGCGCAGCACGACGCCAGCGCGCTTATGCAAGCGTTACAAACGCCTTACCCCCAAGGCATCCTGGTCGACCAGGGCCTGGGCGACAAATTTCTGGCTGACCAGTTGCTGCCCGCACACTTTGAAGCCGCCTGCGCGCAAGCCAGGCAGCCGCTCACCCTGCGCCGCCACGCCGGCTACGACCATGGCTACTACTTCATCAGCAGCTTCATGCAAGACCATTTGCAGTTTCACCACGAGCGTTTGACCACATGAACACGATCCAGAAACCGGTGGTGCTGGCCACCGCCGACGAATTGCGCCAGCGCATTCGCCGCAAAAGCAAATTGAAGGGTCGGCAAGCCGACGATGTGTCGCTGCAAGAGGTGCGCGGCCTGATCGGGCCGCGCCCTGCGGAAGGCTACCGGCCAGACTTGTTGATTGAGTACCTGCACCTGCTGCAAGACGCTCACCGTTGTGTGCACGACCGGCACCTGGTGGCGTTGTCGGTACTGATGAACCTACCCATGGCGCAGGTGTATGAGGTGGCCACGTTCTATCACCACTTCGAGGTGGTGAAAGGGGATGGAAAACCCGCTGCCCTGACGATTCGTGTGTGCGACGGGCTGTCCTGCGAGATGGCCGGTGCGCAGGATTTGTTGGCGCGTTTGCCTGCGCTCCTGGGCGCGGCTGACGTGCGTGTGATCCCCGCGCCCTGCCTGGGCCGGTGCGAGCAGGCGCCGGCTGCGCAGGTAGCGCAGCGCGCGGTGGCCCGGGCGACGCTGGAAAGCCTCGTTTTAGAGTCAAAAGTGCCAACAGCCCTTTTAAATACTGCTCAAACAGCTATTAAATTGATAGCGTTTGAGGCCTACCGTGCCAGCGGCGGCTATGCCTTGGCACACGCCGTGGCCACCGGGCAGCACGACGCGGAAGTTGCGTTGAAGACGATGGAAGATTCAGGCCTGCGCGGCCTGGGCGGCGCGGGCTTTCCGGCCGGGCGCAAGTGGCGCATCGTGCGCGAGCACGCTCAAGCCGCCGAGCGCAGGGCCGCCCCAAGCGAGGCGACGGCCCCCTCGGGGGGCAGCGGACCTCGCGCAGCGGGGGAGCGTGGGGGCCATGCCGTGATGGCCGTCAACATCGACGAAGGCGAGCCCGGTACCTTCAAAGACCGCACTTATCTTGAGCGCGACCCGCACCGTTTTCTGGAAGGCATGCTGATCGCCGCGCAGTTGGTGGGCATTGATGCCATATACATCTACCTGCGCGACGAGTACCACGACTGCCGCAAGATGCTGCAAGTCGAACTCGCCAAGCTGCAGGCCCATCCGCCATTCAAGTTGCCGCTGATCGAGTTGCGCCGTGGTGCCGGTGCCTACATCTGCGGTGAAGAGTCGGCCATGATTGAAAGCATCGAGGGCAAACGTGGCGAGCCCCGTATGCGTCCGCCCTACATTGCGCAGGTGGGCTTGTTTGGCCGACCCACCTTGCAGCACAACTTTGAAACGCTGTACTGGGTACGCGACATTGTAGAAAAAGGCGCTGACTGGTTCGCCGAGCAGGGCCGCCATGGCCGCAAGGGCCTGCGCAGTTTCAGTGTGAGCGGTCGGGTGAAAACCCCGGGTGTGAAGCTGGCCCCGGCGGGCATTACGGTGCAAGAGTTGATTGACGAGTTTTGCGGCGGCATGGCGGAGGGTCACGAGCTTTATGCCTACCTGCCTGGTGGTGCGTCTGGCGGCATCTTGCCCGCCAGCCTGAACCAGATTCCGCTGGACTTTGACACCCTGCAACCTTACGGCTGCTTCATTGGCAGCGCCGCCATCATCGTGCTCAGCAAAAGTGACAAAGCCCGCAACGCAGCGCTGAACATGATGCGTTTTTTCGAACACGAAAGCTGCGGCCAGTGCACGCCCTGCCGCGTGGGAACTGCCAAAGCCGCTGCGTTAATGCAAGCACCGATATGGGACAACGAGACGCTGGAAGACCTGAACCAGGTGATGGTGGACGCGTCGATCTGCGGCCTGGGGCAGGCTGCGCCAAATCCGGTGCGCTGTGTTCAAAAGTACTTTGCACATGAGATTGGAGCCGCCGCATGAATGCACCCACACGCGTGAGTGAAGTCACGCCCGTTCTGATTGACCTGACACTGGACGGCGCTCAGGTCCAAGCCTTCGAAGGCGAAACCATCTTCAAAGCCGCCCAGCGCCACGGCATTGGCATTCCCCACCTGTGCTACAGCGACAGCCTGCGTGCCGACGGCAACTGCCGCGCCTGCGTGGTCGAGGTCAAGGGGGAAAGGGTGTTGGCGCCCAGCTGCTGCCGTGCAGTGGCTTCCGGCATGGACGTGCAGACGCACAGCGAGCGGGCCCTGAAGAGCCAGAAGATGGTGGTGGAGATGCTGCTGTCAGACATGCCGGATCGTGGCTACAAGTGGAACGATGCTGACTTACCCCTTCCCCCGCTGGGGGAAGGTTGGGATGGGGGCACCTCAGCGTCTACAAACCTCAATCAACCCACCGGCCAACACGGCGAACTTAGCCAGTGGGCACACAAGCTCAACGTCACCGTCCGTCCCGCTCTCAAAGCCATCCGCCGCGAGCAACCCAAACCCGATATCAGTCACCCCGACTGGCATGACGAATCGCATCCCGCCATGGCCGTCAACCTCGACGCCTGCATTCAGTGCAACCGCTGCGTGCGCGCCTGCCGCGAGGAACAGGTCAACGACGTGATTGGCTACGCGATGCGCGGCAGTCACAGCAAGATCGTGTTTGACCTGGACGATCCCATGGGCGATTCCACCTGCGTGGCTTGCGGGGAGTGCGTGCAGGCTTGCCCCACCGGCGCGCTCATGCCCAAGACGCAAATCGGCTCACAAATCGTCGATAAAAAGATTGATTCCGTCTGCCCGTTTTGCGGCGTCGGCTGCCTGCTGACCTACAACGTCAAAGACAACAAAATTGTGAGCGTCGATGGCCGCGACGGCCCGGCCAACCACAGCCGCTTGTGTGTGAAGGGCCGCTTTGGTTTTGACTATGCACACAGCCCGCAGCGGCTGACGGTGCCGTTGATTCGCAAGGCAGGTGTGGCCAAAGACCCTGAATCGCTCAACCACTTGAACAAAGACACAGCCGACTGGTCAGCGGTCTTCCGCGAAGCCACCTGGGACGAAGCGCTGGCCTTGACCGGCGGCAAGTTGAGCAGCCTGCGCGACACCCATGGCCCCAAGTCCCTAGCTGGTTTTGGCAGCGCCAAAGGCAGCAACGAAGAGGCCTACCTGTTCCAGAAACTGGTGCGCACCGGCTTTGGCAGCAACAACGTGGACCATTGCACCCGTTTATGCCACGCCTCCAGCGTGGCGGCCTTGCTCGAGGGCGTGGGTTCGGGCGCGGTGAGTAATCAAGTCAACGATGTCGAACATTCAGACCTGATCTTCGTGATCGGCTCTAACCCCACCTCCAACCACCCGGTGGCCGCCACCTGGATGAAGAACGCTGCCAAGGCCGGGGCAAAAATCGTGCTGGCCGACCCGCGCATCACCGACATCGGAAAGCACGCCTGGCGCACCCTGCAGTTCAAGGCCGACACCGACGTGGCCCTGCTTAACGCGCTGATCTACACCGTGATAGACGAAGGGCTGGTAGCCCATGATTTCATTGCGCAGCGTGCTACTAATTACGAAGCACTGAGGCTCAATGTGCAAGGCTACAGCCCCGAGGCCATGGCCCCGATTTGCGGCATTCCCGCCAGCACCTTGCGCGAAGTTGCGCGCGCATTTGCCAACGCCAAAGCCGCCATGATTTTGTGGGGTATGGGCATCAGCCAGCACGTACATGGCACCGACAACGCCCGTTGCCTGATTGCGCTGTGCACCGTCACCGGCCAGATTGGCAAACCCGGCTCGGGTCTGCACCCGCTGCGCGGCCAGAACAATGTGCAAGGTGCCAGCGACGCGGGCCTGATTCCCATGATGTTCCCCAACTACCAGCGCGTGACCAACCCGGCGGCCCATGCGTGGTTCGAGAACTTCTGGGACACCAAGCTGGATGCAGAACCCGGCTACACCGTCGTCGAAATCATGCACAAGGCCTTGGCTGAAGACAGCGACCCGCACAAGATTCGCGGCATGTACATCATGGGTGAGAACCCCGCGATGAGCGACCCCGATTTGAACCATGCCCGGCACGCACTCGCATCGCTCGAACACCTGGTGGTGCAAGACATTTTCATGACCGAAACCGCCTGGCTGGCCGACGTGGTGCTGCCCGCCACGGCCTGGCCTGAAAAAACCGGCACGGTGAGCAATACCGACCGCATGGTGCAACTGGGCAAGCAGGCGATTGACCCGCCGGGCCAGGCCAAGCCTGATTTGTGGATCATTCAGCAAATCGCTGAACGCCTGGGATTGCGTTGGAACTACCAGGGCGATCACGCGGGCGTAGCCGAGGTCTATGAAGAAATGCGACAGGCCATGCACGCCGCTATTTCCGGCATCACCTGGGAGCGACTGCAGCGCGAATCCAGCGTGACCTACCCCTGCTTGAGCGCAGACGACCCTGGCCAACCCACCGTGTTCATCGACACTTTCCCCACCGACGATGGCCGTGTGCACCTGGTGCCCGCCGACATCATTCCCGCCAACGAGCGGCCTGATGGCGCCTTCCCGTTTGTGCTCATCACCGGCCGTCAACTGGAGCACTGGCACACCGGCAGCATGACCCGCCGCGCCAGCGTGCTGGACGCCATCGAACCGCTGGCCACGGCAGCCATGTGTGGCGACGACATGGCCTTGTTAGGTCTGCAGGCGGGCGATGTGGTCACCGTGCAGTCGCGGCGCGGCCAGGTCGCTATCCACCTGCGGCGTGATGACGGCACACCCCAGGGCGCGGTGTTCATCCCGTTTGCCTACTACGAAGCGGCGGCCAACTTGCTGACCAACGCCGCGCTGGATCCGTTTGGCAAGATTCCCGAGTTCAAGTACTGCGCGGTAGCCGTACGAAGCGGCGGCAACCCGAGTCAGACGGTGGGGTATGTCATTTGAGTTGTGAGCATAGAAAATGATCGAAATCGGGCTCTAGCCCTAGTCAATACTGCTCAAGCAGCTATCAAAAAAGTAGTAACGATGAACACAGGACAGACGGCTGTGCATCGGACATTGACAGGGCGCAACTCAACCAAGGGTCGGGTCGACTGGCGTTTGAGCAAAAACAGCTGCTGGTTTTGACCGCTTTGCAAGTAGCGTGATGGCCCAAAGCAACGCGTGACGACGCTGCGCAACAGATGACAGAAAAAAGTCACGACATGCAGTTACATTGCACTGTGTATTTTTTACCGGGTTGCGTAAACGCAATGTGTGGCGAGCGAGAGAAGCAAGTGCGATGACGGTCGGTTTTCGGGCTTTTAATTCTTGCCAAAAATGCCAAACGTGCATACAGCACGTGCTCAAGCAGCTATCAAATTTATAGTGATTTCAATTTTCAACTGGACGCTTGAACCATGACACAACTGAAAAACACCCTCAAACTCGTGCAACTCTCCGCGCTGCTGGCCCTGGTGGCCTGCGGCGGTGGCAGCGATAGCCCGGCGCCAGCGCCCGTTGTCGCCCCCCCGGCCCCGGCAGCATCGGCGCCCGCACCCGCCGCATCGGCTCCTGCCCCCGCAGCATCGGCCCCGGCCCCGGCTGCATCAGCCCCCGCACCCGCCGCCTCGGTTCCGGCCCCAGCCGCCTCGGCTCCGGCCCCTGCCGCATCAGCCCCAGCCCCAGCCCCAGCCCCAGCGCCAGCGCCTGCGCCCACCACGGATCCCAAAGCCGCTGCGGGCTTCTGGTCCGGTCGCGTGGACGCGCAAACCACCGCATCGGCCGTGTTTTTGCCAGAAGGCCAGGCCTGGACGGTGCTGCAAACTGGCACCACCACGGTAGCGGGCACCAGCACCATCAGTACCCTGGCGCGCGGCACCGTCACGGTGGTGAACCAGGCGGTCACCGTGGCAGGTCAGGCTTACCAGTTCGCCAGCACCGGCACCACCACCCGCACTTACGGCATCACCGGTGGCTTTGTGCCCAAGACCAGCCTGACCGTGCCCACTGTCACCTTCCCTGGCCCCAGCACACAAACGCCTATTCCTGGCTACGTTTTGACCTACAACCCCAGCTTTGACACGGCCGCCACCCAAGGCACTGTGGCGGGCCGCTGGAACGCCAGCTTTGGCGCAGGCGCGATCCGATTGACGCTGGATATCTCGGCCACCGGCGCCATCACGGGCACCAGTACCGCGGGTTGCACGTATACCGGTAGCGTAGCGCTGCACCCGGCCAACATCGCAGTGTTTAACCTGACCTTGACCGAGGCCTGCGTGGCCCAGGCGGCCCGCACTTACAGCGGCATTGCAACCCTGAACGACCTGCGCACCACGCTGTCCGCCGCCTACCTCACGGCAGACGGCACCTTGGCCGGCATTTTTGCGGCCACGCGTTAAACCGTGTCGAACTGAGGTTCCTTCAGACACCGCGCATCAGGTTTCGCGCCTGCGCCATCTGGTCTGGAAATCGGGCTACGGCCAGGTTAATGAAGGCGCGTACCGTCGGTGTCAGGTAGCGGGTGCCGGGAAATACCGCATGCACCGGCACCGGTGCTGCGGCCCATTCGGGGGATCCGACCGGATCCGACCCCAAAAACCGTCAGCCCCGCCACCATCAAGGCCGAAGGCATGTTGTACGCGCTTTGCGCTGACTGCAGCGCCTCTGCCAGCAGCTGCTCAAAACCCACCGCGCTGAAGCCGTGCCGCCGCTGGCCACGCCCTTCACGCGGCACGCTGCCAAGTTTGGCAGCGTGCCGCGTATTCACGTGCACACGCGCCAAGACAACGCGGTCTCTTACAGCCTGTAAAAAGACATGCTCCAAGCCGCCGACGGTGCCGCGCGGGTGCATGAACTGGACACCTCGCACGCACCCATGCTCACCCAGTCGCAGGC
This sequence comes from Comamonadaceae bacterium, assembly GCA_031414805.1. GTDB lineage: Bacteria > Pseudomonadota > Gammaproteobacteria > Burkholderiales > Burkholderiaceae_C > JAAFIW01. Next base: position 40,140 of record JANOQJ010000006.1, read on the forward strand.
ACTGGCGCGCATCGTGGCGCAAGCGGTGCGATGAACTGAGGCTCCATAGCGCTACTTATTTGATAGCTGCTTGAGCAGTATCTATAGGGGCTGATGGCTGTTTTGGCTTCAAACCGCGCTGTGGATCCACTCCAGCCTCGGCCTGGTTTCTTTGCGCCTGTCTCGAATTCGTCTCATCTAAAAAGACTAGTGGCCACGGTTTGCATTGATTACAGAGCGCCAGCCTGCAAAAATAATTTTCTGTTTGCAGATGTACCCATCAGTGTTTAAACTTTTTTTCAATAAAACGGCCTGTAGCCCTTGTGAATATTGCTCAAGCAGCTATTAAATAAATAGCAATCAGAGTCTCATCACACCGCCAATCGTCGTCGCACACAAATTCAGAGCAACGCATTTCCCGTCACCGAAAGTCCACCATGGCAGACATTACACGCCCCCACGGCACGCTCACCGGTCCGATCAACTTCGCAGCGCCCGTGGTCAACCCTTATGGCTTGCAGGATGCCATCAACAACGCAGCCACCAGCTTTGTCGACATCGATGGCGATGGTGATCTGGATGCCTTGATTGGCAACAACAACGGCAGCATTCTGGTGCAGCGGAACACCGGCAGTGCCACCCAACCCGCGTTTGGCGCGGTCGCTGTCAACCCCTATGGCCTGTTGGGTGTGGGCTATTCCGCCAACCCCAGCTTTGTTGACATCGATGGCGATGGTGATCTGGATGTTTTCGTGTGCGAGCGCTTCGGCAACACCCAGTTTCAACGTAACACAGGCAGCGCCACCAGCCCCGCTTTTGCCACCGCCACCACCAACCCCTTCGGCCTGACGGATGTTGGCAGCTACGGCCGCCCCAGCTTCGTGGACATCGACGGCGATGGTGATCTGGATGCCTTCTTTGGCATCCAGCCGGGCAACGTGGTGGTGCAAATCAACAGCGGCACCGCTGCAAGCCCCGCTTTTGCTGCAGCCACCACCAACCCCTACGGGCTGTTAAACGTCGGTGCGCTGTACGCGTCGCCCAGCTTCGCCGACATCGACAGTGACGGCGATCTGGATGCCTTGCTGGGCAACTATGCGGGCAACACGGTGGTGCAACTGAACACCGGTAGCGCCACCAACCCCCGCTTTGGCACCGCCACGGTCAACCCGTATGGGCTGCAGGATGTGGGTTTCTTTTTCAACAAAGCGTCTCTCACCGTTGTCGACATCGATGGCGATGGTGATCTGGATGTGTTGATTGGCGACCTGGACGCCAACATCACGGTGCAGCTAAACACCGCCAACCCGATAGCTGCCGTGACCACCACCACGGCCAACGGCAGGTACGGCGTGGGCAGCGTGATTAACCTCAGAATAGTTTTCAGCGAAAACGTGATCGTGACCGGTACACCCTCCATCGCCCTGGAGACCGGCAGCACGGATCGCGCAGCGGTGTACACATCCGGCTCAGGAACCACCACACTGACCTTCAGCTACACCGTGCGTGCAGGCGACACCGCGGCTGATCTGGATGTCTTCAACGCCAGCGCGCTCAAGCTCAATGGCGGCAGCATTACGGACGCGGCGGGCAACAACGCCGTGCTCACGCTGGCCGCGCCTGGCGCGACCGGCTCGTTGGGGGCCAACGCCAACTTCGTGATTGACGGGGTTGCACCGCGCGGGGCGCTGCTGCCCACCCCCGCCTTTGCCGCCGCCACCACCAATCCCTACGGTTTGGCCGATGTGGGCATCTCTGCCAGCCCCCGCTTTGTAGACATAGACGGTGACGGTGATCTGGACACATTGATTGGCAACCGTGACGGCAACACGGTGGTGCAACTGAACACCGGCAGTGCCACCAGCCCGGCCTTTGCTGCAGCCACCGCCAACCCCTACGGCCTGGTTAATGTGGGTGCCTCTGCCAACCCCAGCTTTGTGGACATCGATGGTGACGGTGACCTGGATGCCTTTATCGGTAACAAGGCGGGCAACACGCTGGTACAACTGAACACCGGTAGCACCACCAGCCCCGCCTTTGCTGCGGCCATCACCAACCCCTATGGTCTGGCCAATGTGGGTGTCTCTGCCAGCCCCAGCTTTGCGGACATTGATGGTGACGGTGATCTGGATGCCTTGATTGGCAACAGCGCTGGCAATACCTTGGTGCAACTGAACACCGGCAGCCGCACCGCCCCCGCCTTTGCAGCGGCCACCACCAACCCCTATGGACTGTTGGATGCAGGCACCATCGCCAGCCCCAGCTTTTTGGACATCGACGGTGACGGTGACCTGGATGCCTTGATTGGCAACAACGTGGGCAACACGGTGGTGCAACTGAACACCGGCAGTAGCGCCAACCCCCTCTTTGCAGCGGTCACCACCAACCCCTACGGCCTGTCGGATGTGGGCCTCTCCGCCAGTCCCAGCTTTGTCGATATTGACGGTGATGGCGATCTGGATGCCCTGATTGGCAATAGCAATGGCAGCACCGTGGTACGACTGAACACCGCTAGCCGGGTGGCACCCGTCAACTCCACCACGGCCAACGGCAGCTACGGCGTGGGCAGCGTCATTGTTTTAACCGTGGCCTTCAACGAAGCCGTCATCGTGACCGGTGCCCCTGCACTCCTGCTGGAAACCGGCATCACCGACCGAAACGCCACGTACTCGGGGGGCTCAGGCACCACCACGCTCACCTTCAGCTATTCCGTGCAGGCTGGCGACATCAGCCCTAACCTGGATCAGTTCAGCAGCACCGCCCTGGCTTTGAATGGCGGCACCATCAGGGACGCTGCGGGCAACAACGCCGTGCTCACCCTGGCCGCACCCGCAGGGCAAGGCTCGTTGGGTGCCAACAAAGCCATCGTCATCGATGGCGTGGCACCGCGCGGTGCCTTGCCCAGCTTTGGGCCCGCCGCCACCAATGTTTATGGTCTGGCCGATGTGGGCTTCTTTGCCAGCCCCGAGTTGGTCGACATCAATGGCGATGGCTTGCTGGATGCGCTGATTGGCGAAATTGCTGGTGACACCGTGGTGCGGCTGAACACCGGCAGCGCCACCAACCCTGCCTTTGGTGCCGCCACCACCAACCCCTATGGCCTGACCTATGCGGGCGCCATCGCCAACCCCAACCTGGCGGACATTGACGGCGACGGCGACCTGGATGCGCTGATTGGCAACCAGCTTGGCAACACCGTGGTGCAGCTGAACACCGGCAGCGCCAGCGCCCCGGCCTTTGGCCCTGCCACCACCAACCCATACGGCCTGGCCAATGCGGGCAGCTACGCCAACCCCAGCCTGGTGGACATCAATGGCGATGGTTTGCTGGATGCGCTGATTGGCAACGCTGCTGGCAACACCGTGGTGCAGCTCAATACCGGCACCACCACAGCCCCGGCCTTTGGCCCCGCCACCGCCAACCCCTATGGCCTGGCCAATTTGGGTGCCTATGCCAGCCCCAGCTTTGTAGACATCAATGGTGATGGTTTGCTGGATGCGCTGATTGGCACCCAGCTTGGCAACACCGTGGTGCAGCTGAACACCGGTACCACCACAGCCCCGGCCTTTGGCCCTGCCACCACCAATCCCTATGACTTAACCCCTGTGTTTGGCAATGCCAGCCCCAGCTTCGTCGACATCAACGGTGATGGCGTGCTGGATGCGCTGATTGGCCAGGCTTTTGGTATTACCGTGGTGTCTCTGGGTAAATCCGTGGCCCCAGTCACAGCCACCACCGCCAACGGCACTTACGGCGTGGGCAGCGTCATCACCCTCACGGTGGCCTTCAACGAAAGCGTGATCGTCACCGGCACACCCACGCTGCTACTGGAAACCGGTGCCACTGACCGCACCGCCACCTATGCCAGCGGCTCGGGTACCAGCACCCTGACGTTTACCTACACCGTGCAAGCGGGTGACATGAGCGCCGACCTGGATCAGTTCAGCAGCAACGCCCTGGCTCTGAGTGGCGGCACGATTCGCGACGCCGCAGGCAACAACGCCATCATCACCCTGGCAGCACCCGCAGGGCAAGGCTCGCTGGGTGCCAACAAAGCCATCGTCATCGACGGTGTGGCGCCCACACTGGCCATCACCAGCAACGTAGCAGCAGTCAAAATTGGCGAAACCGCAACGATTACCTTCACCTTCAGCGAAGACCCAGGGGCCAGCTTTGTACCAGGTGACATCACCACCACCGGCGGCACCTTGGGTGCCTTCGGTGCCATCGGTCTCACCCGTACCGCCACCTTCACACCTGCGGTCAACACCACGGCCAACGCCAGCATCACGGTAGCCGCAGGCACCTACACCGATGCCGTAGGCAACCTCGGTAGCGCGGGCACCACACCGGTACTGGCCATCGACACCCTGCGCCCCAGTGCCACCGTGGTGGTGGCTGATACCTCCCTCACGGTGGGCGAGACCAGCGGCGTGACCATCACTTTCAATGAAGCGGTCACCGGTTTCACGCTGGCCGATCTCACAGTGGCCAACGGCACCCTTTCCGCCCTCGCCACAGCCGACGGTGGCATCACCTGGAGCGCCACCCTCACACCGAGCGCCAACACCGTCGCCGCCACCAACAACATCACCCTGGATAACGCGGGCATCGCCGACCTGGCAGGCAACACCGGCACCACCACCACCGCCAGCAACACCTACGCAGTAGAAACCACCCGCCCCGCCTTTGCCAGCGCCAGTGCCAGCGGCACCACCCTGGTGATGAACTACACCGATGCGAGCAACCTCAATGGCGTGAACATTCCTGCCGTGGGTGACTTTGCCGTAACCACCGGCGGGGCGGCCAATTCGGTGACCGCTGTGGCCGTCAACGCCGCCGCCAAAACCGTCACCCTTTCGCTGACCACCGCCATGACGTTCGGCCAATACATCACCGTGGCCTACACCGACCCGACGGCAGGAGACGACGCCAACGCCATTCAAGACGCTGCCGGCAACGACGCCGCCAACTTGAGCGCCACAGCCGCCACCAACAACACCGCTGCACCCCCGGTGGAAGAGCCCAGCCTGGACATTGACGGCGACGGCGTGCCCACGGCACAAGAAAACCTGGTGCGCCCCCTCACGCCGGGTGGCCAAACTGGTGACGGCAATGGCGACGGGGTGTTGGACAGCGGGCAGGTCAACGTCACTTCAGCCCCGGTTACGGAAAACCGCTTCATCACCGTGGTAGCCGACTCCAACAAAGGCATCACCGACGCCGACCCCAACCAGGCCGTCATCACCAACTTCAAGTCCGAAGCGCCGCCTGCCAACCTGCCGGGTGGTGCCTCCTTGTCCAACGCCATCAGCTTCAACGCCACCATCGGAGGCACAGGCCAAACCGATACCTTCAGCATCTTTGTCGATGCCAGCGCGAACCCCAACGGCTACTGGGTCAAAACCGGAAGCGGCGTCTGGAACAACATCGCCACATCCATCGAGACGGTGGGCGACAAGGTGCGAGTTGACTTTGCCATCACCGATGGCGGAATGTTCGATGCCGATGGCCTGGCAAACGGAAGCATTGCAGTGACGGGGGGTGTGGGCAACCTGCCGCTCACGCTGGTAGGCCAGCCACCGGATCTGCCACCGGGCGGCAGCTTCTGGTTCTGAGGTTTTCTGCTATCTTTTTGATAGCTGTTTGAGCAGTATCTATAAGGGCTGCAATCCAGAAACACCTTATTCGCTACATGCCTCAGACATCTACGAACCCGTCATTCCCGCGAAGGCGGGAATCCACCTCAGCACCGCTCCCACCTTGCCCTCTGCGTGATCCTCGAGCCTGGATTCCCGCCTGCGCGGGAATGACGGTCTGAGGCATGTATCTAATCAGGCAGAAGCGCATAAATTGGTCCTGTTTGTGAGCCCGATCGGTCGCGCGCTTCGGCAGTTAACTCCCTCTCCCGCGTGCGGGAGAGGGCAGGGGAGAGGGCAGTTGCGCACCCAGGCCTCCCGCCCCGGCATCCCCGCAATTGGGGTATGGTTTCGCTGTGGAAATTCCCCGTCCTGAATCGGGATCCGACCCCAAATCCTCGTCCCAAGCCTACAACCCACCCACCGCCACAAAAGCCCCCAGCCCCGCTTGCGCGCGTGCCCGAATGGCGTCAAACGATGTGTCGCTGGTGATCTCGCCCTGGTCAAACACCACCTGGAGTTGGTCGACGCCTGTGCTGTCTTCGGCCACGGTGTGCAGCACCCCCGATGCATCAGCCACCAGCGCTAGTTTGCCGCGCTTGGAGGCCTTGCCGCTGTCACCCACTGGTTGCTTGTAGACATCGCGCCAGGCGCCATTGACCTCAATGGCCGAGCACTTCATGGCGAACTGTAGGGTGTCGCGGTGCACCTGCTGCAGCAGGCCACCGCCCATGCCAAACGCAATGTTGTCGGCGGCAAAACCGTTGTGGTACAGGTTACTCAAGCACAGGCGCAGCATGTCCAGGTTGATGCCATCGCCCTGGATGATGCGCACGTGGTTCATAACGCGGTAGCCCTTGCTGTTGGTGGTGGTGCCAAAGCGCCGCGCCAGGATGTTGGCCACTTGCAGCACCACGTCGGGCGGGTGGCCGGAGTCAGGGCGAATGACCACGGTGGCACCCGAATCGATCACGGCTTGCTTGAGTTCGCCGCCCCAAATCTCGTCGCAGGCTTTGAAGATGTCGTAGCTGTCGGACACCACGGCCAGCACCGCGCCGGGTTTGCCAAACTGGGTGAGCATGTTGCGGTAGGCGTCGGCCTCGTGCTCGCGGCCCCAGCCGGTAATGGTGCTGTGCTCGGCGGCGGGAATGGAAAAGCCCGCCATGTCGCAGTCGTAGTAGCGCCGCGCCGCCACCAGAGCACTCACGGTGTCGGTGCCCATGAAGTTGACCAGGTGCGCCATGCCGCCCAAGGCCGCGCTTTCCAGGCTGGACACGCCGCGTGCGCCAAAGTCGTGCAGCTTGAAGCCGATCTGGCCCAGCGGGTCGTCGCTGGTGGCGTTCAGGTAGCGCAGGATGACGGCCTTGGCCGCGGCCGACAAAGTCGCCACGGTGGTGGGGTACCAAATGGCGCGCAGGATTTCGGTTTCCAGGTAGCTGGTGAGCCAGAAAAACTCCGGGTCGGTGTTTTCCACGGTGGCCAGAGCATTGCGCGTGGGCACCACCGTGCCCTCGGCCACGGCCTTGATGCAAAGCGGCAAACGCCCGCCATGTTTGTCCAGCAGACGCAGCCAACCGGCGCGGTTAAACGGCTCGCCGTGCGCGGCAAATACGACGGTGGCTTCGTCGATGTTGTCCAGCGTGATGGGCTGGCTCAGGTACTCGCGCAAATACGCCTGCAGGCCAAAAAACACCGTGGCGGGAAAGGCGCCACCACGTGATTCCACGTAGCTGTAGACCGTTTGCGTGCCCGGTGGGTACTGCAGCCAGTGCGAGGCTTTGTAGGAGTCGGTGCGCAGCAGCAGGTTGTGCCCGAGCGCGGAGGGCTTGAAGTTAGCAGTGGTTGTCATGGTGAAAGCTCCTTTCACAAAAAGCCCCGTCAACCGGGGCGGAAATGGCAGGGCTACTGCAAGCCCAGGCCACCGAGAAAATGATTCGCAATGAAATAGTGGTCTTCGTACATGCGCTCCTGCATGTGCAAAAACTCCGAAATGGAGACCCAGCGCGCGTCCTGCGCGTCGTCAGCCGCCCGCACCTCCGACAGGCCGGTCCACTGGTTGTGTGTCAGCTCAAAAAAGTAGGCATGGGTGATGGTGCGGCCCCGCTGCGAGCGACCCGGGTCGTCAAACACCTGCTGGCCCTTCAGGCTGCCGCGCAGCACTGGCACTGGAACTTTCAATCGCGTTTCTTCTTTCAACTCGCGAATGGCGGCGTCCAGCAAGCTTTCTTGCTGGCCGACAAAGCCGCCGGGCAAAGCCCAGGTGCCCTTGCCGGGGTGAAATTTGCGTTGCACCAGCAAGATATAGCCCGCCTCCACCACCACCGCGTCTACGGTGGTGAAGATGGGTGGAAAGTCGCTACCGGCGTAGCGGTACTTGGTCTGGTAGTCGACCAGAAAGGCACGCTCGGTCACCAGTGCTTCGTAGTGGCTGGTACGGGCGAACTGATCGAGAAAATTGGCCGTGCCATCGGGCAGGGCATCGGCGGCCAGTTGGCCCCGGTTGTCCGGGTCGAAATACAGGGTGCGAATGCCGGTGGCGTTCAGGCTTTCCACGTTGTCGAACCCGTCAAACACCCACTTGGGAAACAGCTTGAGGTAGTAGCTGCTGCCGTCTTTCACATGCCCGGCCAGGGCCACCGTGGTGGTGGCCGGGTCTGCACCATCGGCGGCAATTTGTTTGTCCACCGCCGATTGAATGCTGGCAATCCAGATGGAGTCGTTGTAGGGCGAGTCAGCCACGCCCAGCACGCTCACGCGGGCCTGCTCGGTGCTGCGCAAAGTGGCCCGCACCATGCGCTCGCGCTCTTCAAAGGTGAAGGGGTTTTTGTAGCTGCGCGGCTGGCGGTCACTACCCACGACGACGACCACGCGCTGCGCATGCCGCAAGGCGTGCTCCACCAGGCGCAAGTGACCAAAATGAAAGGGCTGGAATCTGCCGATAACGACGGCGTAGGCGAACTGACGTTGCATTTGCATCTCCTTTGGGAATCCCCCAAAAATGCCCGCCAATCAACTTGGGGGCTGGCCCGAATTTACGCCTGGTGCACCGGGTTGGCAAGGCTAATCAGATGCATGAGTCCTCTAACTGCTCCTAAAATAATAGCTGCTTGAGCAATATTTATAAGGGCTAATGGCCTATTTGGCTTGTTTTGTTTTTTTTCACACACCACGTTGTCAATCCCTGGGCCGAAAGCTCACGGGAAACTCGGGCACCACACGGCCATCGGTGTCGCGGGGCAGTATCTCGGTTTTATCGATGGCCTTGAGCACAGCCTCGTCCCAGGCTTTGTTGCCGCTGGATTTACTCAGGCGTTTACCTACGATGGTGCCGTCGGGTGCCACGCGGACGCTGACTTCGGCTTCCGGATTACCGGCAATGTCGTCGGTAAACACAATGTTGGGCTTGATGCGCGCACGGATACGTCCGGCATAGCCAGCCGACGGCCCGCTGCTGGTTTGTGCTTTGCCGGTAGACGACGCGTCGCCTGTTGCGCCTGCCTGGCCTTGTGCCCGGCTGATTTGTTCCTGGCGGCGCGCCTCAGCCTGCTTTTTCTCATCTTCTGCTCTAGTGGCTTCCAGTTTCTTTTGGGCAGAAGCTGTCGCTTGGTTTTCAGCGGCTTTTTTATCAGCGACTTTTTGATCCGCCTTTTGATCGCTGGCCAGCTTGGCGTCACGCCGGGCTTTCTCGCGTTCGTCAGCTTCTTTTTTCTGCGCGGCTTTTTCCAGCTCTTGCTGGCGCAGCGCCTGCGCACGGTCTTTGGCTTTTTGTTGCCGATCACGCTCCAGCGCAATGTCTGCCTCGCGTTGCGCTGCGGACGGATCGGGCGGCGGCGCGACCTGCCGGGGGGTGGGCGCTGGGGGCGGCGGGGGCGGTGGAGCTACCAGTTTCGGCGCTGCGGTCTGGGGCAGGGCGCTCCACAGTTCTGCCTCGGCCGTCACGCTCTGGTCTTGCCGCTTCCAGTTCACGCCCCAGGTCAGCGCCAGCAGCAGAAGACCGTGCGCACCCAGCGCCAGGAGTAGCGCGCGCAGGTTTCCGCTGGCCGGTGGCGGTATGAAATCAACCCGGTCTGAGGCGACAGGCATAGCGTTCAATTCACAACGTTACTTGGCAACGTTCACCGACAAACCCACCCGCTGCACACCGGCACGCTGCAAGTTGTCCATGAGTTTCACCACGGCTTCGTATTTCACATTGCGGTCGGCACTGATGACCACCGCGCTGGCACCGGACGGCAGACCCGCTTGCGCCTGCTTGACGCGGCCCGCGACGTCTTTGAGAGAAATCGGCACGGTTTCGTCTTTGATTTTGAGTTGCAGCGCTTCGTCTTTGCCCACCACGACTTGAATGATCTGGTCGGGCTGCTTGCTGGCTTTGCCCACACTGGGCAGGTCAATCACGCTGGGGGTGATCAGCGGTGCGGTGACCATGAAGATGATGAGCAACACCAGCATCACGTCAATGAAGGGCACCATATTGATCTCGTTGATGGTGCGTCGGCCGCGGCCGCGGGAAATGGTGGAGGGCATGGGTTTGCTTACCGGTTAGTGCTGTGGCGCTCTATGAGAGATGACTTCGCTGCGCGGACAAATGACGAAGGCATGTCGCTCGCCCAGCGCGGACTTCGTCATGGCGCGCAGCGCCGTCATCAAAGCGCAAGCGAAGTCATTTGTCATCGCTCAGTGCCCGGACGCCGAAGCCGCGCCCAGATTGCGCTGCAAGATGTTCGAGAACTCTTCGATGAAGGTTTCCAGCTGAATGGCTACACGGTCAATGTCGCGGGCAAAGCGGTTGTAGGCCACCACGGCGGGTATGGCGGCAAACAGGCCGATGGCGGTGGCGACCAGCGCCTCGGCAATGCCCGGCGCCACGGTGGCCAGCGTGACTTGCTGCAAATTGGCCAGACCGGTGAACGCATGCATGATGCCCCAGACCGTGCCAAACAGGCCGACATACGGGCTGACCGAGCCCACCGAGGCCAGGAACGACAGGTTGGTTTCCACCACGTCCAGCTCGCGCTGGTAGCTGGCGCGCATGGCGCGGCGCGCACCGTCCAGCAGGGCACCGGCATCGGTGATGCGCCGCTCGCGCAGCTTCTGGTATTCACGCATGCCACTGGCAAAAATGCGTTCCATGGGGCCGGAGGTTTTGGCGTTTTGCGCGGCAGCGGCAGACAGGTCGTTCAAGCTGGTGCCCGACCAGAACTCGCGCTCAAACTCATCGTTGAGCGATTTGACGCGCTTCAAGGCAAACAGCTTGCGGAAAATGGCGGCCCAGCTGGTGATGGAGACCACCACCAGGAGCAGCATGACGGCTTGCACCACGATGCTGGCATTGAGGACAAGGTGCAGGATGGACAGGTCTTGGTTCATGTGTGGAGGATGTCAAGAATCAGGTTGGGAATGCGCTCAGGCCGCAAAGTTGCAGCGTTGACCCAACCAATGCGAATGCTGCCCTCGCACAGATTGACCCTTTTTTGCTCTGACTTTAATAGCGCCTGCTGCACGATTGTCATGCTCGCGCGGCCTATTTCAATCAACGAAGCGGTAACGATGAGTTCGTCATCCAGCCGGGCAGGGTGCTGGTAGCGCACCGAGGTTTGCGCCACCACGAAAAATCCACCCGTTTGCTCGCGCAGGCGATGCTGTGAAAGGCCCAGTGAGCGCAGCCACTCGGTGCGGGCGCGCTCGAAAAATTTGAGGTAGTTGGCGTAAAACACAATGCCGCCTGCGTCGGTGTCTTCCCAGTACACGCGCACCGGCCACTCAAACACAGCCACCTCAGGTACTTTCAAACCAGTTTTTCAGCCGCGCCACAGCTTCCTGCAAGTGCGCCATGGAGCTCGCGGTAGAAAAACGCACGAATCGGGCTGTTTCAGCTGTGCCAAAGTCGCGCCCGGGGGTGATGGCGACATGGGCTTTGTTCATGGCTTCGAAGGCAAAGTCCCAGCTGTCTGCAATTTTCAATTTGCTGCAAATTGCAGAGCAGTCTGCCCAGGCATAGAAAGCGCCATCGGGCATAACAGGTACTTTCAAACCCAATTCGTTGAGCGCCGGGATGAAAAAGTCGCGTCGCGCCTTGAACTGCGCACGGCGACGCTCGTATTCGGCCAGGCTCTCAGCCTCGAAGCACGCCAGCGCCGCATGCTGGGCGATGGTGCTGGGGCAGATAAACAGGTTTTGCGCCAGCCGCTCGATCACGGGCACCAGCGCCTCGGGCACGACCAGCCAACCCAGACGCCAACCGGTCATGTTGAAGTATTTGGAAAAGCTGTTGACGCTGATGACCTGGTCTGACAACGCCAACGCGGTCTGGCCAAACGCATCGTCATGGCTCAGACCAAGGTAGATCTCGTCCACCATCGTGATGCCGCCGCGCTGGCTCACCAGGTTGTGGATGCGGGCCAACTCGGCTGGGGCAATCGAGGTGCCGGTGGGGTTGGACGGCGAGGCGAGCAAAACGCCACGTGTTTTTCCAGAGCTTTCGCCGCGCGTTTGTGCGTTCCAGGCAGCCTGCACCTGATCCGCACTGAGCTGAAACCGCTGCGCCGCCGTGGTGGGTAGCAGCACGGCGCGGCCCTCGGCGCTGCTGACGAAGTGGCGGTTGCAGGGGTAGCTAGGGTCGGGCATCAGCACCTCGTCGCCCGCCTCAATCAAGGCCAGGCAGGCCAGGTGCAGGGCGGCCGAGGCTCCGGCTGTGACCACGATGCGACTAGCCGGCACAGCCACGCCAAAACGGCTGGCATACCAGGCGCTGATGCGTTCGCGCAGCGGGCCCAGGCCGGTGGCTTGCGTGTATTGCGTGATGCCGTTGCGCACGGCGCGGGTAGCGGCTTCTTGTACCAGCGGCGGGGCCGTGAAGTCGGGTTCGCCAATGTTCAAAAAGATCATTGGCTTGTCGCTGTGTGCCACCTGCGCGGCCAGGGCGCTGGCCGCTTTGGCCACTTCCATCACATAAAACGGTTCCACGCGCCGGGCGCGCTCGGTGACTCGCATGGTGTCGTGCTTAGCCGATCAGGCCGCGTCGTCAGCCATGGGCTCAACGGTTGACGATGGTTCGACTGCTTCTTTTTTGATAGCTGCTTGAGCAGATTTTATAAGGGCTACTGGCCGATTTACCTTGGTTTCTTCAACCCGCAGGCTGGGTGCCAGCCCATTGAGCACGCCATTCACATACTTGTGCCCATCGGTGCCGCCAAACTCTTTGGCCAGTTCCACGCACTCATTGAGCACCACGCGCCAGGGCACCTCCAGGCAGTGGCGCAACTCGTAAGCGCCAATCCACATCACGCCGCGCTCGATGGGTGAAATCTGGTCCAGGGGGCGGTCCAGCAGGGGCACGATCAAGGCGTCCAGCTCAGCGGCTTGCGTGATGCAGCCGTGCAGCAGCGCGTCGTAATGAACCGCATCGGCTTTGTTAAAGCCCGACAGGTCGCGCGTGAAGGTGTCGATATCTGGCGCGGCATTGCGCCCCACCAGGTGCTGGTACAAGCCCTGCAGCGCAAACTCACGTGCGCGGCTGCGCGGCGGTTTGCTGGCAGCTTTGCGCACACCAGTGCTGGTCAGGCCGGTGCGCACCTGGCGTGGTGGACGGGTGGAAGACGGTGTGGACGACACGGGGCGCAGGCTGTCGCTCATGCCAGTTCGTCCAGCAAGTTGGCCATTTCCACCGCCACACGGGCCGCGTCGATGCCCTTGTCGGTCTGGCGGGCGACGGCTTGCGAGAGGTTCTCGCAGGTGAGGATGGCGTTGGCAATCGGCACCTCAAAGTCCAGCGACACGCGGGTAATGCCAGCGCCCGATTCGTTGGCCACCAGCTCAAAGTGGTAGGTCTCGCCGCGGATGATGCAGCCCAGGGCAATCAACGCGTCGTACTTGTTTTTCTCGGCCAGCGCCTGCAAGGCCAGCGGCACTTCCAGCGCGCCGGGCACCTGGTACAAGTCAATGCGCTTTTCCTGCACTCCCAGCACCGCCAATTCAGCTTTGCAGGCAGTCACCAGCGCGTCGGTGATGCCTTGGTTAAAGCGCGATTGCACGATGGCAATCGACAGCTTGCGGCCGTCAAGCGCGCCGGTAGATCCCTTGTTAGCTATGAACATCTTTTTCCTTTGTTTTTTGAATACTTGTGCTTTGAACGTTCAGGCCGCTGTCAAATACCCGGTGATTTCAAGCCCGTAGCCCGCCATGCTGGGCATGCGGCGCGGGTTGCCCATGAGGCGCATTTTCTGCACACCACAGGCCCGCAATATCTGCGCGCCAATGCCGTAAGTGCGCAAGTCCATGCGACCGCGCTCGGGGGCCTGGGCTGCTTTGGCTGTGCCTTCAAACTGGGCCAGCAATTGCGCCGCACTCTCCCCGCAGTTCAGCAGCACCACCACGCCCTGGCCTTCTTGCGCCACGCGCTTCAAGCTGGCGTCCAGCCCCCAGGAGTGCATGCAACGGTTGACCTCCAGCGCATCGAGAACAGACAGCGGCTCATGCACACGCGCGGCCACGCTTTCCTCAGTCGTCCACTGGCCCCGGACCAGGGCCAGGTGCACACCCTGACTGGGTTTGTCTTTGAAGGCGTGGGCAGTGAAGGTGCCGAAAGCGGTCTCGATCTGGCGCGTGCCGATTTTTTCGACCAGCGACTCGGTGCGGCTGCGGTGCTCGATCAGGTCGGCAATCGTGCCAATCTTCAGGCCGTGTTCGGCGGCAAACAGTTGCAAGTCAGGCAGACGTGCCATGGTGCCGTCTTCATTCATGATTTCGCAAATCACCGACGCGGGCGAGCAACCCGCCATTTGCGCCAGATCACAGCCCGCCTCGGTGTGGCCAGCGCGCATCAGGGCTCCGCCGTCGACCGCCTGCAGGGGAAAAATATGGCCGGGTTGCACCAGGTCGTGTGCCGTGGCGTTGGCTGCGACGGCCGCCTGCACGGTGCGGGCACGGTCTGCTGCAGAAATACCGGTGGTCACGCCGTCGGCGGCCTCAATTGACACCGTAAACGCGGTGGAATACTTGCCGCCATTGCGTGTGACCATGGGCGGCAACTGCAAGCGCTCGCAGCGCTCGCGCGTGAGCGTCAGGCAAATCAGGCCACGGCCAAAGCGGGCCATGAAGTTGATGGCCTCCGGTGTGACATGGTCAGCCGCCAGTACGAGATCGCCTTCGTTTTCGCGATCCTCCTCGTCAACCAAAATCACCATGCGGCCCGCGCGCATGTCGGCCAGGATGTCTTGCACGGGGGAGATGGTGACGGGGGAAGGGGTGGAGTTGGGCACGGCGGACAGGTGCGGGTATGGGTGGGGGAGGGCAGTCATGGGGAGTCCTTTCAGAATTTAGGCCACTGGGGGTGCGATTACTGGGGGAGACGTCGTTGCACCGAGCATGCGCTCCACGTAGCGTGCTATCAAATCAATTTCCAGGTTCACCGAGCTGCCCGCCTGCAACGTGTTCAAGGCGGTGTTTTGTACCGTGTGGGGAATCAGGTTGATGCTCAGCTCACAGCCTAGCGCGCTGTCGGCAATGCGGTTCACCGTCAAGCTCACGCCATTGACCGTGATGGAGCCTTTGTACGCCAGGTATTTGGCGAGCGGCGGGGGTGCCAGCACCCGCAGTTCCCAGCTTTCGCCCACTTGCTCAAAAAACTGAACCTTGCCTAAGCCGTCTACATGACCCGAGACCAGGTGTCCACCCAAGCGGTCGTTGGCGCGCAAGGCTTTTTCCAGATTGATGGCTTGAGGCCGATCCAGCCCAGCCGTTTTGTCCAGCGATTCGGCGGATACGTCCACTGTGAAGCTGTGTTGCGCTGCGTCTAACGTGGTCACCGTCATACACGCTCCGTTTAGCGCGATGCTGTCGCCCAACCCAACGTCTACCAAATAACCCGGCGGCGCTTCAATGCGCAAACGCTTGCCGTGCTGTGCGGTATTTCCGAGAGGGGTAACGGCGGCGATGCGCCCCATGCCAGTGATGATGCCTGTAAACATCCCGCCATTTTCGCAGAGGCATGGAGCCCATAGCGTCGCCAAGGCTTCAAGGGGCGAACTTAAAAAACATCCCGCCCCGGAATGCGGGCCACGATACGAAGGTCTGGCCCCACCAGTTCACAAGACTTGAACGCCAACGGAACCGCCTGCGCAAGCTCCGTTAACGGCCCGAGATTGGACATTCCCGCGCCCACACCCAGCAGTTTGGGTGCCAAATAAACCAGAAACTCGTCCACTAAACCTGCGCGAATCAAAGAACCATTCAGTTTGTGCCCCGCCTCCACATGCAGCTCATTGATCTCCCGGCGCCCCAGCTCCAACATCAATTCGACTAAATCGACTTTGCCGCTGGCGTCTGAAGGCAATTCGATGACGGTAGCGCCTTTTGCCTCCAGCTCCGCTTTGCGCAGCAAGTAGGGGGCATCAAATTGGCGTTTTGAGCATATGAATACGGCTCGACCAGCTATGAATAAAGGAGCATCAGTTGGTGTGTGTAAGTCGCTATCTACCACCACTACATGAGGTTGGCGTGGGGTATCTACCAGCCGAACGTCCAGGCGTGCCCTGTCTTGCAACACCGTACCAATGCCAGTTAGTACAGCACAAGACCTCGCGCGCCAGGCGTGACCGTCTGCGCGTGCCGCAGGTGAAGTAATCCACTGGCTCACCCCATTGCCCAGCGCCGTCGTTCCATCCAGCGAGGCGGCCAGTTTCATGCGCACCCAGGGGGTTTTGCGGATCATGCGGGAGAAAAAACCGATGTTGAGTTCGCGTGAGGCTTGTGCCTCGGCGTTATCGGAGCGGAGCAGCTCAACCTCAATACCGGCGTCACGCAGTTTTTGTGCACCTCGGCCAGCCACCATCGGGTTCGGATCGAGAATCGCAATGACTACCTTGCCAATGCCCGCCGCGACCAATGCATCGCAGCACGGTGGCGTGCGGCCATGGTGGGAACAGGGTTCCAATGTGACATAGGCAGTGGCCCCCTGCACTTTCAGCCCTTTGCTTGCGGCATCGCGCAGCGCCATGACCTCGGCGTGCGATCCGCCCACCTGTTGCGTATGACCGCCGCCACGGCCCGTCCCAGTTTTAATTAGACAGCCAACTCGAGGGTTCGGGTTGGATAGATACAGAGCACGATGCGCAAGCGCCAGACTGGCAGCGCAACCTAATTGGTCATCCAACACCACTTATTCGAGAAAGCTACCAATACGAGTATTCACTAAGGCTATTTCCAGCAGGTGGCAACGGTATGTGGACTACTGCCCGATATAGTCTTGACTCCCAACTGGTTCAATCCCAGCGTCCCACAACCATCATTTGTCTGACCAGCCTGAGGTATTGCATTCATTCGAAATGTCGTAGCCGTAGGTTCACCGCCCACAAACCCCAGCGTGTAGATTCCATTCAAGGAGGTTTCGCAGCCCAAGCTCGGAAAAGTAGTCGTGGCGTTGTACGTCAAGCTGGTTGTGTAACGGCGTTCCATTTGCTGGGCTGCCTCTTGCATACAGCCCGTGGCGGCACCGCGCCGGGTTTTTCTAATGCTCTCCTGATAGCTTGGGTAGGCAATACTGGCCAGTATCGCGATGACCGCTACCACGACCATTATCTCGATTAACGTGAAACCCAGCGCAGAACGTTTTGTATTCATGCTCATGATGATCAATCCCTAAAAATTTCGCGCCACGACAAACGACCTTTAATGGTGCCACCACAAGCGATGCCAGTGGAACCGATACCACTGCTGCCACCGGTTACTGTTTTACCTGAGGTGCAAGGTGGCAAAGGAGGCTCCAAGCAATTTGGTCCAATGCAGCAGGAATTGCCGTCGCAAAACCGCAGCTCTTCCGGTCCGCCACCCGCAGCTGGCGTAAACAGTGTGCTGCCGTCTGTTCGTTTGATGCTGCCAACCGTAGGCGCACCACCTCCGCCCAAAAACAGCGGTGTGGTGGGAACACCCACATTGAGTTTGATGGAGCTGACCGATACACCACTGAGCCTGTCAGCCGCATTGCTTAATCCGTCGTTATTCACATCAATCAGGTCCAGCTCAATGCGGCCACCGGTAAATGGACTGACGAAGTTAAGGTAACCCTCTCCACCAGCGGTGCACTGGTCGGTAACCGGATATAGAGAAGAAACCATTAACGCTGGCACGATGGCTGGGATTATTTGCGAGCGAACGACGATTCTCTCGCCCGGCGAAATGGCTGAATTAAGATCAATATACCAGCCCCGCCTACCCAACATGTCACCCGCAGTAGCAGTTGCAAATACACGAACAGTTTGCCCGGCAACAGAGCCCGTTGTTGCAATGGGGCGTTCTCGGAGGCTGGCTCGATTAACAATTGGAGTGGCAGCTGCAGTCAGATCATCCGTAATGCCGTACCAACTTTGAATCTGCGTGTTGCCAGAGTCTCCAGATTGAAAATAAGAGCCAGTTCCAAAAAAGACGAAAACTTTATCCTTTGTCGGACTGCCAGTGGCCGTATCCTTCCTGACAGAGACTGGCGCAGTGATCGGTTGAGGTTGGCTGGCTGCGTTTATGGCTGTGAATAAGGGTAGGCCTGCAAAGCTCACGGCCCATGCGGCGGGTGAAGCAGCTCTAATATCAAATTTCCAGACATTGCCCTTCAAATCGCCAGCGTATACGTAGTCTGCTGTGCCGTTTCCATCGCCATCTGCCCACGCAGCGCCGGCCAAACCATTGTCTCCACCCACCCCTGTGTCAATCGTTCGGACCTCCGACAGCGTGCCATTCGGATTGAGAATAAAAATATACAAAACCGCTCGCCCGCTCGTGCTGTTATACCCATTGCCGACCAGCAATCCCATCTTTCCATTGTTCAGCAACGCCATAACAGGTCGACTTATCATCAATCCCAGCCCATTATCCGAAATTGCTGCCGACGTAATGGTACCTGTGGTGGTACCGCCTATAGGCGTATATTCCCATGTGAGTGTGGGTATCGTCGTGCTGGGGTCGATAGAAAATACTCCCTTACCGCCTCTGCCCAGCTGGCTGTAGATGTATTTTTTACTGTTTGATTCAAGAATTTTGAAACCAACCTGTACGTCGCCATCCACAAAGTATTCATGGTTAGTAGAATAATTAGGCGCTGTTAAATTTTTCAACCTCGGAATAACTTGGTTTGGAACGAAGGCAAATTTTTCAGCTCCGCTGGCGCCATCAAAAACATGCAGCATACCGTCGTTTGCACCAACATAGAGATTTTTGCTTTCAGGCTCATAAGTCGGCGAGGAATGAATAATATCTCCCAAAATAGAAGCCCGATTTCTGAGCGTACCTCCATTCACAACCTCTCGGGATTTGTCGCCCCGAATGTATCTATAAGTGTCATCATTAACAAGCAAGGTTCTATCACTTATTGGCAACGAAGAGTACGCTGTTGCACTGGTATCAACGACACCCGCCGATGTATTCATGTAAATTTTCCGACTGTTCCATAATGGCAGTTCTTCATTTGCACGCCATACACTGGCAGCCCCGATACCGCTCAGTGTAATGGGAAAGGCAAGAACGTTTCCAGTCCAATCCACCGGCACGAACGACGCCTGATAAATTCGCGTATCGCCCGCTATACGGCCACTGTTTGACGCAACGTTGCTGGCACTGGTGGCGTTTGCTGCCGCGGCTGCGAAAGCGTTTCGAAGCGAATCCTTTAGTTTGGTGGGGTTCTGCACGAAGAAGTAAGCATCAGGCACGCCGTCACCGTCTTTGTCCCACTCGCTGACTAGATCAGGCTGGCCATTTACCGCAGGGGCGGTTTCCTCGAAGCCGCCCCACTTAGCGGCATACCACATCGGGTCTTTCAAAAAGGTAGCGGCGTTGGCTGTGCTGCTGAAAGTGAAAGTCTGGATACTAATACTCGTGCTCGGGGTTGTCCCGGTTGTTGTCGGAAGGCTAGGCGCGATGGCTCCTAAAAAGGGTAAGCGGTAGCAGTCATCTTGGTACGGCCGGGCAGGGAGTACCGGAACGGGCATGATTGGTTCGCAATACCCAGGGCTGCGGCCTGGAGGTACATTCAAAAAATATGGTCTTGAATTAAATTGACTATCCGGAGTTGGAGGAGTCGTAGTTGGATTTTCACTTTCATCTTGAACTACCAGATAAATACCGTCGCGATTGCTACCGGAAACCACATAACCTATTCGATGGAAAGCGCCACCCGCCTGATAAATAGGATTCAGAACGACTTCTAGCGTGTTATTTGCATTGGCCGTGACTGTGTATTCAACGATTGCATCCATATCATGGTCATTTCCTTGCTCCACGTCTTCAAAGTTGATGCGGAATTTGGCCTGATATCGGCCACCATTAATGCTAGCATCATAATCAGCCCATGTGGATGTTGCCAGTGTCGGTGAGCCGGAGTTGGCAATGCTTTCCACATAAAAGTCCACAATTTGATTGGTCGGCTGGTAAGAGCCTTTAGCATTGTTAATACTAAATCCAGCAACTGATTTAGCGAAAGGAACAATATTTATGCTTTTGCCATTGGGAAGCTTGGCCTCAATTTTCGGAAGTGGCGATGCCAGCGCCACAAATAAGTTATTCACGGTTTGAGTGCCTTGCAGCGAAGTGTGCAGGTCGTGTATCTTGGCATAGTGCGCGACCGATGAGGCGTAGTAACCACCCTGCTTGGTGGGTTCCTCTGGCGCGAGTCCACGTATGGAACCTAAGGAGATAACGTTCTTCGCGGTAGGTGCAGTATCCGAAGCAGTGCCAATTGATTCGCCAATAAATCTGGCGCCCGTTACGTTGGCGCCCTCCACCCCAGATATTTGGTTGGCAATCGTTAAAACATTCAAGTTTTCGGTGACGCCGGTAATGATATTACGTTTGCTATTAAGAGTTCCAGTAAATGAAGATGGAAATGCGACGCCGGGTAGCTGATCAGAGTCGTATGAGGTGTTGGTGTCCGATATAGTTAAAATATTAGCCTTAGCACAGTATGGTGCTTTGGCCGTGCTGGCTGAGCTGTAGGGGTTGTCCCAGGTGGCGATTGGTAAACCCACTTGAGTATCGATTGTTGTGCCTCTGCTATTGTATTCTGTGGTTGCACTGCCTGCGCCCGCGAAATAGCGCACTGCTTCGTACATCAACTCTGCAACCGGATTACCCCAGTCAACATATTCACCCTCGTTGGCAGCTCGGTTTCCAATGGCATTTTTGTAGATTTGATCGGTTCGGCCATTATTAAAATCGCGGATACGCAAATTGTTGATAGTATTGACAATAACCGCCGACGCAGAAATGAATTGACCATTTGCTTGATCCACCTCCTGCTTGAAAGAGCTAACGACTTTGCGCAGGCGTCCGCCGGCAAAATTATTGTCGTAGCTGCCGGTCATCAAGCCAAACAAAAGACTTTCGTTCTCGCCGAAGTCATGCAAAGTGCCTACCGGCTTGTATGCTCCAGTTGGGTAAAGCTTGCAACCAGCGTTAAAGGTGGACGTACAGACTGCCACCCGCACGGTTCGGTCTGTACGGGTACCACCGTGAGAACCATCTAGTACGGGTCGTTCTTTTGAAGCCCATTCCCATACCCGTTTGTTGGAGTTGAGTACGGTAGATATCAATGGCGGCAAATTGCTGCAAGTATCAAGTGTGAGGCAATTGGTACCGGAGTTTGCCGTGAGATTTCCAAAGAAATGCCTTCTGTTTGTGGTGGGCAAGGCAAGCGGTGTGTAGCTGGTGATATCGTATTTGTCAACAGCCACGCTGGTGTATTCTTTTGCCCAGGAATGCGCATCTTGGGGAATATAAGCACGCCGCAAAACAGTTTGAGATGCACTATCTGTATCTCGCATGCCACCGTACAACACCACGCGCAGTGCATCGATGCGGCTTGTGGTGGCATAGTTCAGCCAGTTGCCCGACCATTGCCCGCTACAGGTCTTTAGCGCACCAGAAGCTGCGCCAACTGGCGTAAAAAGGTCTGCATTGGTTGAGCCATTGTTGTGGGTGTAGCACAAATTGGAATCAAACAAGCCCAAATACGTGATAGCGGGTTTGAACCGAATATCCAGCGTGCCGTCTCCATCGATGTCGCTGGCATCGTTGTACGCCTCGTAAAACAGTCGATGGTCTCGCCCCATCGCGAGCATGACCATGGCCTTCGCTGCTGGCTGAACGGTGAGCGGTGCGTTGGGAATTGTGACAGCGCTGGTGCTGACGGCAGCCACCAACGATACGCCAAGCAGAGCCAGGCGGAGGCTTTGAGCCACGCGTACCCCACGAGGAAAGATTTTGTTAAAGATATACATTTTTGCCTCTTAAAGCGAAGTCGCGTAGATAGACTGAACCATGACCGTTGCAGCTCGACCATTTGCTGGTGTGGCGCGTGCAGTCACGCGGTAGCGTTTGCAAGTTGGTGCAGAGCTGGGGTCAATACCGCAGGGAAAGGAACCGCCCAAGTATTCAACGAAATACTCGGGCTGTATGCTGATAGTGGTGGAGCTGCCTACGGAAATGCTCGAACCGGGGGTCCAACTTGCAAATGAGGAACTAAGCCATCTTGGGGTAGAAGATGCGATGGGTGCGCCGCAGGTCATGAGCTGAACGGGCGCACCCATCATGGTGCACGGGTCGCCTGCGAGCGGGTCGGGCTGACCGGCAGACTCAATGAGTATCTCTGCTTGGCGAAGCGCTGCCTCAGTGGCCTGCAAGGCCAGGGTGCGATCGTATGTTTGCGAAACCATCTTTTCCTGGCTGCTTACAAGCCTGACGGCTGCCAAACTCAACAAAGTCATCACGACCAGCAAAATTAGGGAGATAACCAAAGCAACGCCGCGCGAGCGCTGGGGCTTGTATGTCTGACAATAAAGCATAGCATTTGTTTTCATAACTTTAATTTCGTCTCACGACTGCGCAGGCTGATGACAGAAACTGTGCGTCGTTCCAGTGGCAGGCCGTCGGTTCCCACTACATCGGGGCTGCGAAACGTCAACGCGACACGGGCCGCAACCACTTCCTTGATATTTGCTTCGGTCCAGGCTCCGCTGGCAGCAGCAAAAATGGCGTCATCTGCATTAATCCAGGCTGTCGCCAAATCTAACCCCGATGCGGCGTCTTTGTCGCGAACCAGGTATTGAATTTGCATATCGTGAACATCCGTTACCATTTCGCGCGCCTCGGTTGTCTGGACATTAACCCCAGCTACCATTCTCCTCACCTGTGCCAATCGATACAGTGCGCGGCGATTGTTCGTTCCAATTCCGATATACCAAAACCCAGGGTCGTACTTGGTTACGAAACCGCCCGGGGAGAATTGCTTACTTACCGTTCCGGTGCAATTGGCCGGTTGTGGCCAGCCAAGGTTGCTCTTGCAGTTATTGGTTGGCACCACGGCGCTGTGTTCAATCGTCTTCGCTGCTGTCGACACTGCCCACACCTCAAAGATCGCTGCTGACGCTGAATCACAAGCCAATACAACATCGTTCGCGGCGTACCGGGCTACAGAATCAAGCGTAATAGCTGTTGTGGCGGTGTTGTGTGCCTGAATAGTTCTAAGGTCTGAATCGTCCATTTGGGCTCTCAGGACCGATACGGCGTCAGTGCCCACGACTCGCTGCCCAAGCGCTGTACCGAAACTGACACTACCCCCTACAACCGTGCTCTCAAATCCCACCAGAGTTCCACTGTTCCAGTCGGCCCACCAAGGTGATATTGTGGGCGGAACAAGGTCCGTGCGTACAACATTGGCAACAGCCTTGGTGCCGCAAGGATTGGTACCCGCTTCACGCAGCTCACGCGCCATTTGTTCGAATGCAAACCTTGCGCTCTCCTGCATTCGCGCAAGATTTTCAGTGGATCTGAAACTTTGCTGTGTTGAGGTGTAGACACTTAAAATGCCACCAATTAAAAAAATACCTAATACCAGTGCAACCAGCAATTCAATGAGTGACAACCCTGAACTGACCGCTCGCCGAACTGATTGACGGCTGGGAGTATTGTTGTGCATGACAGAGTATTTTAAAAAATGACTAGACATAACCATATGGCTCATAGCCGAGACTGGATTTCAATAACCTGTTCGGCCAATCCACCTGCTTTGCTGTCGTCCCAGCGCAGACGAACCGTACAAATATAGCTGTCGTTACAAGTAATGGCACCGCAGGTGGTGGTGTCCGTAGCGACGCCCATAGTGTCTCGCGCACTGCCAATCCAGTCACGCATATTGTTCTGCGCTAAAGTTACGCCGCTAAAACCAGCGGGACCGCAGACGTATCCGGTGTTATAACTGCCGCCTTTTGCGTTTTCCCGGTCAACGCGCATAGCGTCCATGATGAATTGAGTCAACATGATGGCTTGAGACCTTTGAACGCTGCTTTGATTGCCTTGTAGTGCGCGGGTTTGAAGCGATGCCATTCCGAGTAAACCGAAACTTAAAATTAAAACCGAAACCAATATCTCGATAAGGGTCGCACCACGTTGATGCGGTGCTGTTGATCGTCCGGCAAGACGCTCGGTACGGCGGGGATAAAACTGATCAAGCTTCATGTAGGTATACCTGTCAGAGCGCCGGACAAGCGGAGGTAATTCCGGTTGGTTTGGTGATGGTGATTCGGCCAGCAATGCTGATGGTGAGATCGCGTGCCCGTGTGTTATTCGTCAGCGCAGAAGATGTACTGCAAACCCTGATGACCCCGGTCTGAAAAGCGCCAGTTAAAACAGTTTTGGATCTTCCGTCGGCGCTGTATGACACGTAGTCGACAACATTAGTATTGCCTGAAATTGCGATGGAAGAAGGCAATGACTGAACCACAAAGCTAACGGTTTCGCCAGCATCAATCGAAGGCGTTGCAGTGGCTCGGGTTGCGTCCGCGAAGCCGATCCATCCCGTGCTCCACGATCCGCTAGTTGTACAACTTGTACCGTTACTGCTTTTGCATACCGTCATGCGCGTGCCACGACGAGTCGCTTCCGATTTTGCTTGCAGCAAGGATGTGTAGAGCTCATTTGTTGCAGTTGACAAACGGGTAGAGGCAATCGTCTGTTGAAAGCTCGGTACTGCAAGCGCGGTCAGAATGGCTAGCAGACTGATAACCACCATGAGTTCAATCAACGTGAATCCGTGGTTTCTATTTCCGATTGGGTGGAGATCAGGCATATACAGATTAAAAATGTAGTTGTGATTGTCTTCGCCGGCTTGTTGGTAACAAGTGTCACCGGACTAATGGCGATTTTCGCCTGATAGCCGGTTTGGTTGAACTTGTCGTCTCCGCGCGTTGCTTGTGTGGGCCCTGCGCTTGGGTGGCTTGGTAACAAGCCTATTTTGCCCAGCCCTACCTGCTGCTCATTAATTGATAGCAAACAAAGCTTAATTTATAAGGGCAGATGACCATTTTCGGTACAAAAATCGGCAAGTGAAGCAGTTTTCTAACGCCGAACCTCTTCCACCAGCGCCCGAAACTCGTCCACATCCTCAAAGCTTCGATAAACACTGGCAAACCGAACATAGGCCACTTTGTCCAGCTTCTTCAGCTCCCGCATCACAAGCTCCCCAATGCGTGAAGACTGCACTTCGCGCAGGCCCAGGTTGAGTAACTTTTCTTCAATGCGCTCGATCGCGCTATCAATCTGCTCAGTGCTCACGGGCCGTTTGCGCAGCGCCAGATTCATGCTGCCTCGCAGTTTCAGACGTTCGAACTCGATACGGCGCCCATCTTTCTTGACGACTGCGGGAAAGTTGACATCTGGGCGCTCGTACGTTGTAAAGCGTTTCTCGCAGCTGCCGCACTGCCTGCGCCTGCGGATGAAATCCCCTTCTTCTGACACGCGGGTTTCGACCACTTGGGTCTCTCCGTGGCTGCAGAAGGGGCATTTCATGGGCTAGCCGTAGACGGGAAAGCGGGCGGTCAGGGCGTTGACTTTGGTTCGCACGGCGGTAATGTTGCTTGCATCGCGCGGGTTGTCCAGCACGTCGGCAATCAAATGCGCTGTCTGGCGGGCTTCTTCTTCTTTGAAGCCGCGAGTTGTCATGGCTGGGGTACCAATTCGCACACCGCTGGTGGTCATTGGCTTTTCGGGGTCGTTGGGGATGGCGTTTTTGTTGATGGTCATGTGGGCGTCGCCCAGTACTGCTTCAGCTTCCTTGCCAGTAATAGATTTAGCGCGTAGGTCAACCAGCATGACGTGGCTTTCGGTTCGGCCACTCACGATTCGCAGGCCTCGTTGTGTCAGTGTTTCGGCTACAACGATGGCGTTGCGTGCGACCTGTTGCTGATAAAGCTTGAAGCCTGGTTCCAACGCTTCCTTGAATGCCACGGCTTTGGCTGCAATCACGTGCATCAGGGGGCCGCCTTGCAATCCGGGGAAGATGGCGCTGTTGATGGCCTTTTCGTGCTGGCTCTTCATCAAAATGATGCCGCCGCGTGGGCCGCGCAGACTCTTGTGGGTGGTAGAGGTCACTACATCCGCATGAGGAACCGGGTTGGGGTAGACGCCCGCAGCAATCAGGCCAGCGTAATGCGCCATGTCGACCATAAAGATCGCCCCCACGTCTTTGGCCACTTTGGCAAAGCGCTCAAAGTCAATCCGCAGCGAATAGGCTGAGGCTCCCGCGATGATCAGCTTGGGTTTGGACTCGTGGGCTTTGCGCTCCATCGCGTCGTAGTCAATTTCTTCTTTGTCGTTCAGACCATAGCTCACCACATGGAACCATTTGCCGCTGATGTTCAAGGGCATGCCGTGGGTCAAGTGCCCGCCTTCGGCGAGGCTCATACCTAATATGGTGTCGCCTGGCTTCAGAAAAGCCAAGAACACAGCTTCGTTGGCAGAAGCCCCGCAGTGCGGCTGCACATTGGCCGCATCGGCACCAAAAATCTGCTTTACGCGATCTATTGCCAGCTGTTCGGCAATGTCGACATGTTCACAGCCGCCGTAGTAGCGCTTGCCTGGGTAGCCCTCTGCGTATTTATTGGTCAGCTGCGTGCCTTGCGCCTGCATGACGGCGGGCGACGCGTAGTTCTCGCTGGCAATGAGCTCAATGTGGTGCTCTTGGCGGGCGTTTTCCGCCTGAATGGCGGCCCACAGAATGGGATCTGTTTGCTCAATAAGGTGGTTTCGGTTGTACATGGCAGTCCTTGAGGAAGGTTGACCCTGAGCTTCGCGCAGATAGCAAATACAGGGGCTGCCCAGGCGAACGGCTGAACACTGGAACGGCCCAAGCCGCCCAGCGGCACGCTTCCCAGTGGTTTTGTACAAGCCAGCCTTGCTTCAGTCCACGTCAGCGCTGCCAAGTTGGGGTTCGCGCCTATCGCCAGTTGCGTGCGCTGCGAGTGTAGCCCAGCACCCGGCGCTTCGGTCAATTAAGAGGTGGCCAAGGTAGCCACTTTTTCTTCGTTTTCAGCCGGAGGTTCAACCGGGGTGGTTGTGCGAATCGCATCCACTGCAGGCTGGGGTAGGGCACGGCCAGTTGCAACCTGGTGCAGCCGGGCGTGTTCGGCCATCACTTTGTATGCGTAGCCCCCATCGTTTTCCATGTTGGCAGCGCCGACGTAAAACTTCAGCCCGGCTTGTACCGAACCGGCCCGCTTGATGCATTCCTGCAGCACCTTGACGCCCACTCGCAGGTTGGTGACGGGGTCGAACGCTGCCAGTTTGCCGCCGTAGTTGGCGTATTTGTCGCTGTGGATGCCGGTCATGACCTGCATCAGCCCTTGTGCGCCCACTGGGCTCTGTGCAAAGGGGTTGAATCCAGATTCGACGGCCATGATGGCCAGAATCAAGGTGGGATCCAGCTTGGTTGACGCGCCCAGGTCGTATGCCTCTGCTACCAGCGCTGCGATGGGCTCAGGTGCAACGCGGTATTTTTTACTCAACCAATAGGCCACTGCAGCCTGCTGCTTTGGTAGGTCTTTCGGGTTGGTCGCCGTGGCGCGGTCGATGGCATCGAGTTCCACGGGCTCGCTGGGCTCCGCCGCCACTAGATGGCGCTGCTGCAACCAACCCATGAGTTTGACCTCTCCGTTGTGACGCAAGTCGGGGCGGGCGGTGAGGGTGACGACACAGAAAACGACGGCCAGGCCAACCAGGGCAAAGCTGTTATGGGTGATTTCAAAAAAACCTTGAACCACATCGGTGGTGAAGGTGCGCAGTCCTTGACTGAACTCGGTTAACACGCTCATGAGCGACTCCTTGTGATGACGCTGGCTCGCGGGGCTGTGCTCGATGGCAACAGGGCGGGTGGCGCTCAGCCAGAATTTTTAAGGCTGAGGGTCTGTCTGCATGCCCGTGCGTGGGGCTGGTGCAGCAACTTACTGAAAACCGACGGTCGCTTGAGCACGCTCAGCGCTATTCGGGTTGACCCCGACAATGCCAGAGTTCGGCGGATTCTAGGGAGTCTAAATATCGAGTCAAGACTATCAAATCGATTTAATATTCCAAATAATGACTTTTTGGCGACTTTTGTGGCATTTTTCCCGGCTTTTTAGGTTTTTTGAAAGTAGCCTCTAAGAAAGTTTGTCTGAGGCGAATCAGCGGCCGCCCGATCAGATGCTCGTTTTGATACAAAAACATGCTTGAAACCGGCCGCAAATCGGACTAAATTGCACCTGCCTGAGCCTATTCAGGCGCTGGCTGAAAACTGGTTTCATCGCCAACAACAGCCCCCTCATGGAAGCAATCTTTTGCTTCCTACGCACTGTGGGACTTTTATCTCCCGCAGTGCGACCCCAGACGGCATGGGACTTGTGCCCGCCGTCAGGCCCGAAGAACAGGTCGCGTACCAGTTCTTCGGGCTTTTTGCATTCTGTGCAGGTTCATTTTTATGCCGAGATTTCCCTCAACCGCCCCGGACCTGTTCAGCTTCGGAAGACCGACACCATTTAGCGGTGAAAATACGCCCCTTCAATTTGTTCCCCTAGAAAAATAGCTTGTGACTACAGCCAACTCCAAATCCGACCTCCATCCTCTTGACGCACTGACCGGCGGTGCTTTTTCTGCCCCTACCTCGGGCGAGCGCGCGGCCCGCGTACGGGAGTGGCTGGCTACAGGTCCGTCTGCAGAGCAAATGCAGGACGTGTTTAAAGACCTCAGCGGTCGCGACAAGGGCGCTGCGAAGCTGCTGCGTGAAAAGTTGGACGAGATCAAGCGGCTAAAGAATCAGGAAGGCATCGCCGTTGAATGGGCCGCTAAAGCCCAGCATCTGCTGGATGCCACCAAGCTCAATATTGCAGACGCCCTGGCTTGGC
The DNA here is from genome assembly GCA_031414805.1 of Comamonadaceae bacterium. Lineage (GTDB taxonomy): Bacteria > Pseudomonadota > Gammaproteobacteria > Burkholderiales > Burkholderiaceae_C > JAAFIW01. The sequence goes on from JANOQJ010000006.1 coordinate 68,947, forward strand.
AGCGAGATGCCGCGAAGGCAGGCGCACCGCTGTCCCGTGAGCCGCTCGCAAGTTTGAAAGTGCAAGTTGCGGCACGTATCAAGGGCATTGAAGATTTGCAGCACCGCGTGCAGGTGCAGCGCGAGGCCGCGGTGCTGCTGGCTCAACGCATTGAGTTGTTGTCGACAAAGCCGTGGCGCGATGCGCAGACGGCCTTCGAGGCGCTCGGAAACGATGTGCCGCATTGGCAAAGCCAGGCACAGGTGCTCCCGGCTGACGCCAACTGGAGCAGCATCGACGCTAAGTTTGCCCCACTGCTGGAGTCGTCCACCACCCAATTGAATGTGGTGTGGGAGGCCTTTCAATCGGCTTTGGCGCAGGCCGTGGCGGCGGCGGATGATTTCAACGCGCCGCTGCCCCCAGTACCCGTATGGGCTGACGAGTTGCGTGCCGTACGGGGCGTAGTGGCACCCGCTCCCGCCTCACCAAGCAAACCCAAAATTGATCCCGAAATACGTGCGCAGAGCAATAAAGCCGTGCACGATGCGCTACAAAAATTAGAGCAGGAAATTGCTCAAGGACATGGCAAGGCAAGTGCTGGCGCTGCGAACGCCTTGCGTGCGGCGCTCAAGGAGCATGGTCGCAACATCGACGGCAAACTGGACCATCAGGCGCATACCGCCCTGGGTGCGGCCGGCGAGTTGGAGGGTTGGCAGCGCTGGCGAGCAGACCAGTTGCGCCAGGAGTTGGTGGCCAAGGCGGAAGACCTGTTTGAGACGGTGCAGCCGCGCGCGCCGCGCAAGGATCGGGCGGAACGGATGAAAGCTGACGCCGCAGACGCAGTTGCAGAGCTGGTTACGGGTGAGGTCACGGGTGTGCAAGCCGTTGAGATGCCTGCTGACACGGAACAGACAGAAGTTGCGGCGCAAGCCTTTCCTGAAACGTTAGCAGTGGTCACGCCGGAGACCACAGATCCGACGGCAGAACTCACCCCCCCAGCGCCTGCCGAACCCGAACATACGTTGCACTTGCATCACGTTTCCGCCCTGCGCCGCCCCCGTTTCGGTGGCCGCAAGATGCAGGAAACGCTACGCAACTTGCGCGACCAGTGGAAGCAGACCGACCAGGGCGGCCCGCCTAATCATGGGTTGTGGAAACGCTTTGACGATGCCTGCAACGAGGCCTACAAGATTGTGGAGGCGTGGCTGGACAAGGTCAAAGCCGAAGCCGCCGAGAACAAAGCGCACCGCCTGGAGCTCATCGAAGAGATCAAGGCCTTCGCCGCCGACAACGCCACTGCCAAAGACGGTGACTGGAAAGGCTTTAACCGCGTGTTGGGCCAGTTTGAAGCGCGCTGGCGCGATGCCGGGCACCTCAGCGAAAAAGCCTTTGCCGAGCTGCAACCGCAGTTCAAACAAGTGCTCGACCACGCTGCCGCGCCTCTTCTGGCCATGCAAACGCAAAGCTTGGCACGTCGCCACGCGATGATTGACGAGGCCGTTGCGCTAGGTGCCGCGCCCATGATGCGCATCGACGCGGTGCGCGCTTTGCAGCAGCGTTGGCAAGCCGAGGCACAGCATGTACCGGTGGAGCGCAGGCAAGAGCAAAAACTGTGGGATGCGTTTCGTAAGCCGATTGACGACGCTTTCAATCGCAAAACTGAAGAAAGATCCAAAGCCGACGCGGCGTTGGGCGAGCGCGATCGCATGGTGCTGGATGCTGCCAAAACATTGGAAACAGCCAACGCCAGCGGTGATGCCGGGCGTATTCGCGCGGCCATTGCCGGCCTGGAGGCCGCATTGCGTGGCCAGGCACAAGCCCAGGCCGTGGTTGCCCAAAACGTGGCAACAACAGCAGAAAATGAAGCAAAACAGGCTGTAGCCCTTGAAAATACTGCTCAAGCAGCTATTGAAAACGTAGCGCCTGCTGCTGTTGATTCAACAGATTCAACAGCTACATCTCAAGCGCTCGACGCACCGCAAGCGGCTGACGCGTCGGCAAGCCCGGACGATTCGGCCCCGCCCGCGCCAGAACAAGACCAACCCGCAATACCACCAGCGCCCGTCAAGCCTGCAGCCAAGCCTGTTGTGGCGATGCGCGGTGACGACCGTCCCGGACAGAAAAAGGCCGAGCCCACGCAAGCTGCACGCGGCGGCAAGTTTGGTGATCGAAAAGGCCCACCCGGCGCAGGCGCCGGTGGCCGCGGTGATGCCCGTGGCCCGCGCCCCTCCGGTGACAACCGCTTCGAGCCGTTTCGGCCTGAAGGCCGTGGTGACCGCGGCGGCGATCGTGGTGGATGGACAGACAGAGGCCCCGCGTCAGACGCGCCACGACTGGGTGACTCAGCTTTCCGCGCCCAGCGAGAGGCCTTGGAGCATGCCGAGATGGCCCTCAAAAAGCTGGCCGCCCAAGCCCACGGTGAGTCATTGACGGGCTTATTGAACGCCTGGCAGCAACGCTCAGCCGATGCTGTGCCTAGCAGCCAGGAGCTGGGCCGTGCTGTCCCCGCCGCGATGCGCACCGCCTGGAGCCAGGCCATTGCCAAAGACGCGTCTGGAGATGCCTCCGAAGCCTTGCTTCGCTTGGAGATGGCCAGCGAGGCACCCACACCGGCCGAACACATCAACGCCAGGCGAGCGCTGCAACTGAAAATGTTGACCCAGCGCAACGCCGCCACACCGGCAGAAACCTGGGGCCAGGACGCCGCCAAGGTCTTGGCAACCGCGCACGACGAAGCCAGTGCGCGCCGCTTGCAAAACGCGCTGAAAAATCTGCTGCGGCGATAGGTCAAATTCGGGGTCATTGAGTCACCAGTCTCCAACGCAACACGCCTAGGGCATTCCCTGAGCGTTGCAGTGCACAAAACTTGTACTCTGCGGCATCCCTTTGACCTTGGAGTTGTTTGATGACTTTTGCTACTAAAACCCTAGCTGCTGCAGCAATCATGGCTTGCGCTGGCGCGGCATTTGCCCAAAAAGGCGAGACCGTGAAAATCGCGCACATCGACCCGTTCTCGGGTCCGTTTGCCAACGTGGGACAGAACCAGTTGAAGAGCTGGCAGTTCGTCACTGAAAAGCTCAACGGAGCCAAGAACCCGGCCGGTGTGAAGTTCGAAGTGGTCGGGTTCGACAACAAAGGCTCCCCACAGGAAAGTCTGAACTCGCTCAAAGCCGCCATCGACCAGGGCTATCGTTATGTGACCCAGGGCAATGGCTCCGGCGCTGCAGCAGCTATCTCCGATGCCGTGAGCAAACACAACGAGCGCAACCCCGGCAAAGAGGTGGTCTACATCAACTACGCGGCCGTCGATCCAGCCCTGACCAACGAAAAGTGCAGCTTCTGGCACTTCCGCCTCGACGCAGACACCTCCATGAAGATGGAAGCACTGACTAGCTACATGAAAGACGAGCCCAAGGTCAAAAACGTCTACCTGATCAACCAGAACTACGCGCACGGTCAGCAAGTCTCCAAGTATTTCAAGGAGACCTTGGCCCGCAAGCGCCCTGACGTGAAAATTGCGGGTGACGAGTTGCACCCGCTAGGCCAAGTGAAAGACTTTGCTCCGTATGTGGCCAAGATCAAGGCCAGTGGTGCCGACACCATCGTCACTGGCAATTGGGGAACCGACATGACTTTGTTGGTCAAGGCACTGAACGATGCAGGCATGAATATGCCTGTGTATGCCTATTACGCCGGGGTAACGGGTACACCCACAGCGCTAGCCCAGGGTAAAGACATGAACGTCAGCCAGGTGGCGATCAGCCACTCGAACTTCACAGGCGATCTGCGCACCCTGCGCAATGAATTCAAAGCCAAGTTCAACGACGATTTCTACACCTTCCAGACCTACCTGGGCATCAGCATGTTGGCCCAGGGCATGGCCAACGCCAAGAGCACGGACCCTGTCAAGGTGGCAACGGCGATGAGCGGCATGAAGTTCAAGGGTATCAGTGGCGAAGCCGAAATGCGCAAGGCCGATCACCAGTTGCAGCAGCACATGTACATCAGCAAGTGGACCAAAGCCACAGCCAAAGATCCGTACAGCGAGGAAAACACCGGTTTTAACTTCGCCGTGGTCAAGCAAATGGAGCCGTATGTGGCTTCAACGCCTACTTCATGCCAGATGAAGCGGCCAAGCTGATCGGTTGATGTCAAACGGGTAGCGGTTGCCTGAGTTGCGCAACCCCCCGTTTGAGCTGTGATACTCCTATTTTTATAGCTGTTTGAGCAGTATCTACAAGGGCTGGAACCCGATTTGGCTTGTAAGTAGCATTTGAAGCTCAGACCGTTGCCAACCGCTTGCCAGCGACTTTTATTGATCCAGCCGACTGGAGCGTCATGGAATTTTTCACTATATCCCTGCTAAACGGCCTGAGCTACGGCCTGTTGCTGTTCATGCTCAGTTCGGGGCTCACGCTGATCTTCAGCATGATGGGCGTGCTCAACTTCGCGCATGCCAGTTTCTACATGTTGGGTGCCTACTTTGCGTACACCACCACGACCTTGATTGGCTTCTGGCCTGCCTTGCTGATCTCTCCGCTGCTGGTGGGTCTGCTGGGCGCAGGCTTTGAAAAATACTGCCTGCGCCGCGTGCACAAGTTTGGCCATGTGCCCGAACTGCTCATTACTTTCGGCCTGAGCTACGTGCTGGTGGAGTTGGTGCAATTGGTGTGGGGCCGTGGCTCGGTGGACTACCGGGTTCCCGCCGAGCTGGATGGTCCGTTGTTCACCTTGTATGGCACGCAGTTTCCGATGTACCGCGGCTTCATGATGGGCGTGGCCTTGCTCATGCTGCTATCAATTTGGTTGCTACTCACGCGCACCCGCATTGGGCTTGTGATTCAAGCTGCCTTGACGCACCCGGACACGGTGGAGTCATTGGGGCACCACGTACCCCGTGTGTTCATGCTGGTGTTTGGCGGTGGTGCTGCGCTGGCGGGCTTGGCCGGTGTGATTGGTGGCAATGCCTTCGTGACCGAGCCTGGCATGGCGGCTACGGTGGGTTCCGTCATCTTCGTGGTGGTGGTGGTGGGCGGCATGGGTTCGCTGTCAGGCGCTTTTGTCGCGTCGCTGCTGATTGGCATCATCCAGACCTTTGCGGTGGGTATTGATACCTCACTGGTCAGTATTGCCAAATCGGTTGGCACCGCAATCACACCAGATACTTTCGGTTATGCGCTCTTCAAACTCAAAATCAGCCAGATCGCGCCCATCATGCCGTATCTGTTTTTGGTGTTGATATTGATATTCCGCCCCAAGGGCCTGTTGGGCACGCGGGAAGGATAAGAATATGTCTGCAACACATTACGAATTCAAGCCCTTCAATATTGGGCGCCTGCTGATTTGGGGACTATTTGCTCTGGTGCTTGCGGTTGTGCCGCTGATGTTTACCAGCTCGCTCAGCCACACCATGCTCAGCCAGATGGGCATCGCCATCATTGTGTGCCTGAGCTACAACATGCTGCTGGGGCAGGGCGGCATGTTGAGTTTTGGCCATGCCGTTTACTCTGGTTTAGGGTCTTTTTTAGCAATTCACACCCTGAATATGGTCAGCAAGGGCAGCGTGCCACTACCCGTCAGTCTGATTCCACTGGTGGGCGGCTTGAGTGGTTTGTTTTTTGCGTTTTTATTTGGTTGGGTGACGACCAAGAAAGCGGGCACCACGTTTTCCATGATTACCTTGGGCATGGGTGAATTGGTTTGGGCCATGTCGCTGATGTTTCCCGAATTTTTCGGAGGCGAGGGCGGTATTTCAGGCAACCGTGTGGCAGGCGACAAACCCTTGGGTATTACATTCGGCCCGCAAATTCAGTTGTATTACCTGATCGCCATTTACACCTTCGTGTGTACGGGTCTGATGTACGCCTTCACCCTGACGCCCTTGGGCCGCATGCTGAATGCTGTGCGTGACAACCCAGAGCGCGTTGAGTTTGTGGGATACGACACGCAAAAGGTTCGTTTTTTCGCCTTTTGTATTGCCGGTTTCTTTGCTGGCATCTCGGGTGGTCTGGCAGCGCTCAATTTTGAAATTGTGACGTCAGAAGTGGTGGGTGCCGGGCGATCTGGTGCTTATTTGTTGTTTGTCTTTCTGGGTGGTGCCACTTTCTTTTTTGGCCCCATTATTGGCGCGATATTGATGGTATTGGCTTTCGTGCTGCTGGGTGAATTCACAAAGGCATGGTTGTTGTATTTGGGTCTGGTTTTCCTGTTCATGGTGATGTTTGCGCCCGGCGGCATCGCCAGTTTGATCATGATGAATGTGCGCGTGGCAGCATTCGGACATTTGCGAAAACTGTGGGTGAGTTATCTGGCGTTGTCGGTAACGGGTCTCGTGGTCTTGGTCGGTGCCGCCGCGATGATTGAAATGATCTACCACTTGCAATTGAACTCTGCTTTGGGGGGACAGATGAACTTCATGGGCGTCACGCTCGACGCCAAAGGCCTGAACAGCTGGTTTGGTGCGGGGTTTGTATTGCTGGTCGGTTTAGGGCTGTTTGAAGTGACCCGAAGGCAGTTTTCCCGTCAATGGGGTGAGATTCAAGAACAGATCGAGAAAGAAATCAAACGTCGGGAGGCTGCAGCATGACAACCCCCTATGCGCTTGAACTCAAAGCCCTGCGTAAAAGCTTTGGAAAAGCCGAAATCATCCGCGGTGTCGATCTGGCGGTTAAACCTGGTGAGCGAATTGCGGTGATTGGCCCCAACGGTGCCGGTAAATCCACGTTATTCAATTTGATAAGCGGGCGATTTGCGCCCACGAGTGGTGAAGTGCTGCTCAATGGCGCGCGGATTGATGGCAAAAAGCCTTACGAAATTAATCGCTTGGGGCTGTCGCGCAGTTTTCAGATCACCAATATCTTTCCCAAGCTCAGCGTGTTTGAAAACCTGCGCTGCGGGGTCTTGTGGAGCCTGGGCTACAAATATTCGTTCTGGAAGTTTTTAGCAAATTTGCACGATGCCAATCAACGCGCCGACGAGTTGATGCAAATGATCAAACTGGATCGCAAGCGCAATGTGCTGGCGATGAATTTGACCTATGCCGAGCAGCGCGCTCTGGAAATTGGCATCACGATTGCCGGAGGTGCCAACGTCATCTTGCTCGATGAGCCCACGGCCGGTATGAGCAAGTCAGAAACCACCCGGTTTATCAGTCTCATTAAAGAAGTGACGGTTGGCAAAACGCTGCTGACCGTTGAGCATGATATGGGTGTTGTTTTCGGCTTGGCCGACAAAATTGCGGTGGTGGTGTACGGTGAAGTGCTGGCATTTGACGAGCCACAGGCGGTGCGTGCCAACCAGCGGGTGCAGGAAGCCTATTTGGGATCCTCGGTGGCCGACCAACAAGCTGGAGGGCATTAGGGCGTGTTAACAATCATTTTTCGATTGCGAGCGGGGTCAAAACAGCGCCAATCTAGGCGTGTGACGACGGCAAGGCTGGAGCCTTGCCTAGAAACGCAACGACGAGTGGCGCTGTTTTCACCCCGCTCCCTTGGGGTTGCGGCCAAAAAGGTGCTGCGCGGCGTTGCGAAGCCTTGCCGGGGGATACCCCGGCTGCATTTCGCGCCTTGCGCAGAACCTTTTTGATCCGCAACGCATTTCGCAAAATGATTATTAACACGCCCTAAACCATGTTGCTGAAAATTGAAAACCTGCACGCTTATTACGGCAAAAGCCATGTCTTGCATGGTGTCGAATTTGAGGTCAACGCGGGCGAAATCGTGGCCCTGCTGGGACGCAACGGCTCAGGCCGGTCCACTACCGCCAAAGCCATCATGGGGCTGGTTGACTGCGACGGCAGCATTGTCTGGAAAGGTCAAACTATCACGGGCAAGAAAGCTTATGAAGTGGCGCATCTGGGCATTGGGTATGTGCCCGAGAACCGCGACATATTCCCCACACTGACCGTTGAGCAAAACCTGCTCCTGGGGCAAAAAAGCAGCAAGCAAAAAGGCCGTTGGTCGTTTGACGACATGTACCAGATGTTCCCGCGTTTAAAAGAACGCCAGCACACCGAAGCGGGCGTGCTCTCCGGCGGCGAGCAGCAAATGCTCACCTTGTGCCGCACCCTGATGGGCGACCCCGATCTCATCATCATTGACGAGCCCACCGAGGGCTTGGCACCCAAGATCGTGGAGCTTGTTGGCCAGTACTTGAAGACCCTGAAGGCGCGCGGCATTTCGGTGCTGCTGATCGAGCAAAAGCTGACGATTGCGATGAACATTTCAGATCGCGCCCTTGTGATGGGCCATGGAAGCATCGTGTTTCACGGCACACCCGACAGCCTGCGCGCCGACGCGTACATTCGCAGGGAATGGCTGGAGGTTTAGTGTTCCAGCTTGTCCCAGCGGAGACAATTTGGAGCCATTTCGAAGCGCTCATGACACCTGGGGCTTCTAAAATACAAAAATCGAACGTTCGTTCTTTTCCTGATTTTTTGAACCCTAAAGGAAGACTTTTATGACGGCCGAATACAAAGTTCACGGCGACGTAGCCGTGATCAGCATGAACAACCCACCCGTCAACGGCCTGGGTTTTTCCACCCGCGTAGGTCTGACAGACGGATTGGCGAAAGCCAATGCCGATGCGGCGGTGAAATCCATCGTGATCACTGGTGCTGGCAAAGCGTTCTCTGGTGGTGCGGACATCAAGGAATTTGGAAGCCCTAAGGCCCTGGCTGAACCCAATCTACTCAGCGTCATCTCCGCCGTCGAAAATTCATCCAAGCCCGTCATCGCCGCCATCCACACTGTCGCCATGGGCGGTGGCCTGGAGTTGGCGCTGGGTTGCCACTACCGCATTTGCGCGCCTGGCTGCAGCGTGGCGCTGCCTGAAGTCAAGCTGGGCTTGATTCCGGGGGCTGGTGGTACGCAGCGCCTGCCGCGCGTGCTGGGTGTGGAAACCGCGCTGAACATGATTGTGAGTGGCGAACCCGTGAAAAGCGAAATGCTCGCCATGCTGCCAGGCCAAAAGTTGTTCGACAAAATGGCAGCGTCGGCCGAATCGCTGGCCACAGAAGCGCTGGCTTTTGCACAAGAGATGGCCGCCAAGCATGCAGACGGCAGCGCTTTCCCGCTGGTGCGCACCATGCCTTGCAAACACCCGTTGGGCGACGCTTACTTTCAGTTTGCCCGCAACATGGTGGGCGGCATGTCCAAGAACTTTCCTGCGCCCCTCAAATGCGTCGATGCCGTGGAGGCCGCCACCAAGAAGAAGTTTGACGACGGGATGGCGTTCGAGCGTGACATCTTCATCAACTTGATGTGGACCCCCGAAAGCCGTGCGTTGCGCCACATTTTTGCCGCTGAGCGTGCAGCATCAAAAATACCCGATGTGCCTGAAGATACGGCTCAACGAGCTATCAAATCTGTAGCGGTTATTGGCGCCGGCACGATGGGTGGCGGTATTTCCATGAACTTCTTGAACGCGGGCATCCCGGTCAAGATGCTGGAGATGAAGCAGGACGCGCTGGACCGCGGTGTGGCCACCATTCGCAAGAACTACGAGTCACAGGTCAAAAAAGGCAAGCTCAAGCAAGACAAATACGACCAGCGTATGGCCTTGTTGACGACCACCTTGAACTACGCCGACTTGAAAGATGCCGACATCGTGATCGAAGCGGTGTTTGAAGAAATGGGCGTAAAAGAAGCTGTGTTCAAACAACTCGACGAGGTGATGAAGCCTGGTGCGATTCTGGCCAGCAACACCTCCACGCTGGACGTGAACGCCATTGCCAACTTCACCAAGCGCCCACAAGACGTGGTGGGCACCCATTTCTTCAGCCCGGCTAACGTGATGAAGTTGCTGGAAGTGGTGCGCGGTGAAAAAACCGCCAAGGATGTGCTGGCCACGGTCATGGCCATGGGCAAAAAGATCAAGAAAACCTCAGTCGTTTCGGGCGTGTGCGATGGCTTCATCGGCAACCGCATGATTGAGCAGTACAGCCGTCAGGCGGGCTTTTTGCTCGAAGAGGGCTGCACCCCAGCGCAGGTCGATCGCGCGGTCGAAAAATTTGGTTTTGCTATGGGTCCGTTCCGCATGGGCGATTTGGCCGGCAACGACATTGGCTGGGCCATCCGCAAGCGCCGCAACATTGAAAAACCAGGCATGAAGTACAGCAAAACTGCAGACCTGCTGTGCGAAATGGGCCGTTTCGGCCAGAAAACCGGCGCGGGCTGGTATGACTACCAAGTGGGTAAGCGTGATGCGATTCCGAGCGACGTGGTCAACAAAATGATTGACGACCACCGCGCAGCACAAGGCATCAAGGCACGCAAGATTTCTGACGACGAAATTGTTCAGCGCTTGGTCTATTCACTGGTCAACGAGGCCGCACATATTCTGGAAGACGGCATTGCATCCAAAGCCAGCGACATCGACATGGTGTACCTGACTGGCTACGGCTTCCCGATCTACCGTGGCGGCCCGATGCACTATGCCGACCAGGTGGGCTTGTTCAACGTGGTTCAAAGCATGAATCGCTTTGCCAAGAACCCGCTGGACGACGCCGCTTTCTGGCAGCCTGCGCCACTGCTGGCACGTTTGGCTGCTGAGGGCAAAACTTTTAACTAAACGCCGTTTGCCGGACCACCAGGCCACCACCATGATCAAGCGCATATTGCTAGGGCTGTTGGCTTTGTTGCTACTGCTGGTCGCGGTCGTGGTCATCAACACCCTGCGCCAGGGCTCGCGCCAGCTCGATGTGCCGCCTGCTCCTGCGCTGGCGGTGGACGAAGCAGGCGCGCCGCAACGCTTGGCCGGTGCCATCCGCCTGCAAACCGTCTCTAGCCAAACAGATCCTGCGCAAAACGCAGCGGAATTTCGCAAGCTGCACGACTACATTGCCCAGCAATACCCTAAAACCCATGCCACGCTGAAGCGTGAAGTGGTGGGCGATCTCAGTTTGCTCTATACCTGGGCGGGCACTGATGCGGCGGCCAAACCCGTTTTGCTACTGGCCCACCAAGATGTGGTGCCCGTTGCACCGGGCACCGAAAAAGACTGGCAAGCCAGCCCTTTTGCGGGCGAGGTGAAAGACGGATTTGTGTGGGGACGTGGTGCCTGGGACAACAAGGGTAATTTGATCGCTCAGTTGGAGGCCGTCGAGCTGCTGTTGGCCAGTGGCTTCAAGCCCAAGCAGACGATTTACCTGGCCTTTGGAGCCGACGAAGAGGTGGGCGGCCTGCGTGGGGCGCAGCGAATCGCCAAGCTGCTGCAGTCTCGCAACGTCAAGCTGGATTTTGTGATGGATGAGGGGCTGCTGATCACCGATGGCATTTTGAAAGGCTTGAGCAAACCCGCCGCGCTCATTGGTATTGCTGAGAAGGGCTACTTGTCGGTGGTGCTGAAAGTGCCGGCTACACCCGGCCATTCGTCCATGCCACCGCCCAAAGGAACCAGTGCCATTGCCATGATGAGCGCCACGTTGCGCCGCCTGGAAGATGACCAATTACCTGCAGGTATACGCGGCGTGGCGCGCGAGATGTTTGACACGATTGGGCCCGAAATGGATGGCTTCAGCCGTATGGCATTGACCAACCTGTGGCTGTTTGCCCCTGTGGTGCAAAGCCAGCTCGAAAAAGGGGCCAGCACACATGCCATGCTGCGTACCACCACGGCGCTGACCATGATGAACGCGGGCAACAAAGACAATGTGCTGCCCGGCATGGCAGAGGCTACGGTCAACTTTCGCATGCTGCCGGGGGACTCGGTGGCCAGCATGATGGCGCATGTGAAATCACGTACCGTGAGCGAGCGATTTGAGTTGTATGCGCTGCCGGGTGCGGCTGACCCGTCGCCGGTGTCGCCCACACAATCGAGCTCTTATCAACTGATCAACCGCACCGTGCGCGAAGTGTTTCCAGGCACCTTGGTCGCACCAGGTTTGATGATTGGTGGCACCGATTCACGCCACTTCACGGCGGTCAGTGACCACATTTACCGGTTCTCGCCGGTGCGAGCCAAGCCCGAAGATTTAAGCCGCTTTCATGGCACCAACGAACGCATCGCCTCCGCCAATCTGGTGGAGATGGTTCGCTTTTATCACCGCCTGCTGTCGCAAACAGCTGCAAAAACCTAAGCCACTTTTTTTCAGGAGCCTTCCATGTCCAAAGCCGTCATCGTTTCTACCGCTCGCACGCCGCTTGCCAAAAGCTGGAAAGGCGCTTTCAACATGACCCACGGTGCCACCCTGGGTGGCCACGCGGTCCGTCACGCGATTGCGCGTGCCGGGATCGACGCCAATGACATTGAAGACGTGCTGATGGGCTGTGCCAATCCCGAAGGTGCCACCGGCGCAAATATCGCCCGCCAGATCGCGCTGATGGCTGACTGCCCGATCACCGTCTCGGGCGCTACGGTGAACCGTTTTTGTTCTTCGGGTCTGCAAACCATTGCCATGGTGGCTCAACGCATCATTGCCGGCGAAGGCGATGTGTATGTGGCCGGTGGCGTGGAAAGCATTTCATGCGTGCAACAAGAAATGAACCAGCACATGCTGAGCGACCCAGCCTTGATGAAGAAAAAGCCCGAGATTTACTGGAACATGCTGCAAACCGCTGAGCAAGTGGCCAAGCGCTACAACATTGGCCGTGATGTGATGGACGAATACGGTGCGGCTAGCCAGCAAAAAGCCTGTGCAGCACAAGCACTGGGCAAGTTCAATGACGAAATTGCCCCCATCACAGTGCAAGCCGGTGTGGCCGACCCGGTGATGGGCCTGCGCACCAAAGAAGTGACCGTCAGCGCTGACGAAGGCCTGCGCGAGGGCACCACCAAAGAAGGCATCAGCAGCATCAAGCCCGCCGTGCCCGGCGGTGTGGTCTCGGCCGGCAATGCCAGCCAGTTCTCAGACGGTGCAGGTGCCTGCGTGGTGGTCAGCGAAGACTATGCCAGCAAAAAAGGTTTGAAGCCCCTGGGCCGCTTCCTTGGCTTTGCGGTGGCCGGTTGCGAGCCAGACGAAATGGGTATCGGTCCGGTCTACGCTGTGCCCAAAGTCTTGAAGCGTTTGGGCCTGACTGTCAACGACATTGACCTGTGGGAATTGAACGAAGCCTTCGCCGTGCAGGTGATCTATTGCCGCGACAAGCTGGGCATTCCGGCGGATCGTTTGAACGTCAACGGTGGCGCGATTGCGGTGGGTCACCCGTACGGTGTGTCTGGCCAGCGTTTGACGGGCCATGCACTGATTGAAGGCAAGCGGCGCGGAGCCAAGCGGGTTTGCGTGACGATGTGCATTGGTGGTGGCATGGGGGCGGCTGGGGTGTTTGAAGTTCTGTGATCAAGACCTATGGATGAAGCAGCCACGCTGGCCATGGGTCAAGCCGTCTTGGCGGCGCAGCCTTTCAGCGTACTGATCGGTGCGCGTCTGACTGCGCTGACGTCGGGCACCTGTGAGCTGCAGATACCGATAACAGCCAGCTTGCTTCAGCAGCACGGTTTTGTACACGGCGGTATTGTTAGCTACGCTGCCGACAACGCGCTGACTTATGCAGGCGGTGTTCCTTTGGGTGGGATGGCTGTCACCTCGGAATTCAAGATTAACTACGTGCGCCCGGCGATTGGTCAGTTGTTGATCGCTCGAGCGCACGCCGTGCATGTTGGCAGCAGCCAGGCGGTTTGCCGCTGTGATGTCTTCATCGTCAGCAATGGTGTTGAAAAGCTGTGTGCTGTGGCGCAAGGCACGATTGCCAAACTAGCTAAATTAGCCAAACCATCGGACGACTAAAGCACGATGGAAAGGTACGCTGAACATCAGCGATTCAACCCGGTTTCCACTCGAAATGTCACTACGCAACACCCTTGATTTTTTGCTCTACAACTGGCTCCAGGCCGAGTCGCTGAACCAGCGCGCCCGCTTCGCTGACCATAACCGTGAAACCTTTGACGCCGTGCTGGACACCAGCGAGCGCATTGCGCGCGAAAAATATGCACCGTTTAACCGCTTGATCGACACGCAGGAGCCGCAGTTTGATGGCGAAAAGGTCATCTTGCCGCAAGCCACCCATGACGCGCATGCGGCTTACGTCGGCTCGGGTTTACTCAGTGCGGCGCAAGACTACGACATGGGTGGCATGCAGCTGCCCTACACCGTGGAGGCTGCAGCGACCGCGTTCTTTGCCTGCGCGTCGGTGGGCATTGGCTCCAACATGCTGACCTCGGGCAACGCCTCGCTCTTGATGGCACATGGCACCGACAAGCAGAAGGCGGTGTTTGCCCGTAACGAGTTTTCAGGGCGCTGGGCGGGCACCATGTGTTTGAGCGAGCCGCAGGCGGGTTCTTCGCTCAGCGACATCACTACCCGGGCAGTGCCTGACGAGGCTCCTGCGGGAGCCGCTGACGCGGCCCATACGGTAGGCGCGGATGGTTATGTGCTGTGGGAGCAAGATTCACTAGGCCCGCGCTTTCGCCTGCGCGGCAACAAGATGTGGATTTCCTCCGGCGAGCATGAGCTGACGGAAAACATCATTCACCTGGTGTTGGCCAAGATTCCGGGACCGGATGGCAAGCTGGTTGCGGGCACGCGGGGTATTTCGTTGTTTGTGGTGCCCAAAAAATTGGTCAATGAGCAGGGCGAGCTGACCGGCGTGCGCAACGATGTGGCGCTGGCCGGTTTGAACCACAAACTGGGTTGGCGCGGCACCACCAACACGCTGTTGAATTTTGGCGAAGGCAAGTACCCCGTGGACGGCCAGGCTGGCGCCGTTGGGTATCTGGTGGGCAAGCCCGGCGAGGGCTTGCGCTGCATGTTCCACATGATGAACGAGGCGCGTATTGGCGTGGGCACAGCGGCCACCATGCTGGGTATGGCGGGCTACTACGCGTCGCTGGACTATGCGAAGAATCGGCCACAGGGGCGGCCTGCTGGCCCGAGCGGTAAAGACGCCAACCAACCCCAGGTCAAGCTCATCGAACACGCCGACATCAAACGCATGCTGCTAGCACAAAAATCGTATTGCGAAGGTGCGCTGGCATTGGAGTTGTATTGCGCCCGACTGGTCGACGAGCAGCACACCGGCGACGAAACACCAGCCAATGACGCCCGACTGCTGTTGGAAGTGCTCACGCCCATTGCCAAAAGCTGGCCCAGCGAATGGTGCCTGGAGGCCAACAGCCTGGCGATTCAAATTCATGGTGGCTACGGCTACACGCGAGACTTTCCGGTGGAGCAATACTGGCGTGACAACCGCCTGAACATGATTCACGAAGGCACGCACGGCATACAAGCGCTGGACTTGCTGGGCCGCAAGGTGTTGATGGAAGGCGGGCGAGGCTTGCAGCTGCTGGCCTCGCGCATCAATGCGACTGTCGAAAAAGCCATTCAACACGCGCCATTGGCTGCGCATGCCAATGCCTTGTCGGCTGCGCTGGTTCAAATCGGCAATGCCACCAAGGCAGCCTGGGCCAGTGGCGACCCTGCTGACGCGCTACCCAACGCAGTGCCCTACATGCAGGCCTTTGGACACATGGTGGTGGCGTGGATCTGGCTGGATGTGAGCCTGGTGGATGTCGACCCAGACGCTACAAAGAACATAGCTGCTCGAGCAGGAAGGGCAGGGGCTACAGCCTATTTTTATCATTATGAGCTGCCCAAAATCGGGGCCTGGCTGCAAGTGGTCAGCAACCGGGATCGCACCTGCGCGGACTTGCCCGAAGAGGCGTTTTAGGGCTACAGGGAGGACTTCTTGGGTGACAGCCTTATCTCTCTAGAGACAGGTTTTCAAGCGGACGGTGCAGCACAATCTTCTGATCTGTTCAACACCTGGAGACACCATGACACCCCGCACCGTCCAACAACTGTTCGACCTCACAGGCAAGACCGCATTGGTCACCGGCGGCTCTCGTGGCCTGGGCCTGCAAATGGCGCATGCGCTGGGCGAGGCGGGTGCCAAAATCATGCTGAGTTCGCGCAAGGCCGAGGACCTCGAAGAGGCCACCAAAGAACTGCAAGCCGCGGGCATCGATGCGCGGTGGATCGCCGCCGACTGCTCCAAGGAGGAAGACATTCGCCACCTGGCCGACGAGACGTTGCAGCGCATGGGCCATGTGGACATCCTGGTCAACAACGCGGGTGCCGCCTGGGGAGCGCCCGCTGAGGACCACCCGGTCGCAGCCTGGGACAAGGTGATGAACCTGAACATTCGCGGCTACTTCATCTTGAGCCAGCACGTCGCCAAGGCCAGCATGATTGCCCGCAAGTCTGGACGCATCATCAACGTGGCCAGCATTGCCGGCCTGGGTGGTAACCCGGCGGAAATGACCACGATTGCCTACAACACCAGCAAAGGTGCCGTCATCAACTTCACCCGCACCCTCGGCGCGGAATGGGGCAAGTACAACATCACGGTCAACGCCATTTGCCCCGGCTTTTTCCCCAGCAAGATGACCATGGCCACACTGAAGAACCTGGGCGAAGAAAAGCTCAAAGCCAACGCACCGTTGCAGCGCCTGGGTGACGATGAAGACTTGAAGGGACTGACGTTGCTGTTCGCCTCGGATGCGGGCAAGCACATCACGGGGCAGTGGCTGGCGGTGGATGGTGGGGTGAGTGTGGTGACCGGCGGCTAGCGATATGACCCCCACGCTCCCCGCTGCGCGTGGTTCGCTGCCCCCCGAGGGGGCGCGTTTCGCCTTGGGCCGGCCCGGCGGCGAAACCGTACCCTCTTTATTTGGTTTCAGACCATGCAATTTGGCGTAAACATCCCCTTCGTTCACCACCTGGGCTTTGAGCTGGTGATGTGGGAAGGCGGTCATTCGCAGATTGACTACGCCCCCAAGCCCGAGCACCTGAACAGCTTCGGTGTGACGCACGGCGGGGCCTGCATGACCTTGCTGGATGTGGTGATGGCGGTGGCGGCGCGTAGTGTGGAGCGCGAGCTGGGCGTGGTCACCATCGAGATGAAAACCAGCTTCATGCAGCCAGCCAAGGTGCCTGCAGGTGTGGCGCTGGTGGGCAAAGGCCACTTGATGCACCGCACCGCCACCATGGCGTTCACCGAAGGCACGATTTACGATGACCAGGGCAGGGCGTGTGCGCATGCCACCGGCACCTTCAAGTACGTCAAGCGCCTGGCCACCGGGCCAAAAAGCGTCAACGACCTCGACCGGAGTGGGCAAACAGGAATTTCGACCGACTAAAGCAATTTCAGGCCAAATCGGCCACCAGCCCTTATAAATACTGCTCAAGCAGCTATTGAATTCATAGTAACCAAAGGATAAACCCATGCATAGCAACCCACAAATCCTGCTCGACAACCGCCCCCAGGGCGAAGCCACCGCCAGCAATTTCAAGCTCGTGACCACCGAGACGCCTGCACTGCAAGACGGCCAGGTGCTGGTGCGCCACCACTACCTGAGCCTGGACCCCTACATGCGCGGCCGCATGAACGACAGCAAAAGCTACGCCGTGCCTCAAGGCCTGGGCCAGGTGATGGGCGGCGGCACTGTGGGCGAGGTGGTGGAAAGCCGCAGCAGCCATTACGCGGTGGGTGACACCGTGGTAGGCATGGGCGGCTGGCAGCACTACAGCGTGGTGGACGGCAACGCGGTGGGCGCGCTGCGCAAGGTGGACACCACCCACGTGCCGCTAAGCCATTACCTGGGCGCGGTGGGGATGCCCGGCGTGACCGCCTGGTACGGATTGCTGAAAATTTGCGAACCCAAGGCCGGAGAAACCGTGGTGGTCACCGCTGCCAGCGGTGCCGTGGGTAGCGCAGTGGGTGTGCTGGCCAAGCTACGCGGCTGCCACGTGGTGGGCATTGCCGGCGGCAAAGACAAGTGTGATTACGTGGTCAATGAGCTGGGCTTCGACGCCTGCATTGACTACAAACAGCACACCGACGGTAAAGCCCTGAGCGCTGCGTTGAAGGCAGCCTGCCCCAAGGGTATTGACGGCTATTTTGAGAATGTTGGTGGCTGGATTCTGGACGTGGTGCTGTCGCAAATGAACGCTTTTGGCCGTATTGCCGTGTGCGGAATGATTGCTGGGTATGACGGCAAACCGCTGCCGCTGGCAGCACCCGCGCTGATTTTGATGAGCCGCTTGAAAGTGCAGGGCTTCATCGTGAGCGAGCACATGGAGGTATGGCCCGAGGCTTTACGCGAGCTGGGCACCTTGGTGGGCACCGGCAAGTTCCGCCCGCGCGAGTCGGTGGCGCAGGGGCTGGAGGCGGCACCCGAGGCGTTTTTGGGGTTGTTGAAGGGGCGGAATTTTGGTAAGCAGGTTGTGAAGTTGGTGTGAGGGCTGTATGACGAGTGGTGTCGGTCAAATGCAGGAGCGCGATGGCGTGGGTGCGTACGACGCATGCCCCCACCCCCACCCTCCCCCGGAAGGGGAGAGAGTTAGAAGCCTGCCTACACCCAATCGCCCAAGCGGCGAAATGCCTGACTCCCTCCCCTACCGGGGGAGGGCGGGGGTGGGGGCACCTCAGCGTGAAGGCGAAGATTTCCGCAGTGACCTGCGTCCGAGTAATTCCCCCGGCTCCGCCAACGCCCAAGCCCGACGCATCCTCTCCGCCCAAGAGCTGGCCCCGCTGACACAGCTGTCGAATGCCAAAAGCCTGCTCGCCATTTCGCAAACGCTGGGCCTTATCGCCGCCGCCATAGTTGTCGCGCTGTACACCGGCCCCAGCCCGTGGGTCATCTTGAGCGTCATCGCCATCGGCATCGCCCAGCACGGTATCTTCATCCTCGCGCACGAAGCCGCGCACTACCGCTTGTTTGCCAACCGCGCCGTCAACGATGCGGCGGGTCGCTTGATCGGAATGACCGGTGGCGTGTCCATGTGCACCTACCGCGTCACGCACCGGCTGCACCACAACAACCTGTACACCGCGCAAGATCCCGACACGGCTATTCACGGCGGTTACCCGCGCGGCAAGTGGTACCTCATCAAAAAGCTCCTGCGAGACCTGGTCGGCCTGAACGCATGGAAAACCTACGCCTACTTTTTCGGCGCGCCCGCCATTAACGATGACGCGCCGGGCCGCATCAACCCGCTGAACGACACCTCGCCCCAGCTGCGCGCAGCCGCCCGGCAAGACCGTTGGTGCGTGGTGGCATTTCATGTCATGGCGCCAGTGCTGGCATTCATTGCAGGCAGTTGGACCGGCCTGGCCTGGTACGCCGTGCTGTGGCTGCTGCCACTGGTCACCGTGCTGCAGCCCATCTTGCGGCTGCGGGCCATTTGTGAGCACGGCGCGGTCACCGATTTGTCGTCGCCCCTCACGGCCGCCCGCAGCAACAACACCACCGGCACAGCACTGAACTGGCTGGGCCGCACGCTGCTGTTCCCGCACCATGTGAACTACCACCTGGAGCACCACCTGTACCCGGCGGTGCCCCATTACCACCTGCCGCGTTTGCACCAGCTATTGCAAGAAAAAGGTGCTCTGGCGGGTGCCGAAGTGCGCGACATTCACACCACGTTTGGCCTCATTTTTGCGCAAAGGAAACCTCGTGTCTGACACCTCCACCCCACCACTCACTCCCATCCTGCACCACTACCCCAGCTCACCGCTTTCAGAAAAAGTACGGCTGATTCTTGGCCACAAAGGCGTCGCCTGGCGCTCCACACATGTGCCGCGCATCATGCCCAAGCCTGATGTGGTGGCGCTCACGGGCGGCTACCGCAAAACACCGTTTATGCAGATCGGGGCCGACATTTATTGCGATACCGCCTTGATCTGCGACGTACTGGAACACCTTCACCCCGAGCCCACGCTGTACCCGGCACCCCACAAAGCACTGGCCCGTGTGCTGGCCCAGTGGGCAGACGAAAAATTGTTCTGGGCTGCGATGGCCTACAACTTCTCGCCCGCTGGTGCCGCGCAAATGTTTGGCAACGCGCCAGCCGAACACGCCAAAGCCTTCGCCGACGACCGCGCCAAGATGCGCAGCGGTATGCCCCGCATGCCCTTGGGCGACGCCACCGCCACCTACAAAAGCTACCTGAGACGCCTGTCCAACATGCTGGAAGACCAGCCGTTTTTGTTGGGGTCGTCGCCCAGCGTGGCCGACTTCGCCGCCTACCACCCGCTGTGGTTCACCCGCACGCAAACCTCCGTGATGGCGGGCATTCTGGAGGCCAAACCGGGTGTGCTCGCCTGGATGGACCGCATCGCAGCCATCGGTCATGGCCACTCGGAAAAACTCGATGCTACACAAGCGATAGCTGTTGCAGCAGCATCCACGCCGCTTCCAGCCGATAACGATGTGTTTCAGGACGAGCACGGCATTCCCCTGGGCAGCCGCGTCACGATTGCGGCGGACAACTTTGGCCCCGAACCCACCGAGGGCGAATTGATTGCTGCCACCCGCATGCACTACACCCTGAGGCGCACCGATGAGCGCGCGGGCACCGTGCATGTGCACTTCCCGCGTATTGGGTATGTGCTCAAGGCTGTGTGATGAGCCGGGGTAGCGGTATCGCGTGGCACAGCTTGCCGTTTGAAGCGTTGAGTGCACACCAGCTGTACGCCATCCTGCAGTTACGAAGCGAGGTGTTCGTGGTGGAGCAGGCCTGCGGTTTTCAGGATATGGACGGCACAGACCAACATGCGGTGCACCTGATGGGTCATGCCACCGACCAGGTGGTGGCTTATGCCCGATGTTTTAACGCCGGCGTGAAGTTCGCCGAGGCCAGCATTGGCCGCGTCATCACGCAGGCCTCGGTGCGCGGCACTGGCTTGGGCTACGAGCTGATGCAGCGGGCCATTGCCTGCGTACACCAGCAATGGGGCGAGCAGCCGATACGTATTGGCGCGCAAGCGCGGTTGGAAGGTTTTTACCGCAAGCTCGGCTTCACAGCGGCCAGCGCACCGTACATGGAAGACGGCATACCGCACATTGAAATGTTGCTCAATTAATTTTTACTGCACTGGAGAAAAACATGATCACTGACTTCAAAAACAAAACCGCCGTGCTCACCGGCGCGGGCTCAGGCTTCGGCCTGGAATGCGCGCGCATTGGTGCCAAGCTGGGCATGAACCTGGTGCTGGTCGATGTGCAGCAAGACGCGCTGGACGCCGCCACCGCCGAGATGCAGGCCGCGGGCGCGCAGGTGCTGGCGCAAAAGGTAGACGTGGCCAACGCCGACCAGATGCAAGCCCTGGCCACCGCCGTGCAGCAGCGCTTTGGCGCACCGCATTTCGTGTTCAACAACGCGGGCGTGGGCTCGGGTGGCTTGATCTGGGAAAACACGGTAGCCGATTGGGAATGGGTGCTGGGCGTGAACATCATGGGTGTGGCTCATGGCGTGCGTCTGTTTACCCCCATGATGCTGGAGGCAGCGAAAAAAGACCCGGCTTACCAAGGCCATATCGTCAACACCGCCAGCATGGCCGGCTTGCTCAACGCGCCCAACATGGGCGTGTACAACGTGAGCAAGCATGCGGTGGTGGCGCTCACCGAGACGCTGTACCAGGATTTGAGCCTGGTCACCAACCAAATTTCGGCCAGCGTGCTGTGCCCGTTCTTCGTTTCCACCGGCATCAGCCACAGCCACCGAAACCGCCCGGGCGAGTTGGCCGCCAGCAAAGCCACTCAGAGCCAGCGCATCGGCCAGGCCATGAGCGAAAAAGCCGTGGGCAGCGGCAAAGTTTCAGCGGCTGACGTGGCGCAAAAAGTGTTTGACGCCATCGCCGCCAACCAGTTCTACGTCTACAGCCACCCCAAGGCCATTCGCTCAGTGCAAACGCGCATGGAAGACATCATGTTGGCGCGCAACCCGACCGATCCGTTTATTGACAAGCCGGAAATCGGTCAACAGCTGCGGGCCGCACTACAGGCGACGTGACGGCAAAATATGATCGAAAAAGCCCTCTAGCCCTTGTATAACCTGCTCAAGCAGCTATTATTTATATAGCAACTTTCGTTCCACATCACCAGGAGCTTGCCGTGTCCCACCTTGATCGAACCCGCTTCGTATCGCGCCGTTTGGCGATTGTGGCCAGTGCTTTGGCGCTGGTGGCCTGTGCCAGCGCACCCCCAGCCGATCCTGCGGTGGTCATCGCCCGTGCGCAAGCTGCCATGGGCGGCACGTCGCTGGAGACCCTTCGTTTTGCGGGCAGCGGCACAGGCAGCATTTTTGGCCAGGCCTATACGGCGGGCGATGCCTGGCCCAAAACGACTATCAGCAGCTTTGCTCGCGTGGTGGACTACCCGAATGCCGCCATGCGCCAGGACACAGCCCTGAGCCGCGCGGAGCCCAATGGCGGTGGTGCGGTGCCCTTGATGGGGCAGGGCGAGCAGCGCGCCACGGCGATGGTGCAGGGCGTGTATGCCTGGAACATGGCAGGCCCCGCGCCGACTGCCACGCCGGTGGCCCTGGATGCCCGGATTCATGACTTGTGGACCACGCCGCATGGGGTGCTGAAGGCGGCGCTGAAAAACAAATCGACCGTGGGTACGCGTGTGGTCGATGGCAAAAGCTACATCACCCTGTCATTCACGGAAGCGGGCCGCTTTGAGGCCACCGCCTACCTGAACGCCGACAACCTGGTCGAGCGCGTCGATTCGCGGCATTCCAGCCCCGTGATGGGCGACCTGGATTCGGTTATCACCTACAGCGCCTACAAAGACCACGGCGGTGTGAAATTTCCCAGCCGCATGACGCAAGCGCAAGGCGGCTCTGCGGTGCTGGACCTGCAAATTACCGAGGTGCTGCCCAACATCATCACCTCCATGGCCGCGCCGGAGCTGGTGCGCCAGTTTGCCGAGCGTGTGGCCGCCGAAAAAGTGGCTGACGGCGTGTGGCACCTGGCAGGCGGTTCGCACAACAGTGTGTTGATCGAGATGAAAGACCACTTGGTGCTGATCGAAACGCCGCTGTACGACGGGCGCAGCGCCGCCGTGCTGGCCGAGGCGAAAAAGCTCGCACCGGGCAAACCGATCCGCTTTGTCGTCAACTCGCATCATCACTTTGACCACTCGGGTGGCTTGCGCACTGCCGTGGCCGACGGTGCGACGCTGATCACCAATGGCCCGGCCAAAGCGTGGTTTGACAAGGCCCTGGCCAACCCGAACCGCATTAACCCGGACGCACTGGCCAAGTCAGGCCGCAGCGCCACGGTGGAAGGCGTTGCCGGGCGTCGAACCTTGACGGATGGGCAGCGCACGGTCGAGATTTTGGAAATTGTGGGCAGCGTGCACGCCAAGGGCTTCCTGATGGTGTACTTGCCCCAAGAAAAGCTGTTGATTCAGGCCGATGCCTACACCCCATCGGCCCCCAACATGCCAACCCCCGCGCAGCCCAATGCCAACCATGTGGTGTTGGTGCAAAACATCGAGCAAAACAAGCTCAACGTCGAGCGCATCTTGCCGCTGCATGGGCGCGTGGTGCCGCTCAGCGAGTTGATGCTGGCGGTGGGGCGCAAGTAACACGATCTACACGAGTGGATTTTTAATCATTTAGCGGTTTAAGCCCGTGGATACTGATCAAGCAGCTATCAATACCGAAGCAATCAAACCCGTGCTGGGGATGGATGCGCAGATGCTGCACAAGCTGGTCACGCTGCAAATGCCGTTTGGCAAGTACCAGGGGCGATTGCTGGCCGATTTACCGGGCAACTACTTGCACTGGTTTGCGCGCCAGGGTTTCCCGCCTGGCGAGCTAGGGCGCTTGCTGGCGCTAATGCATGAGATTGATCACAACGGACTGAAGCATTTGCTTGAACCGTTGCGAGGTCAATAGCTGGTCAGCGCATCAGCCCCGGCAGCCACAAACTCAGTAGTGGAAACGCCAGCAGCAGGCCCAGCACACCCACCAGCACCAACACAAACGGCCAGCAGCCCCGGAAAATGGCATTCAAACCTACGCCGGGCAGCAGCCCGTTGATGACAAACAGGTTCATGCCCACCGGCGGTGAAATCAGGCCGATTTGCACCACCATCACGATCAACACGCCAAACCACACCGCATCGAACCCCAGCGCGGTCACGATGGGGAAAAACAATGGAATCGTCAGCAGCACCATGGTCAGCTCTTCCATCACTGTGCCCAGCACCACGTAGATCACCATCATCGCGGCCACGATCAGGATAGGCGACAGGCCCATGCCCGTGATCCAGTCTTTCAAATCACCCGGCATGCTGGTGAAGTTAATGAAGTTGGCAAAAATTGTGGCGGCAATCAGCAGGGCGAACAGCATGGCAGTGGTGCGGGCTGATTCCACCAGCACCTGAAGCAGCACCGACCACGTCAAGCGCCCACGGGCCAGCGCAAACAAAAATGCACCGGCGGCGCCGAAGCCCGCGCCCTCGGTGGCGGTAAACAGCCCGCCATAAATGCCGCCCAGCACCACCACCACGAGCAGGGCCACGCCCCAGATGCCGCGCAGCGCCTTCCACCGGTCGGGCCAGGAGGTGTGCTCTCCTGGGGGCGCATGCGCAGGATCGCGTGCGGTCATCACGGCGATGGCCACCATTAGCAATGCAGCGGTCAGCAAGCCGGGAATCACGCCCGCAGCAAACAATTTGCCAATATTGGTTTCGGTGGTGATGCCGTAAATCACCATGATGGTGGACGGCGGAATCATGATGCCGAGCGTGCCGCCAGCAGCCATCACGCCAGTGGACAGGGAGTCGCTGTAGCCCATTTTTTTCATCGACGGGTAGGCCACTTTGCTCATGGTGGCTGCGGTGGCAATTGACGAGCCGCAGATCGCGCCAAAGCCCGCGCACGCAGCGATGGTGGCATGCGCCAAGCCGCCACGCAGGTGGCCCACAAACGCATTGGCCGCCTGAAACAGCTCATGAGCCAGCCCCGCGCGAGCGACAAAATTACCCATCAAAATAAACAGCGGAATCACCGACAGCGTGTAGGCAAAACCCGTGTCATAGACCACTTGCGCCGTGCTGGCCAGCGCCGGTTGCCAGCCCCGCACTAGGCCAATGCCCACAATGCCCACGCCACCCATCGCAAAGGCCAACGGAAAGCGCATCAGCGCCAGCAAAAAGATGGCGGCAAAGCCCAGCAGTGCAGCGGTCATAGCGCACCGCCTTCGGCTTCAGCTTCGGGTTGCGCTGGGGTCTCGTATGCAGATTTGGCCAGCATCAGGTGCGCCGCCGCACATACGGCGCACAGTACGGCCATGAGGTAGATGAAGGGCGCTTTGGAGATTTTCAGCTGCGCGGTGGTCTCGCCGTTGGCCACAAACTGCGTGCCCAACTGCCACATCAACACCGCCAGCCCCGACATGGCAGCTGCGCACAGCAACTGCACCAACGGGCGCTGCAGCCGGGTGAGTGCGCGGGGCAGGTAGTTGTCCAGCGAATCAAACACCACATGCTCGCTGCGCAGCGTCACCAGCGGTAGCGCAGCAAAAATCACCACCACCATCAGAATTTCCGTCAGCTCCAGCGAGCCAGTGATGGACTGCGACAGGAGCTTGCGGCTGAGCACATCAAAAAAAGTGAGCGCCATGATGCAAAACAAGGCAGCACCCGCCAGGGCACCGCAAAACCATTCCAGGTACTTTTTCAATTTAACTTCTCTGGTGGAGACCCAAAACAAACGGCCTCAGCAGGTGCTGAGGCCGTGGCGGGTCATGGTCTGGAATTACTTCTCAAGCCGCGCAATCTCGGCGCGGAAATCGGTCAAGACTTTCTTGGGGTCTTTCAGACCTTTGGCTTCAGCATCGGCAATCCACTTGGCTTCCAGCCCCGACGTTTTGTTTTTGATGTCGGCTACAAACTTGGCATCGGCCTTGGTGAATTGAACACCCGAGACCTGCATGTAGGCCATGCCTTTGCGGTCCTGGCTGTCCCAGTTGCGGCCAAACAAGCGGGCGGCAAACTCGCCCGAAACTTTGTCGACTGCACGCTTCTCGTCTGGCGCCAATTTGTTGTACTTATCGGCGTTCATCATCAGCACAAAGCTGGTGTTGTACAGACCACCCGGGAAGCTGGTGGCGTGTTTGATGATCTTGTCGATCTTGAATGCTTCGACGGACTCGGCCGGGAACAGGGTGCCGTCCATCACCCCGCTTGACAGCAATTCAAAGCTCTCTGGTGCCGGTTTCAGCGTGACATTCATACCCAGGGTTTTGCTGATCTCGTTGACCATGCCGCCACCGACCCGAAATTTCAGACCGCCCAAATCTTCCAGGTTGGCAATGGGGCGCTTGGTGTTGTAGACCAGTCCAGGCCCATGGGTGAACAGTGCCAGCGGCTTCACGCCCACATGCTCTTCCAACATGATGGGGTTCTTCTGGGCGGTACGTTGAAACGCAACGGAAATAGCCTCGGAGAAGTTACCCAAAAACGGAAACTCCGCTAGCTGTGGCGTGACAAAACGGCCAGGCGTGTAGCCATGCACGGTGAAGGAAATGTCGGCTTGCCCGCTTTTTACAGCGTCAAACGTGCCGGGCGCGGGTGACACAGCGCGTGGCAGCAGGTTGCAGCGGATCTTGCCCTGGCTTTCGCCCGACAAAGCCTCGCACCATTGGCGCAGGCTGATGGTCAAAATGTGGCTGTTGGGTACCCAGCTAGAGGCCGTCAGAATGGTTTGGGCTGCGGCTGGTGTTGCTGCAAATGTGCAGGCAATTGCGGCGACAGCAGCGAGGTGCTTTAGCGGATATTTCACAGCGAATCTCCAAAAAATATGTTGCACTGCAACTTTAATCGATGGCCCGGCGCCGCCCTGTACCTGTTTACCCGAATTAACCAACCGCGTGGTTGGTTAATGTGCATGGCGCGCGGGTTTTGCCTGTCTATAATCAGAAAAAGAACGGTCGTTCTATTTTTAGCAAATCGGTCAGTCTTGCCGCTAGACCAGTGGCCTGCATGGGCTGCGCAATAGAATCGAGCGGCTTTACGTACACGTCAATTCAACCCTAGCGGAGTCAGTCACATATGAAAGTCTTGGTCGCAGTCAAACGCGTGGTCGACTACAACGTGAAAGTTCGGGTCAAGTCCGACAACACGGGTGTAGACATTGCCAACGTGAAAATGAGCATGAACCCGTTTGACGAGATCGCCGTGGAAGAGGCGGTTCGACTCAAGGAAAAGGGCATGGTGACCGAGGTCATCGCCGTTTCCTGCGGTGTGACCCAGTGCCAGGAAACCCTGCGCACAGCCATGGCCATTGGTGCAGACCGCGCCATCCTGGTCGAAACCGCTGAAGAGTTGCAACCGCTTGCTGTGGCCAAACTGCTCAAGGCGCTCATAGACAAGGAGCAACCCGGCTTGGTGATCCTTGGCAAACAAGCCATTGACGACGATTGCAATCAGACCGGCCAGATGCTGGCCGCGTTGGCTGATTTGCCGCAAGCCACTTTCGCCAGCAAAGTGGAAATCGTGGACGGTAAGGCTCACGTAACCCGCGAAGTCGATGGTGGCCTGGAAACCTTGGCGATCACCCTCCCAGCCGTCATCACCACCGATCTGCGATTAAACGAGCCGCGCTACGTCACCTTGCCCAACATCATGAAGGCCAAGAAAAAGCAGATGGACACCTACAAGCCCGAAGACCTGGGTGTCGACGTGGCCCCACGCATCAAAACCCTCAAGGTAAACGAGCCGCCCAAACGCAGCGCTGGCATCAAGGTGCCTGATGTAGCCACGCTGGTGGCCAAGCTGAAGAACGAAGCCAAGGTATTGGGCTAAACACATAAAGATCTGGAACAAACATGAGCTCTCTCGTCATTGCCGAACACGACAACGCCTCCATCAAAGGCGCTACCCTGAACACGGTCACTGCCGCCATTGCCTGTGGTGGCGATGTGCATGTGCTGGTGGCTGGCCACAACGCGGGCGCTGCGGCTGCTGCCGCGGCCCAGATCGCAGGCGTTAGCAAAGTCATTCACGCCGAAGCCGCAGGTTTTGAACACGGCTTGGCCGAGAACGTGGCGGCCCAGGTGCTGGCCATTGCCGCGGCCTACAGCCACATCGTGTTCCCGGCCACCGCCAGCGGCAAAAACATCGCTCCACGCGTGGCCGCCAAGCTGGATGTGGGTCAGATCAGCGACATCATCAAGGTCGTCTCGCCCGACACCTTTGAGCGCCCGATTTACGCAGGCAACGCCATTGCCACCGTGCAAAGCGCTGATGCGACCAAGGTCATCACCGTGCGCACCACGGGCTTTGACCCTGCAGCGGCTGCCGGTGGCAGCGCCGCCATCGAGACGCCCGCTGCAGTGGCCGACAACGGAAAAACCAGTTTCATGGGCAGCGAAATCGCCAAAAACGACCGTCCCGAACTCACCGCCGCCAAAATCATCGTCTCCGGTGGCCGCGCCCTAGGCTCCAGCGAAAAATTTGCTGAGGTAATGACCCCGTTGGCCGACAAACTCGGTGCCGCCATGGGCGCCAGCCGCGCAGCGGTCGATGCAGGCTACGCCCCCAACGACTGGCAAGTCGGTCAAACCGGCAAGATCGTCGCACCCCAGCTGTACATCGCCTGCGGCATCAGCGGCGCCATCCAGCATCTGGCCGGCATGAAAGACTCCAAAGTCATCGTCGCCATCAACAAAGACCCCGAAGCCCCAATTTTCTCGGTAGCTGACTATGGGTTGGAAGCTGACTTGTTCACCGCCGTACCGGAGCTGGTTGCGGCCCTTTAAAACCATGACGCGGCTGCGCCGCATGACGCTCGCTGGCACGTCGATGACAGATGACTGAAGTCATGGGTCATGCGAGCGCAGCGAGCGTCATGCGGCGCAAGCCGCGTCATCACACGAGAGACACACATGACCTACAAAGCCCCCCTCAAAGACATGCTGTTCAACATCCAGCATCTGGCCAATATTGACCAGATTGCGCAGATTCCCGGCTTTGAGGAGGCGGGTTTTGATACGGCGCAGGCGGTACTCGAAGAGTGCGCCAAGTTCAACGAAGGTGTGCTCTCGCCGCTGAACTGGGAGGGTGACAAAAACCCGTCGTTTTTTAAAGACGGCAAGGTCACCACCACCCCCGGCTTCAAAGAGGCCTATCGCCAATATGCCGAGGGCGGCTGGCAGGGCTTGCAGCACCCGACTGACTTTGGCGGGCAGGGCTTGCCCAAGACCATTGGCGCGGCTTGCGGCGAGATGTTGAACTCGGCCAACATGAGCTTTGCGCTGTGCCCGCTGCTGAGCGACGGCGCGATTGAAGCCCTGCTGACCGCCGGCAGCGACGAGCTGAAAGCCACCTACCTGGAAAAACTGGTCAGCGGTCAATGGACCGGCACCATGAACCTGACCGAGCCGCAGGCCGGCAGCGACCTGGCGATGGTGCGCACCCGCGCCGAACCGCAGGCCGATAGCACTTACAAAATCTTCGGCACCAAGATCTACATCACCTACGGCGAGCACGACATGGCCGAGAACATCGTGCACCTTGTGCTGGCCCGCGTGGTCGGTGCGCCCGAAGGCGTGAAGGGTATTTCGCTGTTTGTTGTGCCTAAATTCATGGTGGGCAAAGACGGCGAAGGCGAGGCGGTTTTGGGTGCCCGCAACGATGTGCATTGCGTGAGCATCGAGCACAAGCTGGGCATCAAGGCCAGTCCTACCGCCGTTCTGCAATATGGGGACCATGGTGGGGCGATTGGCTATCTGGTCGGCCAGGAAAACCGGGGCCTGGAGTACATGTTCATCATGATGAACGCTGCCCGCTACGCCGTGGGTGTGCAGGGCATTGCGATTGCCGAGCGGGCCTACCAAAAAGCCGTGCAATACGCCAAAGACCGTGTGCAGTCGCGGCCCGTGGACGGCAGCATCCAGGCCAGCGCACCCATCATTCACCACCCCGATGTGAAGCGCATGCTCATGACCATGCGCGCTTACACCGAAGGCTGCCGCGCCATGGCCGCCGTGGCCGCCGCCGCGTATGACGCCGCGCACCACCATACCGATGCCGATGTGCGCAAGCAAAACGCCGCGTTTTACGAATTCATGGTGCCGCTGGTCAAGGGCTACAGCACCGAGATGAGCCTGGAAGTCACCAGTCTGGGCGTGCAGGTGCACGGCGGCATGGGGTTTATTGAAGAAACCGGTGCTGCGCAGTACTACCGCGACGCGAAAATTTTGACCATCTATGAAGGCACCACCGCCATCCAGGCCAACGACCTGGTGGGCCGCAAAACCGCCCGCGACGGGGGTCAAACAGCTAAAGGTATCGCCACACAAGTTCAGGCCACCGAAGCCGAGCTGGCCAAACAAGGCAGCGCCCATTCGCTGGCGGTCGCCAAGCGGCTGACAGCGGCGCGTGAGGCGTTTGTCGACGTGGTGGACTTCATTGCCACCAACACGAGGGGCAACCCGAACGCAGCGTTTGCCGGCAGCGTGCCTTACCTCATGCTGGCCGGCAACTTGGTCGCGGGCTGGCAATTGGCCCGCGGCCTGCTGGTAGCCCAAACCGCCGCTGCCCAAGCCGAAGACGCAGGCTTCATGGCCGCCAAAGTCACCACCGCCCGTTTCTACGCCGACCACCTGCTCAGCAAAGCCCCTGGCCTGCGCGACAGCATTGTGGAAGGCGCAGACAGCGTGACGGCGCTGGCTTTGGAAGCGTTCTAGTCTTTTTGATTGCTACTAAACTGATAGCTGCTTGAGCAGTATTAATTAGGGCTAGAGCCGTATTTTCTATAAATCTCCCGTTAAATCGTTATTCCAGCGCAGGCGGGAATCCAGGGCGCTCGAAGATGGATTCCCGCCTGCGCGGGAATGACGGGTATCCAAGACATTTCCAACCAAAGCGTCATCGATCATGCACAAGCCCAGCAAACTCCCCCCCGTTCTGCAGAACCTGCCGCTGCCCATCATCGGCTCGCCGCTGTTCATCATCAGCAACCCCAAGCTGGTCATTGAGCAATGCAAGGCCGGTGTCGTCGGCTCCATGCCCTCGCTTAACGCCCGCCCCGCTGCCCAGCTGGACGACTGGCTGGCCGAGATCACCGAAACCCTGGCCGCGCACGACAAAGCCAACCCCAACCAGAAGGCCGCGCCGTTCGCCATCAACCAGATCGTGCACAAAAGCAATGACCGCCTGGAGCACGACATGCAGGTCTGCGAAAAGTACAAAGTGCCCATCGTCATCACCAGCCTGGGCGCGCGCGAAGACGTGAACAAAGCCGTGCAAGCCTGGGGCGGCGTGACCCTGCACGACGTGATCAGCAACGTGTTTGCCCGTAAAGCCATTGAAAAAGGCGCGAATGGTTTGATTCCCGTGGCCGCAGGTGCCGGTGGCCACGCCAGCGTGAAAAGCCCATTCGCCATGATTCAGGAAATCCGCGACTGGTTTGATGGCCCGGTCGCCTTGAGCGGCTCGATTGCCTCGGGCGGTGCCGTGCTGGCCGCCCAGGCCATGGGCGCTGACTTCGCCTACATCGGCTCTGCCTTCATCGCCACGCACGAAGCCCGCGCGGTCGACGGCTACAAGCAGATGATCACCACCAGCAATTCAGACGACATCGTCTATTCCAACTTTTACACCGGCATCCACGGCAACTACCTGAAAGGCAGCATCCAGGCCGCCGGCATGGACCCCGACAACCTCCCCCAAAGCGACCCCAGCAAAATGAACTTCGCCACCGGCGAGGGTGCCAACGCCGCCAAAGCCTGGAAAGACATCTGGGGCTGTGGCCAGGGCATCGGCGCGATTAAAGAAGTCACCAGCGCAGCGGAATTGGTGGCGCGGTTCCGGCGGGAATATGAAGAGGCGAAGGCGCGGTTGTTGAAGTGATAGGTCCGTTGAACGAGCGACGCACCGAGACGTCTGGCTGCGAGCTACGGCGCTGACTGTGCCGTTGCCTCACGAATGGCCGTGACGATGAGCCGCACGCCAAAGGCGCCGATCAGAAACGCCGAGGCCTTGGTCAGCAGCTCGTAGTTGCGCAGATAGGCGCGCTGCACGTTGGGAAGCGACAGCACAAACGCCAGCGAACCGTGCCAGATCCACGAGTTCGCATACACCAGCACCACCGCCGCGATGACGTGACTGGCCGAAGGATGCGCTGGCAGCGCGGTGGCAAAAACACTGCCGTAGAAGAGGGCGATCTTCGGGTTCAGTGCGCTGGTCATGAAACCGGCGCGAAACGCCGCCTTGGGCCCGGCAACCTGCTTTTGCGCAGATTGGTTGAACGCGCCAGATCGCAGCAATAGAAGGGCCAAGTACAACAAATACGCGCCGCCGGCGAGTTGCGCCGCCTGGCGCAGCGCTGGTTGGGCTGCAAAGACAGCGCCGACGCCGACCACTGCCAGCACGGCCCACGCGAGCGTTGCCGAGGTCATTCCCACGACGGCTGCAACGGCTGCACGGCGTGAACCACCTGCTGCCAACTGCCCGATGAGGACAAAGTTGAACCCCGGTACGAGCAGCACAGCCCAGTGAAGTAGCGCAATGGTGACAAGTGAAGGGAGCATGTTTGTACAGCCTATCTATTGGTATCAGGGGTGACCGAAAGGCGCAGCCTTTTGGGCATCCCATCGATGGAAGGGTTGGGCGTCACGCTAGGTCCTCACGCGCTGACTCTTCGCGTGGTTCGCCGGCTCTTGATATCAGCCCTGCGCTTCGAAGCGAACAAATGACCAGCCATCCCGGATCGAATTCGTTTGGATTTAGTCCGATGCGAGCGGACTCTGCGAACGCGTGGTGGTTGTTGTGCCAACACTCGCCCATGGTGAGTAGCCCGTATCCAGTCAGATTCGACGCCTGGACGCCTGCATCGAGCACGCGCCACGGGCTTGACCCTGGGTTGTGAGTGAGATAGGTGACGACCCAATGCCCGGCTACGCTCACAGTGACTCGTACGCAGACGCCCCAGACGACCCAGCTCCAGCCTCCCATCAGGAAAAGGACGGCGCCAAGGGGTACTTGCTGCAGCATCCAAGTGCGATCAAGGAATCGGTAGAAAGGATCGTTCTGGATACTTGGCTCGATGGACAACGATGGGTGTCTCTCGAACTCGAACCGACAGTTGAGCTGCCAGAAGGCATCTAGCCACAAAGATCTTCTGTGAGAGAAGAAGTCGTGGCAATTTGGCTCGCGCTGTGCCCAATCTCGCACATCGTGAACTCGAATTATTCCGAATGGGCCAGCCATTCCCACCAGAACCCCTAGATAGACGAGCGTTCGCTCTAACCACTTGGGACAGTCGAAGGTCTGGTGGATGAGCTTTCGGTGCATTCCCACCGAGTGGCCGAGTAGGAGCGTTGCATAGGTGAGTGTGAGAAAGGCGACGACAGCCCCTGTGCTAGTCGCTATTGGAATGAAGATGATCGCGGAGACGGCGAGAGCGATGTGCCAAAGAGACTTGGCTGGAGCCCACACGACTCTTCCAATGCTGGCATCGGCACCATTGGCTCGAACTCTGAAGACAGGTGGACGCATGTGACTCGTGACGCCTAACGATCAGCGTTTATCCGCCGCGCTCACCAACCCAGCCAAAGCCACAGCCTCCAACGCGGCGGATAAACCTCGTTGGACTGAACCATTGCTGGTTAAAGAACTGACGCTGGCGGTATAGGGGTTTGAAAGCTTGGCAT
>JANOQJ010000007.1:0-55244 GCA_031414805.1 Comamonadaceae bacterium
CGACGAAACCGCCGAAGGCAATGTCTTTGCCGCGCTGCGCCTGCGCGAGGCCGATCTGGACAAGCATCTGACGACGCCCGACGAGAAGAAGGACGACGCCCGCATCAAGGCCCGCGACGAAGCGCGCAAGAAGTTCGAAGAGCAGCAGGCCAAGAGCAAGGAACCGATCAAGCCGCTGCCCGAGTTCGGCAGCATCGAAGACTTCCCGCTGCGCCAGGCGCTGAACCAGTTGCAAGGCAAGACAGTGATGGCGTCGAAGACGGCCAGCGAGCGCCGCGCCGAAGCCAAGACCGAGTGAGTTGTTTTCACAGTCCCCTTGAAAGGCCCGCGCGAAGCGGGCCTTTTTTCCTGTTGGCGCAGCGTTCCTTGGCGCAGCGCCCATGACGGATGAGCAGTTGCTGCGTTATTCGCGGCACATCCTGCTCGACGAACTCGGCATCGAAGGCCAGCAGCGCCTGCTCGCAGCGCATGCGTTGATCATCGGTGCCGGTGGCCTGGGTTCACCGGTCGCGCTGTACCTCGGCACGGCGGGCGTCGGGCGGTTGACGATCGTCGATCACGACACGGTCGATGTCACCAACCTGCAGCGCCAGATCGCGCACAACCTGGCGCGGGTCGGCAAGCCAAAAGCCGAATCGGCGCGCGACACGATCGCGGCGATCAATCCCGATGTGCAAGTCACGCCGCTGGTCGAACGCGCCGATGCTGTGCGCCTGGATGAGCTGGTACGCGACGCCGACGTGGTGATCGATTGCAGCGACAACTTCAAGACGCGGCATGCCGTCAACGCGGCCTGCGTGGCGCACAAAAAGCCACTGGTCTCGGGCGCCGCGATCGGCTTCGATGGCCAGGTCTCGGTCTATGACACCCGCGACGCGCAAGCGCCGTGCTACGCCTGCCTGTTCCCGGCCGAGGCCACCTTCGAGGAAGTGCAGTGCGCGACGATGGGCGTGTTTGCGCCCCTGGTCGGCATCATCGGTTCGGTGCAGGCGGCCGAGGCGTTGAAGCTGCTGACGGGCGTGGGCACGTCGCTCGCCGGGCGCTTGCAGATGCTCGATGGGCGCTCGATGGCCTGGACTGAGATTCGTTTGCAGCGCAGTCCAGGCTGCGCCGTCTGCGCTGGACTCAGGGCCTGAGGACCACCTTGGCCGCGGCGCAGCGGCCCTGGTCGAGATCGACGAAGGCCTGCGCGCCGTCGTCGAGTTTGCGCTGCTCGACCCAAGACAAATCGCCGAACACGCCGCGGTGCAGCGCATCGACGGTGGCGCGCAGATCGGCGGTGGTGTAGGTGTAGGTGCCGAGCAAAGTGATCTCGGCCAGAGTCAGCTTGCGCATGTCGATTTCGCTGGCCCAGTCTTGCAGGCCCACATGCATGATGACGCCGCCGGGCTTGATGGCTTCAAATGCCTGCGTGCGCGTGATCTTGCTGCCAACGGCGTCCATCTCGTAGTCGTAATGCCCTGCGGCCAGGGGATTGGCGCGTGGGTCGATGGCTTCGCAGCCGATTGCCTGGGTCAGCGC
The DNA here is from genome assembly GCA_031414805.1 of Comamonadaceae bacterium. Classification (GTDB taxonomy): domain Bacteria; phylum Pseudomonadota; class Gammaproteobacteria; order Burkholderiales; family Burkholderiaceae_C; genus JAAFIW01. The sequence continues at coordinate 1,522 of JANOQJ010000007.1, forward strand.
CTGGCGGCGCAGCGGGTTGAGCTCGGTCACTGTCAGGCTTGCAACGCCCAGGCGTTTAAGCAGCAGCCCTGCCAGCATGCCGATAGCGCCACCGCCGATTACCAGCACGCGGCACTCGTGCAGTGGGCGCGACAACACCCGCATCGACAAATTGATGGCGTGCCAGGCCGTGGCAGCAGGTTCGGTCAGTGCCGCAGTCACTGCCGACATGTCCTGCGGCATGGCCACCAGCGAGGCGGCAGGAATGCTCATGTACTCTGCGAAGGCTCCTGGGCGCGTCATGCCGACCATGGTTCTGTTGGCGCACAGGTTGTTTCGACCCTGCACGCAGTATTCGCAGTGCCCGCACACGATCAGCGGGTTGCCAGTCCACCGCGTACCGACTTCAAAACCACTGGCTGCGGACTGGGCCACGCTGCCCACAAACTCATGCCCCAACACCAGGCCGGGTCGGCGGCGCGGGTCGTGTCCGTGCCAGGCGTGCATGTCAGAGCCGCAAATACCCACCGCTTCAATCTTGAGAACGACCTCACCCGGAACAAGCGCCGGCATCGGTCTTTCAAGCAGTTGCATCTCGGAGGGTTGGGTGTAAACGAGGGCTTTCATGCGGTTTCTCTGCGTGTGTTGAAAACTCATCGGGCCGTAAAGCCGCCATCCACCATCAGGGTCTGGCCTGTGATGTATGCAGAGGCCTCGCTGGCCAGGAAAACGGTTACGCCGTAAAGGTCTTCCAGCTGGCCATTGCGGCCCATACAGGTTTGCGCGGCGTTGCGTTGGGCCAGGTCGGGGTTTTTAAATACAGCCGCTGTCAGCGCCGTTGGGAAGAACCCCGGGCCAATGGCATTGCACGTGATGCCGCGTGACGACCATTCCTGCGCAATCGCCCGGGTCAACTGCAGCACGCCGCCCTTGCCAGCGCCATACGGCGCGCTGTTTGCGAATGCCCTGTAGCTTTGCAAGGACGCAATATTGAGAATGCGACCCCAGCCGCGCTCGGCCATGGCAGGTGCCAAGGCTTGCGTGAGGAAGAAGGGGGCCGTCAGGTGCAGCGCCAGTTGCTCAGCCCAGGCTTGCGGTGTGACCTCGGCGAAGGGCTGGCGCAGGTTGACGCCGGCCGCGTTGACGAGGATGTCGATGCCACCCCATTGCTGGCTGGCTTGGTGGTGCACGGCAGCCAAACGCTCGGTATCCGTGAGGTCAGCGGCCAGCCAGGCTGCGTCAATACCGTCTTGCCTAAGGCCTTGCGTTGCGGCTTCAAGCTCAGCCTCGCGGCGGGCCACCAGCAAAACGCTGGCACCTGCCAAACCCAGCGCGCGCGCCATGGCATGGCCAATGCCCGAGTTGCCGCCGGTTACCAACGCCCGGCGACCCGTCAGGTCAAACAGGGCATTGATCTTCATACAGTCACCGGCACACCAAGATCAAACCTCTGGCCTGGAAAATACTTCGCCAGCCGGTCGTCAGCCGTGCGGGCGTGCGCTTCCATGCCCTCCAGCCGCGAGATGCGGGCCGTGACTTCCCCGATGTCGCGAGCCGCATCGCGCGTCAAGCGCTGCCAAGTGAGTGTCTTCATGAATTTGTGGACCGACAGTCCGCCCGAGTACCGCGCAGCGCCTTTGGTAGGCAGAACGTGGTTAGGACCACTGGCCTTGTCGCCATACGCCACGGTGGCTTCCTCACCCACAAACAGCGACCCATAACAGGTCAGCTGCGCCAGCCACCAGTCCAGATCCTTGGCGTGGACCTCCAGGTGCTCACTGGCATAGCGGTCAGATATCTCCACGATCTCTTCACGGGTGTCGCACAGCATCACCTCGCCGTAGTCGCGCCATGCACAGGCCGCAGCATCACGGGCGGTTGGCGGCAATTGATCAATCAGCTGCGGCACGCGTGCCATGACCTTGTCGGCGATCGCCCGGCTGGTGGTGAAAAGCCAGGCGGGTGATTCGTGCCCGTGCTCTGCCTGGCCTACCAGGTCACTGGCGACTAGCTCCGCGTCAGCGGTCTCATCGGCGATTACGCCCACCTCGGATGGACCCGCAAAAACATCGATACCAACCTTGCCGAACAGCGCGCGTTTGGCTTCCGCCACAAACTTGTTGCCCGGCCCCACGATCACATCGGCTGGCTTGTTGGCAAAGAGGCCGTAGGCCATGCTGGCGATGGCTTGCACGCCGCCCAGCGTCATGATCACGTCAGCACCTGCCCGGTTGAACGCGTACAGAACGTAAGGGTGCATGGGGCCGCCCCGAAACGGCCCAGAGCAGGCAATGATCGTCTTGACGCCTGCAGCCTTTGCAGTGGCCACGCCCATGTACGCTGAGGCGATGTGTGCGTAGCGTCCCGCTGGCGCGTAGCAGCCTGCCACATTCACAGGCAACACGCGTTGGCCCGCGATAACGCCTGGATGCAGCTCCACCGAGAACTCTTGCAGCGATTTGCGCTGCGCTTGGGCGAACGCGCTGACCTGCTCGATCGCAAAGTCAATGTCGCTTCGCACTTGCTGCGGGACTTCGGCGGCGCGGCGGTCAATTTCTGCGCGTGTCACCACGATGTCGGACGTCCAGTTGTCCAGCTTTTGGGCATAAGCGCGCACGGCCTCTTCGCCGTTGGCGCTGATTTCGCCGAGCATCTGGGTCACCACAGCCTGAGCGGTGGCAGTTTCGGTTTCGGGCGTTTTGCTCGCCTTTTTCAGGTAGACGACTGTCATGGTTTTATTCCGGTGAAAAAACAGAAGGGTTTCTGCAATCGATTACAAATAGTTGCTAAAAAATAGCTGCCCCAGCAGCTATCGAGGAACCCTACTTGGTGCGATTAGCAAACTCGCGCAACTTGGGATCCGCCTGTACACGTTTCATGTACACGTCAGTGATGTAGTCACTCGACTGCGGAACGGTCTGGATAGCGCCTGTGCCCCGCATGAAGGTGGAGATCTGACCGTACCAGGCGTCCATGTCGGAGTTGCCGCGGGCACGGTCCATCATGGCCAGTTGCTGCGCGAGGGTAAACGTAGGGCGTGTATCGAACTCCTTCTTCATGGAGGCTTCGCTGATGGACACACCACCCTGCGCGTAGAACTTGGTCATCATCTGAATCGCCTCGGGCTTGTTGGCGTTCATCCACTTCCAGGCGCGCATGTACACCGCGAGAAACTTGGCGACGTTTTCGGGGTTCTGCTCGGCGTACTCGCCACGCGCAATGAGCGCGCCCGGAACGATCACGCCGCCTTCCTTGCCCGAGCACAAAACCTTCGCACCCGCTTTTTCTTCCAGGGTGTAGATGTTGGGTGCCCACAGCCCTGCCAGGTCAGCATTGTTGGATGACACCGCCGAGATGATTTCGGCCTGGCCCATGTTCTTGATGGTCACATCAGCCTTGGTCAGGCCATATTTTTTCAAGCATGACTGCACCGCGTAGTCGCCAGTTGAGTTGGCGGTCAGCAAAATCGTCTGTCCTTTCATCGACATGGGCTCTTTGGCAAACTTGTCGGCCATGGCCTTGCTCACCAGCAGGGCGTTGCCGGCAGATTCATCGTTGGTTACGCCGATGGTTTTGATGCCGAAGCGCACATGCCCCAACACGGCAGGCACCGAGCCGGTGCCGCCCACGTCCCACGATTTAGACGCACTCGCGGCGATCTGCGGCACACCCGCAGGAAAGGTGCTGAAGACCGGCTTGAGCCCTACTTCGGTCCACCAGTTTTTTTCGGTCGCGACGTAAAACGGCAGGGCCCAATACAGCGCAGGCTGATAGCTGACCTTGATTTCCGCCAGCGCGGGCTGCGCCTGGGCGGTGCCAACAGCCATGCAGGCAACCGCAAGCGTCGCCAGTTGGAATTTAACTTTCATGGTGCGTGTCCTTTGCAGTGGTTGAAAAGTGCGGGTGGGGTTCTTCAATACGATTTCTCAATGGGTTTCGCCGCCAGGCTGGTCGCGCAAGAGCTTCCAGACGTGGGAACGCAGATGAACAAACGACGCCTGGTCCATGACGTCTTCAATACGCGCATGTTGGTCCCAGTTTTCTTGTTGCCGGATGGTCTTGACGTCGACAATCTCCCGAACGGTTCCGGGCCTGCCTGTCATCACCACGATGCGGTCTGCCAGGTAGACGGCCTCCTCCACGGCATGGGTGATGAAGAGCACCGTTCGCGGGTGCTGGCGTGCCAGCCTCACCAGTTCTTCCTGCATCAGTACGCGCGTCTGTGCATCCAGTGCGCCAAACGGTTCATCCATCAGCAACACCTTGGGGTCCAGTACATAGGCGCGTGCGATGGCCACGCGCTGCTGCATGCCGCCGGACAGCTGATGGGGGTAGGCGCGCTCATAGCCCTTCAGGCCCATCAAGCCGATGTAGTGTTCGATGCGGCGCTTGCGCTCGGCACTGTCCACGCCCAGTGAGATCAGGCCAAACTCGACGTTATCCCAGACTGTTTTCCAGGGGAAGAGCGCGAAGGCCTGAAAGACCACAGCGCGATCTGGCCCCGGGCCTTTCACCACTTCACCCGCGACGCTGACCGCCCCGCTCGTGGGATGTTCCAACCCCGCCGCCATGCGCATGCAGGTCGTTTTGCCACAACCGGACGGCCCCACGATGGCCACGAATTCCTGATCGTGTACTTCGAGATCGAAATCTTTGAGTGCAACGAATTCCGTGCTGTTCTGACGAAACACGCGTCCCACGCCGCTGAATTTGATGTTGGCCATTGGGTGCTGTCTTTTCAGGTGATGCCGCGCCGACGTTCGATCATGAACTGGAGACGACGAAGCGCAATATCGATCAACACGCCGACGACACCAATCGCCACCATGCCGCTCATGACGGTGGCAGTTGAGATGGAAGCCTGCCCCTTGACCATCAGATAACCCACACCGCTGGAGGCAACGATCAGCTCGGCACCGACCAGCGATTGCCAGCCCAGTCCGGCCGAAATTCGCAAGCCAGCCACGATGGAGGGCACCGCCGCTGGCAGCAGGACCTGTGTCATCGCGCGCCAATGGCTCGCACCCAGCATGCGCGCCGCCTCGATGTATTTACGGTCAACGTTTTTTGCGCCCCGGTAGGTGTTGATCAATACCGGCGGAAACGCACCCATGAATATGATCAAAACCGGCCCGCCGATGCCTGTTCCGAACCACAGCGCGGCGAAAGGAACCCAGGCGATCGGTGCAACGAAACGCACCGCATCGAAGGCAGGGGACACGATGCGATCAACCCACTGAAACCACGCCATCAGCAAGCCCAGCGGAATACCAACCGCGACAGCGATGACAAAGCCCATCGCGAAGCGTTGAAAGCTCGACAGCAAATGCTCTAGCAGCGTGAAGCCTGCGAATGGCTCAACCACCAGATTTGCAAAGCGCGCCACCACATCCCATGGCGCCGGAAGAAACGAGCGCTGGGTTAAGCCAGAGAGCGCAAACCCGCTCCACAACAGCAGAAAACCGGCGGCGCCAATGAATGTCAGCAGGGCCACTCGCGGAGTTGCCAGGCGGGGTGCCAGCATCAGGCAGTTCTCCACGGCATCACATGCCGCTCTATCCAACCCAGGCCTACGGTCATGAGCCAACCACATAACGCAACGCTGATCATTCCAACGACGATCATGGCTGGGTAAATGTCTTGTGATGCCTGATTCAGAATGACGCCCAACCCTGCGACCGCACCCACCAACTCGGCTGCGACCAGCGTCGTCCAGGATGCCTGTAGCGACAGCCGCAACCCGGTGAAGATGCTGGGCAGTGCACCCGGAATCAGCACCTGCCCACAATAGCGCCAGCCTTTCACATTCAGCATGGCGGCAGCCTCGAAGATCGGCGTGTCAATTTGGCGCACCCCGGCATAGCTGTTGATAACCGACGGCACAAAAGCGGCAAAGAAAATCACCATCATCTTCGCGGCATCACCCAGACCCAACCACACAATGGCCAGCGGAATCCAGGCCAGTGGAGGAATGGGCCGAAGCATCAGAAAAACAGGATTGGCAATCGCCTCCACCGTGCGGCTTGCGCCCATGGCCAAGCCCAGCGAAACGCCCAGCGTTGACGCCACCACAAAGCCCATGGTCACCAGCAGCACGCTGCGCAACACATGCTGCAGCAAGACGCCATTTGCGTAGCCCTCCACAACAATCTGGCGCAGTGCAGCGCCCACTTCGAGCGGCGGCGGGAAGCGCGCAACCGAGATCACACCCAGCACGGCAGTGAGCAGATGCCACACGATGCCCACCATCAGCAGGACGCCGACTGCCTTTGCGGTGGTTTGAAAAAATCGGGGCATGTGGTTAAATTTTTTTGTAATCGATTTCAGTTTTTCGCATTATGTAAAAACCTTTTGAGCATCGTCAAGACTGCGAATGCGGGTGATTTCCCTAAAGAAATGCGATGACTTTCAGGGTTTCTTGAAGCGAAAACAACTACATTGCCTGAATGAGACAGCAGGTGCGTGGATGAAGCGAAAGGATGCCGGTTTACCCACGGTAGCCAGCGTGGCGGCGGCAGCTGGGGTATCCACCGCGACCGTTTCGAGGGTGCTGAACAAGCCCGACTCCGTTCGGGAGCCGTTACGCACACGGGTGCTCAAAGCCGTGACCAAGTTGGGCTACCTGCCCAATGCTGGTGCACGGGCCTTAAAACTCCAGCGCAGCGGAACAGTGGGCGCGATCTTTCCGACGGTTGATAACGCCATTTTTGCGAAGGCGATTGATTCGCTTCAACGTCGACTGGCCGATGCCGGCTTTCAGTTGTTGATCGCCACCAGTGGTTACGACCCGGCGACCGAGACCCGCCAGGCAATGAACCTGGTGATGCGCGGCGCAGATGGGCTGGCTTTGTGCGGCGTTAGCCAAAGCCCACAGCTGATTCGTTTCCTGCGCCAACGGGCTTTGCCCACGGTGCACGCAATGATCTATCCACCGCCCCCGGCATTTGTCTGCGTGGGTTTTGACAACGCGCGGGCCATCGGACAGGCTGTCAGTTACCTGGTCGATCTGGGTCATCGGCGGATTGCGATGCTGGCCGGCATGACGCGTGAAAACGACCGCGCCGCCGCCCGCTTGGAAGGTGTTCGTCTGGCGCTTGGCCGGGCCGGACTTGGTTTGCCGCCGCAATATTTGGTTGAACGTAAGTACGCGTTTGCCGAGGCCCGGGAGGGATTCAGGGTGCTGATGAATTCGGCATCAGCGCCCACCGCCGTGGTGTGCGGAAACGATGTGCTGGCGATGGCCGCCTTGCTTGAGGCCAAGGCTATGAACATCAAGGTGCCCGAAGCGCTGTCAATTGTCGGGTTCGACGATCTGGAGATGTCGCGCCATATTCACCCAGCTTTGACCACGCTTCACGTGCCGACGCAGGAAATGTGGCGAGCCGTCGCAGACCGTTTGGTCGCATCCATTGAAAAGTTACCGATTCAAGTGGCCACTGAGGTCCAGGTCGAACTGGTTGTGCGTGAATCCACAGGCCCTGTTCCGCGAAACTAGCCCAGATGCTCGTGCAGCTCGGTTGATGAATCCTCTGCCAGCGCCGCCACCAAGACAAACACCAATAGGTCTTTGCGTTTCAAACCCCTAAGCTGGATAGGGGCCACTCATTCAAATGCACGTCACATCAAAAGGATTCACCCATGAAAATTCTTCAAATCAGCGCGGGGCGGGAGCGCTCGGTGGTGCTTGCGGCTGGCGGGGGGGGGCGCGCGGGCACCGCCTATGCGCTGGGCAGTGTGAAGCGGCTGGGGGCCACGCTGCCGCCTGGCTACCCGGGTGAGCTGTGCACCAGCAGCCCGACCGAAATTGGCCACAACCGTTTTGCGCAGCCGGTGGCGCAGGTGCTCAACCCCGATGCGCCGTTTGTGGCCATTGCCGATGGTTTTGCGGACACGCTGGCAGTGCGTGCGGATGGGGCAGTGCTCTCGTGCCAGCCGGTGGTCTCGCCAGACCAGGGCGCGCGGCTTTCGCAGGTTGTCGGTTTGCCCTTGGTGGTGCAAGTAGGGCAAACAGAGTCCGCCGGGTTTGCACGCGATGCGGGTGGGGCCGTGTGGTCCTGGGGCATGGCGGGGCTGGGGCAGCTGGGGCGCAACAGCAGCGAACGCATTGCCACCCCCGGCTTGGTAACGGGTGTTGGGCGCATTCGCCAGCTGGCGTGTGGGCAGGGCCATGTGCTGGCGCTGGACCGCTCGGGCCAGGTGTGGGCGTGGGGTGCCAACGGCGCCGGGCAGTTGGGCGTGGGGCATTTGAAGGCGAGCACCCAGCCGGTGAAGCTGAAGCTTGCGGCGCGCATGGTGCACGTGGCCGCTGGCGACACACACAGCCTGGCCATTGACGAGGCGGGCCGTTTGTGGGCCTGGGGCTCCAACAACTTTGGCCAACTGGGTGAACTGGCGGGCACGCAGGAAGCCCCGCGCTACACCACCCTGCCCCAGCGCATCAAAACTGGTTTTCAGGTGGCATTGGCCGATGCAGGCATGTTCTATACCGTGGCCACCTCGCGCCAGGGTGATGTGTTTGCCTGGGGCTGGAACGCCATGGGGCAACTGGCGCAAAGCGGTTTCACGCATTCGCCCAAGCCGCAACGCATTGCGTCATTGACGCAAGTCACTCAGCTGTCTGCGGGCCAAGGCCATGTGCTGGCCGCCAACGACGCGGGCGTGTTTGCCTGGGGCGACAACCGCGCATCGGCCTGCGGTGCGTTCCCGTCGGTCACGGTGCAGGCCACACCGGTTCGCATCACGTTTGCTTGAAAGAACACCATGAACCACAACACCCAAGCGATCACCCTGCCCACCACCCGCCGCGAAGCACTCAGTTGGGCGTTTGGCCTGACGGCTGGCAGCGTGCTGGCCTCCACTGCCGCCCTGTCGGGCTGCGGCGGTGACGACGACAAAGCCACTACCGACACCTTGCCTGAAGCCCCGCTACTCACCTCCCAAGGCAAGCGCCTCAGCCTTGACTTGACAGCCCGCTACACCACCCAGGCACTCACCATTGGCGCCGTGCAAGGCCCCGTGTACCCCGGCGTGGCCAAAGCGACGGCCACCGCGCTGCGCAGCTTCAACGGCCAGTACATGGCACCCACGCTGGTGCTCAACATTGGCGACACGCTGGCCGTGAAACTGATCAACAACTTGCCGGCCAACGTGCCCAAGCAGTCGTCGCTGTCCTACCTGAACCACCAGAACAGCACCAACCTGCACTTTCATGGCTTGCATGTCGACCCCAAAGAAATCAGGCCTGGCGTGTTTGGCGACTATGTGGTGGACCTCGCCGAGGCGGGCGTGCTGCCCGGTGGCGTGCGCCAGCACGAGATCACGATTCCGGCGGACCACACCAACGGCATTTACTGGTACCACCCGCACCTGCACGGCTCGTCCAACGTGCAGGTCTCCAGCGGCATGTTTGGTGCCATCCTGATCCGCGACCCCAACGACAAATTCATCACCACGCCCGACATTCGCGAGCGCATCATGTTTGTGCACAAGGTCACCCTCACCGCGCAGGGCACTACCGAGTCTTTTTACGACTCCCTGAACAGCGCCGAATCGGCCTGGCTGCTCAACGGTGCCTACCAGCCCACCATCGTCATGCGCCCGGGCGAGGTGCAAAACTGGCACTTCATCAACAGCGCCTCGTTCTTCCCGTTCAACCCCCTGCTGGACGGGCACACCCTGCTGGATTACGCCCGCGACGGCAACGTGTTCAACGGCGTTTTCAAACCCTTCAACGCCGCCACTTCCACCCAGTTTGGTAACCAGCAATGGCCTGGCAACGCCATTTATCCCGGTGGTCGGCACTCGGTCATCATCAAGGCCAGCGACACACCCGGCACCTACTACCTGCGCGCCGTGCTGGCCCCCTCCAGCGAGGAGCAACCCGAAATCGTGGCTCGCATCGTGGTGGAAGGCGCACCGGTGGCCACTGCCCTGCCCCTGGCCAGCAACCTGCCACGCTACGCCGACCACGCGCCCATTACCGACGCCGAGCTGGCCAGCAACGGCGGTAAGCAGCGCAACCTGCTGCTGGCCATCGTGCCCAGCACCAGCCCCCTGCTGGCCGCGCCCATTCCCGCAGGCGAAGGCTGGTTTATTCCGTCTGGCGACGAGGTACCCAACTTCTTCATCGGCCAGGTATTCGCCTCAGGTGCCACCACCGCCAAACTCTCCCCCTTCCAGTCGGTGCTCACGCCCACCCAAACGGTGGCGCTGAACGCTGTGGAAGAGTGGACGATCAACAGCCTGAACAGCTACCCCCACCCCTTTCACATCCATGTGAACGACAGCTACGTGGTACGCGTCAACGGCGAAGCCGTTACCCCCTTCTGGGCCGACACCCTGCCCGTGCCCCCCAACGGCAGCATCACCTTTCGCATGCGTTTTACCGACTTCACCGGCAAATACGTCTGGCACTGCCACGCCTTGGACCATGAAGACATGGGGATGATGCAACTGGTGGAGGTGGTGGGGTGATAGGCTGCTTGGGTTGCTATTGAATAAATAGCTGCTTGAGCAGGTTTTATAAGGGCTGGTGGTCATTTTCTTTATAAATTGGGTTGCAAACGCCCAGATCAGCGGTGGCAGAGCATTGAGCAGGTTCAATGATTCGACCACTAGACTTGAGCGATGCCCCCCATCCTCACCACCGCTATCACTGCCACCACCAGCGTCCTTGGCCCCATACGACATCTGTTCGTTATCGGTTGGTTGATCTGCTGCACGGCACTGTGCACCGTGCAGGCCCAACCGTTACCCGACACCGGAGCACGTGCAGGCACCGCCCCGGAAAATGCAGCTCCTGCCCTGCCCGCCCCGTCGGCTTCGGCGCGCGAGCTGTTTTCTCGCTACAAAGACCGGTTGGTTCAGGTGCGTGTTTTGCTGAACAGTGCGAACGAGCAATCGTCGCTGGGCTCGGGCTTTGTGGTGCGTGACGATGGGGCCAACGGCGTGTGGGTTTTGACGAACTACCACGTCATCTCATCGGTGGCGATTGATCCGGAAAAATTCCAGATCGAGCTGCGCCCCGCCACGCAGCGCACCATCAAAGCCCAGCTGGTAGCCGTCGACGTGATTCACGACCTGGCGGTGTTGCGCACGCAAGCCACTGACGGCGCAGCATGGCCCGCGTTCAGTTTGCGCGCCGGACCACTGGTGCAGGGCGAGCGTGTGTTTTCACTGGGCAACCCGCTGGAGCTGGGGTTTCTGATTTCCGAAGGCATCTACAACGGACCGGTGGAGTCTCGCGTGTATGAGCAAATGCTGTTTTCCGGCGCGTTGAACTCAGGCATGAGCGGTGGCCCGGCCATTGACGACGCGGGCCAGGTGGTGGGTGTGAACGTGGCCACCCAACGCAATGGCGAGTTGTTGAGCTTTCTGGTGCCCGTGCGCTATGCCCGCGACCTGCTGGCCATCGCCTGGCAAGCACCCCCTCGCACCGAATGGCGCAGCGAAATTGGGCGGCAGCTGCTGGCGCACCAGAGCTTGTTGGCGAGCAAACTTTTAAGCCCCGCCTCGTCGGTCGCCACGCCCCCAACGGTTGACAACGCCAAGGCCGGTTTTGCCAAACAGACGCTGGCCGGACGCAGTGTTGCCACGCTGGACGGCAGCCTGACCAAATGCTGGGCGGGCGGGCGCGACGGTGAGCGGCTGCGCTACCAGCGTGACACGCTGGATTGCAACCTGCGCTCTGACTTGTATGTGCGCGGCAACCTGTACACCGGGTCTATGGGCCTGCGGCACGTGCTGCTGCGCAACGACAAGCTGGCCACGCCGCAGTTTTTGGCCACAGGCTCGTCTGGGCGCGCCGCCAGGTTTCGAGGGGGTAGCGGCGAAATGACACCCAACGAATGCCGCGATGACTACGTGAGTGGCACCGCCCACGTGTACCGCGTGGCCATCTGCCTGACGGCATTCCGCAAGTTTGAAGGCCTGTACAACTTCACCGTCACCGCCACCCAGGTCGACAACCCGCGTGAGCGCCTGACCAGCACGCTGACGCTGAAGGGGTTTTCGTTCGACAACGGCCAACGCATCAGCCGCATGTTTCTGGAGCGGCTGCAATGAGCTGGTTTGTTGAACACCTGCATCGCGACGGCTCGGTGCTGGCCCGTGTGGCGGTACCGCAAGGCACCGGGATCCGCATCGGCCGAGCGCTGGACAACGACTTGGTGCTCGATGACCCGCACTGCGCTGCCCACCACGCCCGGCTTGATGTGGCGCAAGACGGCAGCGCCCAGTTGGTGGATCTGGGCACGGTCAATGGCATCGTGGCGGGGCGCAATGCGCCCTATCGCATCGGCCAATCGCTGATCCGCGTGCGCAGCAGCCGCTGGCCGGTGGCTGCCGAGCAGTCGCTGTCCCAGCGGGCCATGTGGCCGTTTGCGTTGCTGGGGCTGGCGCTGGTGTTGGGGCACGGCGCATGGGAGATTTGGCTGCGGGACGTTGAAACGAAATCGCCGCCTTATTTGTATGGTCTTAGTGGCTTGGCTGCAGGCCTGTGTTTGTGGAGCGCGGCCTATGGCTTGTTTGGTCGGCTGGTCACTGGTGTGCAGCGGTTTTTTTCGCACCTGGTCATTGCATCGGTGGGCTATCTGGCTGGCACGCTGGTAGTGGAGGCGTTGCAGGCGCTGGCGTTTGCGATGTCCTGGCTGTGGCCGGTCCGCATCATCGGGCCGGTGGTGGTGGTGGTCGCGGCGCTGACCGTGCGCGAACACCTGCGCCTGGCCGACCCGCGGCATTGGCCGGCGCTGCGCATCGGCTTGGCAACCGTGGCTGCGCTGGCTATGGTGATTCCCGTGGCACAAGAGTGGATGTCCAACCGCCGGTTAACCGATGTGCAAACCCTCACCTCTATCGAGCACCCGGCCCTGCGATGGGCCCAACCCGTGTCGCTGGAAGCCTTCAGCGCTGAAACGGAATTGCTCAAGGCCCGTGTGGACAAGGCCCGCAAGACCCCTGAAAGCGATACCGATGACGCTGATGACAGCGAATAGGCGGAACTTTCGATGGATCAGACCGATTTAATTTATGGGACTTACGCAAAAAACTCAATTGCGTCATTCCCGCGCAGGCGGGAATCCACCCCTTAGAACCGCAAAACCCGTTGGCCTTGCAGTCTTCGCGCCTGGATCCCCGCCTGCGCGGGGATGACAGCAAATGCGCCGTTGGAATCCAAACAGCACCGAAGGTGCGCCTAATGGAAAATCTGGGTTTAGTAACTACTCAGGCCAAAAACTCGAGAACCTCAACACAGAGGCACAGAGAACACAGAGGATCACAGACAGAAAAATCTGGTTGTAAAACCATCTTGTATGCCTCTGACTTGCTGCCTCTGTGTCCTCCGTGCCTCTGTGTTGATGGCTGTTTTGGTTTTTAAGGTGAGTAATTACCCTATTAATACTATTAATAAACAAAACAGCCTACAGCCCTTGTGTTTATTGCTCAAGCAGCTATCAAAAGCGTAGTGTTTGTCAGCTTGTAGCGCCCCCAGGCAGAGGGCGCTACCTCTCAAACGAGCTTGAACGGCAACTCCCGCGGCGTCTTGCCTGTCAGCTGCGCAATCGCGTTGGCAAAGGCTGGTGCCAATGGCGGCAGGCCGGGCTCACCCATACCCGTGGGGGCATCGGCACTGGGCACGATGTGCACGTCAATCTGCGGCATGTCGGTGATGCGGGCGACTGGGTAATCGCCAAAATTGCCTTGTTCGACCACGCCGTCTTTCAAGGTAATGGCCGCTCCCGGCAGGCACGTGCTCAAGCCCATCAGCGCCGCGCCTTGCACCTGGGCTTGCACCGCCAGCGGGTTGACCACCAGGTTGCAGTGCACGCCCGCGGTGACTTTGTGCAGCTTGGGCACGCCGCCTGCCACCGAGGCTTCGACCACCATGGCCACGACCGAGTTGAAGCTCTCGTGCAGGGCCACGCCGTACGCGCGGCCCGCGGGCAAGGCGGTTTTGCCGTAGCCCGACTTGTCCACGGCCAGTTGTAGCGCGGCTTTGTGGCGCGGGTGCTTGTCGCCGATCAATTTCATGCGCAGCGCCACCGGGTCTTGCTTTGTCGCACGCGCCACTTCGTCGAGCAAGGTTTCCATGGCGTAGGCCGTGTGGGTGGAACCCACGCTGCGCCACCACAGCACTGGCACATTGACCTTGGGGTGGTGCACCGACAGGCGCATCGGCAGGTCATACGGCTCTTTCATGCCTTCGGTCATGGTGCCGTCAATGCCGTCTTTGACCAGGAAGGCTTCGAACGGCGATCCGGTCACGATGGACTGGCCGACGATGACGTGGTCCCACGCCAGGATGTTGCCCTGCTCGTCAAAACCAATCTCGGCGCGGTGCACGTGCATCGGGCGGTAGTAGCCCGCTTTGGTGTCGTCTTCACGCGTCCACAAGGTGCGCACGGGGGCGGTGATGCCCGCAGCGCGGGCAGCTTTGGCCACCTGGCAGGCCTCGGTCACGAAGTCGCTGCTGGGCACGGCGCGGCGGCCAAAGCCGCCACCCGAGTACTGCACATGAATCTGCACGTTCTCGGGTTTAACGCCTAGTACACCGGCCGCAGCCAGGGTGTCGATGCCAGGCATTTGCGAGCTGGTGTGCACATGCACGGTGTCGCCTTCAAACGCCACCGTGCAGTTCAGCGGCTCCATGGCGGCGTGCGACAGATAGGGAAAGCTGAACTCGGCGCTGATTTTTTTCGGTGCGCTGGCTAATTTGTCCACATCGGCCTTGTACTTGACCAAGCCCGGTTTCTTGGCCAATTCTTTATATGCAGCGAGCTGTTTGACCGAGTCCACTTTCTCCACGCCGTCGGTGTTCCATTCCAGCTTGAGCGCGTCGCGGCCCTGCTTGGCCGCCCAGTAGCCGTTGGCAATCACGGCCACCCCCTCGCCACCGCGATCAACTGGTGTGCGCACCACGGCGCGCACGCCCTTGATGGCTTTGGCCGCCGTGTCGTCTACCGATTTCAGCTTGCCGCCAAACACCGGCGGGTGCGCCACCACCGCGGTGAGCATGCCGGGCAGGCGCACGTCGATGCCGAACTGTTGCTGGCCGGTGGACTTGGCGCGCGCGTCCAGTCGCTGGGTGGGTTGGCCAATAATTTTGAAATTTTTCGGGTCTTTGAGCGTGACTTTTTCGGGCACGAGCTGCTTCATGGCCCGTTCAGCCAGCTCGCCATAACCCAGTCTTTTGCCGCCAGGCCCGATTACAAAACCGTTTTCGGTGCGGATGTCGCGGTGGGGCGCTTTCCATTCGCGCGATGCAGCTTCCACCAACATGGCGCGGGTGCGGGCACCGAGCTCCCGGTACTGGGTAAACGAGTTCGGCGTAGCGTTCGAGCCGCCGGTGATGTGCATGCCAAACATCGGGTCGGCATAAGCGGGGTTGGCGTTGCCGTGCACGTGTTTGACGCGGCTCCAGTCAGCGTCCAGCTCTTCTGCCAGCACCATGGCCAGGCCGGTGTGAATGCCCTGACCAAACTCCAGTCGGTTGATGGTGACGGTGACCGTGCCGTCTTTGTCGATCTTCACAAAAGCCGGTGGCTGCTGGAAGGGTTTCAGGCCTGCAGCGGCTGCGGGTGGTGTTTGGGCGGATGCTTGGGCCGAGGCCAGCGGTGCCAAGCCCAGCGCAAACGCGCTAACGCCAGCCATCTTCACAAAGTTGCGGCGCGAAAAGCCTTCATTCGTTGCTATATTTTCAATAGCTTCTTGAGCAGTATCTACATGGGCTGATAGCCGTTTTGGCATAAAACTGAGTGCAGCGTCGGAAAAATCAGTGGGTTGGAAATGCATGAAAGTCTCCAGTTATTCAAGCCAGTGCCACGGCGGCGTCTTTGATCGCAGCGCGTACGCGCTGGTAGGTGCCGCAGCGACAAATATTGCCGGCCATGGCCGCATCGATATCGGCATCCGTGGGCTTTTTGTTGGTCGCCAGCAAAGCGGTGGCACTCATCACCTGGCCGCTTTGGCAGTAGCCGCACTGCGCCACATCGTGCTTGACCCAAGCCGTTTGCACCGCCTGACCGACCTTGTTGCTACCAACGGCTTCGATGGTGGTGATGCGCTTGCCCGTGGCTGCCGAAATCGGCGTCACACACGAGCGAATGGCCACGCCGTCCAGGTGCACCGTGCAGGCTCCGCACAAGGCTGCGCCGCAGCCAAACTTGGTGCCCGTCATGCCCAGTGTGTCGCGCAGAGCCCAAAGAATGGGGGTGGACGGGTCAGCATCGACTGCCGTGGCCTTGCCGTTGATGTTCAAGTTGACTGTCATGGGTGGTTCTCCAAAGGTTGGAATTTGTATATCGCGCACAAAGCCCCAAAATGTAGAACCGCAGAATTAGCGCTGCATGACAAGGGTTAATTCGCCCGAACTGACTGCCTAACCACAAACCCCTATGACCAGCCTAGCCGACCTACGCACCAGCTACGAGCGCGCCGAACTCACCGAAGATCTCGCGCACAGCAACCCGCTGACCCAATTCGAGCAATGGCTGGCCGAAGCCATTGCCGCAAAAGTGCCCGAGCCCAACGCCATGACCCTGGCCACAGTGGGCAGCAACTTGCGGCCCAGCACCCGCATCGTGCTCATCAAAGGCATGGATGCGCGCGGCATCGTCTGGTTTACCCATTACGGCAGCCGCAAGGGCGTTGAACTGGCGGGCAACCCGTTTGCGGCCTTGCAGTTTCACTGGGTGGAGCTGGAGCGCACGGTGCGGATTGAAGGCCGCGTCGAAAAAGTCAGTGACGCCGAAAGCGACGCTTACTTTCACAGCCGCCCCCTGGCCAGCCGGATCAGCGCCATCGCCAGCCCGCAAAGCCAAGTGGTGGCAGACCGCGCAACCATAGAAGCCGAAGTGTCCCGCGTAGCAGCCCAGCACGGCGACCTGCCACCGCGCCCCGACTATTGGGGTGGCTACCGCTTGGTGCCAGACGACTGGCAATTCTGGCAAGGCCGCCGTAGCCGACTGCATGACCGGTTGCACTACCGGCTGCAAGGCAACGGTGGCTGGTTGCGCGAGCGGTTGGCTCCGTAAGTCGGCGTGACCCGACTCCCTGCGATTTCGCTTCAGCCTGCCTTGCGAAACGTCAAATTGAAGCGCTGCGCCGCCACACTACCGGTCGCCTGCGGAGCCCGCACACCGTGAAAGCGCAGCCGCGCCGGGCCGCCCCACACCAACACATCACCGTCATGCAAAGGCATTTTTTGCACATGATCGGCACGGCGCAGGCCGCCGAGCAAAAACACAGCGCTGCAGCCCATGGACACGGACACGATGGGCTGCGAAAAATCGGCCTCGTCGCTGTCCCGGTGCAGGCTCAGTTGGGCGGTGCTGGTGTAGCGGTTGATGAGGCAGGCGTCAGGCTCGAACCTGTCAAAACCGGCCATCGCAGCCCAGCTGGTGGCCAAGCTGGAAAACAGGGGCGGCATGGCAGGCCACGGCTGGCCGCTCATCGGGTCAACCGCGCTGTAGCGGTAGCCCTGAGCGCTGGATGTCCAGCCCAACGCACCGCAGTTGGTGTTGGCCACCGACATCGTTTTGCCGCCTTTGACGTCGAAATGACGAAACGGGGCTTGCGCGCTGATGGCATCGACCTGTGCCATCAGCGCCGGGGTGTTTGCCGCCCCGGGCAGCCAGTAGACACCGGGCGCGACGGCCTGCGCAGCCTGCGAGTCAGCCAAGTCAAGTTGACGGTTCATGCGGCAATCTAACCCAAAGGCAGGTCGCTGGATGGACGTTCTAATGCTACTGAATTAATAGCTGCTTGAGCAGTATTGACAAGGGCAGAAGGGCGATTTGGCTTGAATTGGCAATTACGCCTTCCCCCGCAAGGGGAAGGCGCTGCTACCAGATGGCGCAAGTTCTGATTCATCTACAGCTTGAACAAATCCTTCAAAAACCCCGCCGTGGCGTGCCGTGCGGCGGGCAGGTTCATCAGGGTGTGGGGTGCGCCGGGAATCAGCACCACCGTGGCTTGTTTGTTGTTTTTCAACTCGCCGCCGCAGTGGCCCGTGGCGCCCTGGCTGCCCAGCCAGGGGTTGGAGGGGGAGAAAAACGTGTCGTTGGCGCTCATCACGTTGAGCACGGGGCGGTCTGCGGGCAAAGCGGTTTTGTGGGTTTGCACGAAGTAGTTGTCTTCGCAGCTCCACGAGAACACCACGCGGCCGGCAAAGCTGTCGTTGGCTACGTTGTAGCGGGCCACGGCGGTGGCACCCTCGCTGGTGCCGGCCAGCACCAGACGCGTGCTGTCGGCCCACGGTGCGGCTTTCACCGCCAGCACAGCCAGGTCGATCTCGGAGCCGCGCAGCGCGTGGATTTTTTCGTACACGTCTTTGGCTACGGGCGACTTGTAGGTCAAGCGGTCGGGCAGCGCAAACGAGTCGGGTGCAAAGCTGGCAATGCCCATGCCCGCCAGCCACAGCTGCCACTCGCCAATGGCCTTGAGCGCCAGGCCCGACGAGCCGTGCAGGAACACCACCACGGGTGCTTTGGCCCGGGTCAGGCTCGGTACATCTTTCATCTCGCCCACAAAAATCGCGCCCCCGGTGACGCTGGCAGGCAGCACCAAAGCACCTTTGGCCACCACCGCCTGACTCGACTCGGGCGTGTGGGCTGTGGCCTGGCCTTTGACCTCACCCAGGGGCGTTTGGGCCAGGGCGCTGGC
This sequence comes from Comamonadaceae bacterium, assembly GCA_031414805.1. Lineage (GTDB taxonomy): Bacteria > Pseudomonadota > Gammaproteobacteria > Burkholderiales > Burkholderiaceae_C > JAAFIW01. The sequence continues at coordinate 20,161 of JANOQJ010000007.1, forward strand.
GGAAAAAGCGGCGAGCAAAGCAATCGACAACAGATGGGATTTCATAAACAGACACTCCATTTTTTAAGGTGAACCGAGTGTAAAAACGCGCCTGAAACGCTGTCCAATGCATAAATAACTTTTATTTATAAACAATAGTTATGAATCTCAGCCAACGCCAACTGCGCATGTTTGTGGTCACCGCCTCGCTGGGTAATATTTCGAGGGCTAGCCAGGCGCTGCACATCAGCCAGCCGGCGCTCACGCGGGCTTTGCAAGCCTTTGAAAAGCAGCTGGACGTGCTGCTGTTTGCACGCAGCACGCGCGCCCTGGCGCTGACCGCGGCGGGCGAGCGGTTTTTGCCCGTTGCCCAGCGCCTGCTGCGCGACTTGCAACAGGCAACAGATCACTTGCAAGATGACGCCAGCGCCGCCCACGGCCAGGTGGCGCTGGCGGTGGGCACGGCATTTGGCAGCACGGTGTTGCCGGGCGTGCTGACCACCTACACCCGCGCACACCCCGGCGTGCAACTGCGTGTGCAGGACGACAACAGCGCAGGCATCACCCGCAAGGTGGTGCAGGGCGAGGTGGACATGGGCATTGGTTCGCCAGTGGGTGACACCAGCGCCCTGCTCTGTCACAAGCTGCTGGCCGCGCCGCTGGGCTTTTTGGCCAACACCGCGCACCACCGGCTTCATGCGGGCATGTCAACCCAAGAGCTGGCGCGCCTGCCCCTGCTCAAAGAAAGTCTGGACACCAGCATCCTGCAGGTGCTGCGCCTGCATGGGTCTGCCGTGGTGGGGCAAATGGATGGCGGTATCGAGGTCTCCAGCCTGGCCCTGCAGCTGGCACTGGCGCGCGCCGGTGCGGGGGTGGCGGTGGTGTCGGCGTTGGGTGCGTCGCACCGCGATGCCCGGGGCCTGAAGTTCGTCGCCCTACGCCCGGCGGTGCAACGCGAGGTGTTTTTAATGATCCGCCGCGACCGTGCACTCAGCCCTCCCGCTCTGGCGCTGTTTGATGCGCTGGTCAGTGGCACCCGGCTGGTCAAGCTGCATTCAGGGGTTCAGTTTGTGCACTGAATTTGCTATTTAATTAATAGCTGCTTGAGCAGTATTTATAGGGGCGGGAGGTCGATTTCGCTTGAAATTGGCAATTACTCCTTCCCGTTTCGGGGGAAGGCGGGGATGGGGGCATGCGCGTGGTGGCGGTTATGTGCTGTGCTGATGTCCGAAAGCCCCCATCCCAACCTTCCACCAAAGGCGGGAAGGAGCAAGGCACGCGTTTCGGATGGGTCAATGCCGGAAATGCCGCACGCCGCTGAACACCATCGCCACGCCGCGTTCGTTCGCGGCGGCAATCACTTCGTCATCGCGCATGCTGCCGCCGGGTTGAATGATGCAGCTCGCGCCCGCATCGACCACCACGTCCAGCCCGTCGCGGAAGGGGAAGAAGGCATCGCTGGCCACCACGGTGTCGGTCAGTGACAGGCTGGCGTGGCCGGCCTTGATGCTGGCGATGCGGGCTGAGTCCAGGCGGCTCATCTGGCCGGCGCCCACGCCCATGGTCATGCCGTCTTTGCAGAAGACGATGGCGTTCGACTTGACGTATTTGGCGACTTTCCAGGCGAACAACAGGTCTTGTAATTGCTGGGTTGTGGGTTGTTTTTGGGTGACGACTTTCAGCTCGGCCAGGGTCAGCTCATGGTTGTCAGCGGTTTGCATGAGCAGGCCGGAACCAATGCGTTTGATGTCCATGGCGTTGCGGCCCTGCTCCCAGGCGGTGCTGCCACCAGTACTGCCACTTACAGGCAGATCAATTTGCAGCAGGCGCACATTGGCCTTGGTTTTGAACACTTCCAGGGCTTCATCGGTGAAGGCGGGTGCTATCAACACCTCCACAAACTGCTTCGCTATTTGTAGCGCCCCCAGCTTATCCAGCGGGCAGTTCAGCGCAATGATGCCGCCGAAGGCCGAGGTGGGGTCGGTCTGGAAGGCGCGGCTGTAGGCGCTCAGCGCGTCGGTGCCGACGGCCACGCCGCAGGGGTTGGCGTGTTTGACGATGACGCAGGCTGGTTGGTCAAAACTCTTCACGCATTCCCAGGCAGCGTCGGCATCGGCAATGTTGTTGTAGCTGAGCTCTTTGCCTTGCAATTGTTTGGCGGTGACCAGGGAGCCGGGCGCGGGGCGCAGGTCGCGGTAGAAGGCGGCGCTTTGGTGGGGGTTTTCGCCGTAGCGTAGGTCTTGCAGCTTGACGAAGCGGCCATTGCTTTGGGCGGGGAAGTTCGAACGTGTGCCGTCAGGTTGCAAGCTGGACAGGTAGTCGCTGATGGCAGCGTCGTAATTGCTGATGCGGTTGAAAGCGGCGACGCTGAGCGCGAATTTGGTTTTTTCGCTGACCGCTCCATGGGCTGTCAGCTCGGCGATCACGCCTGCGTACTGCGCGGCGTCGGTGAGCACGGCCACATCTTTCCAGTTTTTCGCCGCGCTGCGCACCATGGCGGGGCCACCGATATCGATGTTTTCAATCGCGTCTTCCAGCGTGCAGCCCGCTTTGGCCACCGTGGCTTCAAACGGGTAGAGGTTGACCACCAGCAGGTCGATGGTGGCAATGCCGTGCGTGGCCAACGCGGCCATGTGCGCGGGCAGGTCGCGCCGGGCCAACAGGCCGCCATGCACCATGGGGTGCAGGGTTTTGACACGGCCGTCCAGCATCTCGGGGAAGCCGGTGACCTGGGCCACTTCGGTGACGGGCAGACCTGCATCGGCCAGGAGCTTGGCGGTGCCGCCGGTTGACATGAGCTTGATACCGTGGGCATGAAGGGCCTGGGCCAGTTCGAGGATGCCGGTTTTGTCGGAGACCGAGATGAGGGCGTTCATGGATTTCTGCGGTGTATTTGGTTTATTGGAACGCGAAGACCTCGCGCGTCGGGAAGGGAAAAATGGGGTCAGGGCTGCGGAAATTGGGGTCAGATCACCATTCAGGACACGGTCATTCCGGCACGCGGGCAGCACTTACGAAATGGTGCTCTGACCCCAATTTGCGTTGCCCTGACGCCAATTCACTTCACAAGCTTGTGCTCCACCAGCTTTTTTCGCAGGGTGTTGCGGTTCAGGCCCAACCATTCGGCGGCTTTGGACTGGTTGTTGTCGGCCTGCTGCATGACCACTTCCAGCAGCGGTTTTTCCACCAGGGTCATCAGCATGTCGTACATGCGGTCTGGCTCGGTACCGTGCAAGTCTTTGAAATACGCTTGCAGGTTGTCGCGAACGCATTCCTCAATGTTCTTTTTACTCATTCAAAACACCCACTCCATTTCATCATTCGTGTTCTTTAGCTGTCAAACCAGGATTTTTTCTTCATCAGGTAACGCCTGCGCACCATCCGGCGGCAGGGAGATCAGCTCCACCGGCATACGGTCGTGCTCACCGGCAAGCACCTCAAAAAAATCTGCCACTGCCTGATACTGCTGCCGCACATCGTCCAGGCCATTGATGGTTTTGCGAAACGCAGACCCACCAGGCAAGCCATTCACGTACCAGCCGATGTGCTTGCGGGCGCTGCGCAGGCCGGTGAGGTCACCGTACAAGGCGTAGTGGTCCAGCAAATGCGCCAGCAGCGACTTGCGCACCTGCGCCACGAGCGGCGGTGCCAGGCGCTGGCCGGTCGCCAGAAAGTGCACCACGTCGCGAAAAATCCAGGGCCTGCCTTGTGCAGCGCGGCCAATCATCACGGCGTCGGCCTGGGTATAGGCCAGCACGTCGCGCGCTTTTTCGGGGCTGGTGATGTCGCCGTTGGCCACCACCGGTATGCGCACCGCCGCTTTCACCGCCGCCACGGTGTCGTACTCGGCGCTGCCGCTGTAGCCCTGCTCGCGGGTGCGGCCATGCACGGTGAGCATTTGCACACCCGCGCTTTCAAACTGGCGGGCCAGCGCCACGGCATTTTTGTGTTCCTGGCTCCAGCCGGTGCGCATCTTCAGGGTCACCGGCACGCCGTGCGGCGCACAGGCAGCCACCACCGCGCTGGCAATCGACACGGCCAGCGGCTCGTCTTGCATCAACGCCGAGCCAGCCCATTTGTTGCAGACTTTTTTGGCCGGGCAGCCCATGTTGATGTCGATGATTTGCGCGCCACGGTCAATGTTGTAGACCGCCGCGTCGGCCATCATTTGCGCGTCGGTGCCCGCAATCTGTACCGCAATCGGGCCCGGTTCGCCGTCGTGGTTGGCGCGCCGCGAGGTTTTCAGGCTGTCCCACAAGTCACGCCGGGAGGTGACCATTTCGCTGACCGCATAACCCGCGCCCCAATGGCGGCACAGCTGGCGGAAGGGCCGGTCTGTCACGCCCGCCATGGGCGCCACAAACACGCGGTTTTCCAGTAAGTGAGGGCCGATCTGCATGGGGAGTTGAAAAGACGAGATGCTGAAAAATGAGGCACGATTCTAAGCTCTCGGGCAGACGCGGGCGGCGGCGCAGCTGTCAGCCAACATGCCCTTCGCAAGTACGTAGCAAGTCCATCTCGAATCGGTATGGCAAGGCAGCGGTTACGCTTGCCGCGATGGAAATCTGGCTTGATACTTTGTTGGAATGGTTGGCGCTGCCCAAGTTCGGGTTGAGCACCGTGTTTGTAGTGGCCTTTATCTCGGCCACCTTGCTACCGCTGGGCTCCGAGCCAGTGGTGTATGGCCTGATCCGGCTCAACCCTGACATGTTCTGGCCCGCTATTTTCGTGGCCACGGCGGGCAACACACTGGGCGGCATGCTGGATTGGTGGCTGGGCTATGGCGCACATAACGCCAAAGACCGCTTCACGAAAAATCACTCCCGCTTTCACCTGCGCGCCCTCGATTGGCTTGGGCGCTTGGGCCCAAAGGCCTGTTTGTTGTCGTGGTTGCCGCTGGTGGGTGACCCGCTGTGCGCAGTTGCCGGCTGGCTGCGCCTGCCGTTCTGGCCCTGCGCGTTTTACATGTTGATTGGCAAGTTTTTCCGCTACCTGGTGATGACGACGGCCCTGGTGTACGTGTTTCCGGGTTGAGTCTTGTGCTCAATCACTATCAATTCAATAGCTGCTTGAGCAGTATTCACCTGGGCTACAGGCTGATTTGGCTTAAAAATGGCCCGAAAAGCCACTTTATGAGCTGAACAGGAAGTTCATCACGTCGCCGTCTTTCACCACGTATTCCTTGCCCTCGCTGCGCATCTTCCCGGCGTCTTTCGCACCCTGCTCTCCCTTGAAGGCGATGTAATCGTCAAACGCAATGGTTTGGGCGCGGATGTAGCCTTTTTCAAAGTCGGTGTGAATCACGCCTGCGGCTTGCGGGCCGGTGGCACCGATGGCCACCGTCCAGGCCCGCACTTCTTTCACGCCCGCCGTGAAGTAAGTTTGCAGGCCCAGCAGCTTGAAAGCGGCGCGGATCAGGCGGTTCAGGCCGGGCTCGGTCTGGCCGATTTCCGACAGAAACATCTGCTTGTCTTCATCGCCCATGTCGGCCATCTCCGCCTCCATCTTGGCGCAAATCGCCACCACGGGCGCGTTCTGGGCGTTGGCGTAGGCTGTCAGCCGATCCAGAAAGGGGTTGTTCTCAAAACCGTCTTCGGCCACGTTGGCCACAAACATGGCGGGCTTGGCGGTGATCAGAAAGAACTGCTTGAGCAGCAGCAGTTCGTCCTTGCTGAAGTCAATCGTGCGCACCGGCTTGGCTTCGTTGAGCACGACCTGGCACTTCTCCAGGATAGCGACCAGCTTGGCCGACTCCTTGTCGCCCGAGCGCGCCAGCTTGCTCACGCGGTGCAAGGCTTTTTCAACAGCGGCCAGGTCAGCCAGGCACAACTCGGTCTGAATCACCTCGATGTCCGAGATCGGGTCTACCTTGCCGGCCACGTGAATCACGTTGTCGTCTTCAAAGCAGCGCACCACATTGATGGTGGCGTCCGTTTCGCGAATGTGGGCCAGGAACTTGTTGCCCAGGCCCTCACCCGTGCTGGCCCCAGCCACCAAGCCGGCAATGTCTACAAACTCGACGATGGCGGGGACGATGCGTTCCGGGACCACGATGCCGGCCAGCAGTGCCAGGCGGGGATCCGGCAATTCGACGATGCCCACATTGGGCTCGATGGTGCAAAAAGGGTAATTTTCTGCCGCAATGCCTGCCTTGGTTAAGGCGTTGAACAAGGTGGATTTCCCTACGTTCGGCAGTCCTACAATTCCGCACTTCAAACTCATGACCACTCCCAAAAATCAAGCCGGAAAGTGTATGCGAAGCCTGTGTAGACCAGGCTGCGCGAGCGGGGTGGGTGGATGGGTGCTTTGGCTTTTTTTGATTTTCGCCAGCACCCTGGTCAGTGTTGGCGCGACTGGGCAAACGCAGCCTCCCCTGATTTCCCTGACCGGCAAATCGGTCGCAGTGCAGGACTTGGGCCTGGAGTGGATCGATCCCACCGGAAAAGCCACGATTGATGCGGTCAGTTCCACCGGTGGAGCGTTTACACCCCTGCAAGCGTCTGCCATGCGTCGACTGAAGCCGCACGAGGCGCTGTGGCTGCGCCTGCGGGTTCAGGAGGCTCAATCGACGTCGCCGGTCGGGCATGAAGGCGACCACGATGGGCCCCACCACTGGATCCTGGAGCTGCCGCTGGCCCTGCTGGATGAAGTGACCTTGTATCAGCGGCGCAGCGACGGTACCTGGGTCGCACAGCAAGCCGGCGATACGGTTGCCGTTAACCAGTGGCCCGAGCCGGGCCGCCACCCATTTTTTCGCGTCGAGCTGTCGCACCACAGCGAAAGCCAGTTTTACCTGCGTATCAGCCACCAAACGCCGGCCATCATTCCTTTGCGGTTCGTCAGCGAGGCCCAACACAGCCATGACGTGCAGCTGGACTACCTGTTTTTAGGCGCTGCTTGCGGCGCCCTGGTTCTGCTGATTGCAGCGACACTGGTTCAAGCCTGGCTGTACACGGATCGGGCGTATGCCCTTTATGCGCTGTACTCCAGCTTGATGCTGTTGGCGGTGGCGGCCTATGGTGGCTTGGCTGCCCAACTGCTGTGGCCAGGCAGTGGCTGGTTGGCCGACCGCGCCCAGGGAATATTGGCCATCCTGGCAGTGGGTGCATCCATGCTTTTTGTGCGCAGCATTGCCGCTCTGGATTTGCGCGTGCCCTGGCTGGACCGGGTCATGCTGGGCATCTGCTACAGCAGCCCTGTGGCGGTGGTGGTTTTCTTGGGCCTGCCTAAACCGATAGGCGCCCTGCTGGTCGCCGCCTACTTTGCGGCGGGGCTGCTTGTGGTGCCCACAGTGGGTATGCTGGTCAAGCTCAGGGGTGACCCAGTTGGTCTGTGGCTTCTGCTGGCCTACGTGCCTTTGGGTATATCGGTCGTGATGCTGCTGGTGCGCTTGCTGGGCATTTTCAACACGGCGTGGTTTGACCAATATGGCTTTGTGACGGCCATGGCCCTGCAGGTGCCGCTGCTGCTGGTGGCCTTGAATATCCGCTCGCGGGAACGACATGTTTCAGAAGCCCGCTCGCAAGCCCTGTCCAGCCAGGACGCGCTGACCGGCTTGCTCACCTCAATCCTGTTTCACGACCGCCTCAAGCAGCTCATCGCCCGGTACTCACGCCACAAAGAAAGTGCGGCGGTGGTTTTTATCGACCTGGTCAACTACCAGCGCATCAAGCAGGTGCATGGCACGCCTGTGGCCGAGCAAAGCGTGCTGCGCAGTGTGATCAAGCTACGGCGCATCCTGCGCGACGTTGACACGCTCAGCCGCATTGACGAGTCACGTTTTGGTTTGGTGCTGGAGGGCACCCGTTCGCGCCAAGCCATCACCGAGCGCGCGTCTCGCCTGATTGCGGCGGGTTTGATGCCGTTACCAGGCCTCAAGCCAGAAGTGACCCTGCAGTTCCACGTGGCCGGTGCCTTTTTGCACGACCGCGTGATGAGCGCTGAAAGCTTGTACCAAGAGCTGGGCGCTCTGCTGGGCAGCATGTCGCCGCGTACGCGGCGCCCGATACGCTTTCTGGAGCCTGTGGACACGGTGCACATGAGCATTGACACGGTGACGCCCGATGCGCAAGACAGTTCACTGCCCAAGACCATGCGGGCCAGCGTGCACAGCCAGCCTGCGCCGCCTTGAATTCAATGATGGATGACGCGGCCTGACGGCCAGCCATGACAGATGACAGCGACCTGTTGGGTCATCCGTCACTGCGCCGCACCAGCGGCAAAGTCATCTGTCATCAGTTCAATCAAACCGGTAGTTCCCCCGCACGCCCTGCCCCACCCGCAGCACCTGCCCTTCCCCCTGCTGCACGATGGCGTTCATGCCGAAAGTCACGGCACCTTTGAGTAACTCGTTGCGCCGGTAGGTTTGCAGCAGGTCGCCCACCGCCGGGTGGCTGATGGCAGTGGCGGGGTCAACGTTGGGAATCGGGCAGCGTGGGCAGGGTTTCACGAGCTTCAGTTGGGTTTCTTGCGGCTGCGTGGCGATGTGCAGCACGTCCAGCCGGTCTTCGTCGTGCGCAGCCACCCCGCTGAGCACGATGTTGGGTCGAAAACGCGCCATGCTCACTGCTTTGTGGCCGGTTGCCATCAACTTCACGTTGAACTCGTCGAGCGCCGCCTGGCTAAGCACCAGCACCGGGAAACCGTCCGAGAAAAGGTTAGGGGCCGGGATATCGCCCGTCCAGCACGCATCTGACAGGCGCTGCACGTCCGGGTTAAAGCGCACCAGCCGCGCAGCTTGGCCCAAAAAATCGCTGAGCCACTGGGCTGCCAGGTCGCCCATGTCGAAAGCGCTCACCGTGTCGTTCCACACGGTCACTGTCACCGGTTTTTCCACCGCTTCGATGGTGATGTGTAAGGCCAGCATGCCGGGTGCCCGCAACACCATTTCGGTGGTTTTCAGCGTCGGCTGAATCAAGGCCATGCGCGGCAGCTCGCGCTGGCTCAAAAACTCACCGTGTGTGTCCACCACCATCCAGGCGCGGTCCAGATCCAGGCCGGTGGCGTCTAAAAAACACTCATTCAACGCCACCCCGGCGCAGGATTTGACGGGGTAAACATAAAGCGCCGCAATTTCGGCGGAAACATCAAAAGTCATGGTGAGCCGTAAAGGTGAGAGGCAATGTGTGCAGAAAGGGTCAGTAATTGTGCCCTCCTACAATTGCCCCATGGACAAATGCAATGGCTGAACTGGATGTATGTATTCGCGGTGCGGGCCCTGTGGGCAGCACCCTGGCCCTGTTGCTCGCCCAGCAACGCTTGCGCGTGGGCCTGGTCGCCAGTGCCGCGCCAACCGAGGTGGACATTCGCGCATTTGCGCTGAACGCAGCCTCGAAAACCCTGCTGGAGTCTTTGCGATGCTGGCCTGAGGGTGCTGGCCCCGTAGCTGAGATGCAGGTGCATGGCGACGCAGGTGGCATGGTGCGGTTTGATGCTGCCTCGCAAGGCCTGCCTGCGTTGGCCTGGATCGTGGACGCGCACGCGCTGACCCAGCGCCTGCACCAGGCGGTGGACTTTCAACCGCAAATCACCCGTCTGACGGAGCCTCAAACGGCGACCCTGACCGTGGTGTGCGAAGGCAAGGCCAGCGACACGCGGGCGCAGTTCAACGTGGAATTTGAGGTCACGCCCTACGAGCAAACAGCCATTGCCGCGCGCCTGACCGGCGAGGTGGCGCATGCGCAAACCGCTCGCCAATGGTTCAGCCAGGGCGAGGTGCTGGCTTTGTTACCTTTGCTGGGCGACAACTCTGTCGGGAACTCTGTGGCCTTGGTCTGGTCGGTCAGTGCGGTGCGCGCTCATGCCTTGATGGAACTGGATGCGCCAGCGTTTTGCGAAGCGTTGCAAACCGCCTGCGGCAATGCCCTGGGTGACATGCAATTGCTCACCGCACGCGCGGCCTGGCCTTTGCAGCTGGCGCGGGCCAAGCAGTGGGTGGGGCCAGGTTGGGCACTGGCTGGCGACGCGGCGCACACGGTGCATCCGTTGGCAGGACAGGGGTTGAATTTGGGTCTGGCCGATGCGGCAGGGCTGGCGCAGGTGCTGCGTGGCCGGGAAGGGGCAGACTACTGGCGAACGGTGGCTGATGAAAAACTGCTGCGCCGCTATGCCAGGGCGCGCCAAGCCGACGCGTTGGCGCTGGGCTTGGCCACTGACGGCTTACAGCAACTGTTTGCGCAAACGGCGGGGCCGTGGATACAGCTGCGCAACTGGGGTATGAACGGCTTTGAGGCACTGGCACCCCTTAAAAAATGGGTTGTGCAGCAGGCGGCCGGCAGGTCTTGAATTTACGAATTTGTTAGCGATTTTTAGAAAGATGAACATGAAGCAAGCATTCAAAACACTGCTGGCCACCAGCCTGGTCGCAGCCCTGGTCACCGCGACGTCGGTCAGCTTTGCCAATGAAACCCTGATACGCAAAAATCTGGGTGACCGCATCACCCAGTTGCAAAAGATCGACGAAGTCAAGCCCACGCCGCTGCCCGGTATTTTTGAAATCCGCGTCAATGGCACCGAAATTTTGTACACCGATGCCGAAGGCAACTTCCTCATTCAAGGCAGCTTGATCGACACGAAAAACAAGCGCAACCTGACTGAAGAGCGGGTGGAAAAACTCACCGCCATCGACTTCGATCTGCTGCCCTTGAAAGACGCTTTCACCGTCGTGCGCGGCAACGGCAAGCGCAAAGTGGCGGTGTTTGAAGACCCCAACTGCGGCTATTGCAAACGCTTTGAGCGCGATTTGCAAAACGTGAACAACGTCACCGTGTACATGTTTCTCTACCCCATCTTGAGCCAGGACTCCACCGACAAATCGCGCAACATCTGGTGCGCCAAAGACAAGGTCAAGGCCTGGAACGACTACATGATTCGCGACCAGGCCCCTGCTGCGGCCCAATGCGACACCGCCGCCATCACGCGCAACCTGGAATTTGGCCGCAAGCACAAAATTACCGGCACCCCCACCTTGTTTTTTGCAGACGGCAACCGCGTGCCGGGTGCCATTCCTTCGGCCCAGGTAGAGAAATTTCTGGCTGAAGTGAAGTAGCCCCCGGATGACAGATGACGGGGTCGCTGCGCCACCGCCATGACAGATGACTGAAGTCAGGCAGCCAGTCATCCATCATCGCAGGCGACCGGCCAGGTTATTCATCATGGTTTTATGCCTCCAGCCCTTACAAATACTGCTCAAGCAGCTACGAATTAAATAGCAATACATGGTCAGTCCCAAGCGCAAACTGAGCGTTCCACCTATCGCCTTTCAGATCGCGCCCGCCGATCCACACGCACACCTGTTCTCCGTCTCGCTGCACATCAACGCCCCCGCGCAAGATCAGCAGCTGTGCCTACCAGCGTGGATTCCCGGCAGCTACCTTATTCGTGAATTTGCCAAGCATTTGCAAGGCCTGGTAGCCACCCAGAAGGGCCGCCATATCGCCCTTGAGCAGCTGGACAAATGCACCTGGCAGGTGACGTGCAAAGCCAATGTGCCGCTGGATATCCGCTATCAGATCTACGCCCACGACGACTCGGTGCGTACCGCCTGGCTGGACGCACAACGCGGCTTTTTCAACGCCACCAGCCTGTGCTTGCGCGTGCTCGGCCAGGAGCACCTGCCGCATCAGCTCACCGTGCTCACGCCGCCGCACACCGCCAACTGGCAGCTTGCCACCGCACTGAAGCCCACCCAAGTCGATGCACAAGGCTTCGGCACTTACACCGCCGCCCATTACGACGAATTGGCCGATTCCCCGGTGGAACTGGGCAGCTTCTGGCAAGGTAGGTTTGAAGCCGCCGGTGTGCCGCACCGCTTTGTGGTGGCCGGTGCCCCGCCCTCGTTTGACGGCGCGCGCTTGCTGGCCGATGCCCAGCGCGCCTGCGAAGCGGTGATTGCGTTCTGGTACGGAGCGGGGGCTGACAACAAAGACATGCCGTTTCAGAGCTACCTGTTCATGCTCAACGCGGTAGACGACGGCTATGGCGGCCTGGAGCACGCCAGCAGCACCGCGCTGATCTGCACCCGAAAAGACTTGCCACGCAGCCACCTGGCGGGCCAAAGCGCTGACAGTAAACCCAGCGAGGGCTACACCACGCTCCTCGGGCTGATCTGCCACGAGTACTTTCACGCCTGGAACGTCAAGCGCCTGCGCCCCACCAGCTTTGCCCGCTACAACTACCAGAGCGAAAACCACACGCAAATGCTGTGGTTTTTTGAAGGCTTTACCAGCTACTACGACGACCTGCTGCTGCGCCGCGCCGGCTTGATAGACGACGCCGCCTACCTGCGCCTGCTGAACAAGACCATCAACCAGGTGCAACAAGCCCCGGGTCGGCTGGTGCAAAGCGTGGCGCAGGCCAGCTTTGACGCCTGGACCAAATACTACCGGCCCGACGCCAACACCCCCAACGCCACCATCAGCTACTACACCAAAGGCTCGCTGGTGGCCCTGTGTTTTGACCTGACCTTGCGCGCCGAAGGCGAAACCACGCTGGACGCGGTCATGCGGCATTTGTGGGAGACCAGTGGCGCGCAACAGGCCCAGGTGGGCTTGACTGACTCCCTCTCCCCCCGGGAGAGGGCGGGGGTGAGGGCAGGCGCGCCCACCCCTTCTGAAACAGATAAAGCCCCCGGTTGCATCACCGAAGCCGACTTCGCTGCTGCCCTGCACAGCTTGAGCGGGCGCAGCTTTTCCCGAGAGATCACCCAGTGGATTCACGCCACCACCGACTTGCCCTTGCAAACACTGCTGGAAAAAACTGGCACCCGCATCCACGACGATCCCGCCCAACTGGCCCAGCAACTCGGGCTGCGCGTAGCGGAGTCCAACGGCAGCATCCACATCAAAACCGTGCTGCGCGGCGGCCTGGCTGAGCAGGCCGGTTTCGCGCCCGGTGACGAGTGGCTGGGCCTGGAGGTAGGCGGTCAGAGCTGGCGACTGAGTCGGCTGGACGACCTGTGGTTGTACGCACCGACGCCAGACAAACCCGGCAAAAAAGCCTTGAAAACAGTCCCCAAACCCGTCACTGCATGGATTAGCCGCGACAAGCGCCTGATGCGGCTGCCTCTGCAGTTGCCGCACTCGGGCAGCGTGCAAACCACTTGGCGCCTGGCCGTGGCCGACAGCGCCCGACTGCAGGCCTGGACCGGGCCACAATAAATCCCCTTTTTCTCAGTCATGGCCCGCAGCCCCACCACGCCACCCCACCAGCCCACGCGCCCTGCCCGCGTGGTCACGTGGCTGACGGTGGCTGTGTTGCTGGCCCACGCCATCAGCCTGGCCTGGCTGGCCAGCCGCTGGCGCGAAGCGCCCGCCATGCCGCTGATGGGCGCACCCATGCTGACCCGCACCATCAGCCAGCAGGCGCCGACGCCGCAAGCCGTGGCGCCACAGCCAAATGCGGTTCCAGCCCTTGTAAAACCTGCTCAACCAGCTATTACAACCATAGCAAAAACCACGGTGGTTCAAACCCCTACCGCGCCGCCACCCCCACCCACGCCCGCGCCACCGGTCGCTGCGCCGACACCACCTGCCTCAGAGCCCACCCCGCCCTCACCGAACAGTGCCCTAGCCAGCGGCCCCGGCGGCAACAGCGGGCCGCCGCAAACCGGCTTTGTGGTCGGCCCCGTTGCCCCAGTATTCACGCCGCAATCCAGCACCCCCCAGGGCAGCGTGACCGACGTATTGGCCAGCTGGCCAGGCGACACACGCTTGCGCTACCGGGTCAGCGGCTACTTCCGCGGTGAGCTGACCGGCGACGCCCAGGTGACCTGGCAGCGTCAAAGCGAGCGTTACCAGACCCAGGTCGACGTGAGCATCGGTTTTCTGGCCAGCATCGTCATGACCAGCCAGGGCCAGGTCACACCACAAGGCTTGCGCCCCGCCGCCTACGAAGAAACCCGCCGCAGCGGTCGGCGCATCGTGGCTGCAGTGGACGACCAGTTCGTCACGCTGAACGATGGCAAAAAAGTCCCGCGCCCCGAAGGCGTGCAAGACACCGCCAGCCAGTTCGTCGAACTCAGCTACCAGTTCGCCACCGGCCGCGCCCTGCTGCAAGTCGGCAAAAGCGTGGTGCTGCCCCTGGCGCGCCCCGGCGGCGTGAATGAATGGACGTATGACATCGTGGAAGAAGTCACCCTGTACACCCCGCGCCTGGGCCCCGTGCAAGCCTTCCACTTGAAACCCCGCCCCGTCGCCAACCCGCGCGGCAGCGTGACGGCCGAAATGTGGTTTGCGCCCAGCCTGCAATACCTGCCCGTGAAAATCCGCATCAACCTGGATGAGAAGACGTTTCTGGACTTGCTGGTGGACAAGATTGAGCAGCAGTGATGGACTTACTCCTTCCCCCGCTGGGGGAAACAGATCGGAACCCTTCCCCCGCTGCGGGAAGGTAGGGATGGGGGCACGCGTGTGATGCGGTCTATTGGCCGCGTTGCCTCTCAGGAGCCCCCATCCCAGCCTTCCCCCAAAGGCGGGAAGGAGCAAGACCTCTCGCGCAACCGGAGCACAAAACATGGGTGAATTTGACCTAATCCAGCGCTACTTCACCCGCACCACGGCCAACCCCGCAGTGACGCTCGGCATTGGCGACGACTGCGCCCTGCTCCAACCCACCCCCGGCATGCAGCTGGCCATCTCCAGCGACATGCTGATCGAAGGCCGCCACTTCCTGTCCACCGTGAACCCGGCGCACTTGGGCCACAAAGCCCTCGCCGTCAATCTGAGCGACCTGGCCGCCTGCGGTGCGCGCCCCCTGGCCTTCACCCTGGCGCTGGCCATGCCGTTTGTCGACGAGCCCTGGTTGCAAGGCTTCTCGCAAGGCCTGTTCGCGCTGGCTGACGCGCACGGCTGCGCCCTGATCGGCGGCGACACCACGCGCGGGCCACTGGCCATTTGCATTACGGTCTTCGGTGAAATCCCCAAGGGTCAGGCCCTGCTGCGCAGCGGCGCCAAGCCCGGCGACGACCTCTATGTGAGTGGCACGCTGGGCGACGCCCGACTGGCACTGGAAGCCTTTCGCGGCACTTTGTCACTACCCGAATCGGTATTCGAATCCGCCCGCACCCGCATGGAGCAACCCACCCCCCGCGTAGCCCTGGGCCAGGCCCTACGCGGCATCGCCAGCGCCGCCATCGACATCAGCGACGGCCTGCTGGGCGACCTGCAACACATCCTGAACGCCTCCCAGGTAGGTGCCCGCATCGACACGTCAATTGCTATCGATTTGCTAGCTGCTAGAGCAATGAATACATGGGCTGATGGCACTTTTCATTCAAAAATGACGCTGGAATGCGTGCTGGCCGGCGGCGACGACTACGAATTGGCCTTTACCGCCCCAAAGTCCCTGCGCGAAGCAGTGCAGGCCGCCGCCGTGCAATCGCAAACACCCGTCACACGCATTGGCGAAATACAGCTGGGCACGGGGTACCGCTTGCTGGATGCGCAAGGCGCGCTGGTGATCAATTCGTTCCAGTCTTTTGATCACTTTGCGCCAGCGGTATAGCGCGTCAAACGAGCCCCAGACTGGGCGCAGCGGCGGCAGGTGTTGGCGGTGCAGCGGATGGATGGGTTGGCTGTGCGGCGCAAGCGTTGTTGGGGCATTTGCGGGGGCTGCCCGCTTCTGTCTAGCTAGCGCCGTTCGTGGCACCGCGCTGCGGCACAGCGCGTGCCCAGTGTGCGCAAAACCCGATCAGAGTGCCGGGCTCGAAGCACGGAGTTTGATCCTGGATCGGTTAAGCGCCCTCCGTACTTTGGGCATTTAACTAATGATGTGGTCTATCGTAGGCTAGCTCCAGGAGTGTGGAAAGAACTAAAGGCAAAAGCAAAAAAGAATGCCGAAGGGCGACCTACTCATCAACTTCACCGCCTGCTTGCTCCCGATGTTGGAGATCCACGATTGAAGGATCTGCTGACGAAGGTGATCACAGTCATGCAATTAAGCGATCAGTGGGGTGACTTCAAAACCAAACTTGACCGAGTTGCCCCTGCCTTTGACGAAACTATGCAATTGCCCTTCGAGATCGAGAAGGACAATGGACGTGGACTTTGATTTTCATGATTGCTAGCCTCGGTACTGGGGCAGGACTCACAAAAGAACGCCATGTCGACGCGCAAAGCTGATGACAATCTCGACCGTTTCGTTGGAGTTCGGGTAAAAAATGGTGGTCATGGCGGTCATAGATGATGGCAACAAAACCATCACAAGGCAGTGTCTCTCGCCCCGGAACCCAAAAATCGGGGTCAGAGCACCATTTCGTATGGACTGCTCGCGCGCAGATACCTCCTCGTCCTGAATGGTGATCTGACCCCGATTTTTTTCCCAGCGCTGCGCTTTTGAAGCCAAAACAGCCACCAGCCCATACATTCATTGCTCAAGCAGCTACTGAATCAGGATCGTCAATTACCCCTCAAACCTGTGGCAAATAGCCCTCCACCAACGCCTGCACCGCATTCGCCTGCAGCACATCCCGCCGCCGCTTGAGAGCTTCGCGGTCGGTTTGGTTGGCCAGCCAGCGTTTGAAGGCGACGAAGGTGGCTGGGTGTACGGTGTTCATGCGGGCCATGGTGCCGTTGCTGGCCACGATGACCGATGAAAAGCCGGGGGAGTCCAGCAGCACGTTCGCCCGGCGGGCTTGAACGACCCAGAAGTCTTCGTCTTCATCGCTGAGTTTGATGGGGTGTGGGTCGTCGTCTGTGCGCTCGCGGCGGATGATGTCCACCTCGAAACCGCCTTTGTTCACCGCGGTGTATTTCTGACTTTTGCGGATGCGAAAGCTGCTGTCTACTTTTTTCAACACACCCAGCATGGAGCTGTCGACGCGGGCTAGTTGGGTGGAAAACAGGATGCGTTTGCGGGTGTCCCACAGCAGATCAATGTCACGCGTGGCGAGGGTGTCGGCACTCAGGCGCACGCCAGCGGCGGTCTCAAAGGCATACAGCGCATGGGTGCCGACCACCCGGAAGTGCGGGCTCAGGTGCGTGCTGGCCAATCGGCCCAGCAGCGCCACGACCAGCGGATCGACCCGGCCCACGCGTAGCGCGCGGTTCATACGCTGTTGTTGCTCCAGGGCGGCCTTCAAACCGGTCACGCGCTCGGCGCTTTCGCGTTTGCGCTGGGTAAATCGCTCGTAGATTGCTTGGGTTTCGGGGGTGCGTGGGCCCAGGCTGGTTTCGGCTCCAGCGGGGGTGGTGCGCACCAAATATTGGGACTGTGGCGACGACGCCGGGCCTGCGTGCCAATACATGCCGCCGCGCACCTGGCTGGCCTCGTCTTGCGCCTCTTCCAAAGCCTCAAAGACGGACAGTGCGTCGATGTATTGGCGTGCGATGGCGGCGCTGGTTTCCTGCATTTTCGGTATAACTTACTAAGTTTGTTATTTATACCGTAAATTGTTTTAAATCAATGAGTTATGTTTTACGGTCAGCGCAATCAGTGCGCTCTACACGCTTCGCGCACCGGAACTTAAAAATTGGGGTCAGAGCACCATTTCGTACGAACTGCTCGCGCGCCGACACCACCTCGTCCTGAATGGTGATCCGACCCCAATTTTTTCTGGCGTGCGGCGGTTTTAAGTCAAAACAGCAGTCAGCCCAGGTAATCACTGCTCAAGCAGCTATAAAATCAGTAGTGATCGTAGGCCACAGCGAATCAAACCACCCTCGCCCGCTCCAGCATCGCGTGCAGCAGCACGTTGCAGCCCGCCGTGATGTGCTCGGGTTTGGCGTCTTCTATTTCGTTGTGGCTGATGCCGTCTTTGCAGGGGATGAAGATCATGCCGCTCTCGGCTAGTTTGGCCATGTAAACGGCGTCGTGGCCGGCGCCTGAGACGACCGGCATGTTGGAGTAGCCCAGGCTTTTAGCGGCGCGGGCGACGGCGTTTTTACAGTTGTCGTGGAAGGCGATGGCGTTGTAGCTGGAGACTTGTTCGATGTGGATGGCTAAGCCGCTGTCCTGGCTGAGTTTGGCGGCGCAGGCTTTGACTTCGGTGACCATTTGGTCGACCAGGGCGTCGGTGCTGTTGCGCAGGTCCATGGAGAACTTCACGCGGCCGGGGATCACGTTGCGGCTGTTGGGGTGCACCTGCACCATGCCCACGGTGCCGCGGCCATGTGGTTTGTGGCGCAGAGCGCTGGCCACCACTTCCTGCATGAGGTGGGTAGCGACTTGCAGCGCGTCTTTGCGCAGGGCCATGGGGGTGGGGCCGGCGTGGGCTTCCATACCTGTCACCGTGCAGTCAAACCAGCGAATGCCCAGCACGCCTTGCACCACGCCGATGGTCACGTCGTTGTCTTCCAGCACCGGGCCTTGCTCGATATGGGTTTCAAAATACGCGCCAATCGGGTGGTCACCAGGCTCTTGCGTGCCCACGTAGCCAATGCGCGCCAGCTCGCCCTGCACGGTTTTGCCTTCGGTGTCGGTGGCGGCGTAGGCGTGCTCCAGGGCGAAGGCTTTGGCAAACACGCCCGAGCCCATCATCACCGGCACAAAGCGCGAGCCTTCTTCGTTGGTCCAGAAGGCCACTTCAATCGGTGCCTCGGTCTCGATGCCGTGGTCGTTCAAGGTGCGCACCACTTCAATGCCGGCCAGCACGCCGTAATTGCCATCGAACTTGCCGCCGGTGGGCTGGGTGTCGATGTGGCTGCCGGTCATGATGGGCGGCAGAGCGTTGTTGCGGCCTGCGCGGCGCATGAAGCCGTTGCCGATTTTGTCAATCACCACCGTCATACCCGCCTCTTTCGCCCACTTGATCACGAGGTCGCGGCCCTGCTTGTCCAGGTCGGTGAGAGTGAGGCGGCACACGCCGCCTTTTGGGGTGGCGCCGATTTGTGCCAGCTCCATCAGGCTGGCCCAGAGGCGGGTGCCGTTGATGCGGAGTTGGGTGATGTCTTGGGCGGTAGCAGTGGTCATGCGGACTCCTTCAATGTTTCAACGGTAAAACTGTTTACCCGTCATTCCCGCGTAGGCGGGAATCCAGGCGCGAGGACTGTGCGTACAACAGCCGGTGGTGTTCGCTTGCGTGGATTCCCGCCTACGCGGGAATGACGGTTTTCTAGCGAACCACAGCACTGGCTTTTTGCGCTGCCGCACGCTGCTGCAACGCCGAAAAGTCAGGCCCAAACGCGGGCCGTTTGATGTAGCGGCCCACGCCGGTTTGGGCACGCAAATCGCCTTGTACAAACACCAGCCGGCCCTGGCTGACGGTGTGCGTGGGAATGCCCCGCACGGTGCGGCCTTCGAAGATGTTGAAGTCGCCTTTGCTGTGCTGTGTTTTGGCCGACAGGGTTTGGGTGCCTTGCGGGTCCCACACCACCAAGTCAGCATCAGCGCCCACGGACACGCTGCCTTTTTGCGGGTAAATGTTGAACAGCTTGGCGGTGTTGGCCGAGGTGACGGCCACAAACTCGCTGGGCGTCAGGCGGCCGGTGTTCACGCCTGCGTCCCAGATCACCGCCAGGCGTTCTTCCACACCGCCACAGCCGTTGGGAATCTGGGCAAAGTTGTCTTTGCCCGCAGCTTTTTGCGCGGCGCAAAAGGTGCAATGGTCGGTGGCGGTGGTGTGCAGGTTGCCCGACTGCAGGCCGCGCCACAGCGCCTCCTGGTTGCTCTTGTTTCTGAAAGGTGGGCTCATTACATAGGCGGCTGCAGTGGCAAAGTCTTTGTCGCGGTACACGCTTTCATCCACCGTCAAATGCCCGGCCAGCACCTCGCCGTACACCCGCTGGCCCCGCGCGCGGGCCAGCGCAATCACCTCGGCTGACTCGGCGCACGACACATGCACCACATAAATTGGTACGCCCAGCACATCGGCAATGGCTATCGCGCGGTTGGCGGCCTCCGACTCCACGCGCGGTGGGCGCGACAGCGGGTGGCCTTCGGGGCCGGTGATGCCCTGGGCCGCGATTTCGCTTTGCAGCAAGTACACCAGCTCGCCGTTTTCAGCATGCACAGTGGGCATGGCACCCAGCTCCAGCGCGCGCTTGAAGCTGTTCACCAGGGTTTCGTCGTTACACATGATGGCGTTTTTGTACGCCATGAAGTGCTTGAAACTGTTCACGCCTTCTTCATGCACCAGCGTGCCCATGTCGCGCTTGACCGACTCGTCCCACCAGGTGATGGCCACATGAAAACTGTAGTCGGCGGCTGATTTTTCGGCCCAGCCGCGCCACTTTTTGTAGGCCCCCAGGATGGGCTCCATCGGGTCGGGAATCACAAAGTCAATGATCATGGTGGTGCCACCGGCCAGGCCCGCCGCCGTGCCGGTGAAAAAGTCGTCCATGGTCACGGTGCCCATGAAGGGCAACTGCATGTGGGTGTGGGGGTCAATTCCGCCAGGCATGACGTACTGGCCGCCCGCGTCAACGACGGTGCTACCAGCCGGTGCTTGCAGATCGCTGCCCACGGCGGCAATCTGGCCGTCCTGGCACAGCACATCGGCACGGAAGGCACGGTCGGCGTTGACGACGGTGCCGCCGCGGATCAAGAGGTTTGTCATGAAGATGTCCTTTCGCTGGCTGTCAGTTAAGCGGGTTCAGCCATCTTTATACGCCCCGGATTGTTCGGGTGCGTCGTCCAGTCGGCATGGGTGGAGCTGACGGTTTTTTGGGTTCTGACATCCACCGCGCCAGGCTTCAAATCAGCCAGCGTGATGCAGTCGGGCACGGGGCACACGGTCACGCACAGGTTGCAGCCCACGCATTCGGCCTCGATCACTTCAAAAAAGCGCTTGCCGTCTTTGGTGGCGGTGATGGCCTGGTGCGAGGTGTCTTCGCAGGCAATGTGGCAGCGCCCGCATTGAATGCATGAGTCCTGGTTGATGACGGCTTTGCTCACGTGGTTGAGGTTCAGGTACTGCCATTCAGACACGGTGGGCAGTGCTTTGCCCACGATCTCATCTACCGACTTGAAACCCATCTCGTCCATGTAGTGCGACAGGCCGTCAGTCATCTCCTGCACGATCTTGAAGCCGTAGACCATGGCGGCGGTACACACCTGCACATTGCCAGCGCCCAGCGCGATGTAGTCCAGCGCATCGCGCCAACTGCCCACACCGCCGATGCCCGAAATCGGTATGCCGCGCGTCTGCGCGTCGCGGGCAATTTCAGCCACCATGGCCAGGGAAATCGGTTTGACAGCCGGGCCGCAGTAGCCGCCGTGCGAGCCCTTGCCTCCGGTGGAAGGGCTCATGGTGAGCGTGGCCGGGTCCACGCCCATGATGGAGTTGATGGTGTTGATCAGCGAGACCGCGTCGGCCCCGCCTTTTTTGGCGGCTCGCGCAGGCATGCGGATGTCGGTGATATTGGGCGTGAGCTTGACGATGACGGGCAACTTCCCATGCTGCTTGCACCAGGCCGTGACCATTTCGATGTATTCGGGCACCTGGCCCACCGCCGAGCCCATGCCGCGCTCGCTCATGCCGTGGGGGCAGCCAAAGTTCAGCTCAATGCCGTCGGCGCCGGTGTCTTCTACACGGGGCAAGATGGCTTTCCAGGCCTGCTCTTCGCAGGGCACCATAAGCGAGACCACCATGGCGCGGTCGGGCCAGTCACGCTTGACCTGGGCGATTTCTGTCAAATTGACTTCCAGGTCGCGGTCGGTGATGAGCTCAATGTTGTTAAAGCCCATCATGCGGCGGTCGGGCGTGAGCAGCGCGCCGTAACGCGGGCCGTTCACGTTCACCACAGGGGGCCCGGCTTCACCCAACGTTTTCCAGACCACACCGCCCCAGCCCGCTTCAAACGCACGGTTGACGTTGTAGGCCTTGTCGGTGGGTGGTGCAGATGCCAACCAGAAGGGATTGGGGCTGGTAATGCCGGCGAAGGTGGAGTGCAGGTTGGCCATGGTGTGTTTCCTCGTTAGTTGGTGCATGACAAATGACCTCGCGCCAGGCGCTTTGATGACGCGGCTGCGCCGCATGACTGCAGACACGCGTGCATCCAGTCATCTGTCATTGAAGCTGCTCGCAGAGAAGTCATTTGTCATCTTGTTTGCGATAGGTGCGCGTGAATCGCCCGCGCCGACAATTTGCCGTGCTCCACCGCTTCCACCGTCAGGTCCAGCCCCCCGGCGCGGCAGTCGCCACCAGCCCACACGCCGGGCACGCTGGTCAGGCCGTTGCCATCGGTGGCAATGCGCCCGCCCTGCAGGCTCAACCCGGCTTGGCTGAGCATGGGGTTGCCCAGTTGCTGGCCAATGGCTTTGAGCACCATGTCAGCCTCGATGACTTCGGTCTCATCCGTTGCGACCAGCTTGCCGCTGACCATGGCCTGGCGGGCAAAACGCACGGCACCCACGTGGTCTGGTTGCGCGGAGTTGGGCATGATTTGTACCGGGGCCAGCCAATGCGCAATGCGCACGCCGTGGGTCTGCGCCCATTGCTGTTCTTCGATAGAAGCGGTCATGGTCTGCGGTCCACGTCGGTAGACCATGGTGACCTGTTCGGCACCCAACAGCGCGCTCTGCACGCTGGCGTCCACCGCGGTCATGCCGCCGCCAATCACCACGACGCGGCGGCCTACAGGCAGGGTGGACAGATCGGTGGATTGGCGCAAGGTGGCGATGAAGTCCACCGCGTCGAGCACACCTTCGAGCGTGTCGCCCAGCGTGCCAAGCTGGTGCGTACCCGCCAGGCCCATGCCTAGAAACAGCGCGTCGTAGGTGCTGCGCAGTTGGGTGATTTGTTCGGCGTTTTCCAGCTGCCAGTTGTGTTGAATTTCAATGCCCCCAATGGCCAGCAGCCAGGCAATTTCGCGCTGCGCAAAATCGTTGGGTGTTTTGTAGCTGGCCAGGCCGTATTCATTCAGCCCACCCGCTTTGGGCTTGGCATCCAACACCACCACATCGTGGCCCAGCCGCGCCAGTGTGTACGCGCAGGCCAGCCCGGCAGGGCCCGCGCCCACCACCGCCACGCGCTTGCCCGTGGTGCGTGCGCGGGTGAAAACCTGCGGTCTGGCGCTGGCCATCAAGGTGTCTACCGCGTGGCGTTGCAAACGCCCAATGGCCACCGGTTTGTTTTCCTGCGCCACCTTGACGCACACCGCCTCGCACAGGTTTTCGGTGGGACAAACCCGCGCACACATGCCGCCCAGCGGGTTGCTGTCCAGAATGGTGGTGGCCGAGCCGCGCAGGTTGCCGTCGGCAATGCGTTTGATAAACGAGGGCACGTCGATGCCGGTGGGGCACGCGGTGGCGCACGGCGCGTCGTAGCAATACAGGCAGCGCTCGGCTTCCAGCACGGCCTGGCTGTGCGTGAGCGGTGGCGTAGCGTCGGCAAAGCGCTGGGCATATTCGTGCTTTGGCAGTCGGTTGGCGCGCATACCCGGCTGATTGGCGGGACTCGTGTCGGCAGTGCTCATGGGTGATTCCTGTCGCTTTTTGGTGCGGGCTTCAAAATTTGACCGTTTGGTCAGCTTCAAGACAGAAAGATAGCAAAGCACGTGCCACTTCGTCATCAGGGTTTGCCTTGCGTTTGTCTTGCATGGGGCAAGCGCATCGTCTGTTGATTCGACCCAGAATCAATCAGTCACTATAAAAAACATAGCTGCTTGAGCAGTATTTGAAAGGGTTAGTGGCCATTTTCTTTAAAAAATCTCAAGGCACATAGCCCTTGAAGCCCCGTGCCCGCCACAGCTTAAGCGTCAGATAGCGGCCCTGTGCAGTGGCCACGGTGACCTGGCTGAGCGACTCCAGCGATTCGAAGCGCTGCGCCAGCTCGGCTGGCACCGGGCCTTGTAAGACCAGCAGCACGTCTTGCCCCACAGATTTTTCAAGATCGGTGGTCAGTTGGTACTGGTCGTCGGCCCTGCGCTGCGGGTTCCAGGCCACCGGCTGCGCGCCCAGGCTGCGCCATTCGTACGTGGCTTGCGCCAACAAGGTGCGCCCCACGCCCAGAACGGGCAATCCTGGGTGCTGAGCCGCAACTGGTTTCAGGGTTCGCAGGGCTTCGTGCCAGCCGCGCATGCGCACGAAGGCGTCGGTGTTTTTTGGCAGGGGCCGATGTGTCAGGCGGGCCAGGTCGGTGGCGTGGCAGACGATGGCGACCAGCAAGGCATTCAATGCCAGGGTGGCTACCAGCCAGCGGGGGTGTGGTTTGTTCCTGACTGCACCGCAGGCCCAGGCCGCAAACAGCAGGCTGATGGCGACGTAAGCCGGTGCGGCCCAGTTCAGGTTGGCTTGGGCGCGCAGGGACTGGGCGGTGGTGACGGCCAGCAGGGGGAGGGACAGGGCCAGGAGGTAGGGGATGGGGTTTTCTCCCTCTCCCCTCGGGGAGAGGGCTGGGGTGAGGGTGGCGCGCGAAAAAGACTTGTAGTCCGCGATAGCCCTCACCCCAACCCTCTCCCGCAAGCGGGAGAGGGAGACGGAGCCGATACCTAACGCCAGCACCAGCACCAGCGGCACAGGCCCCAGCATCAGCAACTGCCCGAGCCAAAACTCCCCCACCGACCCCCAACCACCACCCCGAATGCCACTAGCCGTAATTTCCGCGGTGTGGCGCAAGGTGGGCATGCCGTTTTGCCAGTTCCACACCAGGTGCGGTGCAAACAGCGCCAGCGCCACCGCAGCCGCCAGCCAGGGGCCGGTAGATCGCCATAAGCGTGTTCCGTGAGGTGTGCGGTGCGCCCACAGGCTATACAAGGCAGTCGCTCCAAACGCCGCCATCGTGTATTTAGATAGCAGGCCCAGCCCCAGTGCCACGCCACAGGCCAACCACCAACCCATGCGACCATGGTGCACCGCCCGCCACCAGCACCACGCCGCCACTGCCCAGCACAGCACCAGCAGTGAATCGGTGGACACAAACAGCCCGAGCAATCCCACCATGAACGAGCTGCTGAACAGCAGGGCGGCCACCAGGCCCACGCGTTCCTTGAACAGGTCACGACCCAACAGGTACAGCACGCCGGCCGTTGCCGGGTACAGCAGCATCGCCAACGCTTTGACGCCCAGCACATCGTTGCCAAACAACGCCGTGCTCGCCGCAATCAACCACGCCACCAGCGGCGGCTTGGAGTAGTAGCCCCAAGCCAGGTTTTGCGCCCAGCCCCAGTAGTAGGCCTCGTCGACATACAAGGAGACGCCGGTGTGCTCGATCAACCAAAAGCGCCACGCGGTGAGCGCGGCGATGGAGGCGAAAACCCCCCAGCGCAGGGTTGAATTCTTGGCCACGCGTGAAAACTAGCCCGGTTGATGCCCGCCCGCCCCTGCAACCGGCGTGTGGTGCCAGCCCGCGCCCGCCTGCGGCGTCTGCTCAGGCGCAGCGTAGTAAGGCTTGGCAGGCAGCTCACGCGTGAAGTAGATGCGGATCATCAACTCGGCCAGCACGCCGGTCGTCAGCAGCTGAATGGCACTGACCACACAGAAAAAACCAAAGAAAAACAGTGGCCGGCCCACCACCGATTCGCCCATGATTTTCAGCACACCCAGATAGCCCAGTATGCCCATACCCAACGCCATGATGACCAGCCCCAGCCCGCCAAAAAAGTGCCCGGGCCGCGCGCTGTACTTCAGGAAAAAGTGCACCGACAGCAAATCAACAATCACCCGAAACGTGCGCGACAAACCGTATTTGGACACGCCCGCCGTGCGCGCGTGGTGGGTCACCGGCGCTTCGGCCATGCGGCGCGGCGAGGTGACGGTGGCCATCCAGGCTGGAATGAAGCGGTGCATTTCGCCAAACAGCCGCACCTGGCGCAGCACGCGCGTGCGGTAGACCTTCAGGCTGCAACCCAGGTCGCGAAACGGCAGGCCGGTGAGCTTGCGGATCAAGCTGTTGGCGATTTTTGAGGGCACCTTGCGCAGCCACAAACCGTCCTGCCGGTTCACGCGCCAACCAGCGACCAGATCCAGGTCTTCGCGCAGCAGTTTGTCCACCAGCGCGGGGATGTCTTTCGGGTCGTTTTGCAGGTCGCCATCCAGGGTCACGATCACGTCGCCGCGCGCCGCATCAATGCCCGCCTGCATGGCCGCCGTCTGGCGAAAGTTGCGCCACAGGCTGATCACGCGGATGTGCGAGCCCACCTGCGCCGCGCGCTGGTGCAAGGCATCTGCCGTGCCATCGGCACTGCCATCGTCCACCACGATCAGCTCCCAGGGCCAGGGCGCATCCACCAAAGCCGCTTGAATCGCATCAATCAGCGGCACGGCATTGGCCACTTCGTTGTACATGGGAACCACCACGGAGACAGATGGTGAGGGAATGTCCACCGATGCAGATGCGGTGGGGGAAGCCAGTTCTTGGGTCATGCGTGGATTTTAGGTTTATTGGCTGGCGATATAGGTCAAATCGGGTTCCAGCCCAGGTAAATACTGCTCAAGCAGCTATTGATTTAGTAGTAACTTGGCTACGTGCCGTATCAAGCCCGCGCCTGACCCAAAGCGCCCATCGCCACCGCTACCGCCCCGGCCAACACGGCCGTCGCAAAGATAAACCCGTGCGCCAGCAAAGCCGCCACGGGCAAGGAGGCTGCTGGCGACTGCGCAACCGCCACCCCCGCCCATACCCCTGCTTCATATGTGCCCAAACCAGAAGGCCCCTGGATGGGTAGTAGCGCCGCCAACTCACCGCCCAGCGCACCCTGCAGCCCCACCAGCAGGGGCAAGGCACCAGCCGCTTGCAAAATGGCAGCGATCACCAGCAGCTTGCAGCACCAGTTGGCCATGCAATACACCCAGCTGGCCGGCCTGTGGCGGGTGCCGTCGGCCAATGCGACCAGCACCGGCAGCAACCACCCACGCAGACGGCCACGCCAGCCCGCCACCACTACCGGCTCATTCGTGCGCCAGTGGACACTGCGCAGGCGGGCGTAGCGCCGGAACCCGGCGATCAACACAGCGACAATCACTATAAAAATAATAGCTGCCCCAGCACGTTCCACAAGGGCTAGTGGCATAAAAAGCATCAAACCCAGGGTGGCCAGCACCACCAGGTCTTGCAGCCGCATCCACAGCAAGCTGGCCACCGATTCAGCGGGCGAGATGCCTAGTTTTTTGTGCACCAGGTAGGGATAAGCCAACTCGCCGCCGCGCATGGGAATGAGGTTCACTGCGGCGTTGTGAATCAAGGTCACGTGCAGCGCATCCAGCCAGCGCACTGGCTGCACCGCGCTCAACTCGCTGCGCACCCGCGCCGCGCGCAAGGCGTAGCTGGTGAACAAACCCATGGGCGCGGCCCACCACAGCCAGGTGGGCAAAGCGCGCAGTTGCGCCGCGAAAAGCGACGCATCAACACCCCGCAGCAGCCACCACAGCAGCGCGCCAGCCAACGCGCAGCCCAACAAAAACCGTACAAAACGCAAGCAAATCCCTCACAGATAATGAAATCAATTATGACCAAGACCCTTCCCAAGACCCTTCTCGTGACCGGCGCGGCCGGCTTCATCGGTGCCCACGCCGCCGCCGCCCTGGCCGCCGATGGCTGGCGCGTGGTGGGCTGCGACAACTTCAACAGTTACTACGAGCCGCGCCTGAAACACGACCGCGTAGCCGCCCTGCTCTCCCCCTTCAACGTGCCCTGCGAGCCGCTGGACATCAGTGACGCCGCCGCCGTGAATGCGCTGTTTGACAAACACCAGCCCACCCACGTGCTGAACCTAGCCGCGCAAGCCGGTGTGCGCTACTCGCTGGTCGACCCCGGGGCCTATGTGCAGTCCAACCTGGTGGGTTTTGCCAATGTGCTGGAGGCCTGCCGCCAGCACCAAGTGCAGCACCTGGCATATGCCAGTTCGTCCAGTGTGTACGGCGCGCGCAACCAGACCCCGTTTCGCGAAGATGACGAAACCCGCCAGCCCACCAGCCTGTATGCCGCCACCAAAATCGCCAACGAAGCCATGGCGTATTCGTACAGCCATTTGTTCAAGCTGCCCGCAACCGGTCTGCGCTTTTTCACCGTGTACGGGCCTTGGGGACGACCCGACATGGCCTACTTTTCGTTTGCCCAAAAGATTCGCGCAGGCCAACCCATCACCCTTTTTGCCGACGGCTTGCTGCACCGCGACTTCACCCACGTGGCCGACGTGGTGGAAAGCATCCGCCGCCTGCTCAACCAAGCCGCGCCCGCACTGACGCAGGACGTGCCCCACACCGTGTTCAACGTGGGCAACCGCCACCCTGTGCAGGTGGTGGACTTTGTGCGGTTGCTGGAAGTGGCGTTGGGACGAAAGGCCCTGATTGAGTTTGCCCCGATGCAGCCCGGCGACGTGCCCATGACCTGCGCGGACACTACCCGGCTGCAAAGCTGGACAGGGTTTGAACCGCGGACGGAGTTGGGGGACGGGTTGAAGGGGTTTGCGCGGTGGTTACAGCAGTGGGAGGGATCGATTGCGTAGCGCTGACCACAGATGATGGCAAAATGTTACTTTGCTATCACCAAACCACCTACCCGGAGGTTCTCATGTCCGCCGTTACGGTTCGAAATCTTCCTGACGAAACACATCGCGCGTTGAAACAGCGTGCCGCCCGACATGGCCGCAGCACCGAGGCGGAAATTCGGCTCATTCTGGAAGATGCAGTACGCCCCAAAGTCGGCATCGGCTCGGTACTAGCCGATATTGGGCGCCAGCTAGGCGGGGTTGATCTGCAGACGCGCCGTGATCGCACGCCTGTCGTACCTGCCAGCTTTGACGCGTGATTGTTTTAGACACCAACGTATTGTCTGAGCCGCTTCGGCCAGCGCCGGATGCATCGGTGATGGCTTGGCTCGATAGGCAGTCGCCTGACACGCTGTACATCACGTCGGTGAATGTTGCCGAACTGCTCACCGGCGTCGAACTGCTGCCGCAGGGCAAGCGGCGAATCGCACTGGAGCGTGCATTGGCCGTTCAGGTGTTGCCATTGTTTGAAGGCCGAATTCTTGTGTTCGACCGCAAAGCCGCCGAGTGTTTTGCGCAGATCAGCGCCGCCACTCAGGCCGCCGGCAACGCCATTGGATTTGCCGACGGTGCCATAGCCGCGATGGCGAAGGCCAGCGGCTTTGCCGTGGCAACTCGAAACCTACGCGATTTCAGACATGTGGGTGTGAGTTTGATCAACCCGTGGGATGAATAACGTGCCCGTCATTCACCATCTCACGCAAACACCCCCGCTGTCTCCTGCATGCGCTCACTCACCTGCCCCAGGTGGTGCAGGCTGTCGCCAAACGTCATTTCCAGCTGGGTGAGGGTCTTGAAGTAGTGGCTCACGATGTACTCGTCCGTCACGCCGATGCCGCCGTGTAGCTGCACGGCTTGCTGGCCGACAAAGCGCATCGATTGGCCCAGTTGGTACTTGGCGCGGGCCATTGCGCTCTGACGTTCGGCGGGTGGCGCGTTGAGTTTCAGGCTGGCGTAGTAGCTCATGCCGCGAGCCAGTTCCAGCTGCATTTTCACATCGGCCACGCGGTGGCGCAGGGCCTGGAAGCTGGAAATGACCACGCCAAACTGCTTGCGGGTGTTCATGTAGTCCACGGTGATCGCCAGGGTTTTGTCCATCACGCCTACGGCGTAGGCGCAGGTGGCGGCAATGCCGATGTCAACTGCGTGTAGCAGCGCGGCCTGGCCGTCGAGCGTGACCAGGGTGGCAGGCGCATTCACCAGGTGCACATCGGCGGCCCGTGAGCCGTCTTGCGTGGTGTAGCCGCGGGTGGTGACGCCGCTTGCATTTCGTTCAACGAGGAACAAGGCCATCGCGCCGTTCAGCATGGCCGGCACCAGGAACGCATCAGCCTGATCGCCCGCAGGCACTATGTTTTTGATAGCTGTTACAGCATATTTTTCCTGGGCCACCACCGCTTTTGCTTCACAAATACCGATTTGGTAGCGCGCTTTGCGCTCCTGGTGGGCCAGCACCACCAGCGCCTGGCCGCTGGCGATTTTTGGCAGCCAGGCCTTCGCATCGGCACCGCCATAACCACTGATCACGCCGCCTGCCATCAAGCTCTGCGCCAGCGGCTCCAGCGTGATGCCGCGCCCCAGCTCTTCCATCACCACCATGCCCTCCACAGGCCCCATACCCATGCCGCCATGGTCTTCGGCGATGTACAGGCCCGTCAGACCCAGCTCAGCTAACTCGCCGTAGGTCGCCCGGTCAAAACCACCTGCGTGCGCAGCGGCACGGCGGCGGTCAAACGAGTAGGCCTTGTCGACCCACTTGCGCACCGCGTCACGTAATTGCTCTTGGTCGTCAGAAAAATCGAAATCCATGATTCGTCACCTTCGTTGTCTGCAATGTTTCTTCAACTGACTAGAACCCCCTCCTGGAGGGGGCACGGGGGAGCAGTCTTGTTGGGCAAAGCCCAGACTGTTTTGGGCCTAGCCCAAAACAGTCTGGGCGACAATATTTTTTTGTACTTCGTTGCTGCCACCATAAATCGACGTCTTGCGCATATTGAAATACGTGCTGGCCAGGGGAGCATTACTGGTGACTAGTCCCGGGTAATCTCCCTGCCAGCCCGCTTCCATCGCCTCTTCCATAAACGGCAGGCTGTAAGGCCCGGCGGCCAGCATCATCAGTTCGCTGTAGCGCTGCTGGATTTCGCTGCCACGAATTTTCAAAAGACCGGCAATGTCCAGGCTCTGCTTGCCCGCCTTTTCAGCCGACAGCACGCGCAGCACCATCATTTCCAGCGCCACCACGTCCACTTCCAGCTTGGCAATTTCATCGCGAAACCGAAAATCGTCGTAAATACCTTCCTGCTTGGCAATGCGCTTGAGCCGCTCCAGCTCGCGCTTGGCGCGGTTCACGTCGGCGATGTTGGTGCGCTCATGGGCCAGCAGGTATTTGGCGTAGTTCCAGCCCTTGTTTTCTTCGCCAATCAGGTTCTCGGCGGGCACTTCCACGTTGTCGAACCACACCTCATTGACTTCACATTCCCCGTCCAACAGCTTGATGGGCCGCACGCTCACACCAGGTGACTTCATGTCCAGGACGATGAAGCTGATGCCGGTTTGCGGCTTGCCTTCATTGCTGGTGCGCACCAGGTTGAACATCCAGTCGCCATATTGGCCCAGGGTGGTCCAGGTTTTCTGGCCGTTGATGATGTATTTGTTGCCCACCCGTTCGGCCTTGCATTTGAGCGATGCCAGGTCCGAGCCAGAACCCGGCTCGCTGTAGCCCTGGCTCCACCACACCTCGCCGCTGGCAATGCCGGGCAAGAAGCGCTGTTGTTGCTCTGCATTGCCAAAGCTCATGATGACTGGCGCCACCATGACCGGGCCAAACGGCACCACGCGCGGCGCACCGGCAAGGGCGCACTCTTCTTCAAACAAGTGCTTCTGAATTGCGTTCCAGCCGGGGCCACCAAACTCTTTGGGCCAGGCATGGCCCAGCCAGCCTTTTCTGCCCAAAATTTTTCCCCAGCGCTGCATGTCCTCACGGCTCAAGCGCAAGGCGTTGTGCACTTTGTGGGAGATGTCGGCGGGGAGGTTTTCATTGACCCAGCCGCGAATGGTTTCGCGAAAGGTTTGTTCTTCAGGGGTAAAGGCCAAGTCCATATCAGTCTCCGGCAGGCGTTGAAATTCAGCGTGCGAGCAGTTTATGCACGGTCGTTCGTTTTGACGTGTCAGGGTGGCGACAAACCCAGTTCTGTGCAGAGTTTTTGCACGATGCCCCGCAGATCCTGCAACTCGGTTTCCAGCTGCGCCACGCGGCGCTCCAGGTGACGGGTGTCTGCGGTGTCGACCGGGCCGTCAGGGGCCGATTGCAACACCGACACATCCACCGGCCCGCACAACAAATGCGCCCAGCGCTGCTCGCGCATGCCGGGCGCGCGGGGCAGCTTGACCACCAGTGGGCCACCTTTTTCGACGCTGCGCTCTTGCAACTCGTCCAGAAAGCCCTCGACCGACGAAATGTCGGCAAACCGGTACCAGCGGTCGCTATTGATGCGCAGCTCACCCGCGGTTTGAGGCCCACGCAACATGAGCAACCCCAGCAACACCGCCGACTGCTCAGGCACGCCCACCACGCGCTGAAAGTTGTGCTCAAAACGCAGCACGCGGCCACCGCTCGATTCGAATACGAGGGCCAGTAATTTCAGATCATCCAGCGCGGCTTGTACCTCGATTTCGTCCAGATTCATCAGCGGCTCGCGGCTGGTTTTCTGGTTGCAGCCGGTCAGCACGTAGTTCAGGGTCAGCGGGTAGCTGTCGGGCACGGTGCGGGCTTTTTCCATCAAGGTGCCCAGCACGCGGGCTTCGGTGGGGGTCAGGGTTCTCAAGTTTTTGTCTTTCGGGTGTAGATGAGTGGCTATGAAGTCTCAGAATTTTCCCTGAACCCGTGACCCACCAGTACCCCCCCCCTCAATACTGCCCTTTCAGTAGCCCAATCGCCCTGCAATAGCTCGCAACTGCGCACACAAATCTCAATGCCTACGCAAGAATCGCTTGGCCCTCAGGTTTGTTGGGTGGTTTTGTGTGGCTTTCAGTCGCTGGTGCCCACAGCGCTGCCCGCGCCAGACTGGCTGGTGCGGTTGATTTCAGGTTGATCGGTGCTCCATCTTCAGATTCAGGAAGAAGCGCGCCATGACTGCGTTGTCCCATCCGTTGCCTTTGCGGCTCATGCCGACCAGTTGCGGTCGCTCGCGCATGTCCGGTCTCGTATAAGCTAATCTGTTACGGCCTCTGCCGTCCAATCCGAATTTCTGGAACGCATGTGCTTGAGGAAGGATGTTTGAATGACCGCCATGACCCAGCCAAACAGAACCAACCGGATTCGTTCGGTCTCTATCGAAGGCTTCCGCAGCCTGAAGAACATCCAGAACCTGGAGTTACCTCAGCTGACCGTGCTGATCGGCGCCAATGGCGCGGGCAAGTCCACCTTGATCCGCTTCTTCGAGATGCTCAGTTGGATGCTAAAAGCGAAGAACCTACAGGAGTTCGTTCTTCGTCATGGAGGCGGCGATGACCAGTTCTTCATGGGGGCGCGCAAGACACCTCGCATCCGTGCCGAGCTGCGCCTGGACACTGAGAAAGGACGGAACGACTACCGGTTTGATCTGACTCACATTTCGGCGGGCGACACGGTCATGATCATGAACGAGGCCTATCGGTACTCCGCACATGGCATTCCGACCAAGGCGAAGTGGACCGAGATTGAAGCGGTTGGAAAGGAATCCAGCCTCCTGGAGCGGAAGGACAAAACGGCCCAGACAATTTTCAACCTTCTGCGCCAGTGCTCTACCTACCAGTTCCACGACACTTCCATGAACGCGGCTATCCACAACCGCTGGGATGTCACTGATTCGTTCCGGTTGCGATCTGACGGTGGCAACCTCGCGGCCGTGCTGCTGGACCTGTGCAATACGGACGGGAAGCGCTATGAGTTGATCGTCAAGCAGATTGGCCGTGTGCTGCCAGCGTTCAAGGAGTTTGTGCTGGAGGCCGAAGCCGGCAAGGTGCTGTTGCGCTGGGCGGGCAGACAAACCGACAAGGTGTTTGGCTCGCACCTCACGTCGGATGGGTCATTGCGCCTGTTCTGCCTATTGACCTTGTTGAATCTGCCGCCCGACCGGTTGCCGGACGTGATGTTCTTCGACGAACCGGAACTGGGCCTTCATCCCCACGCCATCACTTTGGTGGCCGAGATGTTCAAGCGCTTGGCCAAGAAACGGCAGCTCTTCATTGCCACCCAGTCGCCCTACTTGGTGGATTGCTTCGAACTGGAAAACATCATCGTGGCCAGCGCCAACAACGGTGAGACGATGTTGCGCAACCTGCCGCGCGAGCAATACCAAGAATGGCTCGACGATGAGTATCTGCTCTCTGACATCTGGTTGAAACAGGCCGTTGGAGGGATGGAATGATCCGGGTCTGCATTGTTTGCGAGGGCCAGACTGAAGTTGAGTTTGTGAAGTCCTGCTTGGCACCCTATCTGCTGGATAGGAACGTAGTGGCATTTCCCACGCTGCTTCGGGCTCCCTCTGGGAACCACAGGGGTGGTCGCGTCACGGTGGAACGCCTGGTCAGGTTCATGTCCCATCAGTACCGCCAAACCGACCGAATCACCACACTGGTGGATTTTTACGGTTTTCAAGATCGAAAAGGTCGTAACCGTGCTCAATTGGAAGCCGACATCCGTTCAGGCATTGCAAATGCCACCACCCATTACGACTCGCGCTTCGTGTTGCCCTATGTGCAGATGCACGAATTCGAAGGTTTGCTGTTCAGCGACCCGCAGGCGTTTGAGTGTGTGCAGGATGGCTGGAATGCCAGCACCAGGCTGGCATTGGAAGCCGTGACCCGAGATTTCGAAACCCCGGAAGAGATCAACAACAGCCCTGAGACGGCCCCTTCCAAGCGCATCCTGAGCATTTTCCCGGAAGGGGCCTATTCCAAGACGGAGCATGGGCCACTGATTGCTGAGGCCATCGGTATGGATGCTATCCGAGCTAGGTGCCCAGCTTTCAGCGAATGGGTCGGCAAACTGCAAGCCTGGGGAGGGGCGGCCTGATATGGCCGCAAAGAATCAGGCAGGCCGACCGGCCACCGAGAAGCGACGCTTCCTGCAGGATTTGGCGCTCAACTGCGGAATGCTGAGTTTCTTCAAAAGGCGGAACCTTGGGGGCACTCAAGGTTCGGCCAATTGAATCAGATTTGAGCGCTGTAGTGAAACGACGGACAAGCTCAGAGCGCCTGGGACACTGTCCGCTTTTCGGCAACGATCCCGAGCTTACGAATGTTGCTGATGGGTCGGATGTGCCAGTTTGCGGAGCGCGAAAGTTGTCGCAGGACCCCACGACCTCGAGCCTGTCGCCGCTCATCCCCAACGTCGTAGAAGCAATCGGCCGGTTCCGACACGCGCCGACTATGGCCGGCAAAACCGACAGACTGCGCCCAGTCTGAAGCGCCCGCTCGATCTTCTGTTGTAACCGGCAGATCCTGACCGAGCGCGATCCCGCGCCCTAACCCCAGAGCGGTGACCGACTTGCTGATCCGCCTTTCGTATGACACCGAAGGCCTTGGTTAACCTACTTCGGTGTTCGCAGCACCGATCAATGACTTATTCTAATTCTCAATAGAAACAGCATCAATAATCCACTGCCAAGCCACAATACTTTTGACAGTCTGGTGCTGTGTCTCCATCGCCTTCAGGGATGCGACTAGATGATCCTCAAGCAAGTCCAATGATTCAAAGGTCTT
>JANOQJ010000008.1:0-113187 GCA_031414805.1 Comamonadaceae bacterium
TACTCAGCTATTGATGCAGTCCGCCGATGTGTGAGGTTACCGTTCGGGCTGAGGTATCGAAGCCCTCGCGAGCCCTTCGATACCTCAGGGCGAACGGTTCGTATTTCGCCAGAGAGAATGCAGAGACAGCTGAGTAGTTACCAACTTAATATCAAAAGTGCCATCAGCCCTTATAAATATTGCTCAAGCAGCTATCAAAATAATAGTAAATCAAGCTGCTAAAACCTTCTCCTTGAACCCACAAAACCCCGCCACCCCACACCGCCAGCACTGCGGTTTGCGCGCTACGCAGACGTAGCGGCCATGCAGGATGAGCCAGTGGTGGGCGTCCACCAGGTACTCGGGGGGCACGCGTTTCATCAGTTTCAGCTCCACCTGCAGCGGGTTTTTGCCAGGAGCCAAGCCGGTGCGGTTGCTCACGCGAAAGATGTGCGTATCCACCGCCATCGCGGCTTCGCCAAAGGCCACGTTCAGCACCACATTAGCCGTTTTACGGCCCACGCCGGGCAGGGCTTGTAGCGCCTCACGTGTGCGGGGCACCACGCCGCCGTGTTGCGCCACCAGAATCTGGCAGGTTTGCATCAGGTGCTTGGCTTTGCTGCGAAACAGGCCAATGGTTTTGATGTAGTCGGTCAAGCCGTCCAGGCCCAAATCCACCATGGCTTGCGGCGTGTTGGCCACCGGGAACAGGCGGCGCGTGGCCTTGTTTACACCCACATCGGTGGCCTGCGCGCTCAGCAGCACAGCCGCTAGCAGTTCAAACACGCTGGTGTATTCCAACTCGGTGTTGGGTTGCGGATTGGCCGCTTTCAGCGTGGCGAAAAAAGGGGTGATGTCGGCAGCTTTCATGTAGATTGCAAGGGCTTAAAAGTTGGATGGACAGGGAAAAAAATGGCCAGATTTCCGCAGGGTTTTGACAAGCTTCACAAGCGTGCCAACGAGGGCGAGCGCCGGGTGCTGGCGGCCTTGAAGCGGCAACTGGAAGACGACTACACAGTGTGGCACGACACCCTGTAGGTGGATCACCCGCTGGCGCAAGCGCGTGGCTACGCCATTGACCTGGAGCATGCGCTGCCCAAAGTGCCGGGCTTGCTGCAAGCCACGGCTCGGCACGCTGGCAGGCTGGTGCTGCCCTGGGGCTTTGGCGCCCGGCGTTTTTGCTGCGTGCCAAAGGTGCCGCCGACTGGGTGCACACCACTTGGTGCTCAGCGCATCTGCCCCATCGCCTTTGGTGCAGCGCGTGGCAGATGCGCTGGAGACGATGTAGCCCGGCGATCAGCCGGTGCAGTTCGCACTCAGTGCTTGCAGCGTTTTGCCCGTTTTGGGTTCAAACACCACCAAATTCACCTGCCGCGGGTGCTTGGGGTCGGCAGCTATGGCGTTGAACTTGAGTTTTTGCACGCCGCTGTAGCTGCCCACCGGCACGTACTGGCGCACCACAAAGTCGTGCTTTAAAAACTCGCCCTTGTTTTCGCCGGCAGACACTTTGCTGTTGTGGCCGTGCTCGGTCACGCTCCAGTAAGCTGCCCATGGGGTAGCGGGGTCTGTCGGAGTGACGGTGGCTTCAAATGCCGTGCCGCTGGCACTCTGTACCGCCAGTGCCACGCGGGCGGGCTCGCCCGGCACAGCGGCTTTGCCGGCCAGGCCGTGCCAGTCTGGCCAGTCTTGCCCGTTGCGCACCACCTGCGGCGTGTAAATGCTGCGCAGCTTGTTGATGGCGGCGATGTCCCGCTGGCGCGTGGTGTGCGCCGGGCTGGCAAAGCGGTCTACCCAGCCGATGTAGTCCCAGTAACCCACATGAAAAGCCTGCACCACGGCCTTGCCTTGCGCCGCGCTGTCTTTCAGGCTGGATGCCCACACATCGGCCGGTGGACACGAACTGCAGCCCTCAGACGTGTAAACCTCGATCACGGGGGTCACGGTCGCGCTGGATTGGGCTGTGCACGCCGTTTGAGCAGAAAAACTGCTCCCAGCCCAGGTAAATACTGCTGAAGCAGCTATTATTTTTATAGTGTTTTGAGCGGTGAAACGGGGCATGAAAGATCTCCAAAAATGGGCTGAAAACGCTGGAACCGGTGTGGCAAACTCGCGGCCCTCCAGGCGCTGTGCCTGTGGTTCGCTTTCTGTAGTTCGGCTTTGCCGCTTATTAGTTACCCATGCAAAACCTCATCGCGCAACTTGCCGAAGAAATTCGCGTTACCCCCACCCAAATTCAAGCC
Organism: Comamonadaceae bacterium; assembly: GCA_031414805.1. Lineage (GTDB taxonomy): Bacteria > Pseudomonadota > Gammaproteobacteria > Burkholderiales > Burkholderiaceae_C > JAAFIW01. The sequence goes on from JANOQJ010000008.1 coordinate 2,220, forward strand.
GCCGTCGACCTGCTGGACGGTGGCGCCACCGTGCCCTTTATCGCTCGCTACCGCAAAGAAGCCACCAACGGGCTGGACGATATTCAGCTGCGCGAGCTGGAAGCCCGCCTGGCGTACCTGCGCGAGCTGCATGCGCGGCGCGAGGCGGTACTTAAAAGCATTGAGGAACAAGGCAAGCTGACCCCTGTTTTGCGCGCCGCGATTGACGCCGCACCCACCAAGCAGGAGCTGGAAGACCTGTACCTGCCCTACAAGCAAAAGCGCCGCACCAAGGGCCAGATTGCCCGCGAGGCCGGGTTGGAGCCGCTGGCCGACAAACTGTTTGCCAACCCGCTGCTGGTGCCCGCTGATGAAGCGGTGGCCTTTGTGCAGGCAGGTCAGCATTCGGGTGGCGACGATGCGGCGGCGGTGCAAAATGACCCGAACGCACCCATTTTCACGACAGTTGCCGCTGTTTTAGACGGCGTTCGCGACATTTTGAGCGAGCGCTGGGCCGAAGACGCAACCCTGGTGCAAAGCCTGCGCCAGTGGCTGTGGCAAGAGGGACTGCTGGTGTCAAAAATTGCCCCAGGCAAAAACCCGCAAGACCCCGATGCCGCCAAGTTCCGTGACTACCACGACTACAGCGAACCCATCGCCCGCGTGCCCTCGCACCGCGCGCTGGCCGTGTTTCGGGGCCGGGCGCTGGAGCTACTGGACGCGAAACTGGCGCTGCCCGAGCTACTGCTTGCGCCTGAAGCCAAGCCTGGCCCCTCTTTAGCCGACGGCCGCATCGCCCTGCACCTGCGCTGGAGCCACGCCGCCCGCCCGGCGGACGACTTGATTCGCAAATGCGTCAGCTGGACCTGGAAGGTCAAGCTCAGCCTGTCGGTAGAGCGCGACCTGTTTACTCGCCTGCGTGAAGAGGCTGAAAAAGTCGCCATCAAGGTGTTTGCCGACAACCTGCGCGACCTGCTGTTGGCCGCGCCCGCCGGCCCGCGCGTGGTGATGGGGCTGGACCCTGGCATTCGCACCGGCGTCAAAGTGGCCGTGGTCGACGCCACGGGCAAGCTGCTGGCCACCCACACCGTCTACCCCCACGAACCGCGCCGCGACTGGGATGGCGCACTGCACACCCTGGGCCAGCTGTGCCAGCAACACGGCGTGCAACTCATCGCCATTGGCAACGGTACCGCCAGCCGCGAGACCGACAAGCTGGCCGGCGATTTGATCAAGCAAATGGCTAGTTTGAAGCCAAATCAGCCTCCAGCCCTTGTAGATACTGCTCAAGCAGCTATCGAAAAGGTAGTGGTCAGCGAATCCGGAGCCTCCATTTACAGCGCCAGCGAGTTCGCCAGCAAGGAAATGCCCGACGTGGATGTGAGCCTGCGCGGTGCCGCCAGCATTGCGCGCCGCCTGCAAGACCCGCTGGCCGAGCTGGTCAAGATCGACCCCAAATCCATCGGCGTCGGCCAGTACCAGCACGATGTAACCCAGGCCGAACTGGCCCGCACTTTGGACGCCGTGGTGGAAGACTGCGTGAACGCGGTGGGGGTTGACCTGAACACCGCCAGCGCCCCGCTGCTGGCCCGCGTATCGGGCCTGTCGGGCGCTGTGGCGCAGGCGGTGATTCGTTTTCGGGAGGCCAACGGCGCGTTTAAAAACCGCCAGCAGCTCCTGCAGGTGACCGGCCTGGGGCCCAAAACCTTCGAGCAAAGTGCCGGTTTCCTGCGCATACGCGGCGGCGACAACCCGCTGGACATGACCGGCGTACACCCCGAAACCTACCCCGTCGTGCAGCAGATGCTCACCCAGACCGGCAAACCCGTGGCCGAGCTGATGGGCCGCGCCGACATGCTCAAAACCCTGCGGCCTGAGCTGTTTGCCAATGAAAAATTCGGCGTGATCACGGTCAAAGACATCCTGACCGAGCTGGAAAAACCCGGCCGCGACCCGCGTGGCCACTTCAAAGTGGCGCGTTTCTCGGAAGGCGTGGAAGACATCAGCGATTTGAAGCCTGGCATGGTGCTGGAAGGCACGGTCAGCAACGTCGCCGCTTTCGGCGCGTTCATCGACCTGGGCGTACACCAGGACGGCCTGGTCCACGTCAGCCAACTCAGTCACAAATTCACCACTGATGCGCGCGAGGTGGTGAAAACCGGCGACGTGGTCAAGGTGCAGGTGGTGGAGGTGGATGTGGCGCGCAAGCGGATTGCGCTGACCATGAAAATTGGGCCTGCACCAGCGGGCCAGGGCAGGGCGGCTGGGGGGAAAGACAACCGGTTTGAGCCGGCGGGGCGGGGTCAGCGGGGTGGCGCGCAGGAGTCGGAAACAGCCATGGCAGGGGCATTCGCCAAGTTGCAGGGCTTGAGAAAGTCTTGAACCAATGACGGACGACTTAAGAAAGCCGCAGTTACAGTCGCTTAAGATTTAGCACATGAATCAGACGTCGTTACCGAAATGGCAGCAATTGCTGGCGCACGGATTCGGCGGGGTCGCCCAAGCGATGCTGGGTGTGTTGGCGCTGGTGGCGGTGATGATGATTGGTAGTGCGTTGTCGAGCTGGGCTGATAGCCACCCACTGGGCCCACGCTTTTTTGGTGCGCCCGCGCCGCTTTTGGCCTACCGCGTGCCGCCAGACCTGCCGACCGTGCCCCCGTGCGCGGGCGCGCTATGCGGCTTGGCCGCGGTGGTACCCGCGGTGCAAAGCCTACCCACCGGCGCGGGTTTTGTCTCAGCACGGGCGCAGCTGGTGCTGCCCCCGCCCACCCTGGTGCAAGCACCCGAAGGAGGTTATTTGCAGGCAGTGGGCGTAGTGGATGAGCGCAAGCCAGTTGTTCAGCGGCCTGCGCGCCTGAACACGCTGGACCATGACCCTGAATCTTCAGGGCCGATCGTCATGGCGCTGGCGCACCGAGGAGGCGAAGCAAAACCCGTTGTGGTCCAGGACGAAGGATTCGTGACGGCCTGGAGCCTGATAGATGCCGACTCGCAGCAGGCAGACGTGATGTGGACGCCACCGCCAAAAAATGCCAATGCAGACTCCACTGATTCAGCCAAAGCCAGACGCGTGCAGTGGAATCAGCTGAAATTTCGTTCGTTGCAGTTTCAACCCGTGCCCCGATTGGTGGGCCTGCGGCTGGCCAGCACGGAGCAAACGCGCGCCATTACAGTGGGCAGCATTGCGGTGCTGGCGTGGGGAGATGGCCGGCCGGCACTCACGCCCTACACCGATCAAATTGTGCCCAGCAATGGCGTGGCTGGCGTAGTGCGGGCCGTGACGAGCGTTGACCCCGCTGTTGAGCTTCAAGTCGAGGTGCCGCGATCAAGCGCCTACGGAGAGGGCCATTGGCTGTGGCTGCGCATGAACGGCATGCCCGGCCATGAAGCGGTGTTGCCAACGCAAATTTATGCCGACTTCTTTGTGCCTGACATTCCCGAGGCTGAAAAAATGACGTTGGGCCAAGATCGCTACACCGCCAGCCGGATTGCCACGGCTTATTCCAAATTGCCCCGCGAGAGCATGCGGGTGGTGCCATCGACCGCTGCAGACACCGCCTGCGCCCAGCCCGCCGCGCCCCACCATGCTTGCGTGTGGGCCGAAATTGCTGGTGTGGCGGTGCCCGTGCAAGTCAGTGTGGTGGACAGGGGTGCGAGACGCGTGGGCATACGCGAGCGCGGCGTGTTCGCGGGCAAATCCATCGCCCCTGACCACTGGGCTTCGCTGCCTGTGCAGGTACGTCGCGCGCTGTCAGGCGGCGACACGGCCAGTGCCGCGCTGGCCAGGCCTGCGCTGGGTGCAAAAACCCCTATTGTGTTGAATCCGCTGCCTGCCACTGCTGTGGGGCAAAGCGTGGGCACTCGCGTATCGAACCCCCAATCGCCATAAAAAGCTGTGAAGAAAGCATCCGCCCCTTTGCAGGTTCCCGACTTCGGCCTGGTGCCGCAGGACGACCGGCGCAGCGATGTGCTGCCGCCGCTGCCCAGCTTGCAAGCCTTGCTGCAAGCGCCGCTGCACGATGTGCGCCAGTTAGGACATATCCCAGGCTCGTCCGATGCGGCGTTCAGTCGAGCCCAGGTGACCGACAGCCCCGTGAGGCAGTTGGCCGCCGTGACTGAGCGGCTGGTGCCCATGATCGATAGCTTCAGACGGCCCAAGGACGGGCTGGCTCATTGGTGGCAGCGCTTTACCGGCCTGGCGCTGGAGCGGGAGTTGAGCTATTGGCATGCCTGCACGCAGCTGGAAAGCGCGGCGGCAAACGGCAAGCGCCTGGCGTTACAGGTTCAAGGCGTGGGCCAATCGCTGGCGAACGAACGCAAGCGGGCCATGGACGAAGCCCAATGGCTGGCGCAGGTGGTACATGTCGGGCAACTGGCTTTGCAGCCGCAATTTCAGTCGCAGCGAAGCGCTGCCGCGTTTGCCGACCAGAGAGACTATTGGGCCCGCTTTGCCCGGCGCATCGACAACTTGAACGCCTTGCACAACGCCAGCTTGCTGGGCGCCGAGCAGGTCAAGCTGGCTCAGGCGCAGGCCGACGCGGTGCAAGATCGGTTTGCAGAGGTGCTGACCGTGCTGTTGCCGCTGTGGCGGCAGCGCATTGGCTTTGAGCTTTTTTCCAAACAATTTGGTCAGACGCATAACAACGAGGAGCAATTGCTTTGAACGAAATGACCACCACGTCTGTATCTGTCGCATTAGCAATGGATGAAAAGCAACTGGAAGCCTTGGGATTGAGCCTGGCCGATGGCCCCGACATTGCCAATCTGGCCCAAAGTCTGGACATCCACAAACGCGACCAGCTCAGCCGCTTTGGCCAAAATGCGACGCAGAAAAGCGCGGGCTTTGCCGACCACTTGCTCTCGCAGGTGCGCGCGGGCGACGTGGAGGGCTTGGGCAGCAAGCTCACCGAGATCGTGACCCAGGCGCAATCGCTGAACCTGCACGCCCTGGGTGAAAAGCGCTCGCGCCTGCCCTTGATTGGCGGCTTGATTGACCGCGTGCGGCAGAGAAAAGACGAACTGGTGGCTCAATTTAGCTCCGTTCAAACCAATATTGAGCGGTTGATGGGCGAGGTCACAGGCATGCAGCGCGGACTGCAATCGCGCATCGAGTCACTCGACCAGGGCTTTGCCGCCGTCAAAGGTGAGTACCGCGAGTTGGGCTTGCACATTGCGGCGGGACAAGTGGCCTTGCAGCGCATTCGCACGGAAGTGACCGATGGTCAAACCAAGGCCGCGTCTGGCCAACTGTCGCCACTGCAAAGCCAAGAGCTGCAAGACAAAATTGCCGCATCCGACATGCTGGACAAGCGCATCGCCGATATGCGCGTGTTGCAACATTCGGCGCTACAGACGCTGCCGATGATTCGCCTGGTGCAGACCAACAACTCCATGTTGATCGAGAAGTTTCACACCGTGAAAGAACTCACCCTGCCAGCCTGGAAGCGTCAATTCATGCTTGCGCTGTCGCTTCAAGAGCAGCGAAGCGCCGTACAGCTGGCGGGCACTATTGATGATGCGACGAATGCTTTTCTGAAAGAAAACGCTCAGCTTCTAAAAACTAACACGCTGGCCACAGCACAAAGCAACCAACGCATGGTGATTGACGTGAGCACCTTGCAAGAGGTGCAAAGCACCCTGTTGAGCACGGTGCAGGAGGTCATCAAAATCAATCAGGATGGCTTGAAACAACGCGCCAGCGTGGCCGATCAGCTGGCGCAAATGCGGGAGCAACTCAAGCTGCAATTGAGCCAGAACCAGTGAAACCGTGAGCACATCCAAGCAAGACGACGCGGCCAACGATCAAGCCGCCCACGAAGCCTACGAACGGCACGCCCAAAACGATATCCTGATGGATCGCGTTCAGCTGCTCAAGCTGCGCACCGCCTTGGTGGGCGTACTGGGGTTTTTGCTGCTGGCCACTACTGTGGCGGCGCTGATCGCTTTTTTTCCACAAGCCCTTGCCGCCATCAAACACCTGTGGGCCAGTCGGTCGGTTGTGCATGTGCCCGGCCAGCTGTTTAGCAATTTGGCCAGCACGACCCGCATGCCCTGGATTTTGCCGATCGCGTTTTTAGCTGTGGCTGCATTGGGCGTGAGCGCCATGTCGCGCGATGCAATGACGGCTTTTCAGCGCAAGTGCTGGCTGGCTTTGATGGTGGTTTTGGGTGCTGGTGCCGTTTGGACGCAGCTGTCCAGCGACGGCAGCCGGACCGCCCAAGCCCAGCTGGAAGCCGCGCTAAAAAAGCAGGATTGGGCACGGGCCGCTACGCTGCTCAGCGGGGCCAACCCCAGGGGCGCTGAATATGTGCTGGCACAAATTGCTTTGGCCCAGGGCGACGCCGCGGGTGCACGCGAGCAGGGCTTGAAACTCATGCCCGCAGTGGAGCAGTTGTTGATGCATCCACAACTTGAGAATCAATCAGCGGTGTTCTTGCGCGAGATGCGTCCATTGGTGCTGCGGCGCATCGATCTGGCGACCTATGGTGCCGCGCACAGCGAGGTATCAATCGCATTAGCGCAAGGGCGTGGCACGCCTGAGCCCTCGGCCTGGGGCAGCGCCATTCAGCTTGGGGTGGCTTTGCTGGCATCGGCGATGGGCTTGGTGTGCGCGGGGCTGGTTCTGGGGTTGTGGTACGGCATGGTCAAACGCGTGCGCGCCGTGCGGCTGTGGGCTTCGATGGCGATGTGACAACTGGCATCCGCTAACCGGTGTTAGAGCCGGGCCAGCCGCCCCAGCGCGAGCCTCAGTGTGTCGTCTTGCTTGGCAAGCAAAAACGCACCACTTCGGCACTTTCACTTGTAAGCAGGTCTCAAGCGCTCCAGCAGCGCCGCGTAGTCGGTGTCCACCTGTAGCAACCCCATTTGCCACTTGCTCATAAACCCGTTGCTCACACCGGATTGCAAAAACCCCAGCAAGCCGTCGTAGTAACCCGCCACATTCAATAGGCCCACGGGCTTGGCGTGGTAGCCCAGTTGGTGCCAGGTCCACACCTCGAACAGCTCCTCAAAGGTGCCAATACCGCCGGGCAGTGCAAGAAATGCTTGGGCGTGGTGGGCCATCAGGTGCTTACGCTCGTGCATCGTGTCCACGATGACCAGCTCATCGCAAGCATGGTTGGCGTGCTCTTTTTCAACCAGCGATTTGGGAATGACGCCGATGACGCGGCCACCGGCTGCTTGTGTGGCGTCGGCCACCGTGCCCATCAAGCCGTTTTTGCCACCGCCATAAACGAGCTGGCCGCCGTGCTCGCCAATCCAATGGCCCACTTGAATGGCGGCTTCGGTGAAGAGCGGGTTGGTGCCACTGCGCGAGCCGCAGTAAACGCAGACAGAAAAAGGCGTCCTCATATAAGAGGAGAAAACTTGTGCCACAGAGCGGCTATCCAGATGATGCCGCTCATCACCAGGCTGATCAACACGGCGGCGCTGCCCATGTCTTTGGCGCGCTTGGACAGGTCGTGCCACTCGGGGCCAATGCGGTCAATCGCAGTTTCGATGCCGGTGTTCAACAGTTCCACCACCATCACCAGCAGCACGGAACCGGCCAGCAGCGCCACCTCCACCCAGCTGTTGCCCAGCCAGAACGCACCCGGAATCATGAAGAGGGCCAGCTTGGCTTCCTGGCGGAAAGCGGTTTCGCCCCAGCCGGCACGCAAGCCCTCTACCGAGTAGCCAGCGGCGTGCCACACGCGGCTGAAGCCACGGCGGGTTTTTTGAATATTGACTTCGGTGATGGGTTCGGATGGAGACATCAGAACATTTTGAACGATGAACATGACGTGTCGTTGGACGAAACTACTCAGGCTTTTTGCCCGCTGGCGTGACCCACGAAATCAGCCGGGTGCCCGCCAGCGCGTCGTGCACAAACTGGCGCTGTGTGTGAAACCGGCTGAGCAGTGCCCACACGAGCACCCAGCCGAACACCAGTACCGCCGATTCGCCAGCGCTGATGGCCAGACCTTGTTCGCGTGCCACCCATAAACCGGCCAACGGTGGCAAAAACCAGAGCCAGCTGAGCAGGTAGCGCCAGAAGGCCCGCCACTGAGGGACCGGCTGGCCGCGGTAGTCGACGATGCGAATGTTCCAGGTCTTCATTGCCAGGGTTTGGCCTTTGGCCCAAAACCAGGCGAAATACACGCCAAACACGATGAAAACAAAACCCTGTAAGCCAAAGCGGCGGGGATCCATCGCGTTGCGCATTTGGGTCAATGTGCTGAACAGCCACCCTGCCAGGAAAACGACCGCAAATAGCAACATGCCCTCGTACATCCAGCAGGCCATGCGCCGACGCAAGCCGGGGGCGTGCAAATCAACGACGCCAGAGCCGGGCAAGTCAGGTGGCTGAGCGGGCGATCCGGTGCTGCGCGACGCCGCAGGCTGCGCGCTCAATTGTTTTGCGCTGGTGGACCTGGCGGTACCAGCGCATTGCTGTTGGTCGGGTTAACCGCGTCCGTTGCATTGGCCAGACGGGTGGCACGTCGCTGGGCTTTACCTTCAGGAACCTCAGCTAATTTTTGCTTGGGAACCGGCGTGATAGCCGTTGCTGCTCCAGCGGGCTTGCTACCGGCCTTGGCTGCAAGCTGCTGTTTTTCCTCAGGACTCAGCGCCTGATAGGCCTGCCACTTCGCCCTTTTCTCGTCGGGTGCCAGCTGCTTGGTCTCCGCAAAATTCAGGCGAGCCTCCTGGCGCTCGCGCGGCGTCAGTTGGCTCCAGTCGGTCATGCGGGCGTGCGCACGGGCTTGGTCAATGGGTGAAAGTTTTGGGAAAGTCTGGGAGAACGCCAACCATTTGCGTTGGTGCGCCTCGGTCAGCGTGTGCCAGTGGTTGCCCAACGGCTGCAAGGCCTGGCGCTGGGCGGGCGTGAGGTCTTTCCATTCAAATCCAGTGGTCTTCGGGGTGATCGCACGGTTTGACGTTGCAGGTACCGGTTGCACCTGGGCGAGTGCAAATGGGCTTGACCACGCCAGCACGCAACTGAGCGCAACAGCAAAACAGGCGTGCAACGGTCTCATGGCGTGCCGCTCAAGGGGTTCGCTCAACAGCCGTTTTCAAAAACTGCGCGAAACCGGGGTCGGAATAGGCACCGGGCGGCAGGTCGTCCACCAGCAGCGCGGCATCCACATCGGCGATTTCAGTGGCCCGGTTGTCTTGCTGCACCACGCTGATCACCACAAGCCCGGCTACCAAGGCCAGCAAGGGCAGGGCCGCTGCGAGGCGTCCTCGCCACGTCAAACCTTCGTCACCAAAACCCAGTACCGCTGCCGCACCGGCTATTTGTAGCGAAAAAGCCGGCTGAGCAACTGGCATCTTGCGGCTGGACACTGCCCGCACCCTGCCCGCGCGGAGCCGCTCGGATACATCGTGGGGTAAATCTTGTGTGGCAGCGAACAAGTGGGCGGCAATGCGTGCGCCCTGTTGGTCAGCCGATAACTTGCTTTGTGAAAAGTTTGTTGTACGTTCAGTCATAGTCGAATTCCCTTTGCCACAAGCGCTTTGCTCAGAGCGTGCACCGCGCGAGAGCAGTGCGTTTTCACACTGCCTTCCGAACAACCCATCGCTGTTGCCGTTTCGGCCACGTCCATCTCCTCCCAGTAACGCATCAGGAAGGCTTCGCGTTGACGGTTGGGCAGCTGCGAAATCTCCTGTTCAATAGCTTGCAATACCTGTGCCCGGCTCGTCGAGGTTTCGCTACTTTCAACTTGCTGCGAGTTGTCTGATGCAGCGTAAGTTTCCAACAAATCGAAATCCCCGTCATCGGACGCGGATTCAAAGTCATTCATGTTGGAAAACACCGCGTTGCGGGTCTTCTGGCGGCGAAACCAGTCCAGCGTGGTGTTGGACAGGATTCGCTGGAACAACATGGGCAGCTCTTCCGGCGGTTTGTCGCCGTAGTGCTCGGCCAGTTTCATCATGCTGTCCTGCACGATGTCCAGCGCGGCTTCCTGGTCGCGCACGTGATAAACCGAGCGCTTAAAGGCTCGTTTTTCAACACTTTTCAGGAAGTCGGAAAGTTCTAGCTCAGTTGCCAAGAGCGGGCCTGTGCATATTTAGTGGTCGGCGCGGCAGCGTCTCGGTTACCGCACTGCATTTTTTGGGGTATCAGACCGTTGAGCGCTGATTATGTCACCGTGATTTTTACGGGTGTCATAATTCGGGCCGCAAATCAACAGGCAAACGAGTCCTGATCCGGCAGCGCAATCAGCCTGCCAATGGTCAGAATTCAAAGTCCCGCGTCAGCTCCACAAGGGCTCGCACAAGGGGCACCCAAGGTTTTTCGTTAGAGAAATTCACAAAGGTTCATCATGGAAATATCAAAAGCTGAAATTACCTCGGCAGCCGCCGCTTCAACCGACAGTTCGTTGGAATTGCGCGGCGCAGAAATCCTCGTCAAGGCCCTGCAGGCCGAAAACGTCAAGTTCGTTTGGGGCTACCCCGGCGGCGCGGTACTGCACATCTACGACGCTTTCTACAAGCAAGACACCATCCAGCACGTGCTGGTGCGCCACGAGCAAGCCGCTGTTCATGCGGCTGATGGTTACGCGCGTGCTACCGGCGATGTGGGCGTCGCCCTGGTCACCTCCGGTCCTGGCGTGACGAATGCAGTCACTGGCATCGCCACCGCCTACATGGACAGCATTCCCATGGTCATCATCACCGGCCAGGTGCCCACGCACGCGATTGGCCTGGATGCGTTCCAGGAATGCGACACGGTGGGCATCACCCGCCCCATCGTCAAGCACAACTTTCTGGTGAAAGACGTGCGCGACATGGCGGAGGTCATGAAAAAAGCCTTTCACATCGCTCGCAGTGGCCGACCCGGCCCGGTGGTGGTGGACATTCCCAAAGATGTGTCGTTCAACAAAACGCCCTACACCGGCTACCCCGCCAGCGTGGAAATGCGCAGCTACAACCCGGTGCGCAAAGGCCATGGCGGACAAATCCGCAAGGCGCTGCAGCTGTTGATGACGGCCAAACGGCCCTACATCTACACCGGCGGCGGCGTGTTGCTGAGCAATGCCTCGCAAGAACTCCGCACCTTGGTGGACATGCTGGGCTACCCCTGCACCAACACGCTGATGGGTTTGGGCGCTTACCCGGCCAGCGACCGCAAATTTTTGGGCATGTTGGGCATGCACGGCACCATTGAAGCCAACAACGCCATGCAAAACTGCGACGTACTGCTGGCTGTGGGTGCGCGCTTTGACGACCGCGTGATTGGCAACCCCAAGCACTTTGCGCAAAACGAACGCAAGATCGTTCACATCGACATCGACCCCTCCAGCATCTCCAAACGCGTGAAGGTGGACATTCCCATCGTGGGCGATGTGAAAGATGTGCTGACCGAGCTGATCGCGATGATCAAAGAGTCGGGTCTTAAACCCGACTCCAACGCCCTGGGTGCATGGTGGGACACGATTGAAGGCTGGCGCAAACGCGATTGCCTGAAATACGACCGTGGCAACATAGACGTGATCAAACCCCAGTACGTGGTGGAAACGCTGTGGAACATGACCAAAGACGTTGATACCTACATCACGTCCGACGTCGGTCAACACCAGATGTGGGCCGCGCAGTACTACCGGTTTGACGAGCCGCGCCGTTGGATCAACTCCGGCGGCCTGGGCACGATGGGCGTGGGTATTCCGTATGCCATGGGTATCAAGCTGGCCAAGCCGGACAGCGAGGTGTTTTGCATCACGGGCGAAGGCTCGGTGCAGATGTGTATTCAAGAACTGTCGACCTGCCTGCAATACAACACGCCCATCAAAATTGTGGCGCTAAACAACCGTTATTTGGGCATGGTGCGCCAGTGGCAGGAAATAGATTACGAAGGCCGCTACAGCCACAGCTACATGGACGCGCTGCCCAATTTCGTGAAATTGGCCGAGGCTTATGGCCACGTGGGCATGTTGATCGAGCACCCGAAAGACGTTGAACCCGCCCTGCGCGAGGCCCGAAAGCTGAAAGATCGCACGGTGTTCATGGACTTTCGCACCGACCCCACAGAAAACGTGTTCCCCATGGTGAAAGCCGGAAAAGGCATCACCGAAATGATTCTTGGGTCGGAAGACCTCTAATTACTCAGACAAATCTATTGGCCGCCAAACCACCCGGTTACCGCCGGGCGGGGAGGGCGGTTGAAATGAGGCGTCGCAACTTATATGAAACACATCATTGCTGTTCTCCTGGAGAACGAACCTGGCGCGCTGTCGCGCGTGGTGGGCCTTTTTTCGGCTCGTGGCTACAACATTGAATCGCTGACGGTTGCACCCACCGAAGACCCCAGTCTGTCGCGTATGACGATTCAAACCACCGGTTCAGACGACGTGATTGAGCAAATCACCAAACATTTGAACCGCCTGATTGAAGTCGTCAAAGTGGTTGATTTGACCGAAGGCGCTTACACCGAACGCGAATTGATGATGGTCAAGGTGCGTGCGGTGGGCAAAGAGCGCGAAGAAATGAAGCGCATGGCCGATATTTTTCGCGGTCGCATTATTGATGTGACTGATAAAAGTTACACCATTGAATTGACTGGCGACCAGCATAAAAACGACGCGTTTTTGCAGGCGATTGACCGCACCGCCATTCTCGAGACCGTGCGCACCGGCTCCAGCGGCATTGGCCGTGGCGAGCGAATTTTGCGCGTATAGATATTCCCCAACCCTTTATTTCAACAGGAGAACACCATGAAAGTTTATTACGACAAAGACTGCGACTTGAGCCTGATCAAAGGCAAAACGGTTGCCATTATTGGGTACGGCTCGCAGGGACATGCCCACGCGCAGAATTTGAATGACAGCGGCGTCAAGGTCGTCGTAGGACTGCGCAAAGGTGGCGCGTCTTGGCCCAAGGTTGAAAAAGCCGGTTTGAAAGTGGCTGAAGTGGCCGATGCCGTGAAATCTGCCGACGTGGTGATGATTTTGTTGCCCGACGAGCAAATTGCCTCTGTTTACACCAATGATATTGAACCAAATATCAAATCTGGTGCAGCGCTGGTATTTGCCCATGGTTTTAATGTGCACTACGGTTTTGTAACGCCCCGCGCCGATCTGGATGTGTGGATGGTTGCGCCGAAGGCCCCTGGCCACACGGTGCGCGGCACGTACACGCAAGGTGGCGGGGTGCCGCACTTGGTGGCCGTGCATCAGGACAAATCGGGCAAAGCGCGTGATATGGCGTTGAGCTATTCCATGGCCAATGGCGGCGGCAAAGCCGGCATCATTGAAACCAATTTCCGCGAAGAAACCGAGACTGATTTGTTCGGTGAGCAAGCCGTTTTGTGCGGCGGCACGGTGGAGTTGATCAAAGCTGGTTTTGAAACCCTGGTGGAAGCTGGTTACGCGCCTGAGATGGCTTATTTCGAATGTCTGCACGAGTTGAAATTGATTGTGGACATGATTTATGAAGGCGGTATTGCCAACATGAATTACTCCATTTCCAACAACGCTGAATATGGTGAATACGTCACAGGCCCACGCATCGTGACCGAAGAAACCAAAAAGGCGATGAAGCAGTGTTTGAAAGACATTCAAACCGGCGAATATGCCAAGAACTTCATTCTGGAAAACAAGGCGGGCGCACCGACCTTGCTCAGCCGTCGCCGCCTGACGGCCGAGCACCAGATTGAAACCGTGGGCGAAACCCTGCGCGCGATGATGCCCTGGATCAAGAAAAATAAGCTGGTTGACCAGACCCGCAACTGATACCCTGGGTTTATTACTTGCTCGAGTTGCTATTATTTCAATAGCTGCTTGAGCAGTATTTACTTGGGCTGGAGGCACTTTATATGCATGACGGCAACGAAACCGGCCCTGGGGCAGTGGAACCTGTGAGCCCGCCCGTGTTGGTTCGCAAGCGCCGCAAGGGCATTTACATCCTGCCCAACCTGTTCACTTTGGCAGCGCTGTTTGGCGGGTTTTATGCGGTGGTGATGGCCATGAATGGCCGATTTGATCTGGCTGCAGCGGGCATCTTTTGCGCGATGGTGCTCGATAGTCTGGACGGCCGCGTGGCCCGCATGACGAATACCCAAAGCGCATTCGGCGAGCAAATGGATTCGCTGTCGGACATGGTGTCATTCGGCGCGGCGCCGGCCTTGATTGCCTACGAATGGTCGCTGCGCGGCTTGGGACGCTGGGGCTGGATTGCCGCTTTTGTGTATTGCGCCTGCGCAGCTTTGCGGTTGGCCCGTTTCAATGTGAATACCAGCGTGGTCGACAAACGCTATTTTCAGGGGTTGCCGTCGCCAGCCGCGGCTGCTTTGGTGGCAGGTTTTATTTGGTTAATGACTGAATTGGGAATCAAAGGTCAGGATGTGCCCTGGGTGATGTTTGGTTTTGCCTTGTACGCAGGCTTGACGATGGTGACCAATGTGCCGTTTTACAGTTTCAAAGATATTCAAATGAAACGCAGCGTGCCGTTCGTAGTGATTGTTTTGATCGCACTGGGTATTGCCGTCATCAATATTGACCCGCCCACGGTTTTATTCGGTATTTTTGTGCTGTACGGCCTGAGTGGGTACGTGCTGTACGCGTGGCGCCGCATCAAAGGCCAGCCCACCAGCGTGATCAGCACCTCGACCGACGAACCCGATGAGCGTGGCTTGCATCGCTGAAATCGCGTGTGCTACATTGCGGCCATGAACACGTTGTCCCTAGCCCTGCTACTACCACTGCCCCACGGGCGGAAACAGTAGCGCACGCGTTCACCGTTTTCCAAAAGGCCCGTATGCATCCGCAACGGGCCTTTTTCTTTGGGTTCACCCGATTTCAAGCGTTGCGGATTTCACCAAACCAGGAGTGCTGACATGACTGACAAACTCATTATTTTTGACACCACCTTGCGCGATGGCGAGCAGTCGCCCGGCGCTTCGATGACGCGCGATGAAAAGCTGCGCATTGCGCGCCAGCTGGAGCGGCTGAAAGTCGACGTGATTGAGGCGGGTTTTGCGGCCAGCTCCAACGGCGATTTTGAGGCGGTGCAAAGTATTGCGAACGCGATCAAAGACTCAACGGTGTGCTCGCTGTCCCGCGCCAACGACCGCGATATTTCCCGCGCTGCTGAAGCCTTGAAAGGTGCAGCCAATGCGCGCATTCACACCTTCATTGCCACCTCGGCGCTGCATATGGAGAAAAAGCTGCGCATGACGCCTGACCAGGTGCTGGAGCAGGCCATTCAGTCGGTGCGCTTTGCCCGCAACCTGGTGGCAGACGTGGAGTTCAGCCCGGAAGATGGCTATCGCAGCGATGTGGACTTTTTGTGCCGCGTGCTGGAGGCGGTGATCCACGAGGGGGCCACGACCATCAACGTGCCCGACACCGTGGGTTATGCGGTGCCCGAGCTGTATGGCCAGTTCATCAAAACCCTGCGTGAGCGTGTGCCCAACAGTGACAAAGCCATCTGGTCGGTGCATTGCCACAATGATTTGGGTATGGCGGTGGCCAACAGCCTGGCTGGCGTGAAGATTGGCGGCGCACGCCAGGTTGAATGCACCATCAACGGCTTGGGTGAGCGGGCGGGCAATTGCTCGCTGGAAGAAATCGTGATGGCTGTGAAAACCCGGCGCGACTATTTCAATCTTGATGTGGGCATTGACACCAAACACATCCTGGCCGCCAGCCGCATGGTCAGCCAGACCACTGGTTTTGTGGTGCAACCCAACAAAGCCGTGGTAGGCGCCAACGCCTTTGCCCATGCCAGCGGCATTCACCAGGATGGTGTGCTCAAGGCGCGCGACACCTACGAAATCATGCGCGCTGAAGACGTGGGCTGGAGCGCCAACAAGATCGTGCTCGGAAAGCTCAGCGGCCGCAACGCCTTCAAACAGCGCTTGCAAGACCTGGGTGTGCAGCTGGAAAGCGAAGTCGAAATCAATACCGCATTTGCCCTGTTCAAAGAGCTGGCAGACCGTAAAAGCGAGATTTTTGACGAGGACATTCTGGCGCTGGTCAGCGACGAGAGCGTGACCCCAGAAAAAGAGCAATACGGTTTTGTGTCGCTCAGCCAGCACAGCGAAACCGGCGAGCGGCCGCACGCGTCCATCGTGTTCACGGTGGCGGGTAAAGAAGTAAAGGGCGATTCCGATGGAAACGGCCCGGTTGACGCATCCCTGAAAGCCATTGAATCGCACGTCAAAAGCGGCGCAGAGATGGTGCTCTATTCGGTGAACGCCATCAGCGGATCTACCGAGAGCCAGGGTGAGGTCACCGTGCGCCTGCAAAACTCGGGCAGGGTGGTCAATGGGACCGGCGCTGACCCCGACATTGTCGTGGCTTCTGCCAAAGCTTATTTGAGCGCGCTCAACAAGTTACAGAGCAAAGCTGATCGAGTTGCTGCGCAGGGCTAGGGCTTTCCCTTAAAACTCAACAACTACTTTAGAAGAGCCTCGCAAGTGATTGATCTTGCGAGGCTTTTTCTTCACGTGTACACTCCGCGCGCATTGCAGGTGTTTGCAACCGTTGCCCGGAGAAAAGCAATATATGACACATCCCCGTTTTTCCATGCCAGCCCCGTGTTTTTCCGTCCGGTTGTGGCAACTCTTGTTGCTGACGTTCCTGGTTGTTGGTTTAACGGCCCATGCACGTGATGCGGATGCCGCGCAACGCAAAACAGTTGCCAAAAAATCCGCCTCCGCCAAACCAACCTCTGCAAAAATAATTGCGAAAATTCGTGTCAAAAATAATAGCGGCTTGAGCAGTGTCCGCGAGGGTAAAGCCTCGAAATATGCCCGCGTGTCGTCACGCAAAATCGTAGCAGTGCGCCATGTGGCACCCGCCCGGCTGTCTTATGGCCAGTTGGCTGGGTTACACGACACGCCAGACGAACTGGATCTGAAATCCAGCGTGGCCCTGGTGATTGATCAGGACACGCATGAAGTGCTGGTGCGTAAAAACGATGGCGCGGTGCTACCCATTGCATCGCTCACCAAGCTCATGACGGCGCTGCTCATCAGCGAAGACCGTCTGCCGATGGACGAAGCCATCACCATCACCCAAGACGATGTGGATACCGAAAAAGGCAGCCGTTCGCGTTTGGCGGTCGGCACCACCCTCAGCCGTGGCGAAATGCTGCACCTGGCGCTCATGTCCAGCGAAAACCGCGCGGCCAATGCGCTGGGTCGCACCCATCCCAATGGCATGGCTGCCTTCGTCAAAGCGATGAATACCAAAGCCAAATCGCTGGGAATGAAGGACACGCGCTATGTGGAGCCGACCGGTCTGTCCAGTCAGAACCGCTCCAGCGCCCAAGACCTCGCCACCCTGGTAGCGGCCACCTCCAGCAACCCCGTGCTGCGCCAACTGTCCACCTCGCTGGGCTACCAGGTCGATCTGGGAACCAAAGTTCTGCAATACAACAACACCAACAAACTGGTTGGCAACCCCGAGTGGGACATTGGCCTGCAAAAAACCGGCTACATCTCCGAGGCAGGCCGGTGTTTGGTGATGCAGGCGCGCATTGCCGGGCGCAAACTGATCATGGTCTTCCTGGATTCCTCTGGCAAATTCAGCCGTTTGGGCGATGCGGAGCGGGTCAAGCGCTGGGTGGAAAGCCAAGTGCCGGTCACCACCAAGGTGCTGCCTGTGCTGCCTGCGGCAGTGCTGGAGGGCGGCGATGTGGTGGTCAGACGAATCAACGGCTAGGTTCCCGATTTTCGACATCGGGATTGCGCTGATTGCGCAAGCACTGAGGCAGGGCTACGGTTTGGGAGTTTGTTTGCACGAACCTTGCATTCGCTCCCGCAACCGCTGCCCACCATGCCATCTGTCCTATCGATTGCCGACATTCCCGCCCACCGCCGCGAGTCTGCCTGGCGAGACGCCGTGTGTGACACCTTTGTGCGCCTGGAATGCACGCCTGATCGACATGCACCGATGCATGGACGCATCGAGTCGGGGGTTTTAGGGTTGTTGCATGTGGCCCGCGTGACCAGCTCGCCCCAAACGGTCCAGCGCACTGCGGCCCGCGCCCTGCAAGACGACCAGCCGCAGGTGCTCGTCAGCTTGCAATTGCGTGGGCGCACCGTGGTGCAGCAAGGGGGTCGGCAGGCGGTGCTCACCCCCGGTTGCCTGGCGTTTTATGACACAGCCCGCCCCTACACCCTGACCTTGCCGGGCGACTTTGATCAGATCGTGTTGCACATGCCTCGCCACACCCTGGCGCAGCACGTGCCGCGTGGCCTGGATCACATGGCCCAGCGCATCCATGCATCCGATCCATTTGCCCAAGCCATTCTGGCGCTGGCCCCGCAATTGCTGCGTCTGGTCAACGCGGCCCGTCCCGAAGTGGCGCAGCGCACGGCGGCGGCCGCTGTGGAACTGATTGCACTGGCGCTCGACTCACTCACCACCGACACCGGGGAGCTACCCCCCACGCATGACGCGCCCCGGCAGGGTCAAACGCACCAGGCGGTGGCCGATGCGCTGGTTTGGCGCACCCGCGAGCTGATTTGCCGCCAGCTCGACGATACGCAGCTGAGCCCCAGTCGCCTGGCGACTCAGGTTCATGTGTCGTTGCGTCGCCTTCAAGAGGTGTTTCAAAACCAGGGCACCACACTGACCGATTGCATCTGGGACACCCGCCTGGAATTCGCCCGCGGCCTGCTGGCGTCCACGGCCCATACCCACGAATCCGTGAGCAGCGTCGCGTACCAAGCCGGGTTTAGCGATGTGGCGCATTTCAGTCGGCGCTTCAAGCTGCGGTATGGCGTGGCGCCCAGTGAATACAGGGCGGCGAGTTTGCATTGAAATTGCTATAATATTAATAGCTTCTTGAGCATATTAATAAAGGGTTAGTGGGGTTTTTGGTCGTATTCTTGACCTGATCGACTTCTTAGCACTGTTTTATGCGAAACAGCATTCGCGCAGCATCAATCAGGTACCTGTCCCAGCGCCTGCGAAATTTTCTGCGCTGTGGCTTGCAGCTTGTTCAGCCATCCTTCATCCAGCCGATCAGCCGGTGCAGAAATCGACAAGCCCGCCACCAGTTTCAGCTGGTCGTCGTAAATGCCAGCGGCCATGCAGCGCACGCCCAGTTCCAGTTCTTCGTTATCGCGCGCCAGACCTGATTGCCGGGCGCTGGCCAGTTCGCGCTCCAGCACGGGTAGCGAGGTGATGCTGTTGCGCGTATTGCCGGGCAGGCCGGTGCGGGTGGCGTAGGCGCGCACGCGCTGGGCGTCGTCGGCGGCCAGGAACAGTTTACCAATCGATGTGAGATGCAGCGGCGCTCGGCCGCCGATGGCACGCACCACCTGCATGCCCGAGCGTTCGCTGAAAGCGCGCTCGATGTAGATGATTTCGTCGCCCTGGCGCACGCTGAGGTTGACCGGCTGCTGCGTGAGTTTGTGCAGCTCGCGCATCAGGGGCAGCGCGGCGTCGCGCACGCTGAGGCGGCCTTTGACGAGGTTTCCCAGCTCCAGCAGGCGCATGCCCAGCCGGTAGCTGCCGGCTTCGGGCCGATCCACATAGCGGCCAATCACCAGGTCGTTCAGGATGCGGTGCGCCGTCGATGGGTGCAGGCCGGTTTTTTCGCTGAGTTCACTCAACGACACGGCGTCTTGCCGCTGCGCCATCACGTCCATCAGGGCGTACATCCGCTCAATGACCTGGATGGCAGGCACCGTCTGGACCACGCGCTCACTTTTTTTCATGCAGCAGGGGGTGTCTGTTCAGGTCGCTGCCAGTGGCCGTCTATCAGCCGCTCATGCGGCGTAAACCGCGCTTTGTAGCTCATCTTGTCGCTGGCTTCAATCCAGTAGCCCAAATACACATGCGGCAAACCCAGCTGGAGGGCCTGCCCGATTTGCCACAGCACGCTGTAGGTGCCGTAACTGGCGGTGGGCTCGGGCTCGTAGAAGGTATAGACCGCCGACAAGCCGTCGCTCAAGACGTCCAGAATGGACACCATGCGCAGCGGCCCCGTCGTGCCGTCTGTGGTGGGTTCGCGGAACTCCACCAGGCGGGAGTTCACCCGGCTTTGCAGCAAAAACTGGGTGTATTGGTCAATGCTGTCATGGTCCATGCCACCGCCCGCATGGCGGCCATTCTGGTAGCGCAAATACAGCTGGTAATGCTCGGGCACAAAGCACAGCTTGAGTACGCGGGTTTGCAAATGCTGGTGGCGACTGGCCGCGCGGCGCTGGCTGCGGTCAGGCTTGAATTGCGCGCACAGCACGCGCAGGGGAACGCAGGCGCTGCACCCATCGCAATAGGGCCGGTAGGTGAACATGCCGCTGCGCCGAAAGCCACTGGTCACCAGCTCGGAATACGCGTCGGTGTGAATCAGGTGGCTGGGTGTGGCCACCTGCGAGCGGGCCACGTGCCCCGGCAGGTAGCTGCAGGGGTAGGGGGCGGTTGCGTAGAACTGCAGGGCCTGAAACGGGAGGTCTTTGAGGTGCGTCACGCGGCGGCTGGGTGGTCGATGAAAGCAGCGGTTAAAAAAGCAAATTCCAGTATACGGGGTCGAATTTCCAAGATAACGCTGTGCGCTGTGTGGCGGCGTGCACGGAGGTCAGGAATTGCACACGTGAGACTTCGCATGCGCCCAAGCTGGCCAGGTGACGCGTGTTCTGCTGGCAATCAATCTGCGGCACCGCGTGGTGCAGGCAAAAAGCGACCAGCGCCGCCAACGCGATTTTGGAGGCGTCGGGCACGCGGGTGAACATCGATTCGCCGAACACCGCCCCGCCAATCGCCACGCCATACAAGCCCCCTACCAGCTCGCCTTCCACCCAGGTTTCCACGCTGTGGGCGTGTCCTGCGGCATGCAGGGCTTGGTAAGCCACCACCATGTCGCTGACGATCCAGGTGCCGTCTTGCCCGGGGCGCGGGCTGGCAGAGCACGCCCGAATCACTTGCTCGAATGCACTGTCAAAGCGTATTTCGCAACGCGGGTTGGCGCGAAAGGCCATCAAGGTTTTTCGAAGGGAGCGGTGCAGCTTGAATTGCGCAGGAACCAGCACCATGCGGGGATCGGGGCTCCACCACAAAATGGGTTGGCCGTCGCTAAACCAGGGAAATATGCCGTTTGCATAAGCCTGCGAGAGGCTTTGCACATCCAGTGACCCGCCCGCCGCCAGAAGTCCGGGTGCGGGGTCGGCCTGGTTCCAGGCCTTGTGGGTCGGTGGGAAGGGTTCGCCTGGCTGCAACCAGGGAATTTTTGCGGTCAAGGCGGAAGCGCAAGATTGCCTTGCGCCAGAAAATCAGCCGCCCTTGCTGGGGCGCTTGCCCGGGTTTTTTTTGCTACGGGTCGCGGTGCCACGCTCCAGGCTGATTTTTTGCCCGCCGCCACTGCGACGCAGGCTTTGACCGGGTAAAGGCGTGGGTGCGGGGGTGGCTTTGCGGTCTGCTTCGGTGACGATTTTGTTGCCCATGATGTGCTTTCGGAGAATCCAATAAAAGGGGCATATTGTGCCCGTCGGCGGGGGATTGACGCGGTGCAACTAGTTTTGGTGGTGCCGTACCTTCCTGGCCAGTCACACGGATGCTATTTTAATGATAGCTGCTTGAGCAGTATTTATAAGGGTTGAGTGCTCTTTTGATAGCACATCAAGTGCATCCAAGGAACCGAGCCCTTCAAACCTCAACGTTTGATGATGGCTCGTTTCAAGATGAACTCACCTGGACTGAGCAGTCAGCTATTCAGGCTGCCTGGTAGTCCGTTTCACAAAAACTTTGCCATGAAATCGCGCATTTTTCCGCCATGCGTTGTTGCATCCCCTGGCCGCACTGCGCCTAGCCTGGCGAAAAAAGTGCATCGATTTCATTTGTCAAGGTTTTGATGAAGCGCACGACTAGTCCAACTGCTCTCGCAGTGCCTTTGCTTTACCTTTGTAGAAAGCTGCCGACCCTTTGTTACCCGCTTTGGCGAAGCGCCCCGCCACGTGGTTTGCTGCTTTTTCAGCCTCCGCAAAGGCGCTCACATAGTCTTGTCTTTCATCCGACGCCACCACGTTTCCATTGATAAAACGTCCCGCAATGTAGCCATCTGTTTGATCCACCACACCCAGCTGTGGGCTACCGTCTTTCATGCTACCAAAGTAAAAGCGCTTGACGCTTGACCCGCTGAATTCTTTCAGGACGCCGACCCCGTCGGCTTGGCCGGCAAGGCAATCGCCGTCCCATCGCGTAGCCTCCTTCGCCCAACCCTGTGGCGGCGTGAAAAGGCAGCTGGCTTGCGCTGCAAACCCTGTCGCCAATCCACACAAGGCCAGTGCAACTGTAGCCAACCGAACGTATTTGTTGAGCTTGCGCATGCTGTTGTCTCTTCAACGAATATTGCCTGCCCATTGGGTAATCAGCGATCTGCTGGCCTCAAAGTGCATGGCATCTTCAGTGCGAAATGCGGCGCCCCAATACCAGCCGTGCTGATTCATGATGGAGGCGATCAGGGTCAAACCCACTTGCACCCTGCTGTCGCCCCGGCGATCCAGCACACCGTTCAGCGTGAAATCGATAGCCGTGCCCCACGAATGGTTGGAAATGCCGGTCGCTGAGCCACGGATCAAGCGGCAACACAGCATGCCAGCCGTGCCCAACGCAGCGTACACCGCCGGTTGCTCGGTCTGAACCTGGGCCATCGCGGTATTCAAGCTCTGTATGGCTGGGGTCAAACCTGTCACCCGAATCCGCCCAATGGAGCCGGTGGACACATGACGGCGCAGCACTGAATTGGTCATGGGTTGGCAGTCGCTGCTGTAGCTCTCGCGGGGGTTGCCCAATTGCTGAACCATAAAGGACGGCGACACGGCCACCAGCCCCTGATTGATCGTGCCCCTATCAGGTCTTGGTACTGTTGCCGTCAGTCCTTGGGCGAGACTGGCTGGTGGGGTTGGCCTGGCCGCAGCAGGCCTGGCAGGCGTGGTTTGCGTGCCCATCAGATGCCGCCAGGTCGTGCCGTTTGGATCGACTCGGCCATCGGGCCTCGAAAGAAAACGTGCCTGGAAGTCCATGATGGCCCGAACGGTGCGGGGCCCGCACAGTCCATCAATTCGCCCCAGGCTCATGCCCTGGCGCGTCAAAAGCGTTTGAACAGTGCTCACGTCCTCGCGCCGGTTCCGGCCTGAAGCACCTACAGATTGGGATATGTGTGACGCCATGAAGAAAACCTCTTTAAACAAGTTGAGTCGATGGACTGGATTGGGGAAAGTAACCGGTAAATAAGTCCTGACGGTGTCTGACGTCGTTCAAGATAGGGCTTGCAGCGGTTGCAACTCTGGCAGAACGACGCCTTTCACACGGTGATTTCTCCTCATGAAACAAGTTGAATCAACGAAGTGAAAGCGCTGTGGAATGTGCCTGCTCAGTGGGTGTAGAACTGTGAACAAGAGCCGGTTTTTGAGGATATAGTACTTTTGTATCGATTGATACATTTGGCAACTCTTTGTGAGTCGGTGCGTGTGGGAAAGACTGGGGTCAGGGAAAGACTGGGGTCAAGGGAAAGACTGGGGTCAAGGGAAAGACTGGGGTCAAGGGAAAGACTGGGGTCAAGGGAAAGACTGGGGGAAAGACTGGGGTCAGGTCTTTCATTATCACATTCAGAGTTGAATATTCAATTGCGTTCATGTCGGCATGGATTCAACTCAAGAAGGATGCTGAATTCACTCATTCGTGGGGGAAAGACTGGGGTCAGGTCTTTCATTATCACATTCAGAGTTGAATATTCAATTGCGTTCATGTCGGCATGGATTCAACTCAAGAAGGATGCTGAATTCACTCATTCGCATGACGTTTCACAATCCGGCTCACCGTGGTGTAGTGCAGCTCAAAGTGTTGAGCCAGTTGCGCCATGGTGTAGCCGCCGCTTGCGTAGGCGGCGGACAGGGCGGCATTTCGGTCAGTAGGGTACTGCTCTTCGTAGCTTTTCAGCGCTTTGGGTCTTGATCTGCGCTGGGCTTGGGGAATTTCTAAGGTTGACCGCAGTGTGGGCGACTGAGCCGAGCCTGCCTCTGCCCAGGCGGTCAGTTTGTCTACGAAGGCATCACTGCCTAAATAGATTTGACCCTTCAGATCATCCCAAACGGATGGCAAACCTACGCCCGCACGCACATGATCTTCATATTGCTGTTGAGCGCGTGCGCGGTCAATTGACTCGGATTGCAAGCTGAAATAGGCCAATATCTTGTCGGTCGCCAGCCAATCAACGCGAGGCAAGCCGAGAGTGGCCATGGCGCTGTACGAACTCCAGGGCCAATCAGCGGCATCGGCCACCATGCCCGCGCGCACAGGATTGAGCACGATGTAGCGCGCCAGCTCCAACAAATAAGCATCTTTCTCCACAACGATGGCCTTGAACCGACCTTGGTAAACATGGCCAACGCGGTCATGTCTGCGGTTCACGTGCTGGGTATACACACCGTTGAGCTGACGCATTCCGGCAGACAAATTGGCATCGGGTGTTTCAACGAGCAAGTGGTAATGGTTGCTCATCAAGCAATAGGCATGCACCGTCCAGTTGAAACGCTTGCAAACCTGCCCCAACACCACCAACCAAGCCTGTCTGTCCGCATCGTCCTGATAAATATCTTCCCGCCTATCCCCACGCGAGGTGACGTGATACAGCGCATGCGCAAATTCAAGACGAAGGGGTCGGGCCATGGAGGGATTGTAGGTGGGATGTGATAATGAAAGACCTGACCCAGGGAATGTGGACCGGTGGGATGTGATAATGAAAGACCTGACCCCGGGAATGCCCGGTGACCCCGGGAATGCCCGGGAATGCACCCCCCGGGAATGCTGACCCCGGGAATGCAGCGCATGCGCAAATTCAAGACGAAGAGGTCGGGCCATGGAGGGATTGTAGGTGGGATGTGATAATGAAAGACCTGACCCCGGGAATGATGTGACCCCGGGAATGATGCCTAGGTGGGATGTGATAATGAAAGACCTGACCCCGGGAATGATGCCTTGACCCCGGGAATGATGCCTTGACCCCGGGAATGATGCCTGACCCCGGGAATGATGCCGGGAATGACCCTTGACCCCGGGAATGACCCTAGGAGTAACACCATGATTGGCGAACCCGTTGACAGAATTGTTTTGCGCAGTCGCGCGCCCTTTCGTCGCACCCGCTCTGCCGATCCTTTGGGCGCAGGCCCAACGGCTGCCGCGAACATGTCTGCAGAGCCGCTGGTCTCGCTCGCGGAACCTGTATTGCAGCAGGAAAAAATGACGACCGCCGAAGCTGCCGATCTTCAGCGCGACCCGGAGGTTCTTGTTATTGCGAATTCGATGCCCATGAAGCTCATCGGACCAGTTGGCCTTCCAGTGGACGCCACGGCTGCTGTGGGCAACACGTGGGGAGTCGAGGCGGTCGGTGCCCACACCAGCAATTACACCGGCGCTGGCGTGGTTGTTGCCGTGCTCGATACCGGCATTAACCCTACACATGTTGCTTTTACGGGTGTACAGCTAGTGCGCCGCAACTTTACTGACGGTGCTGCTGACGATACCAATGGTCACGGAACGCATTGCGCGGGCACGATCTTCGGCAGAGATGTGGCTGGCCAGCGCATCGGGGTGGCTCGCGGGGTGACCAAGGCACTTATAGGTAAAGTGCTTGGGCCTGGTGGAGGCACATCAGCCGAGCTGGCCAAGGCAATCAACTGGGCATATGAAAACGGGGCGAATGTCATCTCCATGTCGCTGGGAATCAACTTCCCCGGCTATGTGGCCGACATGATTGCGCAGGGGATGCCTGCAGAGGCGGCGACATCTATTGCGCTGGAACAGTACCGTGCCAACGTCAACCTGTTTTCCAGCCTAACCCGGTTGTTGGCTCATTCAGGCGCCTTTGCTCAGGCGGCCATCATCGTTGCTGCATCGGGTAATGAAAGCGATCGGCCCCAGTATGAAATTGCGGTTGCACCGCCAGCAGCGGGTGACGGCATGATTTCTGTAGGTGCCTTGCAGCGCTCGCCCGCTGGTCAACTCAGCGTCGCTAGATTTTCCAACACGCAATGCAACCTTTGCGGACCGGGGGTGGACGTTACGTCGGCCTGGATAGGCGCTAACACGGTGCTTAAAACCATAAGCGGAACCAGTATGGCAACGCCGCACGTCGCAGGGTGTGCGGCTTTATGGGCCGAGCAGCAAAAGCAACTGACTGGCGTACTGACCCATCAGTACTTGGCATCCAAAACGTTGGCATCTGCTGTGTTTGTGCCTGGAGCTTCGTTTGAAGATATCGGCAACGGCATGGTTAAGGCACCATAAGTCTGCCCCATTGTTGGCGCACGTAGAAATTGGAGTCGCATCTGGCTCCTGCATGTGACCTCACATTTTGCATACAAAGATAGTCAAAAACCATAGCGCCCCGAGCAATATCCACAAGGGCAGAATCCACTTTTAACCATCAACCAATCCGTCAGCTCCACCCCTGCGGATACCCCACCACGTCTTTCAACAGCGGCAGCCCACACACCGCATGCGAAGCCAATTTACCGCCCATCACAGCCCCTTCCACGCTGCCTACGTTCAGGCCGGTGTAAATCCAGTCGCCGGCCAGTACCAGATTCGACAGGCCCGATCCCCAGGCTTTCAGGCGGGCCGAGGTGCTGCCGGGGGGGCTGGTGACATAGCGCTCGCTGGGGTCGATGTTGGCGCGCCAGAACTGTTGGTCAAAGCGCTGGATGCCGATGCCGGCGCTGGGTTCGTCGTAGGCATGGAGCAGCGAAAAGTCCAGACTTACCGGGTCGCCGGGGGGCGAGACGGCGTTGGTGGTGGCTTTGGGGAGCAGGGGGCCAGTGGCGGCTTGCAGGTATTGGATGCACTGGGTTTTGACTTTGTCGTACTGGCGTTGGGGGTAGCCGTGGTCCGAAAACGGGGGTGGTGTGCCGTAGTCGCCCATGGCACCGGAGAAGTACCACAGGGCTTTGGGGGTGGTGGCCGCTGGCCAGTCTTCCCATTGCAGCAGGTGGGTGAAGTCGACCTGGCCGTCGATGGGGTTGATGTAGGTGGCGCCGATGACGGTGTCGGTGGGGTTTTTGAAGGGGATGTCCCAGCCCAGCTCGGGGGTGGTGCGGTTCAGCCAGATCTGCATGGTCTGGGTTTGCACGGTGGTGACCTGGGCGACCATGGCTTGCCAGTCGGGCCGGGCGGCCACGATGTCGGCGCACAAGTAGGGCACGGCACCGATGGAGATGGCAAACAGGATCTGGTCGTAGTCCACCCCGGCTTGCAGGGTTTTGTCGGCCACGGGTTGCCAGGGGGTCCAGTACGACTCCAGGTCGATGTGCTGGTCTTGCAGCGCCTGGCCCTGCACGAGCTGGTCGTACAACGGTTCGCCAGGCCAGGCGGGCAGGCCTTTGACGTCGATCAGCGGTTGGTAGCCCGCTGACGGGTTCTTCAACGTGGCTTGAACGCCCATGTTCACGGCGGATACGCTGGTTTTGTCGGCTGACAGTTCCAGACTGGCCACTTTGTGGAAAAACTCGAACTTGACGCCGCGCTTTTTCAGCACTTCATACATCGGCGCAATCACGGTTTCGCCGGTACCCGCTTCAAACAACCAGGCAAACGCGCCCATGAACGCGAAGCTGCGCAAGGTCCAGTGCAGGTAGGCACCGGCGGCCATCAGCGCGGTGCGGGCGGTGTCGCCTTGCGGGTATTGGTAGGAGAGGTTGACGGTGTTGAGCGCCAGGGGGGAACTAGCGGTGATGACCGATGCGCCGTGGCGCTGCAGCCAGTCGGAAAAGTTTTCGTTGTCGATGCTGTCAAAGCCGCGCTCAAAAATGTTGTCGGCAATCGTGCCGCGCACCAGCGCCAGCAAAAACTCCACGGTGATGTACAAGCGGCGCAGATCGTCGTTACCTTCAATCAAGGCCTGCAGTTTTGATTTGAGCCAGACCCACACCGGCTCGAAGGCCGCCAGCACGTGTTCGGCCAGCGATTCAGCGGCCAGAATGACCTGGCGCAAGGCTTGCAACAAAGCCCGGCCAATCGCCATTTCAATGCCGTGGGCCGACAGGGCGGGGGTGTGCTGCGGCTCCAGCAACTGGTCGACAAACTGCACCACGCCGCCCACCCATTGCTGCACGGTTTGCAGCGACGAGGGGTCACCCGGCACCAGCGCGTTGGTGGGGGCGGTGAAGGGCCAGCGCTTCAGGCTGCCGTCGATAAATTCCCACATCAACACAAAGCTGTTGGGCTTGAAAGCTTCTTCAAAGGTGGCCAGCGGCACACCGGCGGGTCGATTCAGTGCACGGTAGCAGTCGGCCATCAGCGGCAGGGCGTTGTAGTAGCAGCCCAGAAAGCCGTGAATACCATGCTCCTCGATGCGCGCATTCGGCCCGCGTGCTGTGGCGCACTTGCCACCCAAGCGCCAGCCCATCTGATACAGGGTGATGTCGTAATGGTCTTGCCAGTCGGGCTGGCGGGTGATTTCGAAAGCAGTGGTGAGGGCGGAAATACCGCCGCCGAGGATGGCGATTTTTTTGGGGTTGGTCATGATTTTTGACTCCGGTTTTGAGTTTTGCGAGATTACCAATGACGGATGACAGCGTCCTGCGGGCTGCTATGACAAATGACGGGTAGGTTCCCCAGGTCATCTGTCATTCATGCCGCGCAGCGGCGAAGTCATCCCGTCATTTGCCGTCAACCCATCCAGCCTGCTTAAGGTAGCCCACAAAGCGCTCGAGGTCTTTTGGGTTGACAAACGGATGGCCAAAACGCAGGGCTTGCATGGTGTAGCTGCCATAGGGTTTGGCTTGCTCCAGCGCACGGGCCGCGCCTTCGGTATCGCCGTCGGCAGCGTAGCAGGCTGCCAGCAAGTAGTAATTAAAAAACCAGTTGGCCCGTTTGGCCGTGGCTTGCTGGGCAAAGGCCAGGGCCTGGGGGTATTGCTCATCGACAAAGCAGGCAATGGCGCGGCTGCGTACCCACAAACTCAGGTGCGGGTCATGCGGGCTGGCGTCGATGGCTTGCAGGATGTACTCGGCCGCTTCGTCTGTGCGGCCTGCAAACGCCAGCAAACGGCCCAACTCGCCGGCAGCAGCAGCAAACTGCGGATACAACGTCAGCGCATGCTCCAGCTCGGCAATGGCCTGGCCCAGGTTGCCAGTGAACGACAAGGCGGTGCCCAGGGTGAAATGCGCGTTGGCATCGGAGTCGTCGCTGCGGATGGCGCGCAGGGCCAGGCGATTGGCCTCAATGATTTCGTCTTTGGGGTTGTCTGACCAGCCAGCCCACACGCGGGCCATGTAGGTAAAAGAAAACAAAGACAAGGCCGTCGCGTCGTCGGGCTGTACCACCAGGGCTTTGACCAGCAGCTGCTGGGCAGAGTCGATGTGTGTGCGCGAGGCGCGCCAAAAGTGCCAGCGCGCGCGCATCAAGTAGTCCCAGTACTGCATATTGGGTGCAGTGGTTTGGCTGGTGACCTGCTCTTGCTGGCGCAGATACACCGGCTCTACGGCGCTGACGATGCTGGAGGTGATCTGGTCTTGAATCTTGAACAGGTCGTCAACAGGCACCTCGAAGCGCTGTGCCCACAGCGTCTGGTTGCGCAGCCCGTCCGTCAGCTCGGCCGACACCCGCAGCGTGTTGCCAGCGCGGCGCACGGTGCCGGTTACCAGGAAGCTGCAATCCAGCGCTCGGCAGATGCCGGCCAGGGGTTCGCTGGACTTGCGCCATGCAAACGAGGAGTTGCGTGCGATCACAAACAGCCAGCGGGAGCGCGTCAGCTTGAAGATGATGTCTTCCGCCAGGCCGTCCGAAAAATACTCTTGCTCCGGGTCGTCGTTCTGATTCACAAAGGGCAACACGGCAATGGAGCGGGCGGCGCGCGAGTAAGTGGCTTGCTGGGGTGCTTGATCGACCAGCGTGGCCATTTGCTGCATGGCCTGGGGGCTGGTGAAAGCGGCAAACGGAGTGGGCTCTCGAGAAGGTGGCTGTACAGACGTCAGTTGGGCAGCGGCAAGCGGCTGGTGTGCGACCGATTCAGGCACCGGGCTCGCAGCAATATGGGGGACTGCCTGTAACTCTGCGGGCTCCTGAGTTAGAGCGCTGTTAACCTGCCCGGTAAATCGGTAACCACGGCCAGGCACGGTGGCGATCAGCTGCATGCCCAGCACCTTGCGCAGCGTGGAAATGTGTACTTGCAGGTTGTTTTCTTCAACGACCAAGCCGGGCCACACCGCGTCCAGCAGCTCCGATTTGGTCACCAGTTCACCTGACCGCCCGACCAGGGTGGCCAGGATGTCAAATGCCCGGGCACCCAGCGCCACCGGAGCGCCACCACTGGTCAGTAAGCGGCGGTTGCGTAAATGCAGTTCAAAACCTGCGAAGCTCAATTCAGCGGTCATTCTTAACTTTTATGTTGCATATTTACAAATTTTCTAAAGTTTAAGGATTTCTTAAGGACTTTTGAGAAGCTATTCCTATCTTTTTTCGCGTGTGGTTAATTCGCTTCAGTTTGTTCCAGAAACCTTAAGAACATTTCAGAACGAACCAGTATTTCTTAAGGACTGAAAAGGGGTGCGGGCACAAAACTACAGCCCATGAACACCACCGCCTACACCCACACCCTGTCCACCACCGGCACCATCGACATTGGCATCACGCAGCAACCCGTGTACGCCCCTGCTGCAAGTGCCTCTGCTGTTAACAGCGCTGCGGCAACGCGCACACACACCATTCGCACGGCCGCCCCGACTTATGGCTGCGCGCAGGTCGATACATCGGCTAAACCCAGCCAGTCGGATATGTGGCACAGCACGGTGGTGCTCAAAACCCCTCAGGGCATGGAAGAAGCTTTCTCGATTGGCCCCGACGGCTACGTGTGGCATTACCTGGTGGGCCGCTACCAGGCCACGGGTGGCCGCCTGTTCAGCACCGGGTTGAAAGCAAGCGTTTTCAACGTCACGCACCTGGCGGACGGACGGCGGATGGTGATAGCGGCCGACCTGCTGAGCCTGCACTTTTGCGTGGAAGAAGCGCCTGGTACGGGCCGTTGGAGTGCCGCACAGGATGTGCCGTTTAACACCCTGCGCGGCACGATGTCGATTGAAAAAATCATGCTGCAAACGAAAGGTCAGCAACTGCTGATCGGGGTGGTAACCCAGCGCGCCAGCGAAATGGGCTACCGCTTGTTGGAGCTGTGGGATGGCGTTTGGTCAAACGACCGGCCCGTGTTTTGCAAGGCACCCACCCGCGCCCGCACCACACCTGAAAACGTGTGGCGGGCGCAATTTGCCCAGGAAATGCCAAATGTGGAGCGCTACGGCCCGGTGTATCGCCAGCGCGAAGCGGATCCCGTCGCTGCGGCTGCACAGTCCATGCGGCACGCGGGGTGAGTGGCGTGAGGTTCTGTCTAGTCCAAGGTGTGCAGCGGAATGTCTTGCGCCAAGGCCAGCGCGTCCAGCTGAGCGCGCGTCTGTTGGCTGAAAAACTGGGCCAGCGCCAGGTGGGTCGCCGGTGACATGAGACTGGCCATATCAGCGCGGGCCACGCCAGCCGCCTTGCACAGGCGGGCTGCGAAGTGTGGTTCCAGCGCGGCTGCGGCCACGCGCCCATCTTTGCAGGCATACACCCCATAGCCGGCGTGTGCGCCGCCTACCGCGCCACTGGGCAACGTCAACCCCCAATGGCGAGGCAGGGCGGCCCAAGCCGCCGCGTCTGATAGCGCCACCTCCAGTTGCACGCCTTTGCCCTTTTGCTGACCCAGCAGCACCGCCCGCAGCACCGCTTCGCTGGCCATGAGGGCGCCGCCCATGTCGACATACAAGGTGGGTGGCAAGTCCAGGGCCGTGACCAAACCGTTGGCAGCCAGGTATGTCAAGTCGTGGCCTGATGTTTCGGCCCCCGCCCCCGGCGCCCCCACGATGCTGACCCGGGACAAGGCAGGGTACTGTTTGGCCAGCGTCTTGCCGTCCAGACCCAGCTTGTGCAAGGCCGAGGGGCGAAACGAGGTGAGCAACACGCCGGTTTTTGCCAGCAGGGTGTGCAGTTTCTTTTGACCGGCCAGCGTTTTCAGGTCGGCACTGACCACCCGGATGCCCGCATGCAGTTGGGCATAAGCCGCCGGGTTGTATTGCCCCATCGGGTCACCACTGCCGCCAGAGGGTGGCGCAGGTGGCTCCAGCTTGGTGCAGCGCGCCCCCATTTGCTGGCAACGCATCAGCGCAGCCGGGCCGGGCAGGTTCAAGGCCAGGCTGAGAATGCGAATGCCTTTGAGGGGGCGCGGTCCGGCGTGTGCAGGCGTCTTCATGCTATTCATTCAATAGCTGCTTGAGCAGTATTCATAAGGGCTGGATGCTAGTTTGGTTTAAAACTGGCCAAATCTACAGCGGCAGGCTGTCGAACTCGCCGTACACCTTTTGCAGCCACATCTTCACGCGCTGGCGCTCCAGCAGGCCCAGCATGTCATCGCCCTCGCGGTTATTGATGGCACTCCAGAAGCTGGCGCTTTGGTGGTCAATCTTGCGCATGCTGGCGTCTTGTAGCGCGGGCAGGTTGATCATGCGGGCACCCGCGCCGCGCGCTTTGGCCAGCACCGCTGACTCGGTGAGCAGCGAAAAGTCCGAACCGCGGCCGTGGTTTTGCACCACGATGTAGTTGGGACTGGCCCCTGTCGTGACGGGGCTTCCGAAGGTGTCGATCAGCTTGTTCAGCAGGCTGACGCTGTCATGCCCATCGTCCAGCACATGCCAGAAGTTCACCGCAATGCCCAGTTCGCCGAGCACGGTGATCAGTTGCGAGTCGTGCACCCAGCGCGAAATGGGCGCAAGGGTTTGTGCGGCCAGATCAACGATGACGTTTTGATCAGGATCAGCCTCAAAAGCGTCGACCACCCGGTCCAGGCCTTCGTAACTGTCGACCAACACGGGGCTGGCAAAGGCGCTGTAAAAGCGGGTAAAGGAGTGGTGGGAGCGGTCTGTGTCAAAGCCGGTGAAGGCCTGACCTTTGTCAATGAAGTACTGGGCGAGCGCGCGGGCCGTGACCGATTTGCCCACGCCACCTTTTTCGCCGCCTATGAAGTTGAGAGAGCTCATGAGTTAAGTACCTTGCTGAAGATTGAAGACAGGATTAATTGTGTCAAGTACGCATGGCAGTTGCGCTAAAGACGTTGATTGCTATATTTTATATAGCTGCTTGAGCAGCATTGAATAGGGCTACAGGCCGATTTGACCACTATTTACAAGGCTGGCTCAAACAGCATCTACCCGTATGGCCATGCAAATATCGTCGCAATAATTGCCATCCGTTAGCTGTACGCGTTGCCTGAGCCGACCTTCTTCAATAAATCCCAAGGAAGCGTACAACGCAATGGCGCGCGCGTTAACGGCGCGGACGTTCAACTCAATTTTTCGGGTCGACGGGTGCGCAGTTGCCCAGGCAATCAACGCGGACAGAATGAGACGACCGTGCCCTTGCCCGGTGTGTCCTGGATGCACGCAAAGATCAAGCTGCAGGACATGCGAAATGCGTCGGCGGGGCAAGCGCACCACGCAGCCGTGGCCGACTATTTCGCCAGGCTCAGCGCCAAGCTTACAAGCTACCAAATACTTGCCATGGCCGTCGGACACGTATCGAATGCGCTGCGCAAAATCAAGTGCAGTCAGCTCGTCGGGGTAAGACACCAGTTGCCCCGCTGTTTCGGCTGTCGCTTGCTGTGCCCGACACAGAGTCGGAGCATCTTGCACCGTCGCGTCGCGTAGCGTGACCACTTTTCACCCCAGTTTTTTGACCAACACCAGGCTCTTGCGATCCCAGTTGTATTTGCGCTTGCGCGCTTCGGGCAGCCAGTCGGGATCCACCTGGGTGAAGCCGCGTTTCAAAAACCAGTGCATGGTGCGGGTGGTCAGCACAAAAATGCTGTCCAGCCCCATTTCTTTGGCCCGCTGCTCCACGCGGCGCAGCACTTTTTCGCCATCGCCCTGGCCCTGGCTTTGCGGTGACACGGTCAGCGCGGCCATTTCTGCGG
Organism: Comamonadaceae bacterium; assembly: GCA_031414805.1. Lineage (GTDB taxonomy): Bacteria > Pseudomonadota > Gammaproteobacteria > Burkholderiales > Burkholderiaceae_C > JAAFIW01. The sequence continues at coordinate 36,117 of JANOQJ010000008.1, forward strand.
TGCGGCTTTCGGTGTAGGGGTATAGGGCCGCGCAGGCAAAAATCACGCCGTCGTGGTCGATGATGGTGTAGTTCGCCACATCGCGCTCGATCTCGGTGCGGCTGCGCTTGACCAGGGTGCCGTCTTTCTCGAATGGCTCGATCAGTTGCAGGATGCCGCCCACGTCGTCGGGCGTGGCCTCGCGCAGCTCTTCCAGCTTTTCGTCAATCACCATCGTGCCCACGCCATCGTGCACATATATCTCTAGCAGCAGCGAGCCGTCCAGCGCAAACGGCAAGATGTGGCTGCGCTCCACGCCCGCCTTGCAGGCCGTCACGCAATGCTGCAGGTAGAAACCGGGGTCGGTGGGCAACTGGGCCGGGGGCAGCTGGGCCATGAGCTTTTCGGCGGCGGCCAGGGGCAGCTCGGTATCAATCGGATTGTCTTCGCCGTCGGGCTCACCAGGGCGCATGCGCAGGCCAGGCACTTCGGTGAGAAAAATCAGTTTGTCGGCCTGCAAAGCAATGGCTACGCTGGTCGCCACTTCTTCCATGGTGAGGTTGAACGCCTCGCCAGTCGGTGAAAAACCAAACGGCGACAGTAGCACCATGGCCCCAAAGCCCAGGGTGCGGGTAATGCCCGCCACATCCACCTTGCGCACCAGACCGCTGTGCTGAAAGTCCACCCCATCGACCACGCCCACGGGCCGCGCCGTGATGAAGTTGCCCGAGATCACCCGCACGGTGGAGCCTGCCATCGGCGTGTTGGGCAGGCCCTGGCTGAAGGCCGCTTCTATTTCGTAGCGCAACTGGCCCGCCGCTTCCTGCGCGCAGTCCAGCGCCACCTCGTCGGTGATGCGGATGCCGTGCGAATACTTGGGTGTATGACCCTTGGCCAACAGCTGCTCGTTGACCTGCGGGCGAAAGCCATGCACCAGCACCACCTTCACGCCCATGCTCTGAATCAGCGCCAAGTCTTGCGCCAGGTGCTGCAATTTGCCCGCCGCAATGGCTTCGCCAGCAATGCCCACCACAAAGGTTTTGCCCCGGTGCATGTGGATGTAAGGCGCGACGGAGCGGAACCAGGGGACGAAGGTGAAATTGAAGACGGTGGACATGGGCTGGGATGCGGATTTTGGTATGGATCGATTATTGGTGACTACTCGTCCAGCACATGAACAAAGCGCTTGTTGCCGGGCAGGCGATAGACCGAACAATCGCGCACATCGATGGTGGCGATGCGTTGGATTTTCAAATGAATGGCCAAATAAACCGGGCTGGCATCGCAAAAATCCATGGGCAGATCATCGTACTATGGCAACGCTGCCTGAATCGTCAACAGCTCAATCGTTCAACACGTGTTCTCGTGTTGCACGAGTTCACGTTTATTTGTTCACACGCCGGGATCAGCCCTGAAGCGCCCAATAGTGCGCGGTTGCGAAGCCACCGCAAATGACCGACGACCACAGCATGAAAGGCGTGCGAAGCGGCGAAACAAAGGGTGCTAGCACCAGCACCACGACGGCGCGCAGCGCGTAGATGCCGGTGATGACCCACACCAACTCGCGGCGCCAGGGCAGCCATTCGCAGCAAGCGCCCAGTGACAGCGTGTAGACACCGAAGCCGGCTAAGGTCAGGGCGATGGCGGCGGTGATCACTGCGGGCTTGGCGTGGCCTTGCTCGGCCCAGCGCGCCATTTGCTCACCAGCGCCGAAAAAACGGTACCACGGTGCGCCACCCCAGATGATGGCGATGTGCAAGGCGGCGGCTGCAAAATCCAGCGCGCTGGCCAACGCGATGGCGCTCATGGCTTGCGCCCCGAATCAGCTAGCAGCAACTCTGTCAAGAATTGATCCATCCGAACGGCGTCAGCCTTCTTCAGCATGGGCAAGTGTTGAATGCCGATCAGATGCGCGTAGCCGACTTGCGCCATCAGCTTGGCGCGTTCAGGGCTAGCGCCCATGCGTTGCGCCAACTCTTTCAGGTATGCCAGACGCTGGGTATCGACGGCGGCTACCGCGCTGGCGACTTCGGGGTGGCTGTTTCCCCAGGCGCGCAGCGCGACCTCGGGCTTCATGTCTTTGGCATACACCAGCTCACTCATGCGCTGGCTGCGTTGCCTCGGTTCCTCAATAGCAGCCACGGTGTCGATCAGGCGCTGGGTGTAGGTGACTTGCCAGTAGTCCAGCATGGCGGTCACGAAGTCGGCGTGGTGCAGGAAGTGGTGATAGAACGAGCCTTTTGTGACACCCACCGCACTACACAGCGCCTCAACGTTCAGGCGTTTGGGTCCACCGTCTGCCACCAGTCGCAAACCCGCCTCCAGCCAGTCACTGCGTGTCAGTGCGGCCATGTTCAGGCGGGGTTTGGGGCTTGGCGACGCAGCAATAGCATGCACAAACCCAGCGCGACGAGCAGCCATGCGCCCGACGCGGGCAGCACATAAGCCACCAACAAGCCCATGAACAACATGCCCCAGCCCAGCGATGCGGGCAGAGCGCCGACGCGGTCTAACCACTGTTGCATGAGCCATCCCAATAACAACCAAGACACACCGGCCACCTGGAACCACAGCGCGGCAAAGCGATCCATGTGCATGCCACCGACGTACTCGATGCTGTGCCACCAACCCGCCTGGCTCCATGCCGCCAGAATATTCCAGCTGAGCATCAGGCCTAAAACGCAATGAACTACGCCAATGGCCACGAGCAGCCAGCCGCAACGTCGATAAGCCCACATGAAATACCTCCGGAGTCTGGGTTGTAAAGTGCTTCAGCATACCATACGGTATGGAATGGGATATGACCGTATCGATACGTCATGCCGCCGCAAACGCCGCCAGCCTGTCTGCATACGGCTCCAGCACACTCGGCTCGGTCGCCACCGTCAAACCCAGCCAATCCGCCAGCTTTTGTTTGGCAATTTCGCCGTGCTCAACCAGTTCCTGGGTGATGGCCACCAGGGTGCTGCGGTGCTGGGCCAGCAGCTTGCTGGCGCGGGTGTATTGCTCGGCCAGCAGGGCTTCGATGGCGGCGTTGGTGGGGGCGACATCGGTGTTCAGGTTGTCGTTGGTGTCGTGCGTCACGTCGGTGCGGCTCAGGCGGCTGCCAAAGCCATAGTGGCGTACGAATTGCGCGGCTTCGGCGGTGGCCTGTTTGTAGTCCTGCTCGGCACCCGTGGTGCAGGCGTCCTGGCCAAACACCAGGGCTTCGGCGGCGCGACCGCCCAGGCCCACGCAAATCATGTCCAGGCAGTTCTGGCGGGAGTACGAGCGCAGGCTCATGAAGCTGTTGTAGCCACCGTCAAACGAGGCCACATTGATTTTCAGCTCCTGCGGTGGTTGTTTGAACAGCAGGCAATACAGCAGGCCATGACCCGCCTCATGCACGGCCAGCAGCGCCCGAAAGTCGCAGTTGGCGCGTTGCTTCAAGCGGTTCAACTCGAAGTTCACAGGGTAGTAGGTTTGCTGCAGGCCAAACGCGACGCACAGGTGCTTGCGGTCGTCGGCCAGCGTCACGCGCAGCGGATCCAGCGGCGTGGCACCTTGTTCAATGGCCCACAGGGTGGCGTTGACCAGCGGTGCGCTCAAGATGTTGTGAATCGACGAAAACAGCGGACGCGTGCCTTGCGCCGGGAACACAGCGTTGGCATAGATTTCGGCCTTTACCGCCTCGTCAATCTCAAAGCAAAGGCCTGATGTGCGCGCAATGTCCTGCACGTAGCGGGCACACATGTTGGTAATGAGCTTTTGGTAAGTGGCACGGCTGAAGCTGGGGTAGATCACGTGGTTGTTGCCCAGCCTTGCAATCTGCTCGGGCTTGAAGCGCTCTCCCAGTGCTTTTTTCACGTCGATGATGGACAGCTTTTGCGTGAGCGCATGAAAAATGTCGGCATCGGTGTCGCAGTCTTCCACCCGCTTGGCGGTCTGCTCGTACATCTCGTCCAGGTTGCCTGAGACGAAGACCAGGAGCTTGCTGTAGTCGGTTTCCCAGGCGCTTTGCTGTTGGCGAAAGGCGTGCAGACGAGTTTGAATTTCATCGGGCGACCAGCCCATGATCTCCAGCAGCGGCTCTTTGAGCTTGAGGCTTTGTTTGAACTCGCGCGCCTCAAAGGGCGACAGTTTGAATTTGTAGGGTGCTTTTTTGCTGCCTTCAGCATCTGGTGATTCGCGCTCCAGGTCATATTGCGAATGCGCCAGCGACGATTCAATGCTGCTCATGAACGACAGAGCCGGGGCCAGGCGGCCGTCGGACAGCAGGGCCCACACGTCCTGGTAGCGCTCCACCTTCACGTCTTCGCCCTTGCTGTTGACGGTGCGAAAACGCTGGAACTCGTCCAGCACCAGCATGCCGGCGCAGCCCTCTTCAATGCCCGAGTCGGCCAGCATGCCCGAAATGCTGCTGGCGTAGTAACCCGAGCCGTTGGAAAAGCCGTCCATTTGAACTTCGACAAAGCGGTCGTAAAAGCCCAGCTTTTGCGCAATCGAGCGCGTCAGCTGCGTTTTGCCGGTGCCGGTCAGGCCCCACAGGCAAATGATGACGGGGCGGTTGATGATGTCGGGCAGCACGTACCAGGCGCGCAGCGAGTCCATTACGCGGTCAATCACCGCGTCAATGCCAAACAGTTCGGCCTTCAGTTCAGTGGCCACCTGTGCCAGGTGCGCGCTGCGCTGGGCGATGTGGGTGTGCAAGCTGGCTTGCACGAGAGATGGAATGTCGTTTTTCATACCGAAGTGTTTTCAAGTTCGAGTTGCCGCAGTTGGGCACCATTGAGTTGGCGTTTTTCTGCGGCGTAGTAGCTAGCATGGCCATACAGCTGCCAGTTTGCGACCCGGTCGTGAAGCGAGACCATGCGGTCGCGCACGCGGTCGTAACGGCTGAAATCGCGAATGTGTCCGTCGCCCAGAGGGGGCAGGGTGCCCAGCGTCAGCGCGTACCAGATGCCATCGAGCTGCTTAAGCACGTAGCCGTCTTTTCGCAGCACCGTATCAACAGGCGGGGTGGGTCGCGCATAGCGTGCGGCGCGGGCTGCAGCGTGGTGCTTGTTGAACAGCAAAATGCCAGTGCGCGGGTGCACATACAGCTCGTGCCACGATTGCCGGATCGGCACCAAGCCTTTCTTGCCCCAATGGTCATTGGGCACCCAGACCTGCTCGTCCTGCCACACGCAGTGCCGCTCAACCATCTGATCCAGGTGCGAGTAAATGTGGGCCTGCACGGTGTTGCGACTGTCGATATGGGCCGACAGCTCGCTGAACACCTTGTCCCATGGGCGGTTGACTTGTTGACCCAGCCAGCGCTTCAGGGGCGCCAGGTTTTCATTGAGCCACTTGGTGCGCCCATAACCCTTTTTCATGCCCAGGTGACTGGGCGCGTTGTCGGCTTCTTTCCAGCAGCGTGCTGCGCCATTGCGGTAGGCACGGCCATCGCCTTGCACGTGACCGCCTTTGCGCGGCCGCTCCACGATCACTTTGTACATGTCTTCTCTCATATCAATCAATCTCCAGAATGTGAAGCCGCGCGGTCAATCGCGCAGCGGCTCGCGCACGAGCTTGTGCAGCGCCACGGTGGTGGCCCGGCGTGTGGCGCCCTGGCTGCGAATGTGTTTGCCCGCGCCTGCAGATGCAGCGCGGTGGGCCATGGCGTAAACCACGGGGTTGCGCGGTGGCGTAGCAGGCAAGGTCAGCGGCTTGCGCATGCGCTGCAGCTGTTTGACTTTTCCCTGCGCGAAGGCGCGTGAAAAAAATTTGGCACTCATGGTGCGGCACTCCAAAAGCAAAAAGCCCCGGCTCATGGAACCAGGGCTTTGGGCTTTAGCGAATCGCTGAATGCAGGTCGCTAAGGTGCCGGGGCGCGCTGGCTGAATGGTGTTGCACACATCCAGCCGGGGCGGCAGCGGTGCAGATCAGGTGAAGTCTAAAAATGTCATGTCGTTATTGCCTTTCAAGGGGAAGGCGCTGCAAGGTCATTCGTTGCAGCACGGTCTCAATTAGCGAAGGCGCGATTGTGGGGTGAGTAAGGGGCACAGTTCAAGTGTTTTCTGCGTAACTGCACGGGTGATGTTGCGCAGACGCGCCAACGATAATCGCTCCATGTCGCTTGTGATCGAGTTCCCAGAATCCCTCCCCGTATCGGCTAAACGCGACGAAATCGCTGCTGCCATGGCGGCCCATCAAGTCATCATCGTCTGCGGTGAAACCGGCTCTGGCAAGACCACGCAGCTACCCAAAATCGCCTTGATGCTGGGGCGCGGCAAGTGCAACGCGCCGCCCGGCAAGGGGCGTTTGATTGGCCACACCCAGCCGCGCCGCATTGCCGCCACCAGCGTGGCCAAGCGCATTGCCGAAGAGCTGAAAACGCCGCTGGGCGACGTGGTGGGCTACAAGGTGCGGTTTGCGGATCGGCTGAGCCGTGATGCATCGGTGAAGCTGATGACCGACGGCATTTTGCTGGCCGAAACGCAGACTGACCCGCTGCTCAAAGCCTACGACACCATCATCATTGACGAGGCGCATGAGCGCAGCCTGAACATTGATTTTCTGCTGGGCTACCTGCGCGAGATCTTGCCGCGTAGGCCTGACTTGAAGGTGGTGGTGACATCGGCCACGATTGATGCGCAGCGCTTTGCGGATCACTTCGCCAGCAGACCAAGCGCGGCCCCTGTCCCCGGCAAATCCGGGGGCCCCTCCCCGGATCGGGGCAGCGACCCACACGAAGTGGGGGAGCGTGGGGGCCTGGTTCCAGCACCAGTCATCCTTGTCTCGGGCCGCATGTTCCCGGTCGAGCAGCGCTTTCGCCCGTTTGAAGAAAGCCGCGACTACGACATCAATGATGCGATAGCCGATGCGGTGGACGAGCTGTGGCGTGAGCCGGGTCAGCACGGCGACATCTTGATCTTCTTGCCCGGTGAGCGTGAAATCCGCGAAGCGGCTGATCACCTGCGCAAACATCTTTCCCACCAGCCACTGACGCGAAACGCGGAGGTGCTGCCGCTATTCGCCCGCCTGAGCCAGCCCGAGCAGGACCGCATTTTTGAAGGCCACACGGGCCGCCGCATCGTGCTGGCCACCAACGTGGCCGAGACCTCGCTCACCGTGCCAGGCATCCGATACGTCATTGATGCAGGCACAGCCCGCATGAAGCGCTACAGTTTTAGAAGCAAAGTGGAGCAGTTGCTGGTCGAGCCCATTAGCCAGGCGGCGGCGAACCAGCGCGCGGGGCGCTGCGGCCGGGTGGCCAATGGCATTTGTATTCGCCTGTATGACGAGGCTGATTTCAACAGCCGCCCGCGCTTTACCGAGCCCGAAATTCTGCGCAGCTCGCTGGCCGGTGTGATCTTGCGCATGAAGGCGCTGCGCCTGGGCAATGTGGAGCAGTTCCCTTTTCTGGAAGCGCCGCGCGCCAAAGCGATCAGCGATGGCTACCAGCTGCTGGCGGAGCTGGGCGCGGTGGATGATGCCAACGAACTGACCGCCATGGGCCACGAGCTGGCCAAACTGCCGCTAGACCCGCGCGTGGGCCGCATGATTCTGGAAGCCCGCGAGCGCGGCGCACTCGACGAGGTGCTGGTGATTGCCAGTGCCCTGAGCCTGCAGGACGTGCGCGACCGACCCATGGACATGCAACAAGCGGCCGACGCGGCGCATGTGAAATTTGACGACGACCGCAGTGAATTTGCGGGGTATTTGAAGGTGTGGAAGTGGCTGGATGTGGCGCGCGGGGGCCACGGGAAAGACCACAAACTCAGCAACCGCCAATACGAGCAACTCCTCAAACAAAACTTCGTCAACATCCGCCGCGTGCGCGAGTGGCGCGACATTCACAGCCAGTTGCTCACCGTGGTGACCGAGCACAAGTGGCGCATCAACACGGCCCCCGCCAGCTACGAGAACCTGCACCAGTCCATGCTGGCGGGTTTGCTGGGCAACATCGGTTTCAAGCTGGAAGGTGAAGAAGCAGGTTCAGGGGAGTACCTGGGCGCACGCGGCATCAAGTTTCACCGCCACCCGGGTGCCCACCTGGCTAAAAAGCCGGGCCGCTGGATCGTGGTGGCCGAGCTGGTGGAAACCACCCGCCTGTTTGGCCGGGGCATTGCCAACATCGAGCCGCAGTGGCTGGAGCAGGTGGCGGGGCATTTGCTGAAGAAGCAGTTGCTGGAGCCGCACTGGGAAAAGAAGGCGGGCGAAGTGGTGGCGTTGGAGCGGGCCACTTTGTATGGGCTGGTGATTTACAGCGGGCGGCGGGTGAACTACGGTCGGGTCGATCCACACGCTGCCCGAGAGATTTTCATTCGCGAGGCACTGGTGGCAGGCAATTGCCCGCCCGAGTGGGACAACCGCCTCCCCTTTCTGGCCGCCAACCGCAAACTCATTGCGCAGGTCGAATCGCTGGAGCACAAAAGCCGCAGGCAAGACGTGCTGGTCGACGACGAACTGATCTATGCCTTCTACGACAGCCAGGTTCCGCCAGATATCTACAGCGCCCAGTTGTTTGAAAACTGGTACCTGCCCACGAGCAAACAGCAACCCATGCTGCTCAAGCTCACACGCGAAGAGCTGATGCGCCACGAGGCGGCAGGCATCACCACGCAGGCGTTTCCCAAGTTCATCCGCCTGGGCGGTGTGGACTGCGCCGCCAGCTACCTGCACGAGCCCGGCGACGCGCGCGACGGCGTGACGGTGACGGTGCCGCTGTTTGTGCTCAACCAAGTGGCCGACGAGCAGGCCGAGTGGCTGGTGCCCGGCATGTTGAAAGACAAGCTGCAGGCGCTGTTGAAAAGCTTGCCGCAAAAGCCTCGCTCACGCTTTGTGCCGCTGGGGGAATCGGCGGCGCGGCTCGCGGATGAACTGACCACACAACATGCCACCAGCACCGTCGGCCTGACCGATGCCCTGCTCAAGCAGGTGCGCGACGCCACCAGCCTGGACGTGAAACGTGCCGACTTCAAGCTGGACATGCTGGCCCCGCATTTGTTCATGAACTTTCGCGTGGTCGATGAGCATGGCCGCCAGCTCGGTACAGGCCGCAACCTGGGCGCGCTCAAGGCCGAGCTGGGCGCCCAGGCGCGGGGTGCGTTTCAGGCACTGGCCGGCTTGAAAATGGCCGCCAGCAAGCCAGAATATGAGTCAAATCAGTCACCAGCCCTTGTAAATACTGCTCAAGCAGCTATTAAAAAAGAAGCACCTGTTCAGACCACCACAGCCAATCAACGCCACACCGCCTGGACTTTCGGCGAGCTGCCCGAACTCATGGAGGTGCGCCAGGGTGCCACCAGCCTGGTGGGCTTTCCCGCGCTGGTTGACCATGGCGATGCGGTGAGCATCGAGGTGTTTGACGAGCCCGAAGTGGCCGCTGCCAAGCACCGCGCCGGCCTGCGCCGCCTGTTCGCCCTGCAGTTGAAAGACGCCATCAAGTACCTCGACAAAAACCTGCCCGACCTGCAAAAGTCCGCCGTGCAGTTCATGCCCTTGGGTACCGCAGACGAACTGCGCGAGCAAATCATCGAAGTGGCGCTAGACCGCGCCTTCCTGCTCGATCCGCTCCCCACCGACGAGCACGCCTTCAAGCGCCGCATCGAAGAAGGCCGTGGCCGCCTGACCCTGATCGCCAGCGAAGTGGCCCGCCTGACCGCCACCATCCTGACCGAGTACAGCGCCGCCGCGCGCAAGATCAAAGACACCAAAAACCAGAGCGAAGCCACCGCAGACGCCGCCCAGCAACTGCAGCGCCTGGTCCCGAAACACTTCCTGCGCGCCACCCCCTGGCCCCAGCTACAGCATTTTTCCCGCTACCTCAAAGCCATCAGCCTGCGCCTTGACAAGCTGCGCGCCGACCCCGCCCGCGACGTGCAACGCATGGCCGAGCTGCGCCCCCAAGAGCAGCGCTTCTGGCGCCTGGTCGCCGAGCGCAAAGGCGCGCAGGACGCCCGCATGCAGGAACTGCGCTGGTTGCTGGAAGAGCTGCGCGTGAGCTTCTTCGCGCAAGAGCTGCGCACCCCGCAGCCTGTGAGTGTGAAACGGCTGGACAAGGTCTGGGGGCAGTTGAATGCGTGAGGCGATCAACAATCGCTACTTATTTTGTAGCTGCTTGAGCAGTATTGATAAGGGCTGCTGCCGTTTTTGCTTGTAAAGCGTAACGACTCCAGTCGCAGCGCGTGTCTTATTCCGATTCCCAATAAAAACGTAAATAATATGGTTTCCCCAACTAGGAGACCACCATGGCCAGACCTGCAAGCGGAATTGAGCAAATCGAGGCGGCACAAATTAGCCTGAAGGCCGCGACAAGCGCTGATGAACTTCGCATAGCCCAGGCGGTGCTGCTGCCGTTGCGGCTTGGATTGACGCTGCAACAAACCGCTCAGGCCATTGGGAGGTCGGTTGGCGCCACATGCCGAATGCGCACCGCGTACTGCGCCGTAGCGGCGGGCACCCGAGAGCCTGCGCAGCCCAAGACAGCCCTGCGCAACCGTGCCAAAGCCAGCTTGGCGCAAGAGGCCGCTGTGCTGGACAAAGTCATGCACGAGGCCAACGAGGGCGGCGTGGTCATCATCCCGCGCCTGCACCCGTTGATCGAACAAGCGCTGGGCAAAACGATGGCCCTGTCGGGCGTGTACCGGATGCTGCACCGCCACCACTGGCGCAAACTGGCCCCCGATACGCAACATCCCAAAGGTGACCCTCAAGCACGCCAGGTGTGGAAAAAAAACTGCCCGGTTTGATCCAGGACATTCTCTGCAGCTTTCCCATCACGCGGCCTTTGCGCTTGATGTTTCAAGACGAGGCGCGCTTTGGACGCATCAGCGATTGCTGCTACTGCTGGTGCAAAAAACCCATGCGCCCTGTGGTCAAAGCGATGCTCAGTCATCAATACGTCTACGCCTACGGGGCTGTCAGCCCGCAGGACGGAAAGCTGGATTGCCTGGTGCTACCAGAGGTCAACGGTCAGTGGATGCAAGTCTTTCTGACAGAGGTGGCAAGCCGCTATCCGAACGAAAACATTGTGATGGTGCTGGACGGGGCGGGGTGGCACAAAAGCAAAACCTTTGAAATGCCAGCCAATTTGAAACTGCTATTTCTGCCGCCGTACTCTCCCGAGCTCAATCCTCAGGAGCACATTTGGGATGAATTGAGGGAAAAGTACTTTCATAACAAGACCTTTGAATCATTGGACTTGCTTGAGGATCATCTAGTCGCATCCCTGAAGGCGATGGAGACACAGCACCAGACTGTCAAAAGTATTGTGGCTTGGCAGTGGATTATTGATGCTGTTTCTAGTGAGAATTAGAATTATTCCTTCCCCTTCCGGGGGAAGGCAGGGATGGGGGCAGCGGGCCGACACCCCGGCCAAACGTTGTAGCGCCCAAGCCCCCATCCCCGCCTTCCCCCAGCGGGGGAAGGAGCGAAGGCAGCTATCCTGCCCATCACGCTCCCACACAAAAATCGCCCATGAACGCCGTAGAAATAGAAGCCGCCGTTTCAGACTTGGCTGTTGCGCCCTTTGACGCGGCGGAATTCCCCTTCGCTTTCATGGCTGCTTTCGGCAGCAATGAAGTCACCCTCAAGAAGCTGCGTGCAGGTAACAACAACACATCAGACGTGCCCGGCGGCGTGCTTTTGCGCAACAAAATTCATATGGCCGTTTGCGAAGCGGACGAGGTTGGCGACTGCCTCAAAGCCTTGCGCGCCAGCCCCGCCACTCTAAAAGCCAAAGCCAAGTTCATTCTCGCTACGGACGGGCAAACGCTGGAGGCTGAAGAACTGGCCAGCGGTGAAACCATCGCCTGCGCCTACCCAGCCTTTCCCAACCATTTCGGCTTCTTCCTGCCGCTGGCGGGCATCTCCACCATCCAGCAGATCAAAGACAACCCCATCGACGTGCGGGCCACCGGGCGGCTGAACAAGTTGTATGTGGAGCTGTTGAAAGAAAACCCAGACTGGGCCAAAGCCGAGCGCCGCGCCGACATGAACCACTTCATGGCTCGGCTGATTTTTTGTTTTTTTGCGGAAGACACCGACATCTTCAACGGCGATGGCCTGTTCACCCGAACCGTAGACCAAATGAGCGCACGCGATGCCTCAGACACCCACACCGTGCTGTCTGAAATTTTCCGTGCCATGAACACCCGGCCTGCCGACCGCGCAGACGGCAATTTCCGCCCCTGGGCCGACCAGTTTCCCTATGTGAATGGCGGCCTGTTCTCCGGCGGCACCGACGTGCCCCGCTTTTCCCGCATGGCTCGCACCTACCTGCTGCACGCGGGCGTTTTGCGCTGGCGCGAAATCAACCCCGACATCTTCGGCAGCATGATCCAGGCCGTGGCCGACGACGAAGAGCGCGGCGCACTGGGCATGCACTACACCAGCGTTCCCAATATTTTGAAGGTGCTCAACCCGCTGTTTCTGGACGACTTGCGCGCGCAACTCGAAGCGGCTGGTGACAGCAGGCCCAAGCTGCTCAACCTGCGCAAACGCATGGCCCGCATTCGCGTGTTTGACCCGGCTTGCGGTTCGGGTAATTTTTTGGTGATTGCCTACAAACAGATGCGGGGGATTGAGGCGGTCATCAACGCCCGCCGGGGCGAGGCGCATCTGGGCAGCGAGATACCGCTGACCAACTTCCGGGGCATTGAGCTGCGCGACTTTCCGGCAGAGATTGCCCGGCTGGCTTTGATCATTGCGGAGTTTCAGTGTGATGTGCTGTACCGGGGGCAGAAGGATGCGCTGGCGGCTTTTTTGCCGCTGGACAAGCAGAACTGGATTGTTTGCGGGAATGCGTTGAGGCTGGATTGGTTGAGTATTTGCCCGCCGACGGGCACTGGGGTGAAGGTGGTGGCCGACGATTTGTTTGGTACGCCGCTAGATCAAGCGGAAATTGATTTTGAGAATCTGGGTGGTGAAACCTACCTTTGCGGAAATCCACCGTATCTAGGCAGTCAATGGCGGAGTGCGGAGCAGCAAGCAGACATGCAAGCCGTTTTTTCTGTGCATACGGATTCATACCGAGATCTTGACTATGTCTCGGCTTGGTTTATTAAAGCCGCCGAGTACGGCCAACGAGTGAAATGCGCTGCCGCTTTTGTTGCCACAAAGTCTATAAATCAAGGTCGGCAGGTGTCAATGCTGTGGCCTCTCGTTTTTGCGCGTGGTTTTTCAATTTACTTTGCCCATCGACCGTTTGCCTGGAAAAATATGGCCGCAAACAATGCGGGCGTAACCGTTGTCGTCGTCGGAATTACCAATTCCCGATTGGCAGAAAGGTACATATATGACCAAGACTCAAGGAAGCTCGCTAAAAATATAAACGCGTATCTTTTGGACGCGCAAGACGTCATCGTGTCCCAGTCGAGCAATTCAATTTGTGGTTTGCCCACAATGGATTACGGCAACAAGCCGTCAGATGGTGGCAACCTCATCCTCGCGCGTGAGGAGTACGAGGAGCTGATTGCTAAATATCCCAAAGCAAGCGTCTTGTTGAAAAAATTGGTGGGTTCTCGGGAATTTACATCTTCCAGCAATCGCTGGTGTCTTTGGATTGAGGAAAACCAGTTGCTGCTGGCGATGAGTATTCCTCCGATCCTTGCGCGTATTGAGGCTGTGAGAGCTGTACGCTTGTCAAGTAAAGGCAAGCAGTCTCAAGATAAGGCCGATAAGCCTCATAGGTTTGTTTACACGCCACACCAAGAAACAGTTGCATTAGTTGTTCCAAGTATCACTAGCGAAAATCGAGAGTACTTGCCTGTTGGACTTGCTGATGCTGATACGGTAATTTCCAACAAGGCTGCCGTAATCTATGACCCACTCATCTGGACTTTGAGCATAGTGGCGAGTCGCTTGCATGCGCAGTGGATTGGCACAGTCTGCGTGCGTATGCGCACCGATTTCTCCTACTCCAACACCCTAGGCTGGAACACCTTCCCAGTCCCCCTGCTCACTGAGCAAAACAAATCCGACCTGACCGCGTGTGCTGAAAATATTCTGCTGGCCCGTGAAGCGCATTTCCCCGCAACCATTGCCGACCTGTACGACCCAGAAGCCATGCCCGACAACCTGCGCGCTGCCCATGCGCACAACGACGAAGTGCTGGAGCGCATCTACATTGGCCGCCGCTTCAAAAACGACACCGAGCGGCTGGAAAAGCTGTTTGAGCTGTATACGAAGATGACAGCGGCAGGGCCTAAGGTCAAGCCCTCAAAAAAGCGGGGAAGGATACGGCGCGGCACTTAGAACCAAACCGTGATTCAAAAAGTGGGGCTGACCAATGATGAAGTCTGACCCACTATGATTTGGCAGCAATAAAACGGAGCGTTGGCTATGAGCAAAATTACACACATTGGCGTGACCAATTTCACGGCGTTTTCCAATCTCAATCAGGATTTTTCGCCTGGTGTGAATGTTGTGATTGGTACAAATGGCACGGGTAAGACGCATTTGTTAAAAATTCTCTATGCTGCCTGCGCAATCACGGTAGGCGAGGATAAAGAGAAGAGTTATTCGCTGAAACTGCGCAACGTATTTAACCCGTTCGAGGGGCGAATGGGGCGGCTATCGCGTCGTCAATCTGGCAGCGTTAAAACCAAAGTGATTGTGACAAGGCAGGGCAGTGCGAAATTGACTGCGGAATTTTCAAATCACACCAGCAATCCTGAAGATGTCAAGGTGACGGGTGAAGTCAGCTGGAAGAAAGAAGAACTCACCAGCGCCTATATCCCCGTCAAGGAAATGCTGGCTCATGCGCCAGGTTTTCTGGCCACTGCGGCCAAGCGTGAAATTGCATTTGAAGAGGTCTATATGGACGTCATCAAGCGCGCATTTCTACCCAAACTATTGGGGCCGACTGATGGTGATCGGCAACGCTTGTTGACAGTGCTGCAAAAAGCCATTGAAGGCAAGGTGGTGGCAAAAGGCGAATATTTTTTCCTTAAAAACAAGCAAGGTGATCTGGAGTTCACGTTACTCGCAGAAGGCATGCGCAAGCTTGCCTTAGTTTGGTTGCTTATTCAAAACGGAACTCTGCTTTCTGGTTCAGTACTGTTTTGGGATGAACCTGAAGCCAACCTGAACCCTGCTCTGATGGGGGAAGTTGTGGAAGTGATTCTTGAATTGCAACGGCTTGGCGTGCAAGTGTTTCTTGCTACCCACAATTATGTTTTGCTTAAAGAGTTCGATCTGCGTCGGCGCAAATCCGATGCTGTCAGGTATATATCGTTGTTCAGAGATGAATCCGGAGCGGTTACTTCAAAAGCTAGCGACAGTTACCTCGGCATTGATCCCAACGCGGTTGCTAGTACGTTCAGTGATCTGTACGACCGGGAACTCCAACGCAGCCTGGGGAGCATCAAATCATGAATGTGCTTGCAGAAAACGATTTGCAGATTACGCTGCCCGCCACAGCAAATGGAAGAAAGTTCGACGACCAAACCGCACACGGTTTGAGTCACTGTATGAAAGCAGTGGATTTCATCGTCGAGTTAGAAGACCAGTTGCTCTTTGTCGAATTCAAAGACCCTGAAAACCCCGAAGCTGTACTTGAAAGAAGTGCGGAATTCATCAAGCAATTCCGGGGTGGGCAGCTTGATTTCGACTTGACAACCAAATACCGGGACTCTTGGCTGTATGAGTGGGCAGAGGATCGCGTTAAAAAACCAATCACCTATTCGGTATTGATTGGTGCCAGTACGCTGTCCGCTGCCGAGCTGCTCGCGCGTACCGATGCATTGAAACGGCAGATACCGATGGTCGGCGCTGGTGATCGGCCCTGGAAAAAACCATTTCTGGCAGGCTGTGCCGTGATGAATATTGCAGCATGGAACAAGGCATTGCCTCAGTTTCCGGTTAGTCGTGTGGGGCCAACTTCTCTATGAATCAGGCGTTGAACGATTCTGGGTTGGTCTCTGCGCATGGCAACATTCGTGGGCGTAGCTACACCCTGTCGGCAACGGTCTATTCGGTGGTGAGCGACAAGGCTGCGTACACACGGCAGGTAGGCTTTGGCCCAATTCAGCATTGAGTTACATCCACCAGCACGGGCAGATAGAACGGGCGGAAGTGATGAATTTGTGCCGGTTGACAGAGGGGCACGCCAAAGAGCTTCGCGTCGTCTTGTAGTGATACAAAAGATCGCGCTGCGAGGTGCCGGACGGGCTTCGATGCATGTCGAATAAGTAGGTCCTGTAATCCTTGAAAACGGATGAGTAAAAAAATTTTGATCGGGTTTTGATTCCGCCGGCAAAAAACCTCCCATCACATTCTTAAAAAGATAAATAAATTCATAAAAATCAACAACTTACAAAAATCAAGGGATCGAGAAAGTTTTGATCGATGCCCCGAACCTTGTTTCTTAAGCATAAAAAACATGAACCCAACGACCGCACAAACCAACCCGATAAATGCGTACACCGTGCCGTCGGTGTCCATCACCACAGCGCGCACAGGTGCATCCAGCAAGGCCAATGCATTGGGCATGCGCACCATGCAAGAGCGTGCTTACTCCAGGCGGGGCGAGCAGTACCTGCTGATCAAATCGCCACCCGCTTCGGGCAAGTCGCGGGCGCTGATGTTCATTGCCCTGGACAAGCTGCACCACCAGGGCTTGCAGCAAGCGCTGGTAGTGGTGCCCGAGCGCTCGATTGGCAGCAGCTTTGCCGACGAGCCCTTGAGCCAGCACGGTTTTTTTGCAGACTGGCAGGTGGCCCCGCAATGGAACCTGTGCAACGCACCGGGGGCGGACGATACGAAGGTGGCCAAGTCAAAAGTGAAGGCGGTGGGCGAGTTTTTGGCCAGCGCAGACCGGGTGCTGGTATGTACCCACGCCACCTTCAGGTTTGCGGTGGAAGAGCTGGGTATGGCAGCGTTTGACAACCGCCTGATCGCGATTGACGAGTTTCACCACGTATCGAGCAACCCGGGCAATGTGCTGGGCGGCCAGTTGGGTGCATTGATCGCCAGAGACAAAACCCACATGGTGGCCATGACGGGCTCTTACTTTCGCGGTGACAGCGAAGCCGTGCTGGCCCCGGCGGACGAAGCCCGGTTTGAAACGATTACCTACACCTACTACGAGCAGTTAAACGGCTACCAGTGGCTCAAGGCGCTGGACATTGGCTACTACTTCTATCAAGGCCCGTATGTCGACGCTGTGGCCAAGGTGCTGGATCCGGCGCTGAAAACCATTGTTCACATACCGAACGTGAATGCCCGCGAAAGCCTGAAAGACAAGCAGCGCGAAGTGGACGAGATCATGAAAAGCCTGGGCGAGTGGAAGGGCGTTGACCCTGCAACGGGCTTTCACCTCGTGCTTTCAAAAGATGAACGCATTCTGAAAATAGCTGATCTGGTGGACGACAGCGACCCGGCCCGGCGCACCCGCGTGCTGGGCGCCCTGAAAGACCCGGCGCAAAAGAACAACCGCGAGCATGTAGACGTGATCATTGCGCTGGGCATGGCCAAGGAAGGTTTTGACTGGATCTGGTGCGAACACGCGCTGACCATTGGCTACCGCAGCAGCCTGACCGAGATCGTGCAGATCATTGGCCGTGCCACGCGTGATGCGGTGGGCAAAGAGCGGTCTCGGTTTACCAATCTGATTGCCGAGCCAGCGGCTGACCAATCGCTGGTGACCGAGGCGGTGAACGACATGCTCAAGGCCATTTCAGCCAGCCTGCTGATGGAGCAGGTGCTGAGCCCCCGCTACGAGTTCACGCCTAAAAACACCGGGCCCAAGCCAGGGTTTGATTACGGCGAAGCCGGCTACCTGCAGGGTGGCCACAACCTGGGCGTGAACACCGACACCGGGCAGATTCACGTGGAAATCAATGGGCTTAAAACACCACAAAGTCCGGAAGCCACGCGCATCTGCAAAGAAGACCTCAACGAAGTCGTGACCAGTTTCCTGCAAGATAAAACAGCGCTGGAGCGCGGCCTGTTTGACAAAGAAAACACGCTACCTCAAGAGCTGACGCAGTTACGCATGGGCAAGATCGTGCGTGAGCGCTACCCGGACATGAGCGAGACCGACCAAGAGGCCATTCGGCAACATGCGATTGCCGCGATGAACATCACGCAGCAGGCCAAGCTGGCTCTGGCCCAGGCGGATGCGGCGGGTAGCGGCACTGCCCAGGGCAGCACCGCCCTGATCGACGGGGTGCGCAAGTTCGTGAACGTGCGCGACCTGGACATTGATTTGATTGACAGCATCAACCCCTTCGAAGCGGCCTATTCGGTGCTGGCCAAAGCGATGGACGAAAAGTCGCTGCGTCAGGTGCAGGCCAGCATTGCGGCCAAGAAGGTGAGCATTCCCGAAGACGAGGCCCGTGAATTGTCAAAACGCGCATTGCAGTTCAAGAATGATCGTGGTCGCCTGCCAGACATCAACTCTGCCGATGCATATGAAAAGCTCTTGGCCGAGGGCGTAGCCGCTTTTGCACGTTTTCGTGCGCAAGCCAAAGCGGCCCAAGTGCAGGGGGAGTCCAGGAATGACTGAGATGGACGATGACGAGCTGCTGGACGCGCTAGGCGTTGATGTTGCGCCGATCAAAGCGTCCAGCCGAACCCCGCGCGAGGAACGCATCATTGCAGGATTTGAAGACATTTTGCGTTTCCATCAAACCCATGACAGAGCACCACTACATGGCGAAGGGCGTGACATATTTGAACGCTTGTATGCCGTGCGATTGGATCAACTGCGCAAGCTACCGGAAGCCCAAGCCTTGCTGGCTGGACTGGATGGCCCCGGCTTGTTGTCTGGCGCTGCGATTCACGCCGATTCGAAGGACCTGGACGGAGAAGCCTTACTGGCTGAGCTTGGGATTGGCGTGGCGGTCGGCGACGAACCCCGTGACCAGAACGACATCACCGTGCTGCGCAATGTGCGTTCCACAGTTGAAAAGCGTGCCGCCGAGGACATCGCGGATCGCACGCCCTGCACCCAGTTCGACGACTTCAAGCCGCTATTTGAAGAAGCTGCTGCGGGCCTGAAGTCTGGTTTGTGGATAACCAGTCTCTTTATTAAAAACGCCAGCATCAGCTTGGGTGATTTTTTCATCATTGGTGGACAGATCGCGTACGTGGCCGAAATGAACGAGGGCACCAAAACGAAGGATGGGCGCGACAACCCGCGGCTGAGGGTTATTTTTGACAACCGCACGGAGAGCAATCTGCTGCTGCGCTCACTTTCACGCTCCCTCTACCCAGACGGGAACACGGCTGTGGGCCGCCGCCTTGCTCCGAAAGACGATGGCCCGCTGTTTGGCGATGCGTCTGAGCCGGACGATATGGAGTCCGGAACCATCTATGTGCTGCGCAGCCTGTCCAGCCACCCGTTGGTCGCCCAGCACCGGGAATTGATCCACAAGATTGGCGTGACAAATCGCGCAGTGAAGACCCGCATTGCGGGTGCAAAAAAAAGCACCACCTATCTTTTCGCTGATGTAGAGGTGGTGGCCGAATACACGCTGCACAACCTGAACCGCACGCACCTGGAGAAACTCTTTCACCGTCTGTTCGGTGCCGCGCAGTTGGACTTGACCATCGAAGATCGCTTCGGAAACCCGGTGAGGCCGAGGGAATGGTTTTTAGTGCCGCTGCATGTGATTGACGAAGCGGTTCAGCGCATTCGGGATGGATCAATTACTGAAGTGGTCTATGAGCCGGCTACAGCTCGGTTGGTGGGCCAATCGAAAGTCGATCAGTCAATCTGACTTTGACGCGTCACTTCCTGACAGCAGGTGCATCGCGTCTCCAAATTCCTTAGAAAGCGTTCGATGACAACAGCGTCATTTCACGTGGGTCTGCGCAAGGTGTAATTCGTGCCTTCAACCCGTTTGGGTTAAAAAAGAAAGCGTGCCGTGATTTTTTTCAAGCGATCCATCCTGATGTGGGTGCTGAGTGCCGCAGCCGCTAGCGCTGTACACGGCCAGAGTGCGCCACCCCCACGCGCAGCCACTTCACAACCCGTTGCGCACTCGACCCCATCCTTGACGCCGGCTGAACTGGCCAAAGTGAAAACGATTTTGGCCCCCTACAAACCCGCCAGGCTGACCACTGACGATGCCAAACTGATCAAGCGCACTTTGCGCGATGCGGGTATGCGCCGCAGCCATGCGCTTGACGCGGCGTTGATCGCAGCGGGCTTTAGCCCAGAAAAACTGGATCAACTGGATCCACCGCCACCACGCCCGTCCGGCGAACGTTCCCCACCGTTACCCAGGTAGTTCACATGCGGATTTTGCTGGTTGAAGACGAACAAAAAATTGCTGACTTCGTTTGCGCAGGCCTCACTGCACGGGGGCTGCAAGTTCAGCACTGCGACAACGGCAACACAGGCTTTGAGCAAGCTTGTACCGGGACGTATGACGTGGTCATATTGGACTTGATGCTGCCTGGCCGAGATGGGTTGTCGGTACTCAAAGGTTTGCGCGCGGCGGGTGTGCCGACGCCAGTGATCTTGCTGACGGCGCGCAATGAGCTGGGGGATCGCGTGGAGGGCCTGAACCTGGGCGCAGATGACTACCTGGCCAAACCTTTTTTTGTGGAAGAGTTGGTGGCCCGCATTCAAGCGCTGGTGCGTCGTCTGGCAGGTGACCGCCAGAACACTTTGCATGTGGGGCAGCTGAAGCTGGACCGGATCAGCCGCCAAGCCAGTTGTAGCGGCCAGTCGATTGAGCTGACCAGCCGTGAGTTCAACCTGTTGGAATACCTGATGCGCTCGGCAGGGCAGGTCTTTACACGCAGCCAGATTCTGGAACATGTGTGGGGCTATGACTTTGATCCCAGCACCAACGTGGTGGATGTGTGCGTCAAGCGCATACGCGCAAAAATCATGACACTGCATGCATCTGGCGATGTCGCGGCCAGTATTGAGTCGGTGCGGGGGACGGGCTACCGGTTTCGTGCTGCCAACGCGACGGGCAACTTGAGCGCGTCGTGACTTTTTCGTTTCGAACCCGACTCTTTGTCATTGCCGGGCTGATCGTGGGCGCTGTGCTGGCGGCAGTCCTTGTGTTGGGCTGGACACGCGTAATGGCTTTCGAGATGGCGCGACTCGAAACCAGGCTGTGTATGGAAGCCAGGCGAGTCGCGACCCAGCGCTTTGGCAGCCAGGACATGACGCGGTTGCAAACGGATGTGATGCTCAAGCTGCATTTGAGCGAATCAGACCAGGTGATGCTGCGTTTTGAAGGCAGCATGGACGCAGTGGGTTTTCAGTCATCAAACTGGCAGATGGGGCCCGCGTTCGACAGTGCCCCGTGGCAGCCGTCAAAAACCGACATGCGATCGGATGCGCTCCAAGAGCGCGCCGAGCCGAGGGACCGCCCACCCAAAAGGCACGATGACGCAGGACCACCGCGCGGCGAACCGCCCGCACACCGCGGACCCGTGCCGATGTCTGGCGGATGTGCGTTGGCATCCTTCACTTCGCAAGATTCGCAAGCCAGGCAATGGCGCGCGGCCCGCTTCACCACCGAAGCCGGTAGTGGCGTTGTGGCGGGTGATCTTGGGGCAACCAAGGCCGAGGTCAAGGCGGCACTGAAGCAGGCTCTGAAGCTGGTCATACCCTTGGCTGTGGTGCTCACCGGGCTGGGTGCCTGGTTGCTTTCTGCGCTCACCATGCGCCCGGTAAATCGTCTGCGTGACGCGATGACAGACGTCAACCAGCGAGCCCTTGACAGGCGGTTGAGCAGCCAGGGCGAAGACCGCGAATTCAAGGTGCTGATTGATGCGTACAACACCATGTTGGCGCGGCTGCAAGCCAGTTTTCAGCAGGCCTCGCGCTTCTCGGCGGATGCAGCGCACGAACTGAAAACACCGCTGACCATTTTGCAGGGCCGTATTGAGCAGGCACTGACCCAGGCAGAGCAACCGGAAATTCAGGCAGAGCTGAGCGAGTTGCTTGACGAGGTGGGTCGTCTGTCCACTATCACGCGCAAACTGTTGTTGTTGTCGCAAGCCGATGCGGGCTGGCTCGCCTTACAGCGACAAACCATCGATATGAGCGCAATGCTGGATGAAATAGTGGGCGATGCACACATGCTGCTGACCCAACAGAGCCTGTCGAGCGAGATTGATCGGCAACTCACTCTGACAGGGGACAGTGTGCTGCTGCGTCAGCTGTTGAATAACCTGATCAGCAACGCGGTGCGCTACTGCCAACCGGGTGCTTGGATTGAGGTGACCGCCAATCAGCTACCGGGTCGTATTCAGGTGATCTTTTCAAATGCCACGCACCCCATTGCGCAGGAAGATCGGACCCGTTTTTTTGATCGTTTCTACCGTGTTGATGCTGCCCACAACCGGCGCATAGATGGCCATGGGTTGGGGCTGAGTCTGGCGCGAGAAATTGCCCGGGCGCATGGAGGCGATCTGTTGCTGCTGGAGACGACGCTTGAACGGGTCACGCTGCAGCTGACACTGCCGCTTGCGCAGTAGACGGGTGGTGTCTTTGCAGACCCGTGGTTCGCGTCAGACGCCCGCTCCAAAGCAGGCTCCTGTGCAGCGGTTGCCGTCACGGTTGGAGCCATTGCATGACGAAGATGTCATCTCGCTTCAGGTTTGAGTCGCTACATTTTTCTCATCAACCTGTCAGCATTTTTGTTGTCCTGATTCACCTGGAGTATTCGCATGAACATTGCCAACCCCTTGTCGCTGGCTTCACTGATCGCGTGCCTGGCCGCGTGCGGTGGCGGCAGCAGCGCCAGCTTATCCGCCGACATTCCCATCACGCCAACAACAACCACAACGATCTCGCCAGTTGCAACAGTCACACCGACCGCCTCTGCCACCACACTCACCCCAACACCTTCGGCAACCGCTGATGTTTTTAAACTGACCAGTAGCGTGGGTGTCGAAGGGGGCATCCTGCCCACCGATTACACCTGTGACGGCACCGCCTCATCGCCCGCGCTGTCATGGGCGAATGCACCAATAGGCACCAAGGAGTTCGCCTTGCTGATGACCACTGTGCCAAGCCCAGGCACCATCAAATACAACTGGGTGTTGTCGGGCATACCGGCGAACGTGACCAGCTTGAGCCGCAATACCAGTGGTGTGGGTACCGCAGGCGTGGGCAGTGACGGGCCAACGGCTAACTACCAGGCGCCTTGCTCACAAGGCCCTGGTGTCAAAACCTACACGTTCACAATTTACGCGCTGTCGGCGTCACCTGTACTGGGCGTCGCTGCGAATGCGGTCACCGGACAGTCCCTGTCCAGCGCCATCGCGTCGACAACGATAGGCGCTGCTGTGTTGAATCTGGGTGCGGCCCGGCTCACCACCACACCCGTGGTCACCGCCACAACGGTGAGCGCAGCCTGCGGGTTCGTCACCAACTCCCTGAACGCTTCCACCACAGGCCTGGCTACGGCAACCTGCGATGGCACGTATGCCTACATTGCATCCAATGGCTTGCCCACCCACGCCATGATGAACGGCATCATCGCCACCAACCTGCAGGTGCCGGTTGCACAAAACTTCTTCGGCGCCAACGCCTGGAAAATCCCGCTGGCCCCCGCCATCGCCGCTGCCACCACCACAGCGGTAGACGGGCCGATTGGCGTTGCCATCAACGGTGTGCCGATCTTTAACCCCTGCAAACAGGGCGGCTGCCAGAACGGCGACACCAAGGTGCTGGGCGAGTTGGACATCTGCAATGGCCATGCCGGTCGCGCTGACGATTACCACTACCACGCAGCGCCCACATGCCTCATGGCCGGCAAAGCCGCCAGCTACTGGAATACCAACCCTGTGGGCTGGGCGCTCGATGGGTTTGCGATTTTTGGCTACAACAATGCAGACGGAACCCCCGCCACCAGGGACGGCGTGTGCGGTGGCAACACCAGCGCAGTGACGAACGGCCCGGCGGGTTACAGCTACCACGTGACTGATGCATCGCCATATGTGTTGTCCTGCTTTCGGGGCACGCCCAGCCCTGACCTGGCCGGGCAGGGTGCCAAGTTCTCGCCCATTCGCCAACCGCCTGTGACGCCGTTTCAGGTCAGCGGCATGACCCTGACGACCGATGCTTCAGATGGCTACCAAGTGCTGCAATTCACCTCTGCACGCGCGTTTACAAGCACCGCGACCGGCTCCGACAACTATGCAAATGCGGCGGGCACCTACAACATTCGCTACAAGCCAGTCTCTGGCGCGGCATTGACCGCCTTGTTGACCGCCAACCCAGGCAAAACCACTTGCTGGAACTTCCAGTTCACAGCCAGCACGGGCAGCGCCAAACAGCCCAGCCTGTCTTACTGTCGATAGGCGCGCGCCATGAAATTTTTTGTAGCTGTTGCCTTGCTGATTTGTAACCTCAGCCAGACCATTGCCCACGAGTTGCCCGGCAACCGTGCCACCTTGGTGCTGCGAGAAGGGCATCTGTCACTCACCTTGTTGGTGGACTACACCCGCGTGCTGCATCAGGTGCTGGCCCCCCAGCGGCCTTTTCAAGAGTTTGTGATGCTGTATGCCGCCATGTCGCCGGTGGCTTTTCAGAGCCAATTGGTGCAGGCACAACGCAACTTGCAAACTGGCACACAGCTACGGCTCCAGGGCAAAAAATCCGCCTCGTTCACGCAGTGGACATGGCCCCCCACCGCGTCTGTTCAACATCAGTTTCAGCAACACACCATGCAAACCATGGTCGCTCCTGCAGACCATGGTCATGCAGCGCAATCAGAAATACGTGCCCAGGTCCAGACAAACAAGCCCGAAGCTTTCAACGCAGTCACGTTGCAATTGCCCCCTGAGTTCCAGCAGGTTTTGGTGGTGTCTTACCAACCCCGACAGACGTGGGTAAAACCAGGCACAGCTTCAACGATGATTCGTTTTTGAGCCTTGCTGCGGCACATGGCGTGCAGGCTCTGAGCGGTGGATCGTGTGTCGGCGACATGTTTCGCAACACATTCAAGACAGTGACGCGTTTTTCCAGTGATGTAATTGCTTTTTCAGGTGATTTGCACCTTCGTTCGAAAGCCCACGATGCAAACCACTGTCACTGTTTCCGTACTCGTCTTCCTTGCTTTTGTTGCGTTAGCCTTCTGGCTGGTCAGACAGCAAAAGAATCGCGGTGCAGTCAAAGACAAACCCAATTCAGACTTTCGTGAACGCCGCGCCAAAGCGCTCGGCTGGCAATATGACGGCAGCTATCACGGCGACATCCGTTACCGGTTTTTCGGCACCACCGATGACAACCACCAATGGGAACTGCGCTACGACTGCAGCGCCTCCAGCAGCGCCAGCGTGCCGATGGTTTACTGGGAAATGACGGGGCTCAAGGCGGGTCGCACCGAGTTTGAAATTTCCAACGGCAGAAGCTTTGGCGCCATGCAAAACCCGGCGGGCAAGGGGCTTGCGGCTGGTGTGGGCACCTTGGCCCGCCTGGCGGGTGCCAACGACGGCAGCTACCTGGACTTTGCCCGTGAGGCGACGGTGCAATCGGTGGGCTCCGGTCGGCTGAGCTTGCATCTGAAAGTGATTGCCCGATCAGCCGCCGACGTCTCGGCCTTGCTGGACGATGAAACCCAAAACCTCTTGCTGAACTGGCCGCGCGCCGCTGAAAGCATGTTTGATCCGTTTCGCGACGTCAAAATCACCCGCGATACCCAGAGCCTGCGCATCGAGTTCAAATACGACACCAGCGACATGCCGCTGTTTGAGCATGTGGTCAAGCTGGGGTGCACGCTGGCGCAGCGGATCAGCTCGCACCATATCTGAATAAAAACGGCTCTGTAGCTTATGGATACTGCTCAAGCAGCTATCAAAAATGAAGCGATTGGGCGTCTGTCCAGGCATCAATTCAACACAAACGCTACGCTATGCTTGTAATAGCTGCTTGAGCAATATCTACAAGGGCTGGAAGCCGATTTGCCTTAAAAGTTACCAAAACGCCATGACTTCCCACACCATTCTGAAAATGGGCGATCCGCGGCTGCTTCGCATCGCCAAACCCGTGACCGACTTTGACAGTGAGGCCCTGCACATGCTGGTGCGCGACATGTTTGAAACCATGCATGTGGCTAGCGGCGCGGGGCTGGCTGCACCGCAAATTGGGGTGAACCTGCAGGTGGTGATTTTTGGCACCGACACCGTGAACCCGCGCTACCCCGACGCCCAGCCCGTGCCGCGCACGGTGCTGTGCAACCCCAGCATCGTGCCGCTGGGCCTGGATGGCACTGGCATTGGTGTGCCGCAGGAGGTAGACGGCTGGGAAGGCTGCCTGTCGGTGCCGGGCCTGCGTGGTCTGGTACCGCGCTACAGCCGCATTCGCTACACGGGCTTTGACCCGTACGGCGACCCGATTGACCGCACGGTAGACGGCTTTCACGCCCGCGTGGTGCAGCACGAGTGCGACCACCTGATTGGCCGCCTGTACCCCACCCGCATGCGGGACCTGACGCAGCTTGGGTTCACCGAGGTGTTGTTTCCGGGGCTGGATACGGGCGACGACGACTGAGGCCTGAAAACAGCAGTTGGCCGCGCTTCAGTCGGGCATGACGCAGAACTCGCCAAGGACTTTCGCACTTCTCTCAGGTGGATTCCCGCCTTCGCGGGAATGACGGAAATAGTTTTTTTATAAGCCCTATGTGTTGCTTATGCAGTG
The DNA here is from genome assembly GCA_031414805.1 of Comamonadaceae bacterium. Classification (GTDB taxonomy): domain Bacteria; phylum Pseudomonadota; class Gammaproteobacteria; order Burkholderiales; family Burkholderiaceae_C; genus JAAFIW01. The sequence continues at coordinate 62,683 of JANOQJ010000008.1, forward strand.
CGAAAACGCTACGCCTTGAACGGACTCCTGCCTTCCAGATGCTCCAGGTAGCTGCCAATCCCATCGCCTTCCCGCTCTAAAAACCGCTGCACCGCGTCGGCAAACGCGGGGTGGGCCAGCCAGTGGGCGCTGGTGGTGGGAACGGGCATAAGGGCCCGGGCCATTTTGTGTTCGCCTTGGGCGCCGCCTTCAAAGCGGGTGTAGCCGTGCTCTATGCACCACTGCAGGGGCTGGTAGTAGCAGGCCTCGAAGTGCAGGCAGTCCACGCGCTCCAGGGCGCCCCAGTAGCGGCCGTAGGCTACAGCGGGCTTTTTTAGGTCAAATGTGCCATCAGCCCTTGTAGATACTGCTCGAGCAGCTATCAAACTTGTAGCGATTGGTTTCCCTTGGCGCTCGGCTGTGAACAGCAGCCAGTTCTCGGGCATGTCAGCCGCCATGCTTTTAAAGAAAGCGCGGGACAGGTAGGGCGCGTTGCCGTGCTCCAGGTAGGTGCGCTCGTAGCAGCGGTAGAAAAAGTCCCAGTCTTGCGGGGTGATGTCGGCACCCAAGGCCCAGCGGAAGGTCACGCCCGCTTCGGTGACTTTGCGGCGTTCTTGTTTGATTTTTTTGCGTTTGTCTTGGGCTAGGGTGGACAGGAAATCTTCGAAGCTGGTGAAAGGCTCACCGCATTTCTGGCTGTCATCCCCGCGCAGGCGGGGATCCAGGACGTTCGTAGACTGGATTCCCGCCTGCGCGGGAATGACCGGACTTTGGTTCTTCCAGTGGAATTGAACGGTGTTGCGCGTCATCAAGCCCGCCTGTTCACAAGCCGCAATGTCCACTTCGCTACCAAACAGCAGGTGCAGCGACGACAGTTTCTCGCTGTCGCACCACGCAATCACGGCATCAAGCAGCACGGCGCGCGACGCCTCATCGCGCGCCAGCAGTCGGCTGCCCGGCACGGGGGTAAACGGCACGGCAATCAAGGCTTTGGGGTAGTAGGGCAGGCCGTGTTGCTGGTACGCATTGGCCCAGGCGAAGTCGAACACGTATTCGCCGTAGGAATGGTCTTTCAAGTACAGCGGGCAGGCGGCTTGTAGCTGGTCGCCGTGCCACAACGTGATGAAGCGCGGTGTCCAGCCGGTTTTGGGCGAAGCGCTGCCGCTGGTGTGCATGGCCGCCAGGTATTCGTGGCGCATGAAGGGGCTGGGCTCGCTTTGCTGGGCGAGCAAGCCGTTCCAGGCAGTGGCATCGACCTGAATGGGTGATTCCAGCACCTGAACTGTCAGCGCGGTTGGCTCAGCGTTACTATCCCTGAAGACTTTTTTCACAAATCTGTATGACCTTAAAAATTGCCATTGCGCAACTGAATTTTGTGGTGGGCGACATGCCCGGCAATGCCCGGCGCATCATCAGCGCGGCACATGACGCGCATGCGCAGGGTGTGCAACTGTTGCTCACCCCCGAGCTGTCGATTTGCGGCTACGCGGCAGAAGACCTGTTCTTGCGCCCCGCCTTCATTGCTGCCTGTGATGATGCCGTGAAAACCGTGGCCCGCGAAACCGCTGGGTTAAAGGGCTTAAACCTCGTGGTCGGCCACCCGGTGGGCGGCGATGTGCGCAGCAAGTCGGTGGCTATTCAGCGGCGCTACAACGCGGCCAGCGTGATCTGCGAAGGCAAGCTGTTGGAGACCTATGCCAAGCGCGAGCTGCCCAACTACCAGGTGTTTGACGAGCGGCGCTACTTTGCGCCAGGGCAGGGCGTTTGTGTGTTCCAGGTAGCTGGAGTGAGCGTTGGCTTGCTGATTTGCGAAGACGCCTGGTTTGACGAGCCCGCGCAGCTGGCCAAAGAAGCGGGCGCGCAGTTGCTGGCCGTCATCAACGCCTCGCCCTACCACGTGGGCAAGGGCGGCGAGCGGGTGGCGCGCATGGCCGACCGGGCGCGCGCCGTCGGGCTGCCGCTGGTCTATGCGCACCTGGTGGGCGGGCAGGACGAGGTGGTGTTTGACGGCGCTTCGTTTGCCTTGAACGCCGATGGCGCGCTGGCCATGCAAGCGCCCAGTTTTGTGGAAAAGATGCCAATAGCCCTTGTGAATACTGCTCAAGCAGCTATTGAAATAGTAGTGGATGTGTCGACGAAAGCGGTCGACGAAGACGAGCAACTCTGGCATGCCCTGGTGCTGGGCGTGCGCGACTACATCACCAAAAACGGCTTTCCCAGCGCGCTGCTGGGCCTGTCCGGCGGCATCGACTCGGCGCTGGTGCTGGCCATTGCGGTGGACGCCATCGGTGCCGACAAGGTGCGCGCCGTGATGATGCCCTCGCCCTACACCGCCAGCATCAGCTGGATTGACGCGCGCGAAATGGCGCAGCGCCTGGGCGTGCGCTACGACGAGCTGTCGATTGCCGCGCCCTTTGAGTCGTTCAAAGCCGTGTTAGCCGAGGAGTTCAAGGGCCGCGCCGAAGACACGGCAGAAGAAAACATCCAGGCCCGCATTCGCGGCACCTTGCTGATGGCGCTGTCGAACAAGTTTGGAAGCATCGTGTTGACCACCGGCAACAAAAGCGAGATGGCCACCGGCTACTGCACCCTGTATGGCGACATGGCCGGCGGCTTTGCCGTCATCAAAGACCTGTTCAAAACCACGGTGTTTCGCCTCACCAAATGGCGCAATGCCAACGACCCGTATGGCACTGGTGCCAGCCCGATTCCCGAGCGCATCATCACCCGCCCTCCCAGCGCCGAGTTGCGCCCCGACCAGACGGACCAGGACAGCCTGCCGCCTTATGAGGTGCTGGACGCCATCCTGGAGCGGTTCATGGAAAACGACCAAAGCGGCGAGCAAATCATTGCCGCTGGTTTTGACGCAGCCGTGGTGCAGCGCGTGCTGCGCCTGGTGCGCATCAACGAATACAAGCGCCGCCAGTCACCCGTGGGCATTCGGGTAAGCCACCGCAGCTTTGGCAAAGACTGGCGCTACCCTATTACCAACAAATTTATCTAACCCGGAGACACCCACCCATGAAACAAATCACCGCCATCCTCAAACCCTTCAAGCTCGAAGAAGTCCGCGAAGCCCTGGCCGACTGCGGCGTCACCGGCCTCACGGTCACCGAAGTCAAAGGCTTTGGCCGCCAGAAAGGCCACACCGAGCTGTACCGGGGCGCGGAATACGTGGTGGACTTTTTGCCCAAGGTGAAAGTGGAAGTGGTGGTCAAGACCAGCGACGTAGACCGCTGCGTGGAAGCCATCATCAAAGCGGCTCGTACCGGGAAAATTGGCGACGGCAAGATTTTTGTGACGGCGGTGGAGCAGGTCGTGCGCATTCGCACGGGGGAGCAGGACGAGGCGGCGGTTTAGTCGACATATCAGCTCGCCCCCACGATCAGTAGCGTTTTCATGAACTACAACAGCCAAGCCTTGCCCATTCCGCAGAAGTTTCTGGTTTCAACCAGTCGGGTAGAAACCTCACGCAACAGTGCTGGCGATCCGGTGCTCCACGCCATTCCCGCTGACCCGGGCGCTGCTTTGCTGAACGCGTTGGATGGTTTTGACGATGACGTCGCTAGCTTGCTCGAAGACACGCGAAAGGACCCGATGCCGATGCAACAGCGAGAGGCGCTTTAGCTTGCGCAGGGCGGCACGCTTGTGTCATGAACCGAGATTGTCCATTAGACGACCCTTCGTAGCGCGGGGGCAGTTTTTGAACGCAGAGGACGCGAAGGTTTCGCAGAGGACGCAAAAGGAGTCATGGAAAAAATGAATGCAAAAAGGATTCAGTCGAAAAATGAAGATTGTTATGGCTGTTCCTCTGCGCACTCTGCGTAACCTTCGCGTCCTCTGCGTTCAAAATTCGCTCGGCCTGGGGCATATACGACGTGTTCACCGTGCGCCCCACGAATGCGCGAACCGACTCGCAACTCGCCTCGCCGTGCACTCGCGTCCTAATGAACAATCTCGGATGAATTCAATTTGGCATCTGCAAAGTGGCGCATCGAATGTGTACACACAGATTCACAAAGCCGAGGGCATATTCACATGGAAACGACAAAAGTAGGCATACGCGAATTTCGCGCTGATTTGGCCGAGTACATCGCGTCGAGCACGCCGGTTGCGGTCACGCGGCATAGTAGACAGACTGTGGGCTACTTCATCCCGACGCAGGGGCAGATGCAGGCCGATGTTGCCGCGTTGAAAAGTGCCAGCAGGACTCTGGACAGTCTGCTTGTTGCGCAGGGTGTGGATGTTGAGGCTGTGGTTGCCGACTTCAGGGCTGCACGCAGGAGAGCAAGTACACCAGCGAAGAGGCCGAAAGCCAAGGCAGCATGAGTGGCAAGGCTGAAGCACGATTTCGTGCCTTGCGCAGGTGCAAGTTTTTAAAGCTCAACCATACTGACTTTGCTTGTGATGCTTGATGTTGACCAAGTATGTTTGCTCAGGCGTGACGACATACAAGATAAGGAACTGGCGATCCACATACTCCCGCACTACGGCGGCGCTTTTGGTCAAGTCGGGCATCAAGCTTTCCAGCAACTGGGCTTCTTGCTGTTGCTCGCTGGGGTTGGCATCGCGCAATTGGCTGATTTGAAACAGGCGACCGATTTCGGGGGTGCGCTCAATCAGCGGAATGATGCGTTCAAACAGATCGTCTGCCAACTTTTGCAAGCGGCTGCCAGCGTCTGGGTGCAAGGTTTGCACCGCAAAAAAGTGATCTGCTTGTGCCTGAAAAGCCAGTCGAAATGCTTGGGTAATGACAACGGGTTTCATGTCCTGGCGGACGATTTCTGACGAATCAACGCATTTACTTCAGTACGAAAATCTGCGGTTGCCGTGCCTTTTTTAGCCTGTATTTCAGGCATTGCCAAGGCGAGGGCACGTAGTTGCGCCAGGTGCTGCTCCGCGCGAAAACGCTGCAATTCATCGACTTGTGCCGCTGGAACCAAGGCCACATAACCCACGCCGTTGCGGGTCAGTAGCTTGGTGGTGCCCTGACTGGCCACCTCGTCAGCCAGCTGCGTCAGGCGGCTGCGTGCCTGACTGATCGGAACAATGTCATCAAGGGCTATGTTCATAGGGCGCTCCAGAATAATAGGCAATATTTTGCAGCAGTATCCGCTGCAAACCCCCGATCAACCGGCTGTCAGCCCCAACATTCCACGCAGCAACGGCACCGGCAACTGTGCTCTGTCTTCATCCCAAGTGGCAACTTGCGTTTTCACCACCCCACCCGCAGGTCTGCGCACCCGCCCCGACAAATCCCTGCGCTCCGCCGCCTCAAACGCCGCAAACGTGCGCCGAATTAATGGCAACACACGCACGAAGTTGTCGTCACTTAAGGCGCTGATCCAGCCGTCTACCAGGCCCCACACCACTTCGTCGTGCAGCAGCACGGTGGCATTGCGGTTTAAAAAGCCGTCGAGCCAGGCGGCGGCTTGTTGGGGGTCGGCGCCGGTGGAGAGGTTGCGTGCGAGCAATTGCGCGGCTGCTTCGGGGGGGAGCAGGTTGGCGTCGAGTTGCAGGCGGGCGGCTACGCCGCGAAGCAGGGACGCGGCTTGCTCCGAATTTGATAGCTGCTTGAGCGCGTTCTGCCAGGGCTGGAGCACGGTTTCGACCTTGCGCAGGGCGATGGCGCGGTCGGCGTCCAGCAGGTTTTTACGCATCGTGTCGGCGGCGTCTTCGTCCAGGCTGATGCAGGCCAGGCTCAGGCCGATGCTGGCGCGCAGCACGATGCGGTCAAACAGGTCGGCCAGCAGGTTGGCGTCGGTCTGGCGCACGCTGCCGTAACGCAGGGCGTTCGCCAGAGGCGGCAGCGTGGCCAGCAGTTGTGCGGCGTCGCCGGTGACAGCGGCGCGGTCGTCCAGCGCCTGGGCCACGGCGCTGACGGCGGCGGGCAGGTTGGCCAGCATCACCTGATCCATGAGTTCTGCCAGCTCAGCCAGGGAGTCAATGCTCTGAATGCGTTCTGCGGCCAGGGCGACGGCCGCTTGTTCAACGGTATTTCCCCAGCGGCTGGCGGTGATGACTTGAATAGCAAACTCGGGCTGCCACTGTAGGTTCCAGACTTCGTGGAATGTGCCTTTAGCCGAGCGGCCGGTCTGGCTCAACGTGCCCCAGGCGATGTCGAGCAGGCGCAGGCGGTGCAGCAGGCGGCTTTTGGCTAGGTCGTTTTCTTTGCGCAGGTCCAGGTCGAGCGTTTTGGCCAGGGCTTCGGGCTTGAGGCGCAGGGTTTTTTGCTGTTGATCAATGTCTTGCTGCAGCGGCACAGCGGGCACGCCCTCGGGGATGTGCCCCAGGCGGTCGCCCACGATCAGCCGTTTTTGAATCAGCGCCAGCGGCGCGGCCTCGCCATGGCACAGCACGGTGACGCAGGCTTCGTTCAACTCGTCCAGGCCCGGTGCGGGGCGGTTGCGCAGCGCGGCCACGGTTTCAGCCAGGCGCACGCCTTCAATCACGTGGGCTGACGAGCAGTCCAGGCCCTCGTCGCGCAGCAGGCGGGCCACGCGGGTGAGCCAGCCGATGGCGCGGGATGTGTGGGCCGTGTGCTGCCACAGGTAGTCGTACCAACCGGGCGAATCGACGCCCGCGCCGTAGCCGCTGTGCGACGACAGGTGCGGGTAGCTCCAGGGCACCCAGGTAGCGGCTACTTTCAGCTTGGACAGGCCCTTGAGCAATTGCGCATCGGCTTTGACCGTTTTGCTGTTGGCAATATCGCCTTCCAGCGCAGGCACGTGCCAGGCGCCGCAGACCACGGCGATGCGTTGGTGGCCTTGCGCCTGCGCCTGGCGGATACAGGTGCGCATGTGCGCCTCACGCAGGTTCTCGCGCTCGGCGCGCCAGCCGGTGGGCGCAGGGGCTTGCGCCCGTACTTCGCGCATGGCTTCGGCGATGGCGGTGAACAGATCGGTGCCGTCGCCCCGCTCTTCCACCATGTGGTTCCACCAGCTCTCGCCGTCGCCGTAACCGGCGGCTTCGGCCAGCCAGCCCAGGGGGTCGGTGGCTTGGGCGCTTTCTGGGTCATCGGTATCGTTTTCGGGGTTCGCGGGCAGGGCGTTGTCGGACTTCGGTTCTGTGTCGGATTTTTCGGCTGTTTCTTCAGCCGCCAGCCGGGCTTTTTCTTCATCGTCACGCGCCTTGCGCATCGCCATGGCGTGGGTTTGCGGCAGGTCGATGAAGCGTGTCGGCACGCTGGCGCGCACGGCCCAGCTTATGGCCTGCCACTCGGGCGAAAAGTCTGCGAGTGGGTAAAACGAGGCCAGCGTGGGCTCGGCGGGGCAGTGCACCAGCAGGGCCACCGGGGGGCGCAGCTCAGGGTCTGCGGCGTGGACCAGCAAATCGTCAGCTTCCGGTGGGCCTTCGATCAGCACGCAGTCGGGGTTCCAGGCGTTGAGTGCGGCCAGCAGGCTGCGGGCACAGCCGGGGCCGTGGTGGCGGATGCCGAAGAACTGGGTTGTCATCGGGGTGATCATGGGCAATGACGGCTTTGCTCCTTCCCCCGCTGGGGGAAGGTTGGGATGGGGGCATGAGCGCTACAACTATGCATTTGCGGGATCGCGCGCATGCCCCCATCCCTGCCTTCCCCCGGGAGGGGAAGGAGTAAGACAGTTGCTTCCCCCAAAGGCGGGAAGGAGCAAGTCATCACCCGCAGCACGATGTCATTCATCAGTCGTGATCCCGGCACGCACGGTACAAATCTTTCCACTCCCCACGCTCTTTCACCACGGTTTCCAGGTATTCGTTCCACACCACCTGGTCTTGCACCGGGTCTTTGATGACGGCACCGATCAGGCCGGAGGCAATGTCGGCGCTGCGCAGTTGGCCGTCGCCAAAGTGGCCGGCCAGCGCCATGCCGGCGTTGATGACGGAAATGGCTTCCGCGGTGGACAGGGTGGACGTGGGCGACTTGATGCGGGTCTTGCCGTCATCGGTCTGGCCGCTGCGCAGTTCGCGGAAGATTTGCACCACACGGCGCACTTCGGCCAGTGCCGGCGGTTCGGCCGGCAGGTCCAGCGAGCGGCCAATTTCGGCGACACGCTTGGTGACGATGCTGACCTCTTCGTCCTGGCTCGATGGCAGCGGCAGCACCACGGTGTTGAAGCGGCGCTTCAGCGCGCTAGACAGCTCGTTGACACCCTTGTCGCGGTTGTTGGCGGTGGCAATCACGCTGAAGCCGCGGGTGGCCTGCACCTCGGTGCCCAGCTCGGGGATGGGCAGGGTTTTTTCCGACAGCACGGTGATGAGTGAATCCTGCACATCGGCAGGAATGCGGGTGAGCTCTTCAATGCGGGCGATCTTGCCCAGGCGCATGGCGTTCATCAGCGGGCTGGGCACGAGGGCTTTTTCCGAGGGACCGTGCGCCAGCAGTTGCGCGTAGTTCCAGCCGTAGCGCAACTGCTCTTCGCTGGTGCCGGCCGTGCCTTGAATCAGCATGGTGGAGTCGCCACTGACGGCGGCTGACAGGTGCTCCGAAACCCACGATTTGGCGGTGCCGGGCACGCCAAACAGCAGCAGCGCCCGGTCGGTCGCCAGGGTGGAGACGGCAATTTCCATCAACCGCTGGCTGCCGATGTATTTGGGCGAGACGACAAATCCGCCATCCAGCTTGCCGCCCATCAAATAAGTGACCACGCCCCAGGGCGAGAGCTTCCAGTTGGTGGGCTTTTGGCGCTGGTCCACCCGCGCAATAGCGGCCAGTTCGTCGGCAAATTGCGCTTCGGCGTGTTGTCTGAGGGTTTGGGTCATGGTGGTGGTGCGTCGGTGGTGTTTAAGAACAAAAGTGGCTCTAGCCCTTGTAAATACTGCTCAAGCAGCTATCTTATTTATAGTGATTTGGAGGGCGTTAAGGCAGCCAGGGTATGCCGCGCCGTGACGATTCGGCCCCATTCCACCGATTGCGCGGCCACGGAGGGTGTGGGGTTGACCGGTGGGGGCGCAGCGGTAATCACATCCAGTGCGGACAAGTCCAGCACGCACAGCATTTCCGGCAGCACGTGGCGCAGCGAATAGTCGTTAGCGGCTGGGTCGCCGGTCAACGCGGTGGCCATGGCTTTGGCCAGTTGCTGTGACAGGGCTGGTGACAGCACATAGTCGTCAGGGCAGGCGGCCAGGATGTTGTAGAGAAACGTGCCCAGGCTCTGCTTGCCGGTGGGCATGTTTTGCGCCCAATACAGCTCACGCTGCGCCAGCGGTAGCACGGCCAGCACGTCAGATGCATCCGTTTGCCGCCTTTGCAGCTTCCAGTTTTGTAGCAGGGCATCGGCCCACAGCGTGTGCCCGGTGGCCACGGCGGCGTCCAGCCAGCCGCGCGCCAAGGCTTGCTGCCACTCACTTTTGGCACTGGCTTTCAGCAGTTCGGCGGGTGCCAGGCCAGTGTGTTGCTGCCACCAATCCAGCGGGCACTGGCGCACCAGCTGGTACAGCCACCAGGCGCGCTCGCCTAAAGCGTCGTGCTGGGGGCGGGTGGCGTCAATGGCATGGTCTTTCCAGGCGGGGTCGGCGGCGGTGGGGGCGTCAATCACCAGTTTTTTGCTCAAGATGCCGCGTTCCATTTTCACTAGCGATGCCAGCGCGGTGGCGACCACTTGGGCATGGCGGCTGCTGGGCAGGCGGGCCAGCAGCGTGGCAGCGACCTGGCGGACTTCTTTGCTGCGGTCTTTGATCAGTAGCGTGTCCAGCAGTGGTTCATCGGCTGCAGACAGGTTGATGGCCAGCAGAGGCACCAGGGCAGTCCGCTCGGCGGCGTTCAGCTCTTTCAATTCGGCAACCAGCTTGTCGCGGGCGGCGGCTGCGTCAGTCAGGCGCATGTGGGCAAACAGTTTGAGGCGCTGCTCGGGCGTGCCCAAGTCCCACTGTTCCTGGGCAGTCGCTTGCGCGCCGACACCGGCGGCGTAGTGCCAGGCGCTGTTTTGCAGGGCCAGCCAGCGACCCCGCTCGCCCAGTGCGTCGGTGAGCGCCGGGCGCAAGGCGATGCTGCGCCGTCCCATCTCCAGCGCGGTGGGTAGCAGCACAGGCGGCAGGCGCAGGCCGCATGCGGACAGGCGGGTCAGGGCTTGAATTTGCAGGCGCTGCGGGCCATCCAGCAGGATGGGGCGCAGCACCGCATCAGCAAGGTGGCCTTTGGAACTGGCAGCCGAATCGGCTGGCGCTGCAGGCCACGCAGGCGCCGTGCCGCCGGGCTGGTAACCCGCACGGGCGCATACCGCCAGCACGCCGGCCATTTGCAGCAACTGGCGGGGCGGTTGGGCGGCAGACGCTGACACCTCGCCCAGCAACTGACCGATGGGCCCTGTCATGTGTGGCAAGCTCAGGCTTTGCCGCTGGGTGCCCACCAGCGCCACTTCGAGCAAACCTTGCAACGGTGAGGGGTTCATCGCAACTCTCCATTACGCCAAACCCCGTCGCTGCACCAAGCTGTCAGGGGCGTGAGCCGTTCGCCGTCCCATTCACCAAACAGGCTCACGCTGTGGCCACCGCTGTAGGCGGCCAGCAACCAGCCGGGTTCGTCGCTCAGCCTCAAGGGAACGGCGTTTTCAGCCATGTGCAGCCACCAAGCCTCGTTTTGGCAGACCGGCGTGGCACTTGCCAGCAGCACGGGCACCAATGGCAACCAGGGGTTGCCGGCATAGCGCTGAGCCATCGTCAGCCATTCGTCTGGCGCGCTGCGGGTGTGTGCGAGTGGATCTAGCTGCGCACTGCGTTGCTCGGCCACCACCGCCCGCAGCGGGCTGGCCGACGGGTAAAAACGCAAGCTCATGGCGTAGGCGCGGCCTACCAGCCAGGGGCCGTCAAAACCGGCGCCGCCATGCGAAAAATCCAGCAGCAGTGCGCGCCGCCCGCTGCGCTGTCCTTGCAGCCATACACGCCGCTCGATCACCTTGCCATCGCGCGGCTGCGTGGCCACGCCCAGCACGGTGAAATCGTCATCCAGCAGCTCGCCGCTGGCCAGCACGTCGGCTTTGTCCATTGCCCAGCCCAGGGTGGTTTTCAGGTCGGCCTGCACCGGCGCGGGCAAGGCCTCGCGCTGGGCCACCGCGTCGGCCACCAGTTGCAAAGTGCCGAAGGTGCGCAGCACCCGCTCGGGCCAGTTGGGCGCAGAGCCAACCGCCTCGCCCGCGTCTTTCAAGCGTTGCGACAGGCCGGGTGTCTGCGCATCGACCAGCCGCGCCGCCATGGTTTGAAAACCCTCGCGCTGTTCCTGGCTGAGGGTGGCGATGCCGCGCTCGATGTGGTCCGCCATCCACAGTTGCAGCTGATCCAAACCCGCCTGCATGGTCTGCCAGCGACGCGACTCCCGCTTTTCCACCTGCTCTGCGCTGGGCGGCGGGGCGCTGGCTTTCTCCACGGCCTTTTGCTCGGCCTTTTCCTGCTTTTGGGTGCGGGAAGCCAGCCATTCGGTTACCCAGGCCGGTGCGTCGGTGGCTTTGAACAGGGCCGGTTCGTTGCAGCGGATCAACAACAAAGCCAGGCCGTGTTTGCAAGGAAACTTGCGGCTGGGGCAACTGCAGCGAAACGCAGGGCCAGCCAGGTCAACCTGCGTTTGGTAGGGCTTGCTGCCGCTGCCCTGGCACTCGCCCCACACCGCCAGCTCGTTGGCCCCCAGCGTGGGCCATTTGCTGGCGGACGTTAATCCCCGCGCGGCCTTGGCAGAGGCATCGTCGGGCGACAGTGACAAAACGGCGTCGGTTGTGAATTCCATCGGCGGGGAATGTAACCCGTGTTGATGAAGCGCTTTCCTGGATTGACGGGCACGCGCCACTTGCGTCCAATGGCGAGATGAAAGATCAAACCCTCCCATCGCGCCTTCGCCTCTCGGATGCCCGCTTCCTGCTGGTGTTGCTACTGCCCGGCCTGACCCTGCTGGGCACCTTGAACGACCCCCGTCTGGCGGCTGCGTGGGCGCTGGCCATTTGGCTGTTGGTGGCCGCAGCCGACACCTGGCTACCCGGTGCTCAGCGCTCACCCGGCCCCAGCGAGCAAAAGCCTTATTTCATCTGGCTGCTGCGCCTGTATGTGCCACTGCAACTGGCGGTGATCGCCGCCGGTGCCTGGGCTGCCATGCAGAGTGATTGGTTGACAGTTTTGGGCCTGGCTTTTGCAGTCGGCTTTGTCACTGGTGGCCAGGGCATCACCTTCGCGCACGAACTGGGCCACAGCAAAAACCGCATCGACCGGGCCCTGGCTTGGGTGCTGATGGCCAGCGTGAACTACAGCCACTTCATGGTGGAACATTACCGCGGCCACCACCCCCGCGCCGCCACGTATGACGATCCGGCCAGCGCGCGACGGGGGGAAAGTCTGTGGCGGTTTTTGCCGCGCACGCTGTGGGGCAGCTGGGCCAGTGCCTGGCGGCTCGAATCGCAGCGTCTGCAGCAACGCGGCAAAAGCTGGTTGCACAGCCCTTTGTTGTGGTGTTGTGTATTAAATCTGGCTCTAGCCCTTGTATTGATTGCTGGAGCAGCTACCAAAATCATAGTGTTCTGGCTGGGCCAATCGCTGTTTGCCATCTGGCTTTTAGAAACCGTGAACTACATCGAGCACTACGGGCTGAGCCGAAAAGTGGCCGATGGCAAACGCGAGCCTTTCGGAATGAACCACGCCTGGAATGCCGACCACGTTGTCAGCAACAGCCTGCTGGCCAACCTGCAGCGCCACTCCGACCACCACATGCACGCCTGGAAACCATTCCCGACGCTACAAGCACTGCCAGGGCCGCAATTGCCCACTGGGTATGCGGGATGTCTGCTGCTCGCGGCGGTGCCGCGGTTGTGGTTTGGGGTGATGCATCGCCGGTTGGATGGGCTGGGTGCTGCTTAGGTTGCGAATCTGATACGGCTCACGCCGTCACCTCCCCGGCACGAGTAGCTATCAAAAGCATAGTGAGCTGTCGTCGGCACAATCGCCGATCCCATGACCCGCTGGCAACCCACCCTGCTCGAAGCCCCACGCGCCGCTGCCTTGCTGGCGCTGGCCGAGCTGCGGCTGGCGCAGGGGCGGTATGCGCAGGCGGCGCCGCTGTACCAGGAGTTGCATGCCACCAAGCCGGGTGACGCGGCCATCTTGCTGCATTGGGGGTTTTGCCTGGAGCAGGTAGGCGAGCTGGATGCGGCGGTGTCGCGCTACCAGGAGGCGCTAGCCATTGATCCGGATTTTTTTGAGGCGCATGTGGACCTGGCAGGGGTGCTGTGGCGGGTGCAGGACCACGCGGGTTCGCTGGTACACGCGCAACGGGCTGTCGCACGCAAGCCCATGCACGCGCACGCGGTGCGCATGCTGGGCACGGCCTTGCTCCACCTGAACCGGTTTGATGAAGCCGAAGTGCAGTTGCGACGGGCGCTGGATCTTAAGCCAGGGTTCGGCCCGGCGCGTCTGGATTTGGCTTTGGTTTTGTTGTTGACGGGCCGCCTGCAAGAGGCCTGGCCGCTGTATGCCCACCGGTGGGAAGACAGCCCGGGCCTGGTTCGCCCAGCATTTTTTCAGGCGGGGTTGCAATGGCAGGGGCCACAGGCTCAGCCTCTACGGGGGCGTCGTGTACTGGTCTACGCCGAGCAGGGGTTTGGCGATGTGATTCAGTTCATTCGCTACGCTGCATTGATGCAACAGGACGGTGCGACCGTGTTCGCCGCTGTGCCACCGCCGCTGGTGCCCTTGCTGGAGAGCATGCCGGGCTTGGTGTGTGTGAAGGCGGATGCGATGGCCCCGGTGGAGGTGGATTGGCAAGTGCCGCTGCTGGATTTGCCGCTGCACTACAACACCGCGGTGCAAACTATTCCTGCGACAGTGCCTTACCTGTCTGCCCCACGTGACCTGGTAGCGCAATGGCATCAACGCCTGTCCCCGTGGAAAGCTTCAATCAAGGTTGGTCTGGCATGGGCGGGCCAACCCAGTCAGGCCAACGACCGTAACCGCAGTCACTGTTTAAGCGTTTTTTTGCCCTTGATGGATGTACCGGGTGTGCAGTGTTTCAGCCTGCAAAAGTCTGATGCGCGGCACTACACCGACATCACGCCGACCGCCAAGCAACTGCTTGATTTCACCGCTGACTGGCACGGCTTTACCGATAGCGCTGCAGAGATCGCCAACCTGGACTTGGTGATTACGGTTTGCAGCGCGGTGGCGCATTTGGCGGGTGCCTTGGGCAAGCCGGTGTGGGTGCTGCTGCCGCCCAACGCCGACTGGCGCTGGCTGCAAGGTCGCGATGATTCACCCTGGTACCCAACGATGCGCTTGTTTCGCCGCACCATGGGCGAGCCGCGTGACGCGCAGATTCAGCGGGTGGCGCAGGCGTTACGGGCGATGCAGCAGGCCGCATGAGCCCGGGCCGTGACCTCAGGTGCGTGCGAAGCCGGTGTCGGTTTGCCGGTAAACCTCTCGCGATTGCAGCTCTGCGCTGCTGCCTGACCACACTGGGCTGCCTTGAATCTCCAGCGTCATGTTCGATGCGTCCTCTACCAGGAACTGCGCCAAACCGTCGGCGTTGGTGTCCAGGCTACCGTTGCCAGACAGCTTGACCGACAGACCTTTGAGGTTTTGCCCTGCAGCGTCTTGAATTTGAAACCGGACGATTTTGGCCATGGTGTGAGTGATGAATAGAAATTGGGAACTGTTTGTAACATTTAAATGTTTCCAGCTGGCATCAAAACCCTATCAGTTGTCAGCTATTCAAGGCGCGGCCGCCATCGCCGCTTTCACGGCCTGACCCAGCTCAATCACCGCCATCGCGTAATAGCTGCTCCAGTTGTAGCGGGTGATGACGTAAAAGTTCTCGGTGCCTGCAACGTAGCTGGGCGCAGCACCGCCGTTTTGCAGCTCGATCAGTGCCAGCGGGCCGATATGGCGGGCGGCATCACCTTCCAGCACCGCGCCCTTGGCCGTGAAGCTGGTCACGCTAAAAGTGGGCAGGATGTCGGGGGCCAGCAAGGCGTCTTTGTCCAGTGTGGCGGCGTCAAAGCGCACCGGGTAGTGGGTGGGCATGCCGGTTTTCCACTCGTAGCCTTTGAGGTAGCTGGCCACTGACCCAATGGCATCGCCCGGGCTGGTCAGATCGACCTTGCCGTCGCCATCAAAGTCCACCGCATAACGCGTCTGGCTGCTGGGCATGAACTGGGGCATGCCCATGGCACCGGCGTAACTGCCCAGCGGTTTCATCGGATCGCTGTCGCTGCGGCTTTGCTGGCTTAAAAACTGCTCCAACTCACCGCGAAAAAACTCGGTACGAGCTTCAGCCCGTGGGTGGCGCGCGGGGAAATCAAACGTCAGTGTGGCCAGTGCGTCCATCACGCGGAAGGTGCCCATTTGCTGGCCGTAAATGCTTTCCACGCCTATCACGCCCACGATGATGTCTGCCGGTACGCCGTACTCGGCTTCGGCACGTGCCAGGGTTTCGCGGTGGGCCTGCCAGAAGCGCAAACCCGCGCGAATGCGGATCGGCTCGACAAACCGGCTGCGATACAGCGCCCAGTTTTTGGCAGTGCCCACGGCGGGCGGCAGCATCAGCTGGCCAATACGCGGCAGATGCTGGGCATCGCCGATGGTTTTGCGCACCCAGGTGGGGTCCAGGTCACGGCGGGCGGCCAGGTCGTCGGCAAAGCGCATGGCGTCTTCGCGGGTGGAATATGTGACACCGTTCTGCGTAGTTTTTAAGGGTTTTTGGGCTGCAGCCCAGGTAAATACTGCTGAAGCAGCTATTAAAAATATAGCGTTTCGACGAAAGATGTTCACGGTGGGCGATGAAATGAAGTTGACATGTTGTCATTCCCGCGCAGGCGGGAATCCAGTGCGTGACCGGCGTGGATTCCCGCCTGCGCGGGAATGACGGAATGGCGTAGATGGTATTGGTTTCAAGCCACCGTTGCGGTGGGCACGTGGTTCGTGGGTTCCGCCTGTGGCCAGTCCAGCGCGCCAAACTCCCGCCGCAATGCCGCCAGGCTGCCTGGCACTTCCGGTACTTCCGGCACTCGGGCCGCATAGCGCTGCGCCTCCAGCCGCAACAGCCAGTCGCTGACACCCTGTGCGGCATCGCCAAATTGCACACGCGCCAGTTGCGCCAACTGGCGGGGCGGGCAAACGGGCGGCACGATCAAACCAGCCTTTTCCAGCCGTTTGCGGGCACGCTGCAGCAGGTACAACCAGGGGTCATGCCGGGCACGTTCCCACAGCGTCCACAGCGCGCCGACTGCTCCTGCAGCCGTGAGCAAACCCGCCATCAAGTAGCCCAAATGCTCCCAGCTGGGCGACTCAAAACCCACGTTTTTCAGCAAGTCCAGCTGTTTGCTTTGCGTGTAGTTCAGCACCCACTGGTTCCAGCGGTTGTTCACCGCTTCCCAGGCGGCGCGCAGGTTGGCGGCCAGGGTGGGGTTCAGGGTGCCAATCGCACCGGCAAACACGCCGGGTTGCTGCGCCAGGCGTGCATATTCACCAATGCGCGCGGGGGCCACTGAGGCCGTGGGGTCGACACGCACCCAGCCGCGGCCTTCCAGCCACACCTCGGCCCAAGCGTGGGCAGCCGACTGGCGCACGATCCAGTAGCCATCCAACGAATTGAGCTCGGCGCCTTGGTAGCCGGTGACGATGCGGGCGGGCACGCTCATGCTGCGCATCAGCACCACAAAGGCTGAGGCAATGTGTTCGCAAAAGCCCTCTTTTTTGTCAAACCAGAATTCATCGGCTGTCTCTCGGCCATACACGCCGGGCTCCAGCGTGTAGCGGTAGCCCCCAGTGCGCAGGCGTGCCAGCGCGCCTTCCAGCAGGCCCGCTGCGCCCTTGTCGGCATAGCGCGGGTCTCGCTGAATGTCGGTGGCCAGCTGCAGGGTGCGCGGGTTAAAGCCGGGGGGCAGCTCGGTGAAGTCTTGCAAGCCGGGAATGGCCTTCATGGGGCCGTGGCGAAACTGGGTGTGGCTTTCGACTTTGTAGCGCACGATGTCGGTGAAGGGCTTGTTGGCAAACCACTGCAAATCAGGCGTCATGACCAGCTCGTAGTTGGGTATGACGGGTTTGTTGGCGGCAGCCTCCAGCGTCATCAGCCAGGGCCGGTTGCTGGGTTCCATGGTCACTTCGTAGCGAACCGGCTCGCCCAGCAGTTGCAGGTTGCCCGGTGCCTGGTAACGGGCGGAAAACAAGGCTTGCAACGGTCGCCATTCCCGTCCGTCAAAGGTCGATAAAACCGGGCCGCGAAAGTACAAATCGGGTTGCGCGGGCGCTTCGCCCTCAAATTTGATGCGTAAGGCAATGCTGTCGTCCAGCGCCAGTTGCGCAATCGTGCCCACCTGCATGCTGCCCGACAGGCCGCTGCGGCCAGTCATGCCGTCACTTGGGATGCCCCACAGAGGGGCCATGCGGGGAAACAGCATGAACAGCACTACCATGATCGGCGCGCCCACCAGCGCCATCCAGCCTGCCGTTTTGGCGGCTTCCAGCAGCGGTGGTTTGCCCACCGGCATGTGGGCGTTGACCAGTGCCGTCAGCAGGCCTAACAGTGCCACCAGCATGGTGGCCGCCGTGAGCAGCGACTGGGAGAAAAAGAAGTTGGTCAGCATGGTGAAAAACGAGAGGAAAAACACCACAAACGCGTCGCGCCGGGCCCGCAGTTCCAGCGTTTTCAGTGCCAGTAGCACCACGATGAGCGTCACGCCTGCGTCACGGCCCAGCAGGGTTTTGTGTGTGAAGTAAGTCGCCACCGAGGCCAGCGCCAGCAAGCCCACACGCCACCAGAAGCCGGGCAGCGGCTTGCTTTGCAGCGCCAGCACACCGCGCCAGACCAACACGCTGAAAGCCAGCACGGCGCACCACACGGGTATCTGGCCGATTTGTGGCATCAAGACCCAGGCGATAACCAACAGCAAAAACAGCGTGTCGCGCGCCTCGCGGGGCAAGTGGGTCAGTGCGTTCAGCGGTTTGTTCATCAACATAGCGCCAGTGCCTCCAGACAAGCGCGCTTGTGCGCCTCGCCGCTTGAGGGTTTGAGTTGCTGGCCGGGTAGGCGCAAGCCAAAGTCAAGCCCGGTTTTCTCGGCCTGGAGCACCCAGGCGGTCAAACGCGAGAGCTTGGCTTCCTTGTCGGTCACGCCGGTTTGCGCATAGTCGAGCCACAGCTCGTAGCGCTGGGCTTGCTGCGTGTCGCGGCTGACCAGATCGTTGCTGCCACGGGCGATGTTTTTGGCGGCCTGTTTCCACACCACCAGCTTCATCGGGTCACCGCGCTGGTAGGCCCGCACACCTTCAAATTCGCCCGTGCTGCGCACCCGCGCGGCACCTGCGCCGCCCGCGCGGGGCTCGCCAGGTGGCAGCGGTGGTGCATGCAGCTCCGGCGCGGGGTAAACCAGCACCTGAGAGGCGGGCCGCCACACGGTCCACACCCGAAAGGTGCCCAGCGGGTAGCGCGTTTCGGCGGTCAGCGGCGGCACCGTGTGCAGGCCACGCCGCTCGGGTTTGAACGCCACATGCACTGTGGTGCTGCCCTGGGCCGGAATGTCGGTCCAGGTCCAGTGGTCTTCATGCGTGACATCAAGCACCGCCAGGCCAATACTGCGACGAATGCTGCGCTTGCTGTGCGTGAGCGTGATGCCAAAAGCGGCGCTAGCCCCGGCAAATGTTGCGGGTGGCGCTATTAAATTCATCGTAATTCCGCGCAAGGTGCCATGGCACACGTGCATGCCCACCACCGCGCTGCCCGCCAGCAAAAACGTCAGCAGGTAACCCAGATTCAGCTGGTAGTTAATGGAAGCCACCAGCAACACCATCAAGGTCAGCGCCAACATGAAGCCGGGGCGTGTGGGCAATATGTACACGTTGCGCTGCGTCAGCGTGATGCTGTCAGACAGCGGCAGGCGCGACTGCCACCATTTCCAGAAATGGGTTTGCAGATGGCGGATGGGATTGCGCCAGCTTGGAAATGCACGCCCGGGGACGGGGGCAGGGGGCAGGGCAGCCGTCGTGGCGGCGGAAGAAGAAGTCATTTTTGAGACGTTGAGCCAGCAAACGCCAATTGTGATGGACAGCAAAGACCGACTGGAATTGAAGGGCGCAAGTCCTGGTATGTTCATCACCCTCGTGAACAGGAGTCTGATTTGGAAACAGTAGACGTAGTCGTTATTGGTGCTGGCGTCGTCGGGCTGGCTTGCGCCCGCGCGCTGGCCTTGCAGGGGCGAGATGTGCTGGTGATTGAGGCGGAAAACGCTATTGGCACCGGTACCAGTGCCCGCAACAGCGAGGTCATTCACGCGGGGCTGGGCTACGCGCCTGGCTCGCTCAAGGCCCGCTTGTGCGTGCAGGGCAAACCCATGCTGTATGCCTATTTGCGGGAGCGCGGTCTGGGCCATCAGCAATGCGGCAAGTTGATTGTGGCTACGGCTGCAAGCCAAGCACCTGAACTGGCGCGCATGCAAGCCAACGCCGCGGCATGTGGCATGCATGACACCCAACTCATCAGCGCAGAGCAAGCCATGAAGCGGGAGCCGCATTTGCGCTGCGTGGGCGCATTGCACAGCCCCAGCACCGGCATTGTTGACAGCCATGCGCTCATGCTCAGCCTGCAAGGCGATCTGGAAAACGCCGGTGGCAGCGTGGTGCTGAACACGCCGGTTGACAGCGCACACATCACGCCCGATGGCACCGTCGTTGCCACCGGCGGGGCGGACGCAATGCAGCTGCGGGCGAAGTGGGTCGTCAACTGCGCAAGTCTGCACGCCCAGGCCCTGGCCTCGCGCATGCAAGGCTTTCCCGCCGAGCATGTGCCACCCACCCACTACGCCAAGGGCAGCTACTTTTCGCTGAGCGGCAAAGCCCCGTTTTCGCAGCTCATCTACCCCATTCCCGAGGCCGCAGGCTGGGGCGTGCACCTCACGCTGGACCTGGGCGGCCAGGCCCGCTTTGGTCCCGACGTGGAGTGGGTGCAAGGGCCCGTTAGCAACCTGAACTACGACGTGGACCCAGCCCGCGGCGCCAGCTTTTACGAATCGATCCGCCGCTTCTGGCCCGCGCTGCCCGATGGCTCGCTGCAACCGTCTTACAGCGGCATTCGCCCCAAAATTCAGGCGCCTGGCGAAAAATCAAAGGACTTCTGGATCGCCGGGCCACAGCAGCACGGCGTGCGGGGCGTGGTGCAACTGTTTGGCATTGAATCGCCGGGTCTGACGTCTTGTCTGGCGATTGGTGATCATGTGGCGCAGCTGTTTTAGCTATTAAATATATAGCTGCTTGAGCAGTATTTAAAAGGGCTGAAAGCCGATTTGGCTTAAAAATTTGTCCTCTCCACGCAAACCCTCGATAGCACGGCTGAAGTGACTTTGGTAACTGGTAGCAGCGTGTTTCCTGCGCACAATGTCGCCATGCAAACCCCTGCGACCGACTCATCCACCTTGAAGCAAACCAGCTTCTGCGTGCAGGTGGTAGACGACCACCACATGATGCGTTTGGGGTTGATTGCACTGGCGCAGGCATCGGCCACGCTGCCCATTGCCTGGCTGGAGGCGGGCAACCTGGGTGATGCGATGGATGTGCACCGGCAAGGGCAGCGCGTTGACCTGGTGCTGCTGGACCTGAACCTGCCCGACAGCCAGGGCTTGCAGGGTTTGCGCAGCTTTTTGCGTGAGTTTCCAAAACTGCACATCGCTGTTTTTTCCGCAACCGAAGACCAGTTTGTGATGGAGCAGGCCATGGGTCTGGGGGCTGTCGGTTACCTGCCCAAGTCGGGCACGGCGCACAACACTTTGCGCTTGATTGAGTCCCTGTTGAACTGCGCGCCCGTGGTTGCCAACCGGTCTGCCGGTGAGAAGCCGGACATGCCGCGCAGCATGGGCGCGCCAGACGCCCTCCAACAACGTGCGGCAACACTGAACGCCACGCAATTGCAGGTGTTGGACCGGGTGCTGGCGGGCATGAGCAACCAGGAAATCGCCACCAGTTGCAACCTGGCGCTGGGGACTGTGAAAAACGCGGTGTCCACCATATTTTTAACGCTGGATGTGCAGTCGCGCGCTCACCTGATGAGCGTGTTTCGATGAAGCACGACCCGGCAGCCCCCGCGTTGCCAGCGCTGACCCGCCGCGTGCAGCGTGAGCTGGCCGACACACTACTTTTGTCCAACTGGGCCTCGCCCATTGGGGCTTTTGTGTTGTCGTTGGGTCTGTGGGGCATCTGCTACTACACGCTGCGTGAGCCGGTGGCCTGGATGTGGGGCGTGGTGATGCACATCACCCAGGTGCACCGGTTGCTGTATGCCTTGCGGTATGTCAAAAAACCAGCGGATCAACGTGAGCCTCTGGCCAGCGCAGCCTGGTATTGCAATTCGCTGCTGGTCAGCAGCCTGGTATGGGGCCTGGCCCCGTGGCTTTTTTTCCCAGCGTCCAATACCTCGCTGCTGGCGCTGATGATGCTGGTCATGCTGGGTGCCAGTTCGGGCGGCATGGCGGGATTGGCCTCCTCGCGGCGGGCCATTTTCAGTTTCATCACACCGATGCTGCTGGGACTTGCCAGCGCCTTGCTGTGGCTCGGTGGCACGGTGTACACATTTTTGGGCGTCGCGGTGCTGATCTACATGGCAGCCAACATCAAGTTTGGTCTGAAACAAAACCAGTTGTTGGCCGACTCGCTGCACACCCGCTATGAAAAAGAAGCGCTGGCGCAAAGCCTGCAGGAGCAGGTGCGCAAGGTGGAGCAGATCAGCGCCGAAAAAACCCGATTTCTGGCCTCGGCCAGCCACGACTTGCGCCAGCCCTTGCACTCGCTGGGCTTGTTTGGTGCGGCCATCGGTGCGCGCCTGAAGGGCACACCCGACGAGCCGCTGGCCCACAACCTGATGCTGTGTGTGAACGCACTGGATGCGTCGTTTTCCGCGATGTTGGATATTTCGAAAATTGATGCGGGCGTGGTGCAAGCCAAACCGCAACCCGTGGCACTGGCCGACATCTTTCGCCGCCTGCACGCCAGTTATGGCGAATACGCCCAGGCGCAGGGTCTGGCGCTGCGGTTCAAGCCAGGTGGGCGATGGGTGGTGGCCGATGCGGTGCTGCTGGAGCGCGTGCTGGGCAACCTGGTTCACAACGCCATCAAGTTCACGCAGACCGGTGGTGTGGTGGTGGTGGCACGCCAGCGCGGGCAAAAAGTAAGCGTGCAGGTATGGGACACCGGTTGCGGTATGGCGCAAGCCGAGCTGCCGCACATCTTTGAAGAGTTTTATCAGGTAGGCAACACCCAGCGGGACCGCGCCAAAGGCCTGGGCATGGGCTTGGCGATCGTGCAGCGCTTGGCTGATTTGATGGGTGTGGCGGTGAACGTGGTGTCACGACCTGCACGGGGAACCCGGTTTGAGTTGCTGCTGCCGGCTTGCGCCGCGGTGCCCGTGGTGCTGCCAGGCCGTTTGCTCGCACCGCCCGAATTCCAACGCCTTCAAGGTTTGTGTGTGCTGGTGATTGATGACGAAGAAAGTGTGCGCCTGGGCACGGCTGCGGCTCTGGGTTTGTATGGCGTGATCGTGCACCTGGCCGATGGCCTGGCCCAAGCGCACGAGGTGGCTGACCGCCTGGGTGCAGGCCTGGGCGCGGTGATTGCCGATTTCCGGCTGGGTGACCAAACCACGGGCCCGGACCTGGTGGCGGCGCTGCGTGCCCAGCATCGACACCGCCACAACCGCTACCTGCCAGCCTTGCTGATCACCGGCGACACCGCCCCTGACCGCGTGCGCCAGGCGCAGCAAAGCGCGTTGCGCGTGCTGTACAAGCCCGTCAAAGCAGACGAATTGGCACAGGCCTTGTGCGTGGAGCTGCGACCCACAAAGTGACTTTGGTCACTGGGCAGGGCAGGGTGCCAAAGTTAGCCTTGGGCTCACTTTGAATTGGAGCCTTAGATGCCACAAATCACCGCCCAACGTGTCGAGTTGAACCGCTTGTGGTGCCTTGCGAGGGCACTCCCCATGCTGTTACCTGTGGCCCTGACTGCTTGTGGCGGGGGATCGTCTGACACCCCAGCTACGCCCGTCTCTGCAGCGCCCATCGCGGCCCCGCCCATGGCCCCGCCTGTGCCTGTGCCTGTGCCTGTGCCTGTGCCTGTGCCTGTGCCTGTGCCTGTGCCTGTGCCTGTGCCTGTGCCTGTGCCTGTGCCTGTGCCTGTGCCTGTGGCCACTCCCGCCCCGGCTACACCGACGCCTCCCCCGCCACCCGTGGTGTCGCCCGCTCCGCCTGCTGTCACACCCGCTCCACCGGCCCCCGCAGCCCCACCCACCAGTAGCAATGTCATCAGTGGCAACGGCCTGGCGGCCTGGGATGCCCTGCCAGCAACCCAAAAAAGCCGCCTGACCACCAGCCAGCGCAGCTTCTTTTTGCACCAATCGGTGGGGGGCGACCTGGAAGACGGCGCACAAGCGGTGGGCTACAAGTTCAACTACGCCGATGCCACGGCCACCAGCCTGCCGGTGGGTTTGAATGGCGGCCTGTTTGCCTCGAACAACAGCAACTACACCGGCAAGCTGGCCGAGTTTCGCCGCCTGGCCACGACCAACCGCAGCAACCTCACGGTGGCCATCATGAAGTTTGGCTATGCCGACATCCAGAGCGCCACCGTGCTGGATGCGCAGGCCGCCTACCTGGCTGCCGTGAATGACATCAAAGCCCAGGGCGTGCGCGTGCTACACATCACGCCGCCACTGGTCTACAACGCACCCGGCGACAACGTGCCCAAGATGCAAATGCGCAGCTGGATGCTGGCCACCTTCCCGGGCGATGTGATTTTTGACCTGCAAGACTTCAGCAGCACCAACCCCACCACCGGTGCCCGCTGCGAGCGCGGTGGGGCCTGGGAAATCTGCGACGCCGTGCGCTCCACCACCGCTTGCCCCAGCTTGAACCAAGGTGTGGATGCGCCGTCAGGCCAGGGCCATCTGTGCTTTAACCCGCATGCCGCCTGGTTCGCCAAGGCGTTTTTGTATGCCATCTACAGGGCGCAAGCATGAACCCTTCACGTATAGCCGTCGTCGGGCTACTCACGCTGACTTTCGTGGCCTCCGTGTCCGCGGCAGCCGACCCGGGCTGCGACAAATTGATCGAGGCCAGTGCGTTCAAGCCGGGCGTGCCGTACCGGGTGTCGCAAACCATGACCATCGACGGCAAGGCCGAGGTCAGTGAGGCGGTTTACACAGGTGGTGTGCTGTATTCGCAGATTGCCGGCAAGTGGCGCGCCATGCCCATGCCCGATATGGCCGATGCCACCAAAACAGCCCGCGAGACGACTCGCCAATGCGTGGCCGGCGGCATCGAATTGGTGGGCACCATGCCCGCCCGGGTGTGGACATCGCAAGTCAAAACCCAGTTCGACGACAAGCCCGTGCAGTGGAAAACCTGGGTAGGCTCGGTTGATGGGCGCATTTACCGTCAGCAGAGCGCAGGCTTTGACCAGCGCATTTTTTACGACAACGTGGTGGCACCCCAGGTGCCAGCCCGTGAGAAAAAGAAGTGAGGCTGACCGTGGTCAGGCGGGTCAACCCTGGGCAACGTCAGCCGGTCGCCTAGTTGCTCGTGATCTTGTTGCCCTTGACCGCAATATTGCTGCTGGCCTTGGAGTAGATCGTGCCGCTGGCGTCCAGCGTGATGTCCTTGCCCTTGATAACGATAGTGCCGTCTTTCTTGAGTGTCAGGCTGGCGGCGCCGCAGACGATGCTGATGCTGTCGGCGGCCTGTAGCGTCAGGTTTTTACCGACTGTCACGGTTAGGTTCTGGCCCACGCTCTGGCTTTGGTTGATGTGCACGGTGCTGCTGTCGTTGCGCAGCACGGTGGTGTTGTTGTCACCGCGTACGCAGTGGGTTTGGTTGGCGCCCACTGACACGTTCAGGTTGGCTGGGTAAACCGGGTTCGGATCGGCGTTGGGCATGTCCATCTCCTGCATAGGGTGGGGTGTTACTGAATCGAACACCATGATTTTTCTAGTATGCCACCCGTGATCAGGCCTGATTGGCGGCGCATTGCCACCGTTGTAAGTGTCCGAGATGCTATGAATTGAATAGCTGCTTGAGCAATTTCGACAAGGGCTAAATGCCAATTTGATTCAAAATCGGCGCTATGAAAGCCCTTCAAATCTACGCAGGCCCCACCGCCCAAAAGCACATCGCGCAGCATGGTCTGCAACCGCAACACATCCACACCATTCCGGGCGCAGCGGGTGGTCCAAAAGGCTTGATCCTGGGCCCGCTGGACAGGTTCATTTTTGGCCAGTGGCTACCCCAATCGGCCCAGCCGGTGCATTTGGTCGGCGCGTCGATTGGGGCCTGGCGCATGGCGACGGCGTGTTTGAGCGAATCGGTGGAGGGCTTTGAGCGGCTGGAGCATGACTACATCCGCCAGCACTACGAACTGGCCCCAGGGCAGAAGCGACCGACGGCGCAGCACGTCAGCGAGCGGTTTGGTGACAGCCTGCAGGCGTTTTACGGCGGGCGGGTAGGGCAGGTGCTGAACCACCCGCGCTTTGCCCTGCACATCATCGCCTCGCGCGGGCGCCACGTACTGGGGCGCGAGCAGGCGCTGCGCACGCCGCTGGGCTATTTGGGTGCGTTTGTGAGTAACGCGGTGCGGCGCAAAGCCATGGGTGCCTGGCTGGAGCGGGTGGTTTTTTCAAGCGGCAGCGCCAACCTGCCGTTCGGCGTTGGCGACTACCGCACCCGCCAGGTGCGTTTGATCACCGCCAACTTCTTCCCCGCCCTGCAAGCTAGCTGCTCGATTCCCTTCGTGCTGCAAGCTGTGCACAACATCCCCGGCGCGCCCCCCGGTGCCTACTGGGACGGTGGCCTGACCGACTACCACCTACACCTGAACTACACCGCCCCGCCAGGCGAGCCGGGCATCGTGCTTTACCCGCATTTCCAGCAGTCGGTGGTGCCCGGCTGGCTCGACAAGGGCCTGAAATGGCGCCACAAAGCCACCCGTTTTCTGGACCGCATGGTGGTGCTGGCCCCCAATCCCGAATGGGTCAAAACCCTGCCCAACGGCAAGCTGCCCGACCGCACCGACTTCACGCACTACGGCAATGATCTGCAGGCGCGGGTAAAGGTCTGGAGCGTGGCGGTGGCAGCCAGCCAGCAATTGGCAGACGAGTTTGGGCAGTGGCTGCGCCAGCCGGATGTGGCGCAGGTGCTGCCTCTGTAAGACTGCTTGCATCGCTTCTTTTTTGATAGCTGCTTGAGCAGTATTTAAAAGGGCTACAAGCGGTTTTTGCTTAAAATTAACGCAACAGCGAAACAGACGCTGGCAGCCACCGCACGTACCCCGTTGGCCTGGTTCCATGTGTCGCGCTGGGCCATCCAGTCAGCGGGCGGCATGGCTGGGTTCCACATGGCCAGTGCGTTGTTGATCGGCACGTTCACCTCCCGCGTGACCCAAAACACCGCACCGAAATACAGCGCCCACACCGCCAGCCACGCATGGCCCACTCGTAGCCTGCCGCAGGCGTAAGCGGCCAGGCCCGCCAGCAGGGGCAACAGCGCCGACCCGAAGTACACCGCTGCAAACGTGGCGTTGCGCACCACGCGGTTGATGGCTTGCTGCGCCACGATGTAGGCCTGCGCATCCAGCTCGCGCATGGCCGGAGCCACATCAATTGCAAACGCAAAAAAGAAGCCCGCCATCAGACCCAGCAACGCCGTTGCCAGCAGTGCCAACAGTTCTGCGAGACCTGGCCGGGTCACGAGGCAGCCTTTGTCGTGCGCAACACCTGTAACGCGCTGGCCAGCGTTTGCCCAATCATCAGCAAACCGACCAACACCATGGGTGCAATCAAGGGGCCTTGTGGTTGAAAAAACTTGTGCGGCCCAAAGTTGACCAAGTGCAACAGTGCGACCCCACACACCGCCACCGCCAACCAGCGATGTGGGCGTTCGGCCGTGCTTGTGGGGGCAGCATTCAGGCATGCCGCCGCACCCCATACCGCCAAAGTCATCAAGCCCCCAATCAACGGAAGCACATTGTGTGGTGGGTGCGGCTGCACTTGCAGCAACCCAGCCCAAAACAACAGTAAATCCTGCAAGGCCAGAGCCAGCAGGCTGCAAGCCATCCAGCGGTAGCCGGTAGATGCCGTGGATGGGGGTGAGGGCGGAGCATCGCGCATATAAAACCTTTCGAGGCAGTGGAAATGAATGTCAATGCGTACCATGCGGTACGGATATAAGCGTACTATAAAGTACGGTTCAGTGCGATAGCACCAGATACTTTCTTTGGCAAACTGTTTGTAAAGACAAGAAAACCCCATGCGACAAACCCCCGAGCGACGCCAGCAGGTGCTGGACACCGCCAACCAACTCATTGCCCATGCCGGCCTGGCCCGCTTTTCCATGCTGGAGCTGGCGCGCGAGTTGGCCATGTCCAAAGAAACGCTCTACGCCTGGTTTGGGAGCAAAGATGCATTGATGGCCGAGCTGATCGGCTCCAACGCGGGGCAAGCCATGGCCCCGTTGGAAAAGGCGCTCGCCCAGCGGGTCAACACCCCCGCCGCACTGCGGGCAGCGCTGCGCAAATTTTGCCGGGAGTTACTGGCTTTGCTGATGTCTGAGCGCTCGGTAGCGCTGAACCGGGGTGCCGTGCACCTGGCACAAAGTTCGGCGCACGTCACGCCTGCCGACGCCCGGCCCGAAGGTTTCGGTCATGCGATGCGCGAAGGGTTTGGTCATTCGCTACGGGAAGGCTTCGGTCATGCGCTACGCACTAAGGGCCGCGACGTGGTGCTGGCTCAACTCGCTCAGGTTCTTCAAGCCGCCACCCAGGCCAAACTGCTGCGCTTGGACCCACCGGAGACGATGGCCGAAGTGTTGATTGCGCTGTGCCTGCGCGACTGGCAACTGGAGCGCCTGCTGGGCCGTATGCAGCTGCCGGATGACGCAGTGATCGATCGCAGGGCGCGTGAAGCGGTGGCGCTGTTTTGGCGCTTGTATGGGGCTTAGGCCTATGGTCAACCCCAAAATCAGCCCTTATTTTTAGCATTCTGTCTATAATTCAGGCTAATTATTTAAGGCAGCCATGAATTCAATCGTCAAAATGCCGGCGCAGCAGTTTTCCTGGCAAGTTCAGGAGGCCAAAAACCGTTTCAGCGAAGTGATTGAACATGCCTTGACGCATGGTCCACAGGTCGTCACGCGGCACGGCAAGCCGGTGGTGCACGTGGTGTCGGTTGCAGATGCTGGTGCCAGCGCGCATGTGCAGGATGACGGGTTTGCCGAGTACCTGATGTCGGCACCAAAACCCACCAGCCAACCCGATCACACGCTCGAAGCCCCGCCCAGGCGTTCACGGCGCACACCGGAGCGTTTGGGCTAGCGCATGCGGTGGTTGCTTGACACGTGCGTGGTCTCTGAACTGACCCGCAAGCAGCCCGATGCTGCGGTCGTGCGCTGGCTGCAGAGCCACGCGCAGCAATGCGTTTTGTGCGGGGTGAGTGTGGGCGAAATTCAATACGGGCTCCTGCGCATGGCGCCCGGGCGGCATCGCAACAGCCTTCAACTGTGGTTTGACGGTTTATGCGTTGAATATGCCGCACGCACACTGGATACCGATGCAGCAGTCTGGCGCGTGTGGGCCAACTTGAAAGTCTCACTGGAGGCGATGGGCCGACCTCAGGAAGATCTGGATGTGCTGATTGCGGCGGTTGCTGTGCACCACCGGCTGACGGTGGTTACACGCAACACCCGGCATTTCGAAGACACGGGGGTTACGATGGTTAACCCATGGCTCGCGGCTGCGTGAGCTTGCTTTCGACCACGCCCACCTGACAGTCGCCCGTGTGTTCTGAAAGAAAAAGGGTTTGCCCTGCTCGGGTGATTTGAGCAAACACGGGAAAGCCCGGTTCAAACTGGCACTTCCAGTCCAATGCAAAGCCCAGGCCATCGACGTAAAAGGGCAAGCTGATGGACGCGCTGGTGATGCGCAGCTGGGGGATGACGGTTTGGTTCACGGGACACTCTCCTAGCGGTTGAAAATTCTGGCTTTAGTCGAGCCCCACCACGCTGGCTACCAGCAGCCACACCTTTTGCAACTGCGTTGCCGACACGAATTCACCTGTGCACGTGGTGCCCCGCGCCTGCCAATCCAGGTTCTTCAAGTGATCACTTAGCACCACCCCCTGCACGGATTGGGTTTGAATGGGCACTTCAAATGGATAGCCTTTGACTTTGGATGTGATAGGGCAAACGAAAGCCCGGCCCAAGCGCTGGTTGTAGTGTGTCTGGGAGATCACCAGGGCTGGACGGCGACCCGACTGCTCGTGGCCGCTTTGCGGGTCGAAGTCGATCCAGATCACTTCACCTTGGGCGGGGGCTTGCGGCGGCGCCTTGCTCTGCGCAGGTCTGGCCCGGCTCACCACGCTTCTGTGCCCTGCGGTTTGCCCCATGAAGTGTCGGCTTCATCTGGCATGTTTCCCGGGGTGACCTGTGCCAGCAGGTCTTGGAGATTGGGGCGTTCCAGCACGGGGCGTATGACGATGCTGCCGTCTGCGCCGTTTTCAAAGCGCACGGTTTGGCCGATTTTCAGGCCCGACTGTTTGACCAATGCCGTTGGAATACGCAGGGCGGTGGATTTCCCCCAGACGGAGAGAGTGGCTTCCATAACTTGCATGATGTGATCCGAAATAAAAAGATATTTAGCATATTAGTGATATCAAGGATTCGTGTCAAAGTTGACGCGTCACTGCTACTTAATTAATAGCTGTTCGAGCAATAAATGCATGGGCGAAAGCCGTATTTGACTAAAACGCCGCCCCCAGCATCTCCTCATACTCCCCGCCCGTCGCAATCCGCGGATTCGTCTTATGGCAATGATCCGCTAGCGCCCCGAAAACCACTCGCTCAAACCACTCGCGCTGTACGCCCATCTCGCCCAACCCTTTGGGCAGGCCCAGCCGCGCATTCATATCAGTGATGGCCTCAGCCACATCGCCACTCGATGTCAATCCCATTGCATGCGCCATGCGATCCAGGCGTTTTTCTTTTTGTACCGATTCGGCTTGCGCGTTAAAGCGCACCACAGCCGGTAAAAACATGGCGTTCAAGGTGCCGTGGTGCAAGCGCGGATCGACCCCGCCGAGGCTGTGGCTCAGCGAATGCACGCAGCCGAGGCCTTTTTGGAAGGCCATGGCGCCCTGCATGGAGGCGCTCATCAGGTTGAAGCGGGCTTCGCGGTCGCTGCCGTCTTGTGTGGCCCGTTCGATGTGAGCCCAGCCGCGTGCCAGGCCGTCCAGCGCGATGCCATCCGCTGGCGGGTTGAAGGCGGCGGACATGAAGGTTTCCATGCAGTGGGCGATGGCGTCCATGCCGGTGGCGGCCGTCAGGCGCGCTGGCAGGCCGAGGGTGAGCTCGGGGTCGCAAATGGCGGCTTTGGGCACCAGGTGCCAGCTGTGAAAGCCCAGCTTGCGGTGGTCGTCGACGATGAGGATGGCCCCGCGTGCCACCTCGCTGCCGGTGCCGCTGGTGGTGGGCACCGCAATCAGCGGTGCGGCGCGCTCGGTGATGCGCGGCGAGCCGCCTTCGATGGTGGCGTAGTGGGTTAGCGGGCCTTCGTGTGTGGCGGCGATGGCCACGCCCTTGGCGCAGTCGATGGCCGAGCCCCCGCCGACCGCAATCAGGCCGTCACAGTTGTTTGATTTGTACAAGGCGGCAGCGGCGCGCACGGCTGCTTCGGTCGGGTTACTGGGAGTTTGGTCGAACACGGCCACTGGCATGCCTGCCAGCACATCCAGCGCTTTTTGCAATACGCCAGCGGCCTTCACGCCCGCGTCGGTCACCACCAGGGGGCGGGTGATGCCGACTCGCTCACATTCAGATTTGAGGAGTTTGACGGCACCGAAGTCGAACTGAATTTGCGTCACGTAATAGATGAAAGCCATAGGTGTCTCGCTCTTTGTTGGGGCTAGGATGACTGCACTTTAACGACCTGGAGAGACTTCATGGATCACCGTCTTTTGCTCACCACAGCTGTCTTGAGCGTCGCAGCCCAAGCCCATGCCGCCTGCCTGACCGACGCCCAGGTGCAAGACATGGCCACGCAATACACCGCGCGCCAGCCTGCTGCCAACCCCGAAGGCTTGACTGAAGAAGACGGTCGCTGCTCGCGCGCCAAGTTCAACGCGCTGCTGGAAAAAGCCCGCGGCGCACCGGTGGGCTACAAGGCGGGCCTGACCAACCCTGCGGTGCAAAAGCGCTTCAACTACGACAAACCGGTGTGGGGCAAGCTGTACCCCGGCATGGTGCTGGCCGATGGCGCGGTGGTAGACGCGGCCTTTGGTGCCCGCCCGTTGTTTGAGGCCGACATGTTGGTACGCGTGAGCAGTGCCAGCATTAACCAGGCCAAAACGCCCATGGAGGTGCTGGACGCCATCGACCAGGTCATTCCCTTCATCGAGCTGCCCGATTTGATGGTGCAGGCACCACCCAAGCTCAACGGCCCCGCCATCAATGCCATCAACGTGGGTGCCCGGCTGGGCGTGGCGGGCAAACCGATTGCAGTGCCTGCGATGCGAGCCGAGCGCTACGCCATGCTGGACGGGCTGCGTGACATGGTGGTGCTGCTCTCAGACGACACGGGGGCCGAGTTGGTGGAATTAGGAAGAGGAAAGGGCAGCGACATCCTGGATCACCCGCTGAACGCCGTGGTGTGGCTGGCGCAGGCGCTGGCGCAAGAGGGCTTGGCGATGCAGCCGGGGCAACTCATCAGCCTGGGCTCGTTCTCGCCGCTGCTGCCGCCCAAGGCGGGGCTGAAAGTGCGGGTGACCTACACCGGCCTGGCCGGGGCACAGCCCGTGAGCGTGCAGTTCAAGTGAGTTTTGATCGCTTGCTGACCCCCGCGATGCGCGACGTGCTGCGCCGCATGGCGCGTGCAGGCCACCCGCCACTGCACACGCTGGCCCCCGCCGACGCCCGCGCGGCGTATGAGGCCGGTGCCAACGTGCTGGAGGTGCCGCGCGCCGACCTGGCACGGGTTGAAGCGTTGACGATTCCCGCGCACGACGGCTACTTGATTCCGGCGCGGTTGTATGCGCCCTCGCACGGCAGACTGCCGGTGCTGCTGTACTTTCACGGCGGTGGCTTCACCATTGGCAGCGTGGCCACGCACGAAGTGTTGTGCCGCGAGATCAGCCGCCTGGCAGGGTGCATCGTGGTCTCGGTGGACTACCGACTGGCACCCGAGCACAAATTCCCGGTTGCAGTGCAAGATATGCAGTCCGCCCTGGTGTTTATTGCTCAAGCAGCTATACAAATAGGAGCAACTGTCACCCCCAGCGGCCACACCCACATGGCCGTGGGCGGCGACAGCGCCGGTGGCACGCTGGCCGCCTTGGCCGCCATCCTGGCGCGCGACGCGGGAATACCGCTGGCGCTGCAACTGCTGATCTACCCCGGTTGCACCGCCCACCAAGACACGCCGTCACACAGCCAGTTTGGGCAAGGCCTGGTGCTGGAGACCGAGCACATCAACTACTTTTTCAGCCAGTACATCACCACAGACCAGCGCGTCGACTGGCGCTTTGCTCCACTGAACGCACCCGATGTCGACGGCGTAGCCCCCGCCTGGATCGGCCTGGCCGAGTGCGACCCGCTGGTGGACGAAGGTCTGCTTTACGCCGACAAGCTGCGCGCGGCGGGTGTGCCGGTTGACTTGGAAATCTACCGGGGCGTGACGCATGAGTTCATCAAGATGGGCCGCGTGATCCCCGAGGCGCGGCAGGCGCATGCGGACATGGCTGCGGCTTTGTCCCGTGCATTTGAAGGTGCTTTTTGAACGCAGAGGTCGCAAAGGTCGCGCAAAGGTCGCGCAGAGGACGCAAAAGGGGCAAAGAGAAGAACCAAAATGTTGATTTGTCTTTTGAATTCTTCTGTGCACTCTGCGCCATCTTTGCGTCCTCTGCGTTCAAATTTTCTAATCTCTCAACCCATGAAACTCCAAGACTTCCGTTTCTTTCACCGCCTGCGCGTGCGTTGGGCCGAGGTGGACATGCAAAAAATCGTGTTCAACGGTCACTATCTGATGTACCTGGATACGGCCGTAGCCGACTACTGGCGTGCGCTAGCCCTGCCTTACGAGCAGGCCATGCACCAGATGGGTGGCGACATGTATGTGAAAAAGGCCACGCTGGAATATCACGCGTCGGCCCGCTACGACGATCAATTGGCCATTGGCTTGACATGCGCGCGCATTGGCAATTCGTCGTTGCAGTTTTTGGGCGGCATTTTCAGCGGCGACAAGCTGCTGGTGTCCGGCGAGTTGCTCTATGTCTATGCCAATCCGGCTACGCAAACCTCTCAGCCGGTGCCGCAGGTCCTGCGCGACCTGATGCTGGGTTTTGAGGCGGGTCAGCCCACGACCCGCTTGCAAACGGGCTCCTGGCAAGAACTGCGCGAGGCGGCAGCCCCACTGCGTACCGAGGTATTTGTGCTGGAGCAGGGCGTTCCGCAAGACATTGAGTGGGACGACGAAGACCACACGGCCGTGCACGCCGTGGTGTTCAACCACCTGAACCAGGCCGTTGCCACGGGCCGCCTATTGCAGCACGCGCCGGGTGTGGCCCGCATTGGCCGTATGGCGGTCTCGCGCGTGCTGCGCGGTGGCAGCCTGGGCCGTCAGGTGCTTTTGGCGCTGATGCAGACCGCTGGCGCGCGGGGCGATACCCGGGTGATGCTGCACGCGCAATGCAGCGCGCAGGGGTTTTATGAGCGTCTGGGCTATCGGGTGCAGGGTGAGGTTTACCAGGAAGCCGGAATTGCGCACATCGAGATGTGGGCTGACTTGAAAGCTTGAGCTTTTATTGCCACGCAAGCGTTCTGGGCAAAGCGACACGTCCAGCAGCGACAATCGGCGGTTGTGCAGCAAACCCCGCTGCTGTTTGATTCCCAGATTTCATGGCCAAGAAAAAACGCAATCCTCCAGGGCGCAGCGCACCAGCCGGTGCCAACGCATTAGCTGACTCCGTGACCGTGACTGCCGTACAGCCCCGCCCAGCGGCCAGTCCAGCCGGGCCGGCAAATGGCAGCACCAAAGCCAGAAACAACACGGCCTATGCAAAGCCTGTAGCCAATTCAGTGGTGCAGTCGCTGCCTGGCGAGGTGGTGCGCGGCGATTGGACGGTGGTGTTGTTCGCGCTGATGATGGTCTTCACCCCCGCCATGGGTGTTCCTCACGAGGAAATGCTGCAGGACACGCTCAAGTCGGCCATCGTTTCCATCATGACGCTGGTGGGTGCCGTGCTGTTTTTCTGGACGCAGCGCAACCGGCGTGAGGGCTTGCGCTGGCATTTGATGATGTGGCCGCTGATTGCGCTGTGCGTGTATGCCCTGGGCAGCATGTTCTGGGCCCACACCTACCTGTCGGGCGTGGAGGCGATTCGCTGGTTTGTGCTCAGTGTGGTGCTGTGGCTGGGCATCAACACCTTCAGCCGTGACCGCTTGCCCACCTTGGCTTTGGGTATTCACGTAGGTGCGGTGATTGCAGCGCTGTGGACAGCGCTGCAGTTCTGGATTGATTTCAAGTACTTCCCGCAAGGCCCCAATCCCGCTTCCACTTTTGTGAACCGTAACTTTTTTGCCGAGTTCGCGGTGTGTACGCTGCCGTTCTCGTTTGTGCTGCTGGCCCGTGCCAGGCAGTCTGCGGTGATCGCCTTGCTGGCGTTTTCCAATGCTTTCGTGTTGGTCACCATCATGATGACGGGTACCCGTTCGGCGCTGATTGCGACAGGCGCTTTGCTGTTTTTGATCCCTCTGGTGCTGGTGCTGTATCGCCGCCAGTTCGCCTTTGTGAAGTGGGACGGTGGGCAGCGTATTCTGGCGGTCGGCGTGTTGGTGGCCACCTTTGTGGGCCTGGGTTTTATTCCCACGGGCAACGTCAAGCTGATTGAGGAGCACGCCACCGAAAAGCGCGGCTTGACCGCTCTGGAGCGCGGATTTGCACGAACCAAGTCGATGACGGTGAAAGAGGAATACACCGAAAAGTCGTTCTCCATACGCCTGATCATGTGGAAAGCCACCGGCCGCATCATCGAAAAACGGCCTTTGACGGGCGTGGGTGCAGGCTCTTGGGAGGCCGACATTCCGCTATATCAGAACGAGGGCTCCCAGCTGGAAACCGACTATTACGTTCACAACGAAATTTTGCAGCTACTGGCCGAATACGGGCTGGTGGGCTGGCTCTTTTTAATCACCTTGCTCAGCTATTTGCTGTATGCCGCCTGGCGAACCATTCGCGCCCGAACGCCGGAAGGGTTGGCCGAGGCACCGTGGCGGGCCATGACGCTGACCAGCGTGTTGGCCTTCCTGATCGTCTCCAACGCGGGCTTTCCATGGCGTTTGGCCAGCACGGCCGCTTTGTTTGCCGTGTGCCTGGCGATTCTGGCGGCGTCTGATGCGCGGATGGGCATTCGCGGGCCGCTAGCCGCCGGTCGTGTGGGCTGGAAACCTGCGTTGTCGCAAGGCCTGGCCGTGACCGCCATGCTGTGCCTGGCCCTGGCCGCCTACATCACCCAGCAAGCCGCTGAATGCGAGCGAAAAATCGTCAAGGCCACCAAGATTGCGCTGACCATCAGTGCCAACGGCGACTACAACAACCCCAAATGGGACAAGTCCAAAGCCGAGATGCTCAAGCTCATCAAAGAAGGCACAGACATCAACCCCCATTACCGGAAAATCACGCCCATGGTGGCCGACGAACTGGCCAAGTGGGGCGACTGGAAAAACGCGGTGTGGGTGTGGGAGACCGTGCTGTCGTCGCGGCCTTATGTGGTGGCCATCATGAGCAACGTGGCCCGCGGCTACGCGTCAATTGGCAACCCCGACAAGGCGCTGGAATACCTGGAGCGGGCGAAAAAAATCCAGCCGCGTGCGCCGTCGGTGCGCTCGCTGGAGGTGATTTTGCTCAGCCGCACCGGCAAAGAAGCCCGGGGTCTGGAGCTGGCGCGTGAAGCGGTGGCGGCCAATGTGTTTGACTACGATTTGATCAATGCTGCCTTTGTACTGGCCTGGCGTGCCAACGACTTTGCGTTTGCCGAAAAAACGATGGAGCTGCGCCTGAAGGGCTGGCCAACGGGTAAAGCCGCCGGGATGATTCAACTGGGCAATATGTATTTGACCGGAATGAAAGAC
Source organism: Comamonadaceae bacterium (assembly GCA_031414805.1). Classification (GTDB taxonomy): domain Bacteria; phylum Pseudomonadota; class Gammaproteobacteria; order Burkholderiales; family Burkholderiaceae_C; genus JAAFIW01. The sequence continues at coordinate 98,741 of JANOQJ010000008.1, forward strand.
CCGAAAAAGGCTTTTGAAGCTTTCAAGGAAGGCATGGAAGCGGGCAAGCCCGAAGAAAAAGAAGCCCTCGCCCAGCAGGTGCCGGGGCAATTCTGGACGCGACTGGGCATGACGACGACTGTGCCCGCGCTCACCACCGCGACGGCAACCGTGGGCACGACCACGCCGCGCGTAGCACCGGCGGCCAAGCCTGCTTCATCGGCAGCCTCGGCGGCACCCGCTACGTCACTGGTGCGGGCGCCAGCGCCTCAAACATCGGCCAGCAGCAAGTAAGGCAAAGGCTCCAGGTGCAGCGCGGGGCCTTGTGACGAACCCGCTGTCAGTGCACCGGCTTCTGCTGCGCTGACTTGCATGGACACGATGGCCAGGGTGCCCGTACCAACAGGCTGTGGTGCGACTTGGGCCACCAGGCCACACGGCTGCACGGCGTCGGATGCGTGAAACACCTCATCGCCCACGTTGATGGCCACATCGCACTGCGCCATGAACGCCCGCCGTTTGAGCGAGCCGCGAAACTGGCTGCGCGCCACCACCTCCTGGCCGGGGTAGCAGCCTTTTTTGAAGTTCACGCCGCCCACCGACTCGTAGTTCAGCATCTGCGGCACAAACGCATCGACGATGGCCGCACTGATCGTGGCCACGCCGCTTTTCACCTCGCCCCAGCGCCAGATGTCCAGGTTGAGGGTTGTGGCGGGCTGAGCTTCATCAACGGGCACCAACCACAGTGCCCGCTGTTGCCCGTCGGCGACGGGCAATACAACCGCATCGCTTGAACCAAATCGGTGTCTAGCCCAGGTGGAATCTGCTGGAGCAGCTATGTTTTTCATAGTGTCTGCGACAGCGGTACCCGCCAGACCGTACAAGCCAAACTCGCCCGTGGCATCGCTCAGCTTGGCCTTGGCGCGCATGACAAACATCGAAAGGCGCTTCAAAGTGGGTCCCAGCACGTCGGCGCTGCACACCAGCAACACCTCACCCGGCGCGTGCAACCAGCCCACAAAGCTGGCCTGCATGCGCCCCTTGGCGGAGCAGAAGGCGGCCAGTCGGGCTTGCTCGGGCTTCAACAGCACAAAGTCCTGGGTGAGTTGGCCCTGCAAAAAACTTTGCGCGTCATCACCCTGCACGCGGATGATGCCCAGGTGGGGCAGGGCACAGATGCCGTTCAAGGGGTGCTTGGGGTCTGAAATGGCTTGGTTCATGTGTCAATTATCATGACCGCTCATCTTGATTCCCCTGGTGTGGTGATGCACTCTGCTTGCGACTGATAAAAATGATGGATTTTTTCCCGAATCTAGGCGCACAGCGCAGGCATGCCGGGCGGCATGACGAGCATTTGCAACGACGAGTCGGGGAAAAAGACGCATTTTTATGTCGCAAGAAGAGTGCATCACCACACCCATAAGGTTGTTTGTGCGGCGCTTGTTGTTCACGTTGTTTTTTGCGCTGTGCGTCCTGGCGGCCACGGCAGGCGGTGCCGTTTGGTGGTGGTTGCACCAGCCGCTGAGTCTCTCAGCGGCCAGCATCGACCTGTCGATTGAGCCGCGCACCCTGCCACGCGAGGTGGCTCAGGCGGTGGTCGATGCGGGTGTGCAGACTGACCCCGCCTGGCTCCTGGCGTGGTTTCGCCTGTCTGGCAAAAGTCGCCAGATCAAGGCCGGCAGTTACGAGCTGACCACCGGCCTCACGCCGCGCAGCCTGCTGCGAAAGCTCGTGCGTGGCGAAGAAAGTCTCAAATCCATCACCCTGGTAGAAGGTTGGACTTTTCGTCAGATGCGGGCGGCGCTATCAAAACAAGAGCTGCTTGAGCAGACTCTACAAGGGCTGAGTGATGATTTGGTTATGAATCAGCTGGGTCGCCCTGGCGTGCACCCCGAAGGCCGCTTCTTCCCGGACACCTACACTTTTGCCAAAGGCAGCACCGACCTGGCCTTGCTGGCCCGCGCTTTGCGGGCGATGGATAAAAAACTCGACGCGGCCTGGACCCAGCGCGCGCCCGATGCAGTGGTGAAAACTCCTGAGGAAGCCTTGATTCTGGCCAGCATTGTTGAAAAAGAAACGGGTCTTGCCAGCGACCGCCCGCTGGTGGCCAGCGTGTTTACCAACCGCCTGCGCATCAACATGCCGCTGCAGACCGACCCGACCGTGATTTACGGCATGGGTGTGTCGTTTGACGGCAATTTGCGCAAAAAAGACCTGCAAACCGACACGCCCTACAACAGCTACACCCGCCGCGGACTGCCCCCCACGCCCATTGCCATGCCCGGCAAGGCCGCCCTACTGGCCGCCGTGCAGCCGCCGCCGACTCAGTGGCTGTACTTTGTGGCGCGTGGCGACGGCTCGAGCGAGTTCAGCGCCAACCTGGACGCGCACAATCGCGCGGTGAACAAATTCCAGCGGGGTGGTCAGTGAAAAAGAACGCGACGTGCTCCAAACGCATGTGCCACTCAATCGATTTTTTGAACGCAGAGTACGCAAAAGTTACGCAAAGAACGCAAAAAATTCGAAATCAAAAACAACTGTCTCCTGGTTTTCCTTTGCGCCCTTTGCGAAATCTTTGCGCCCTTTGCGTTCTTAACCTAACCCCACACCATGCTGGTCGAAGAATCGTTTAACCATGACCAAACCGGGCCTTTTCATCAGCTTTGAAGGCATCGACGGTGCTGGCAAATCCAGCCATATCGACAGCCTGGCCCGTGCATTCAAGGCCCAGGGCCGATCGGTCACCACCACCCGCGAGCCTGGTGGCACGCCGCTAGCTGAACAGCTGCGCAGCCTGGTGCTCAACGACCCGATGGACGCGCTGACCGAGGCATTGCTGATCTTTGCCGCCCGGCGCGACCACTTGCAGCAGGTCATTGAACCGGCCCTGGCCCGTGGCGATGTGGTGCTGTGCGACCGATTCACTGACGCCACATTTGCCTACCAAGGCGCAGGACGTGGCTTTGATCTGGCGGTGCTGACCACGCTCGAAAACTGGGTTCAAAGTTTGCCCGATGCGGCGCACGGCTCGATCCGCCAACCCGACCTCACCCTGTGGTTCGACCTGCCCCCCGAGGCTGCTGCCGCACGCCTTGCCGGTGCGCGTGTGCCCGATAAATTTGAAGCTCAGCCGGTTGAGTTTTTCACCCGCGTCGCCGCTGGCTACGCGCAGCGCGCCGCGAGTCAACCGCAGCGCTTTGCCCGGATCGATGCCACACCGGCACGTCACAAGGTCTGGCAGCAGCTCACGCAAATTCTGGTGCGCAAAGGCTGGCTGTCCATCATGGTGGCGGCCAACAGTGGGCCTATGGGATGACCGAAACCCTGGCCCCCTGGCTGAGCACCCAGCTGCAAACCCTGCTGGCCCAGCGCGGCCACGCCTGGCTGCTGCTGGGCCCGCCCGGTTTGGGGCAGTACCCCCTCGCGCTGGCCCTGGTGCGCGCCTGGCTGTGTGAGAACCCCAGCGAACACGGTGCTTGCGGCCAGTGCGCCAGTTGTCACGCCATCGACGTGCGCACGCACGCCGATTTGTGCGTGCTGCTGCCCGAAACGGACATGCTGCGTCTGGGCTGGCCGTTGCCCGAAAAGGCCCAACAGGAAATTGACGACAAAAAGCGCAAACCCAGCAAAGAAATCCGCGTGGAAGCCTTGCGTGATGCGGTGGAATTTTCCCAGCGCACCAGCGGGCGGGGGCGAGGCAAGGTGGTGCTGGTCTACCCGGCCGAGCGCATGAACCACATTGCCGCCAACACCCTGCTCAAAACCCTGGAAGAGCCACCCGGTGAAATGAAATTTGTGCTGGCCTCGGAGGCGGCGCACCAGTTACTGCCCACCATTCGCAGCCGCTGCATCGGGCACTCGCTGCTGTGGCCCGACCCGGCGCAGGCCCTGCCGTGGCTGGTGGCTCAGGGCGTGGCGGAGGTGCCTGCCCGACAGGCGCTGCGTGCCAGCGGTGGCCGGCCCCATGAGGCACTGCAGGTGGCGCAAGACAGCTCGCCCGCCGCCTGGGCGCAGTTGCCGCGTGCCTTGCTGCGCGGCGATCCCTCGGCGCTGGCCAGCTGGTCGCCACCCCAGGCGGTGGACGTGTTGCAAAAGCTCTGCCACGACCAGATGTGTGTGCAAGTCGGCGCGCAACCCCGTTTTTTTGACGCGCAAGACCTGTCCCCGCCACCGCCCATGGCCGCGTTAGCCGCCTGGGCCAAGGCGCTGAATCAAAGCGCCCGAACCGCCGAACACCCTTTCAATGCCGGGCTCATGCTGGAAAGCCTTGTAAGTCAGGCCCACAGCGCCCTAAACTCACGTTGATGAGCGCCCGCCACACACCTGCCAAACGATGAGCACACCCAGCCCCACCACCCCCCGCCCCAGCGTCATCCAGCTAGCCATCAAGGAAAAAGCAGCGCTGTACGCCGCCTACATTCCTTTGTTCACCGATGGCGGCGTGTTCATCCCCACCGCGCGGGACTACAAGCTGGGCGATGACGTGTATGTGCTGCTGACCTTGCCCGAAGACCCGCAGCGCTACCCGATTGCCGGCAAGGTGGCCTGGATCACGCCAGCCCGCGCGGCGGGCAACCGCACCCAAGGCGTGGGCATACGCTTTCCGCCCGACGACAAATCCCGGGTACTCAAGTCGAAAATTGAAGAAGTGCTGGGTGCTCACCTGGGCTCCGAACGGCCCACTCAGACGATTTGACCTGTCGTTTGCTACGTTTTCTATAGCTGCTTGAGCAGTATTTACAAGGGCGAAACGCCTATTTCGTTCAAAAATTCATGTTTGTTGACTCGCACTGCCACCTGAGCTTTCCCGAACTGGTGGCCGACCTGCCCCAGATCCGCCAGGCCATGCAGCAAGCCCAGGTGGACCGGGCGCTGTGTATTTGCACCACGCTGGAAGAATTTGCCGATGTTCACGCGCTGGCGCTGGCCTACGACAACTTTTGGTGTTCGGTCGGCGTGCACCCCGACAACGAAGGCGTGCAGGAGCCCACGCTGCAAGACCTGACCGAGCGCTCCGCCTTGGCCCGCGTGGTGGCCATCGGCGAAACCGGGTTGGATTACTACCAGATGGAGGAGCGCAAAGGCGGGCGAACCACAAGCGATATGGAATGGCAGCGCGAGCGCTTTCGCACACACATCCGCGCGGCGCAGCAAGTTGGCAAACCCCTGATCATTCACACCCGCGCTGCTTCAGACGACACGCTGGCTATTTTGAAAGAGCAGGGCGAAGATGGAAGTAGTGGGGCGGCAGGTGGCGTGTTTCACTGCTTCACCGAAACCGAAGCGGTGGCCCGCGCGGCGCTGGACCTGGGGTTCTACATTTCCTTCTCCGGCATCCTGACGTTTCGCAATGCTGCCGATCTGCGTGACGTGGCGAAGTTCGTGCCGCTCGACCGCTGCCTGATCGAAACCGACAGCCCTTACCTGGCGCCGGTGCCGCACCGCGGCCGCACCAACAATCCATCGTATGTGCCGCTCGTCGCCGACCAACTCGCGCAACTCAAGGGCTGCACGGTGGAGCGGGTCGCCGAGGCGACTACGGCCAATTTCGAGCGCTTGTTCGCCCGTGTCAATCCGCCCCAGCTGAGATCCAAATCATGAGAAACTGGATTAGATATACAGCCTATCTCGTTGTTATCGCTTACTTTTCTGCAGCACGGGCCGGTGCGTATGATGACTTTTTCGTGGCCGTCAAGCGCAACGACGGGCGGTCCGTCAGCGCGCTTCTGGAGCGCGGCTTCGACCCCAACACTCGCGATCCGAAGGGCCAGGTGGCGCTGATCCTCGCGCTGCAAGGCGAGAACCTGGCGGTTGCGGAAGCCCTGATTGCGCGGCCCGAAACGCAGGTCGGCCTGGTCAACCCGGCCGGCGAATCGGCGCTGATGATGGCGGCGCTCAAGGGCCAACTCGACTGGACCCAGCGCCTCCTGGCGCGCGGGGCGCCGGTCAACCAAGCCGGCTGGACGCCGCTGCACTACGCAGCCACCGGCCCGGAGCCGAGGATCGTGCGCTTGCTGCTCGAGCGCGGCGCAGTCGTCGATGCCGAGTCACCGAACCGGACCACGCCGCTGATGATGGCGGCCCGCTACGGCAAGGAAGACAGCGTCATGCTGCTGCTGGCCGCAGGCGCCGACCGGGCGCGGACCAGCGACTTGAACCTGACTGCCGCCGATCACGCCCAGGGCGCCGGTCGCGACTCGCTCGCCGCGCAGCTCTCCAAGCCCTGAGGCCGACGCGGGCCGCGCCGTGTCAGGCTTTGCCTGACACGCGGATTGGTGTTGCGCCGACTAGGCGCGCCGGGCGCCGCGCCTAGAGTTGGCTGTGTCGAAAGGCAACAACTCAAGGAGTTCGTCATGGACAAGCAACACCCGGTATCCGACCCCTTTGCGCTGATGATGGACCCGCAGAGCGTGATCCAGGCGATGGAGCGGTCGGACCGTCTTGCCCGGCTTCAGCGCCGTGTGTGCCGGCCTTTGGACCGGCCGCTGATCGCCCGCGCCGGCACCGATCTGGATGCGTTCGACAACGCCATCGACTCGCAGGCAGAACCCGACGACGCCTGATTTCGGGCGACACAGTTGGGCCCGAGCCGCTGCTTTGTACTTGCTACGATGTATATTATGTAAAGTAAAGAGGATGCGTGGTGAGGCTGTGGGCCTGGTGCCGCATCGCTGCTCCGGCGGCACTGTCGGCAGCCAGCGCAGGCGCTTCGCCGCCCACCGATCACTGTCTCTCGCTCTATCCTTCGCACGTCGCCGGCTGCCCCGCGCTCATGGCCTTGAGCGCCCGGCCGATCGAATCGCCGAGTTGGGCCACGCCTTGCTGGTGCCCCTTGGCGAGCGCAAGGTAGCCCGTGCCCGAAACCGCCTGCACGAACTCGCCACGGCAACTCAGCGTCGGCGCCCCGTCGACGGCCGAGCGCAGCGACCACCGAGCTTCCAGCCGCGTTTCGCGCCCCGGCGCCGCGTCGAAACGCTGCACCTCGACACGAACGCGCCATTGCTTGCCGTTCGCGACCGAACTTGCCGCCGCTGGTGCACCAACCATCTGGGTCAGCCGCTCGGCCACCGCAGCGCCGATCTCCGCGCTCAGCGGCGCGATCCAGCGTTGCTGCTCCAGTACGGCCAGGCTGCCATCGACGGATTGAACCACCCATTGCGGCTGATCGACTTGCGCCGGCACCGTGACCGGCAATACTTCCCAGGCTACCGCTCCGGCGGCCGAGACCCGCGGCCCGGTGACGGTGGACGCCGGCATGAGGCTGTGGAACACCGGCGCTGGCAGGCTGCTGCAGGCGCCGAGCCACGCGGCAACCAAGCAGGCGCCTGCTGTGGCTGCGCCGCGGTGGGGATCAAGACCCGCGAATCGTCTGCTCATCGTCGGCTCTCGGAGGGTTGGGTCGGTTCGGCGTCGGCCGGCTTGCCGCGCAGCAGCGATTCCGGGTGCCGTTGCAGGTAGTCGCCGAGCACGCGCAAGGCTTGCGAGGCGCGCTGCACTTCGAGCAGCGTCTGCTCCACGCTGCGCTGCAACGGTGCGTCACCCTGCAGCACATTGCGGTCGAGGTTGGCCAGCGCGGCCTGGGCCGAGGTGAGTGTTTTCTGCACGTCGGCGAGCGTGCGTTGGGCCTCGGGCGACAACTGCCGAATCGCTGCATTGGCGCTCGCCAGCGTGTCGCGCAAGCCGTCGCTGGCCGTTCCCGCGCTGCGCAGCGTGTCTTGCAAGCCGCTGCCGATCTCGTCGAACTTGACCTTGCCGAGGCGGGCGACGATCTCGGCCAGTTGCGGCTGGAGATCGCTCAAGGTGCCCCGGATCGTGGGAATTGTCGGCGGGTTGGTACGGGGATCGAGGGACGCCTTCGATGCCTTGGGGTCGAAGTCGAGCGCAACGTAGAGCTGGCCAGTGAGCAAGTTGCCGGTGCGCACCTGCGCCCGCAAGCCGCTTTCGACCAGGCGCTTCATGAACAGCGCGTTCTCCGTTTCACCCGCACTGGGCGGCGCGGTGAACTGGCGCCGCACCCCGCCGAGCCGCAGCGGAAAGACTTCGGCGACCACCTCGACCGGGTACTTGTCGCTCTTGGACACGTGCTGCAGCGTCACGCTGCGAACGTTGCCGAGCTCGACCCCGAGCATGTCCACTGGCGCGCCGACCACGAGCCCGCGCTGGGCCTGCTCGAACACCATCCGGATCAGTTGCGGCTCGCCGTCCGGCGGCGCCAGCGCGGCCTTGCGGTTGGCGAACAGCTTGAATCGATCGCCGCCGACCGCCGACGGCGCCGAGGCCGCATCGGCCGGGTTGGCGAAGGCCACGCCGCCCACCAGCACCGAAGCGATCGACTGGGTGTCGAGCGTCAGGCCACTGGCGTTGATCGACAGGTCGATACCGCTGGCGTTCCAGAACCGCGTCTGGCTCGTGACCAACCGGTCGTTGGGCGCATCGACCACCACCTGCACCGAGAGGCTGTCGGTGGCCGGGTCAAGCGCGAAGCCGACCACCCTGCCGACCCGGGTGCGCCGGTAGTACACCGCCGAGCCGACCTCGAGCGAGCCCAGGTCGGGGGCCGACAGCACGAAACTGCGCCCCGGTTCGCCGCGAAGCAGGAACGGCGGTGATTCGAGCCCGGTGAAAAACCGCCGGGACTCCTCGGCGACGCCGCCATCCAGGCCGATGTAGGAGCCCGAAAACAGTGTGCTCAAGCCGCTCACGCCAGCCAGCCCGATGCGCGGGCGCACGACCCAGAAGCGGGTGTCTTCGACGGCCAGGTTCTCGACGCTCTTGTCCAGCTTGACGGTTGCAATGACGCGTTCGCGGTCGGGGCTCAACCCGACCTTGGTGACCTTGCCGACCACCACTTCCTTGTAGCGGATTTCGGTTCGCCCGGCCTCCAGGCCCTCGGCATTGCGGAAGGTGATGGTGATCGTGGGGCCGGCCTGCAGCACGGTGCGCGCGATCAGCACGGCGCCGACCACGATCGCCGCGATCGGCACGATCCAGGCCAGCGACAGGCGCGTTTTCTTTCCGCGCACGACGGTCGCCTCGGGGTAGCTCGGCGCGGCACCTTCAGGCTCGGCGGGAATTTGCGGCTCAGTCATCGGCAGTAGGCTCGGGCCAGATCAGGCGGGGATCGAAGCTCGACGAGGCGAGCATGGTCAACACGACAACGGCGCCGAAGGCCAGCAACCCGGCGGCAGGCTCGATGCTGGCCACGGCGCCGAAGCGCACCATGCCGACCAGCAAGACGACCACAAACACGTCGAGCATCGACCAGTGGCCGACCGTCTCGACCAGGCGGTACAGGCTGGCCCGTTCCGCCTGCCGCCAGCGCGAGCGGCGCCGCGCGGTGAGGATGAGCAGCCCGAGCGAGGCGATCTTCAGGATCGGCACCGCAATGCTGGCGATGAAGACGATCAGGGCCAGGTCCCACGAGCCGGTGTGCCAGAGCTCGATGATGCCGCCGAAGATGGTGTGCCTGCCGCGGCCCTCGATCACGCTCGAGGTGATCATGATCGGCAAGGTATTGGCCGGCACGTAAAGCACCACGGCGGCGAGCAAATAGGCACTGGCGCGTTGCAGCGACTCCGGCTTGTGGCCATGCAGCGCGAAGCCGCAGCGCGGGCAGCGTGCCGACACCCCCGCCGCCGGCGCCGCGCTGACCAGCCCGCAGCATTCGCAACCGATCAGGCCGCGCGCGCGAGCGGTCGGCACCTGGGTCGGCGACGCCAGCGCGTTCACCCACGTGTTTTCGTGCGCCGCACGCCGGTATCCACTCTTGGGGCGGCCCGGCGCGCTCATGACGGCAACTCGCCAGCGCGCTGCCACAGGCCGTGCAGGCCCGCGCTGTGGGTGGCGGCGAGCAACACCGTGAGCACGGCGTACGAGAAGATGCCGACCCCGGGCACGACGCTGGCCAGGCCAGCGAGCTTCACCACCGCGACCAGCGTGCCGACCATGAAGACCTCGACCATGCTCCAGCGGCCGACCCAGCGCAGCGCGCGCATCGCCGGCACGAAGCCGCGCGCTCGCCGCCCCATCGCCAGCGGCGTCAACACGTACATGCGAAGCAGGATCACGGCGAGCGGAAACGCGATCGCGGTGGCGCCGGCCAGTAGCGCAACGATCCGTTCGCCGGTGACCCAGGTCGCCCAGACCGCTTCGTACAGCGTCACCGGCGAGCGCACGCCGCCGAGGTCGAGGGTCACGATGTCGGTCACGTTGCCCAGGGCAAACACCACCAGCGCACCGGACGCCAGCGCCAACTGGCCATCAACTGCAAGAAAGTGCCCTCTGCCCAGCACGGCAGCACAGCGCGAGCAGCGCGCGACCTCGCCCGCCGCCAGCGGGCGTCGGGTGTAGACGGCATCGCACTCTTCGCACGCCATCAGTTCCGGACGCGCCTGCGCCGCGGCGGCGCTGCGGCGGCCGGTCAGGCCGACCCGGGCGAGCGCACGGCGTGCTGCGGCCTGCATGGTCAGGCCGAACGCGCCACTCGCGGCGGGGTTTGCCGCGGGGGCGCTGGGTCACGCCGTGCAAGGCCTGTCATCGGGAACTCCGGTTGTGGGGGGGCGATCGCGTTCGGTGACGCGCCGGCAGTGCTTGCCTCGGGGCGTATTGTTCATCAATCCGCGGCGCCCTGCCCCGTCGTTTGCCCTGCCGCCGCGTCCTTACAATCGCCGTCGTCAACCGCTCACCACAGGTGCCGTCCATGAGCCGAACGCGATCGACCCGCAACCTGTTGGCGATGACACTGTGCTGGTGCGCCCTGCTCGGCGCGGCCGCAGCGCAAGCGCCCTCCCCGACCGCGCCGGCGGCGAGCAACGACCCGGTGCAGCGCGGCGCCTACCTGGCCCTCGCGGGCGATTGCATCTCGTGCCACACCGCCGTGGGCGGCGCGCCGTATGCCGGCGGCTTGCGTCTCGACACGCCGTTCGGCTACTTGCTCGCGCCGAACATCACGCCGGATGCCGCAACCGGCATCGGCCGCTGGTCGGCCGACGAGTTCTACCGCGCGATGCATGACGGCGTGAACAAGCTCGGGCAAGACATGTACCCGGTCATGCCATTCGACTTCTACACCCAGGTCACACGCCAGGACAGCGACGCGATCTTCGCCTTCCTGCGCACGGTGGCGCCGGTGTCGAACCCGGTCACGATCAACCACCTGAGCTTCCCTTTCAACCAGCGCTGGTCGATGATGGTCTGGCGCGAGCTGTACTTCAACGAAGGCAGCTTCAAGCCCGATCCGGCCAAGTCGGCGGCGTGGAACCGCGGCGCCTACCTGGTCGAAGGGCTGGGCCATTGCAGTTCCTGCCACTCGCCACGCAACCTGCTCGGCGGGATCGAGAAAGACAAGGCCTACACCGGGGCGACGATCGACGGCTGGTTCGCGCTCAACCTGTCGTCGAACCTGCACACCGGCCTGGGCGGCTGGACGGCGGCCGGGATCGCGACCTATCTCAAGACCGGCGCCGTCACCGGCAAGACGACCGCGCTCGGGCCGATGGCCGAGGTCGTGAAGAACAGCACCAGCCAGTTGTCGGACGCCGACCTGGCCGCCATGGGCGAGTACCTGAAATCGATCCCCGTGAACTCGTCGCTGCGCACCGCCAAGGCCGCACCCGACCCGACGCGCGCCCAGGGCGCGACGCTCTACCTCGACCACTGCGCCGGCTGCCACCAGTCCGGCGGCCGCGGCCTGCCCGGCGTGTTCCCGCCGCTGGCCGGCAACGGCGCGGTGATTGCGCCCGACCCGGCCGACATCTTGAAAGTGGTGCTCGGTGGCATTCCGGCGCAGGGCAAATACATCCCGATGCCGTCTTTTGCGTCACAGCTCACCGACACCCAGATTGCCGACCTGGCGAACTATGTGCGCACGAGCTGGGGCAACAAAGCCACACCGAATGCGACGGCCGGCGCCGTCGCCAAGCTTCGCCCGCCCGCGAAGTAGCTCAGTTCGCTGCCGGCATGGGCTCGGTCCAGCCGCCGCCGAGCACCTTGTAAAGCGTGACCTGGTTCTGCAGCTGCGAGACCTTCACCTGCACCGTCGCCAACTGCGCGACGAACAAGGTGCGCTGCGCGTCGAGCACATCGAGGTAGCTCGAGATGCCGCTGCGGTAGCGCAGGTCCGACAGATCGAAGCGGGTTTGCTCGGCCGCGGCCTGCGCCCGCTGGGCCTGCAACTGCTCGGTCAGCGTGGCCTGCCCGGCCAGCGTGTCGGCGACTTCGCGAAACGCCGTCTGCACCGTCTTGTCGTACTGGGCGAGGCTGATCTCGCGCTGCGCGGTGACGATGTCGAGGTTGGCCTGGATCAAGCCGCCGTCGAAGATCGGCAGCACGATCTGCGGCGTGAACGACCAGGCGAGCCCGCCCGACTTGAACAGGTCGGTCAGGCTGCCGCTGGCCAAGCCGGCGCTGCCCGTGAGCGTGATGCGCGGGAAGAACGCCGCCCGCGCCGCGCCGATGTTGGCGTTGGCGGCGCGCAGCAGTTGCTCCTGCTGGCGGATGTCGGGCCGGCTTGCGAGCAGGTCCGAAGGCAGCCCCACCGGCAGCTCGGGGCCGATCGACATCCCGACCAGCGTCGAGCCGGCCGGCATCTCGAGCGTCACCGGGCGGCCGATCAGCAACACCAGTGCGTTCTCACTTTGCATCCGCTGGCGCTTCAAAATCTGCAGCGCCACCTGCGCCCCTTCGACCAGCGACTGCTGCTGCGCCACGTCGAGCGTGGAAGCGACGCCGTTGTCGAACCTCAGCTTCGTCAGCTTCAGCGACTCCTCGCGGGTGGCCAGCGTCTGCCCCGTCAAAGCGAGTTGTTCGACGGCGCCGAGCAGCTCAAGGTAGGCATTCGCGACCGTGGCCACGAGCACGATCTGGGTCGTCTTGCGGGCCTCGTCGGTGGCGAGGTACTGGCCGAGCGCGGCATCGCTCAGGTTCTTGACCCGGCCGAAGAAGTCGAGCTCGAACTGCGGTACGTTGAGGCCGGCGAGATACGACGACGTGATGCCGCCGTTCGCATTCGTTTCGCGGTTGCCGATTGCGGTCGCGTTCAGGCCGGGCACTTGCGCCGAGCGGCCGATCTGTTGCTGCGCGCGGGCGACCTCGATATTGAGCACGGCGACTCGCAGGTCGCGGTTGAAGCGCAGCGCGAGCTCGATCAACTCCTTCAGCCGCGGGTCGCTGAAGTATTGCTGCCAGGCCAGATCGGGCGCCGCCTTCGCGCTCGCACCGGTGCCGGCCGGCGCGCCGGTGTCGGGATAGCGCTCGGCCACCGGCAGCGGCGGTTGCTCGTAGGGGGGCGCGAGCGAGGTGCAGCCGGCCAGCAGCAGCGCCGCGACGAGGCCGAGACCGCGAGGCAGGCGAGCCGCGCTCACGACTGCCCCTCCGAACCCGCGGCAGGGGCCACCGGCGCCGCCCGGCTCAGTTCGTGCCGGTAGAGCTTGCGCTGACGCTCGCTGCCCTTGGCGATGCGGCGCACGACGACGTAGAACACCGGGATGAAAAAGACGCCGAGCAGGGTCGCCGTGACCATGCCGCCGATCACGCCGGTGCCGATGGCGCGCTGGCTCGCCGAGCCGGCGCCGGTGGCGATCGCCAGCGGCACCGTGCCCAGGATGAACGCGAGCGAGGTCATCACGATCGGCCGGAACCGCAGGTGCGCGGCTTCGAGTGCGGCCTCGATCGCCGTTCTGCCTTGCGCCTGCAAATCCTTCGCGAACTCGATGATCAGGATCGCGTTCTTCGCCGACAGGCCGATGATCGTGATCAGCCCGACCTGGAAGTACACGTCATTCGCCAGGCCGCGCCCCATCGTCGCCAGCACCACGCCGAGCAGCCCGAGCGGCACGACGAGGAGCACCGACACCGGAATCGACCAGCTCTCGTACAGCGCGGCCAGGCACAGGAACACGGCCAGGATCGCGAAGCCGTAGAGCAGGTAAGCCTGCTTGCCGGCGATGCGCTCCTCGCGCGACTGGCCGGTCCATTCGTAGGCGAAGCCAGCCGGCAACTGGGCTGCGAGGCGCTCCATCTCGATCATCGCCTGGCCGGTGCTCTGGCCGGGCGCGGCGTCGCCCGAGATGCGCATCGTCGGGTAGCCGTTGTAGCGCACCGTCTGCACCGGGCCAGTGATCCAGCGCGTGCTTGCGAACGACGAAAACGGCACCGCCTGGCCCTTGTTGTTCAGCGCATTGATCGCGAGCAGGTCTTCGGGTTGCATCCGCGCCGGCGCGTCGGCCTGCACGATCACGCGCTGCAAGCGGCCGGCGTTGAGGAAGTCGTTCACGTAGGCCGAGCCGAACGCCGACGACAGCGCCGCGTTGATGGCGTCGAAGCCGACACCGAGCGCGCTCGCCTTGTCACGATCGACGTCGAGCTTGATCTGCGGTGCGTCGTCGAGGCCATCGGGGCGCACCCCGGCCAGGATCTTGCTTTTTCCGGCCAGGCCGAGCAGTTGGTTGCGCGCCGCGACCAGCGCGTCG